>NZ_LT827010.1:7746722-8493444 GCF_900119315.1 Actinoplanes sp. SE50/110 | reverse complement strand
CACCTCATGCGCGACCACCGCGCCGAAACGCACCAGCGGCAGATCCCGGACGACCATCAGATCGACCACCTCGGAACCCACACACACCGTCCCGCCGAGCAATGCACCCGACCCGTGCCAATCCGCCTGCAACTCGGCCACCGGCACCAGACGCACCCGCACCGGCTTCGTCGTCCAGATCGACAACGCCCGCAACCGCGCCGCGATCGGCGGCAACACCCGCCGCACATCCTGCTGCGTACGCACCGCCGTCGCCGCGCACCGCGGACACAACGGACGCTCCGCGGCCAGCGTCGGATCAGCCGGCAGACCACAACACGTCGACGGCTGCTCATGAGCATGCCGATGACAGATCAACTCACCGTTGGGCGTGACGAAGCCGGTCAGCGTCATCAGCCGGCCACAGACCGCACACCGAGGCAGCCCCACGCCGTCAGTGTGCGGGCCCGGCGCCACCCCGGAGTCACGCCGACGACTCGTGCTCCAGAAGCCACGACTTCACCGGCAGACCCCACCGGTAACCACCCAACGAACCATCCGTCCGCAACACCCGATGACACGGGACGATCAACGCGACCGCATTCCGCGCACACGCGGCGGCCGCCGCGCGGATCGCCGCCGGACGGCCCGCCAACACGGCATAGTCCGCATACGTCACCGGATCACCCGGCTTGATGTCGCGCATCACCCGCCAGGCGTGCGCCAGGAACACGCCGCCGGTGCGCTGCTCGACCGCGACCGTGTCCAGAGCCGGAAGGTCGCCGGCGAAATAGGCACGGACCGCGGCCTGCGCCGGGCCGACATCGTCGGCAGGCTCGGCGGGCTCCACCAGGGCCGGATCGATCAGACGGATCAGGGCCGGGACATCGACGGTGAAACCGGCGGCGCGGACGGCACCTGAATCCGCGACGACCAGGGTGAACGGGCCGGGCGGGGTGTCCATCGTGGAAAACCGCAACATGGTGATCAGCTCCTTGGATCAGAGGGACAGCGTGGCAGGAAAAGCGGGACGGCGCGGTGGCCTGTGGACAACGGGGGAGGGCTGTGGACAACCCGGGTTGAGGGGCGCGGAGAGGCGTAGCGTTCAGGCGGCCCGCCACAGACGGATCAAGGCGTACGAGCGCCAGGGGCGCCAGCGCTCGGCGTGCACGCTCAGGGACCCGGCGGAATCGGGGAGGTGCAAAGCGGCGGCTCCGCGACGGGCGGCCAGGTCGGTGGGGAGGAAGACGTCGGGGTCGCCGAGAGCGCGCATGGCGATGTAACCGGCGGTCCACGGGCCGATGCCGGGGATAGCCAGCAGACGGGCGGTGGTTTCGTCGCGGTCGGCGGTGGGGTTCAGGTCCAGGTGGCCGGAGGCTACGGCGGTGGCCAGGGCGCGGAGGGTGGCCCGGCGGGCGGCGGGCATGCCGAAGGCCGCGTCGGGGAGTGCGGCGATGGTGGCCGGGGTGGGGAATCCGGTCAGATCGGTGGTGGCGGCGGGGGCGGGGGCGGGGCCCGAAGGGCCGGAGTCTCCGAGCCCCCCAGAACTCCCCGAACCCCCCGAACCCCCGGCAGCCGCCCGCACCAACCTCCCCAGAATCCCCCGAGCCCCAGCCACACTCACCTGCTGCCCCACCACCGCCCGAACAGCCATCTCGAACCCGTCCACCGCCCGAGGCACCCGCACCCCAGGCTCTTCCCGCACCACCTGTTCCAGCCCCGGATCGGCTGCCAGCATCCCGTCCACCGCATCCGGATCCGCGTCCAGATCGAACAGCCGCCGGCACCGCGCCACCGCCGGCGCCAGATCCCGCACATCGCCGAGTCGCAGTGTCGCGAAGACCCATCTGTCTCCGGGCCGCAGCACCACGTCTCCTGTTCCGTGCGGCAGGGTCAGCCCCCGCCGGTATCCTCCGTCGACGATCTCGTCCACTCCCGGCAGTGTTCGTGCCCCGAGGAAGGCGAGCAGCGACGCCGAGTGCAGCGGCGCCCGATATGCCAGCCGCAGGTTGATGACGCCGGCTTCCCCGCGGGCCACGGGTCGCTTTTCGCGGATGCGGCTCGGCGATTGCGCGTACACCTCGAGCATCGTGTCGTTGAATTGCCGCACGCTGCCGAATCCGGCCGCGAAGGCGATGTCCGCGAGTCCGAGGTCGGTCGTTTCCACCAGGATCCGCGCGGTCTGTGCCCGTTGGGCGCGGGCGAGGGCGAGCGGTCCGGCGCCGAGTTCCGCGGTGAGCATCCGGTTGAGGTGCCGCTCGGTGTAGCCGAGCCGGGTGGCGAGTCCGCCGACGCCTTCCCGGTCGACGACGCCGTCGCCGATGAGGCGCATCGCGCGGCCGACGGTGTCGGCGCGCACGTCCCAGTCAGGCGATCCGGGTGCCGCGTCGGGCCGGCATCGGCGGCATGCCCGGAATCCGCCGCGTTGCGCTGCCGCGGCACTCACGAAGAATGTCACGTTTTCTCGTTTAGGTGTGACGGCCGGGCAGGAGGGCCGGCAATAGATCCCGGTGGTCCGCACGGCGGTGTAGAAGCATCCGTCGAACCGCTGGTCACGGCTGTCGACGGCGCGGTAGCAACGCTCGAAGTCCAGCTCCATGCCCCGAGTCTGCTCTGTCCGCCGGGGCTTCGGCTGGCGGCTTTCGGACATCACGGTTCGCGGACCGGTCACCGGCCGCTGCCGGTTGCCGCCGTCGATGGGGTGTACGCGGTGAGCACCACCGGTCCTCCCGATGTCAACTGCGGTTGACGCCGGCCGTGCTGTCAACTACGGTTGACGACATGGAGGCTTTGGTGAGCACGGACATCCGGTGGCGGACCTTCGGTGACGGTGGCCCCAAGGTCGTGCTGCTGCACGGCGGACTGCAGACCTCGGCGAACTTCACGAAGCTGGCCGGCGCGCTGGCCGGCGACTTCACCGTGTACGTCCCGGATCGGCGCGGCCGGGCACTCAGCGGACCGGCCGTGGCGGGGCACGGGCTGCGCGCCGAGATCGACGATCTGGGTGCGGTCCTCGGCGAGACCGGCGCGCGCAACGTGTTCGGGCTCAGTTCCGGGGCGGTGGTGGCGCTTCGGGCGGCGCTCGAGCTGCCGATCGAGCGGCTGGCGCTCTACGAGCCGCCGCTCAAGCACGGCGGGCACGACCCGGTCGCCTGGCTTTCCCGGTACGAGGCGGAGCTGGCCCGGGGACGCACCGCGGCCGCGTTCACCACGGTCGTCAAGGGCACCGGCGGCGCGCGGTATGTGCCCCGGGCCGCGATGCTGCCGCTCGCCGGGTTGGCCGTGCGGAATCCGGACATCGCCGCGCTGGTGCCGACGATGCGGCTGGACGCGGCCGTGGTCGAGGACGCGGCCGGCCCGCTGAGCACGTATTCCGCTGTCCCGGCGGACACGTTGCTGCTCGGCGGCGACCGTTCACCCGCGTACCTGCGATCCGTCCTGAACGGTCTGGAGCCGGTGCTGCCGCGGGTCTGCCGGGTGACCTTGACCGGTGTCGGGCATTTCGCCGCCGACAACAGCGGCCGGCCCGCGCTGGTGGCTGCCGAACTGCGGAAGTTCTTCCGATGAGGCTTGCGTAGACTGGCGTTCCGTGAGCCTCACCATCGGAATCGTCGGCCTGCCCAACGTCGGCAAGAGCACCCTGTTCAACGCCCTGACCAAGAACGACGTGCTCGCCGCGAACTACCCGTTCGCGACGATCGAGCCCAACGTCGGCGTGGTCGGGCTGCCCGACGAGCGACTGGGAAAGCTCGCCGAGCTGTTCGGCAGTGAGAAGATCCTGCCGGCGCCGGTGAGCTTCGTCGACATCGCGGGCCTGGTCCGGGGCGCGTCGAAGGGGCAGGGCCGGGGCAACGCGTTCCTCGCGAACATCCGCGACGCGTCGGCGATCTGCCAGGTGGTCCGCGCGTTCTCCGACCCGAACGTGCTGCACGTCGACGGCAAGGTGTCACCGGCCGACGACATCGAGACGATCAACACCGAGCTGATCCTGGCCGACCTGCAGACGGTCGAGAAGGCGCTGCCGCGCCTGCAGAAGGAGGCCAAGCTCAAGAAGGAGAAGGCCGCCGCGGTGGCCGCCGCCGAGGCGGCGTTCCAACTGCTCAACGACGGCGTCACGCTCTACCAGGGCGCCACGGCGGCGGGCATCGACCTCGACCTGCTCGGCGAGCTGCACCTGCTCACCACCAAGCCGTTCCTGTACGTCTTCAACGTCGACGAAGCCGAGCTCGGCAACGAGAGCTTCCTCGACGAGCTGCGCGCCCTGGTCGCCCCGGCCGAAGCGGTCTTCATGGACGCGAAGATCGAGTCCGAGCTGATCGAGCTCGACGAGGCGGAGGCCCTGGAGCTGCTGCAGTCCACCGGCCAGTCCGAGCCCGGGCTGAACCGGCTGATCCGGGTCGGCTTCGAGACCCTGGGCCTGCAGACCTACCTGACCGCCGGCCCGAAGGAGGCGCGCGCCTGGACGGTCCCGGTCGGCGCCACCGCCCCGGAGGCCGCCGGCGTCATCCACTCCGACTTCCAGCGCGGCTTCATCAAGGCCGAGATCGTCAGCTACGACGACCTGATGGCGGCCGGCTCGATGTCCGCGGCCAAGGCCGCCGGCAAGGTCCGCATGGAGGGCAAGGACTACATCATGAAGGACGGCGACGTCGTCGAGTTCAGGTTCAACGTCTGATCCGATGGAATGGGTCTTCGACGGCGAGATCTTCGAGTGGCGCGGGCCGGCGCCGTTCTTCTTCGTGGCCATGCCCGAGTCGGACAGCGCCGAGCTCAAGGATGAGGCCCGCTCGCTGATCTACTGGGGTCAGATCCCGGTGCACGTCGTCATCGGGGACACGGCGTTCCGGACGGCGCTCTTTCCCAAGAACGGCCGCTACCTCGTCCCGCTCAAGGACGCTGTCCGGTCGGCGGCAGGGATCGGCGAAGGCGATCTGATCACGGTTGCCTTACGTCCAGCCTGGCCGTCCGATGACGCTCCCGGGTGACCCTCGAGGAACTCGTCGGGGTCGGCGCTGTGGGCGTCCGGCCGTTCGTGTTTGTGGCTCTGGTCAGCTCGAGCGGCCGGCGACCAGGCGATCCAGGTCCAACGTGATCGGGAAGGGCGCCATGGTGTGCAGTTTGTGGCGGTGGACCTCGGTCAGGGCGTACAAGCCGGTCGCATTGTCGCGGTCATACGCGTAGACGACCGGTGACCCGTCTTCTTCCTCGACGAGCCAGTAGTGCGCGATGCCGGCCTCCGCGTATTTGCGGAGCTTGACCGTCCGATCTCGGTATGCCGATTCGGGGGAGACCACCTCGCCCACCAGAAGCACCTGGTCGGGCGTCAAAAAGGTGCTGTTCCAGTCATAGGGGCCGGTGGTGATGAGAATGTCGGGCTCGGGGCGATTCAGTTCGTCGAGCCGGATCGTGATTTCCCGCTCTGCCCCGATGCCGGCCGGTGTCTGGTCCGAGAGAACGTTGACCAGTGCGGTGATGAGTCGAGCGTGCCAGATCCGCTGAGGGGACATCATGAAGACGAGGGCCCCGTCGATGAGCTCGGTGTGTCGCGGCACCTCGGGGAGGTGGTCGAGGTCGTCGGCGAGCCATCCCTCCGGGCGAGGTGGACGCATCCACTCGGGCACCGTGCTCATGTCGCCACCGTAGCAAGTGCGCCCAGCGGGTGCGTGTCGCCTGATTCCGCCCTGCATGCGGAAACCGTAGGGCCTGGCGGGCCGGTCTCTGCCATTCGTGGATCGCCGATCACCCGATGGGTCATAGGCGCTTGTCTAAGCGGTGTCCCGTTCGGTGAAGGTGGTGGCGGATGGTTCGCACGGCGCCCGCGCGGCGCTGAGCCGGGTGGGGTGGGCGGGGCTGCCAGAATGGCGGGATGATCAACGCCGGGGAGCGGGTGGCTCGGATCGTGTCGGAGGTGCTGGCGCCGGCGGTGCTGGTGGCGGCGCTGCTGATGGTGGTGGGGTGGCATGCCGGGCAGACGCCCGGGGTGTCGCGGTGGTGGGGACTGCCGGGGGCGATCTTCGCGGCGGTGATCCCGCTGGGCTATGTGCTGCACGGGGTGCGGACCGGACGGCTGACCGACCACCACATCCCGGACCGGGCGGATCGGCGGGTGCCGTTGCTGTTCGGGATCGTGTCGCTCGGGGTGGGGTTGATCGTTCTCGTGCTGCTCGGGGCGCCGCGGGAGGTGCTGGCGCTGCTGATGGCGGGCGCCGCCGGGCTGGTCGTGTTCGCGCTGGTGACGCACTGGTGGAAGATGTCGATCCATGCCGGGGTGGCGGCCGGGGCGCTGGCTACGCTGACCGCGGTGTACGGGCCGGTGGTGCTGGCCGGGGCGCCGCTGGTGCTGCTCGGCGGGTGGGCCCGGGTGCGGCTGGCCGCGCACACGCCGGCCCAGGTGATGGTCGGTGCGCTGGCGGGCGCGGTGGTGGCCGGCACGATCTTCCCGGCGTTGCGCTGACCGGGCCGCGAGAAACGGGGCGGGAGAGCGGTCATGGGCTGGACGATCGAGGAACGCGCGTGGGACGACCCGGCCGGGGCGGCGCTGCGGCTGGCGCAGCGCGCCGAGCTGGACGCCCGGTACGGCAGTGACGACCACGAGCCGGGCGGCGCGCCGGCCGCTGACGAGATCGACGTGTTCCTGGTCGCGGTCGACGGCGACGCGGCGGTCGGTTGCGGTGCGCTGCGCCGGCTCGACGAGCACAGCGTCGAGGTGAAGCGGATGTACGTCGCGCCGGGCAGCCGTGGTTCCGGTGTCGCGACCGCGATCCTGCGGGCGCTGGAGGACGCCGCCCGCCGGCGCGGCTGGACGACGGTGCGGCTGGAGACCGGGACGGAGCAGCCCGACGCGATCCGCTTCTACCAGCGTGAGGGCTACCGGGAGATCCCGTTGTACGGCAGGTATGTGGGTTCCACGATCAGCCGATGCTTCGAACGGCTGATCTGAGAGAGCCCGGTCAGATCTCGGTCGCCATCGCCGAGAACGCGGCCGCCAGCTTCGTCAGGTCCAGGTCGCCGAGGTGATCGAAGATGTGCCGGCGCACGCTGGCCAGGTGGGTGGGCCAAGCCTCGCGCAGGCGGGCCAGGCCGGCCGGGGTGAGGACGGCGTTGGCGCCGCGGGCGTCCTCCTCGCAGCGGATCCGCTTGACGTAGCCGAGGGATTCGAGTTTCGCGGCGAGCCGGGTCATGCCGCTGAGCGACATGTCGCAGGCGGCGGCGAGTTCGCTCATCCGCATCCGCTGGTCGTCGGTTTCGGACAGGTGCCGCAGCACCGAGTATTCGCTGGCCGACATGCGCTGTTCGCGCATCAGGTCGGCGTCGAGTGCCCGCGGCACGACGAGGAGGAACCGGCCGAGCGCGCGCATCGCCGCTTCCTCCGCCGGGCTCAACGGTACGAGATGTCCGGTGGTCGCAGGCATGCCTGTGATCGTACGGCGGTGGCGCATCCCGTTGACCTTGCGACCGGTGTGCAGACACCGGCCCGTAGGGGGAACGCGCCAGGAGCGTGACGGGCACTGCGGGTCAGCTTTTCGGGGGACCGTCATGTGCTTGCCTCGGCTTCCGGACAAGACACAATGCTTTGGTGCAAAACCAGACAACTAGTGACTCATGGCAGCATCTGCTCGAAATGCCACGAAAGTCTTGGTGGGCCCGCCTGCCCTTCGGCGTCCGCATGATCGCCGGCACGTCAGCGCTGCTCGCGCTGGTCAGTGGTGGGTTGGCCGGCGCCGCCGTGCTGAACGGCAACGACGGGCAGTCCGCCGAGAGCGCCGAGCAGACACTGGCCGGCGACCCGGGCGCCGCGCACCTGCAGGACGACCCGGAGGTCGTCAGCCGGGAGGCGGCGGCCGCCGAGCCGCTGCCGCTGCGGCGCACCCACCTGCCGGCGCCGCCCGCGCCGCCGGGAGTGGCCCCGACCGCCACCCAGCTCCCGGTCGCGACCGGTGCCGAGCTGCAGCGGGCGCGCGCCGAGGACCCGGCCGACCGGACCGGCACCCGGTCCCCGCGGGTGGCTCCGAAGCCCACCGTGACCGGCCGGGCGAAGCCGGTGGTGACCACCCGGACCGACACCGAGATCCGGCCCGTGCCGTTCCGCACCCGGGTGGTGCGCGACGACACGCTGCCCCAGGGCTTCCACCGGCTGCAGTCGCCCGGCGCGCCCGGCGAGGAGAAGGTCCGCTACCTGGTCACGCTGACCGACGGGCGGCCGACCGGGCGGCGGCTGCTGGACACCACGGTCACCCGGCAGCCGCAGCCCCGGGTGGTGGTCCTGGGCACCCAGGACTGCTCCGGTGCGTTCGACCTGTGCGTGCCGCTGGGCCGGTCCGCGTGCCCGAGCGCGGCGCCGGTGCCCCCGGAACCGGACGTGCCGCCGGTCGCGGAGGACTCGGCATTGCTCGACGTGCGGCTGGAGCCCGCCACGGCCTGCTAGAGGTCATAGGGTTGGCGGCATGGCACTCACCGACGCCGAGCTGACCGAGATGGCGCAGCGCCTGACCACCGTTCCGGGCGTGGTCGGGGTCGTGCTCGGGGGCAGCCGTGCCCGGCAGACCCACTCGCCGGAGTCCGACACCGATCTCGGCCTGTACTACCGGGCCCCGTTCGACACCGTCCGGCTCGGCGAGCTGGCGGTCGAGGTGGCCGGCGACCGGGCCCGGGTCACCGCGCCCGGCGAGTGGGGGCCGTGGGTGGACGGCGGCGGCTGGCTGCGGATCGGCGATCATCCGGTCGACTGGATCTATCGGGACCTGGACCGGGTGCACGCCTGCTGGGCCGAGGCCGAGCAGGGGCGCTACGAGTTCCACGCGCAGGGCGGCCACCCACTCGGGGTGCCGGATCATGCGTACGCCGGCGAATTGGCCCTGGGCCGGATCCTCGCCGATCCGACAGGGGAGCTGGCCGCGCTGCGACGCCGCGTGTCGGTTTTCCCGAGGCCGCTGGCCGAGGCCCTGGTGGCCGGGTTGTGGGAGGCCGACTTCCTGGTCGGGCTGGCTCGCAAGGGGGTCGGTCGGCTGGACACCAGCTACGTGGCCGGCTGCCTGTTCCGGTTGGTCGGGGTGTGTGCGCACGCGCTGCACGGGGCGGCCGGCCAGTGGCTGATCAACGAGAAGGGCGCGGTGGCGGCGGCCGGCCGGCTGCCCGGCGCGCCGGCGCAGTTCGCCGACCGGGTGGACGCCGCCTTCGCCGCGATCAACAACGATCCGCTGCATCTGACACTGGCCATCGACATCGCCGCCGATCTCGTCCTGGAGACCACCGAGGCGTGCGCGATGATGTTGCGGTGACCGCTGACGTCCCCACCATTCTCGCCACCAGCGCCGGGTTCGAACGCGGCCCGCTCGGCGGCTTCGACATCCGTCCCGGCCGGGTCCACCATTTCGCGGCCGAGCTGGCGAATGCGGGCGCCGATCCGCGGATCTGCGTGCTGGCTCAGGCGCTGGGCGACCCGGAAGCGCGGATCGGCGCGTTCTACTCGGCTTTCGCTTCCACCGCGTTCACGATGTCGCACCTGCAGTTGTTCCCGATGCCGAATGTCGAGGACATCCGTGCCCATCTGCTCGCGCAGGACGTGATCTGGGTGGACGGCGGCAGCGTGGCGAACCTGGTCGCGCTCTGGCGGGTGCACGGGCTCGACGAGATCCTGTACGAGGCGTGGCAGGCCGGAGTGGTGCTCAGTGGCTCGTCGGCCGGCTCGATCTGCTGGCACACCGGCGGCACCACGGACAGTTTCGGATTGCGGCTGCGCGCGTTCACCGACGGACTGGGCTGGCTGCCGTACAGCAATGGTGTGCATTACGACGCCGAGGGGGAGCGCCGGCCGAAGATGCACGAGCTGATCGCCGACGGCACCCTGCCGGACGGCTTCGCCACCGACGAGGGTGCCGGCTTGGTGTATCGGGGCACGTCACTGCAGGAGGTGGTGGCGGACCGTGCAGGACCACGCGGGTACGCCGTGCAGCGCACCGCCGCGGGCACCGTGACCGAGACGCCACTGCCCACCCGCGTTCTCCCGGAATATCGTCACCGATCGGCATAAACTGCGGGTGGACCACAACCGGACAACGGTCGATTCCGTTGTCTGCTGCGGAGTCAACACCAGAGGGAGACCGATGAGGCCGATCGCGAAGCGTGGCGGCGAGGGCGGCAGTTTCTGACCCGTCCGGGGTGGGGGTCAGGACAGCGCGACGGTGGCCAGCCCGACCAGCACGGCCGAGAGCAGCAGGGCCACCGCGTAGACCGCGTTCGCCCCGAGCAGCAGGGCCAGCCGGTGCGGCTGACCCCCCTCCCCTCCGCCGCCCGCCGGCGCCGGAGCGAGGTCGGCGCCGAGCAGCATGCCGCTCGGTGTCCGGGTCAGCGGTTTCTGCAGATGGGCCAGCACCGGTGATCGCCTCCGGGGGTCAGGGGCATCGATAGGCTTTGGTGGAACTTTCCCGGAGAAGCATGCGGCGAGCCGGGTGAGACCAGCAATGGTTACTCGCGGGTAACCGTTCGCCCGGTGGCCGTTCTGGCATGCCGGCTCCCCCGTACGGCTGTCGAACATCGGTCGAACAGTCGCCCCAGATCGGGCAACGTCACTCTTTTTCGGGATTTGTCTGGCGGGCTTGATCGTCCATCATCGGGATGATGCTGACGATGCCGGCCAAGTATCGAACCGTGTTCGGGGGCACCTGGGGCCTGCTGTGCGCGCTCCTCGGTGCGGCCTCCGGCGTCGCCCAGTTGGCCGGCATCTCCGGCCGGACCGGTCGGTGGGCGCTCACCGCCGTCTTCCTCGCCTGCCTGCTCTACTTCGTGGTCTGGTTCTGGCAGATCGCCTTCGTGCTCAAGATCCGCCAACTGCGCGCCGAACTGCTCGACGCGACGCAGGCACTCACCCTGCAGCGGGCCGGTCACCAGCACTATCTCGACGCCATCCAGCGGATCAGTGAGCGGGAGAAGCCGCTGTTCCTGGAGACCTTGGAGGTGCTGGTGGCGGTCGGCGCCGACGACGACAGCGACCGGATCGTGGAGAAGCGGGTGACCACCCCGGAGCCGCTGGTCACGCACCGGACCATGCGGCCGATCGTGCCGACCGACGAGGAGCGGATGATCCGGCTCGACGACATCGCGTTCAAGGCCAGCCGGGAGACGTTCGGGACGATCACCGCGCTGCCGCTGGAGCAGACCCGGACGCTGCGCGTGTGGATGATCTTCGACCCGGCGATGACCACGCCGACCGAGTGGCAGGTGGAGTACCGGCCGCGCGGGCTCTGGCGGCCGCTGCGCGAGCGCGGCTGGGACCAGCTGACCTGGGAGGACCGGCTGCCGACGGCGAGCGGCACGCCGTCCGCGTTCACCCGCTTCGCGATCACGTTCACGTTCCCGGACAACGATCAGCCGCCGAGCGTCAAGGAGCGGCAGGGGTACGGCGTGCTCAGCGAGCCGGTGCGCGACCCGTCCGGCCGCTGGGAGGTGGTGTGGCGCGACGAGAGGCCGGCCGGCCGCCGGTACGTCTGGGATCTGACGCAGGCGGTCGGCAGGCCGTCGTGAGGGGTCAGGAGGCGAGGCTGAGGATCAGGTTGTGCGCGTGGTGGGCCTTGTCCGAGCCGCGGAACTCGACCTCGTAGACGTGCTGGCCCACCGTGATCGCGATCTCGCCGCTGGAGAAGAACTGGCCGGCCCAGCTCTTGTTGCTGACCACGCTCACCGAGCTGACCTTGCTGTACGGGATGCTGGTGATCGCGAACTTCTTACCGACGAACGACTTGTCCTGCAGGATGATCCGGCGGGTGGTCAGGCCGAGGAAGCCGGTGCCGACGCCGATCGCGTCGTAGACCGCGATGATGGTCTCGCCCTCGAGCAGTCCGCTCTGGACCTGCTCGAGCTGGCTCTTGTTGTCGTAGATCACGTCTGCCATGCGGCGCAGCGTAGCCGGGCCGGGCTACGCGTGGCCGACCACGGTGCGGTAGAAATCCTCGATCCGGGCGGCCAGGGTGACCTCACCGTCGGTGAGTGCCTCGCCGTCGCGGTCACCCAGGCAGATCTGGGTGTGCCCGTCGACCCGCCGGATCCTCGGGCGGATCGCGAGGGTGTCGGCCGCCACCTTGATCCGCTCGGTCAGCGCGGCGTGCTCGCTGTCGTCGCACGCGAGATCGCGGCGCAGTTGCACCCCGTCCCGGGTCCACCCGCCGAGCAACGCGAGGGCGTCACTCAGATAGTCGGAGCCGGTACTGGTCCGGCGTTTCCTAGCCCGCATGGCCGCACCCCCCAAAGCGTTGTTGCCGGCTTGTGGCCGAACTGTCGCCGTGTCGTCATGGTCGGTAGGCCCAGTCTCGTCCGTTGAGACAGTGATGTCCACGCCCACATATCCGCGTTTGGGGGACGATCGGGGCGGCTCGGGCAACCTGATCGGCGGAGTTTTGTGCGATCTTGGATCTCATGCCGTCGGAACAGTACGTCAAGTCCCCGCCGTCACCCAGGGTGATTGTGGCGGCAGTGATCATCGTGGGCGGGCGGGTGCTCGCCTGCCAGCGCCGCAGCCCGCCCGAGGCGGCCGGAAAATGGGAGTTCCCCGGCGGCAAGGTCGAACGGGGCGAGACCGACGAGGCGGCGCTGGCCCGGGAGTGCCGCGAGGAGCTCGGCATCACCGTCGAGGTCGGCGCGCGGGTCGGCCCCGACGTGCCGCTGGCCCACGGCCGGGCCGTGCTGCGGGTGTTCGCCGCCGAGGTGCTCGACGGCGGCGTGCCCGAGGCACTCGAGCACGCCGACCTGCGCTGGCTGACCGTGGACGAACTGGGCAGCGTGCCGTGGCTGCCCGCCGACGTGCCGATTGTCGCAGAACTTCCCGCTCTGATGGACTAGACGGCGTTGCCCTGCTGTTTATGCGAATACTGCTTGCGCAGCTCCCGCTTGAGCACCTTCATGCTGGGCCCGAGCGGGAGCGACTCGGCGAACCGGACCTGCCTCGGGTACTTGTGCTTGCCCAGGCGCTCCCGCGACCAGTCGATCAGCTCTTGCTCGGTCAGGCCGCCGTCTTCCCGCACCACCACCGCGCAGATCTCCTCGCCGTGCGTGTCGTCGGCCACCCCGATCACCGCGACCTGCTGGATCGCCGGGTGCCGGGCCAGCACCTCCTCCACCTCGCGCGGGTAGACGTTGAAGCCGCCGCGGATGATCAGATCCTTGGTCCGGTCGACGATGCTGATGAACCCGTCCTCGTCCCGGGTGCCCAGGTCACCGGTGCGGAACCAGCCGTCGACGATCGCCTCGGCGGTCGCCTCCGGGCGGTTCAGGTATCCGGCGAAGACGTTGTGCCCGCGGATCACGATCTCGCCCAGCTCACCGGTCGGCAGGAACTCGATCCGCTCGGGTACCTCCGGGCGGGCGATCTCCACCTCGACGCCCCAGATGGGATGGCCCACGGTGCCGGCCTTCGCCCCGTACGCCGGCTGGTTGGTGGTCGCCGTGGGCGAGGTCTCGGAGAGACCGTAGCCCTCGAAGATGTGCGACCCGAACGTCTCGGCGAACCGCTCCAGCACGGCCACCGGCAGCGACGCCCCGCCGGAGACGCAGAGCTTGAGTTTCGGCAGCCGCTCCGCCTTCGCGGCGGCCTCCAGCAGCCCGATGTACATGGTCGGGACGCCGTGGAAGATCGCCACGTTCTCCCGCAGCATCAGCTCGATCGCCGCCTCGCCGGTGAACCGGGGGAGCAGCACCAGGGTGCCGCCGAGGCGGAACGTCGCGTTCATCCCGACCGTCTGGCCGAACGTGTGGAACAGTGGCAGGCAGCCGAGCACCACGTCGTCGCCGGTGATCGGGTGCACGTCGAACACGTTGACGGTCGCGTTCATCACCAGGTTGAGGTGACTGAGCAGGGCGCCCTTCGGCTTGCCGGTGGTGCCGCTGGTGTACAGGATCACCGCGACGTCCTCGGCCTGCCGGGTCACGTAGGTGTGCAGCGCCGGGACCCGGGCGGACACCTCCTCCAGCCGCTCGGGCAGCGTCGGCAGCTCGGCCGGCAGCGGACCGACGTTCGCCAGGCGGGTCCCGGACAGCTGCGCCGCGGCCGCGCCCACCTGCAGGAACGCCGAGTGGGTGACGAGCAGGTCGGCCTGGCTGTCGGACAGCACGTAGGCCACCTCCGCCGGCTGCAGCAGCAGCGAGACCGGCACCACCCGGGCGCCCACGGCCAGCGCCGCGTAGTAGACCCGGGGGAAGTCGGCCACGTTCGGGATCATCACGGCGACCGTGGAGCCGGCGCCGACGCCCAGCTCGCGCAGGCCGGCCGCGTACGCCCGGGTCTGGTCCCAGAGCTCGCGGTAGGTGATCCGGGCGCCCGCGTCGACGATCGCGACCTTCTCCGGGTACCGGCGGGCGCTCTCGGCCAGAACGGTGGCCAGGGACAGAGTCGTCATGCAGATCGCCTCCGAGTGATGTAGGTCGCAGCTTGCGCATAAACTAGCGGCGTAAGTTTTTGCGCGTCCAGTGTTGATTCCGGATTTCCAGGGAGTTGCCATATGGCTCGGCCCCGGCAGGCGCTCCTGACCCGTGAGCGCATCGTCGAGGCCGCGGCGGCGCTGATCGACGCGGAGGGCCTGGAGGCACTGTCGATGCGGCGGCTGGCCACCGAGCTCGGGGTGCAGGGCCCGTCGCTCTACAACCACTTCGCCACCAAGGCCGAGATCGTCGACGCGGTCGCCGAGGCGGTGGTCGCCCAGGTGGACATCGGGGTGTTCGCCGGTTGCGACTGGCGCGACGGGCTGCGGCTGTGGGCGAAGTCGTACCACGCGGTGCTGACCGCCCACCCCAACATCGTCCCGGTGCTGGCCACCGGGCCCGGCCGGCGCCCGCACGGGCTGGCGATGGCCGAAGCGGTCTACGGCGCGCTGCTCGACGCCGGCTGGTCCCGTTCACGGGCCACCCACATCGGCGCGCTGATGCGATATCTGATCACCGGGTCGGCGCTCGGCTCCTTCGCGATGGGCTTCGCGGTCGACCCGGCGCTCTACGACCACTATCCGCACCTGCACCGCGCCCACGAGCTGGCGGCCCACCGCGCGGTGGTCGACGAGGGCGCTTTCGAACTCGGGCTGGACGTGCTCATCGCCGGCCTGTCCGACCACTACGACCAGGGAGTACGCCGATGACGTCGGAATTCCGGGAACAGCTCTACATCGGCGGTGCCTGGGTGCCGCCGGCGGCGGGCGACCGGATCGAGGTGGAGAACCCGTACACCGAGCAGGTGATCGGGCACGTCCCGGCCGGCACCGCCGCGGACGTGGACCTCGCGGTCGCCGCCGCCCGCCGGGCCTTCGACGGCTGGGCCGGGCTGCCGATGACCGAGCGCGGCGCCGCCCTCGACCGGCTGCACCGGGCCCTCGCCGCCCGGGCCGGCGAGATCGCCCGCACCGTCGGCCTCGAACTCGGCACCCCGCTCAAGATCGCGCAGGCGGTCCAGGCCGGCCTGCCGCTCACCGTCCTGCGGGGGTACGCCGACGCGGCGTCCCGCCCGGTCGAGCCGGAGACGATCGGCAACTCGCTGATCCTGCGCGAGGCGGCCGGCGTGGTCGGCGCGATCACCCCGTGGAACTACCCGCTGCACCAGGTCGTCGCGAAGGTCGGTGCGGCCCTGGCGGCCGGCTGCACCGTGGTGCTCAAACCCAGCGAGCTCACCCCGCTGGTGGCGTACCTGCTGTTCGACGCCGCCCACGAGGCCGGGCTGCCGGCCGGCGTGCTCAACCTGGTCACGGGCACCGGCCCGGTGGTCGGCGCGGCGATCGCCGGGCACCCGGACGTCGACATGATCTCGTTCACCGGCTCCACCGCGACCGGCCGCGCGATCAGCCACGCCGCGGCCGACCGGATCGCGAAGGTCTCGCTGGAGCTCGGTGGCAAGTCGGCCAACGTGATCCTGGAGGACGCCGACCTGGTCAAGGCGGTCAAGGTCGGGGTGGGCAACGCGTTGCTGAACTCCGGGCAGACGTGCACCGCGTGGACCCGGATGCTGGTGCACCGCGCGCACTACGACGAAGCGGTGGCGCTCGCCGCCAAGACCGCGGTCGGTTACGTCACCGGCGACCCGTTCGACCCGGCCACCCGGCTCGGTCCGCTGGTCTCGGCGGCGCAGAAGGACCGCGTACGCGGATTCATCGACCGTGCCGACGCCCGGCTGGTGGCCGGCGGCCCGGCCGCGCCGGTGCCCGGCACCGGGCACTTCGTGGCGCCGACCGTCTTCGCCGACGTCGACCCGGACAGCGAGCTCGCCCAGGAGGAGATCTTCGGCCCGGTGCTGTCGATCATCCCGTTCGACAGCGACGACCAGGCCGTGGCGATCGCCAACAACTCGAAGTACGGCCTGGCCGGGGGGGTCTGGGGCAGCGACGAGCGGGCGCTCGCGGTGGCCCGGCGGATCCGCACCGGCGCCGTCGACGTCAACGGCGGCTCGTTCAACCCGCTCGCCCCGTTCGGCGGCTACAAGCAGTCCGGTGTCGGCCGGGAACTGGGCCGGTTCGGCCTGGAGGAGTTCCAGCAGGTGAAGGCGGTCCAGCGGTGAGCCACCACATCTCCGGTCTGGTCGTGACGGCGGCCGGCGCCCCGGCGAGCGTCGCGGAGCTGCGGCTTCCCGAGATCGGGCCCGGCCAGGTGCGGGTCCGGGTCCGGGCGGCCGGGGTCTGCCACTCCGACCTCTCCATGATCAACGGCACGCTGCGGCCGCCGCACCCGCTGGTCCTCGGGCACGAGGCGGCCGGCGAGGTGGTCGAGGTCGGCGAGCACGTCACCCGGGCCGCGGTCGGCGACCACGTGGTGCTCAACTGGCAGCCGCCGTGCCGGACCTGCTGGTTCTGCGCGCACGGGCAGCCGTGGCTGTGCGCCACCTCCTCCGGGGTCGCCGCCCTGGAGAACGGGATCACCCTCGACGGCGCCCCCGTGCACGTGTGCCTGGGGCTGGGTGCGTTCGCCGAGCAGGTGGTCGCCCCGGAGAACGCCGTCATCCGCGTACCGCCGCAGTTGGATTTCGAGGTCGCCGCCCTCCTCGGGTGTTCGGTGCTCACCGGATCCGGCGCGGTCCGCAACACCGCGAACGTGCAGCCCGGCGAATCGGTGCTGGTCATCGGCCTCGGCGGGGTCGGCCTGTCGGTGGTGGCCGCGGCCCGGGCGGCCGGCGCGGCGCAGGTCATCGCGGTCGACGTGACCGAGGCGAAGAAGGGCCTGGCCGAAGCGGCCGGCGCCACCGACTTCGTGGTCTCCTCGGACGCGCTGTCCAAGGACATCCGGGTGCGCACCGAGGGCCGCGGTGCCGACCACGCCATCGAATGCGTCGGCCGCGCCTCGACGATCCGCGCGGCGTGGCGGGCCACCCGGCGCGGCGGCCAGGTCACCGTGGTCGGCATGGGTGCGGCCGACGACATGGTGCAGCTCGCCGCCCTGGACATCTTCTCGTCGGCGCGGACCCTGCGGGCCTCCGTGTACGGCCAGGCGGACCCGGACATCGCGGTGCCCGCCCTGGCGCGCGACGTGCTGAACGGCCGGTTGTCCCTCGACCACCTGATCACCGACCGGATCGGGCTGGCCGACGTCCCGGCCGCCTTCGACCGGATGGCCCGCGGCGAGGGCGCCCGCTCGGTGGTTCACCTCTGATGACCGGCTCCGCCGGGTCGGGCTCCTGACCCGGCGGGCCACCGCGTCCCCGGTGCCCGCGGGGCATCCGCGGCTGATCCGATCCGCGCCGTGGTACCGGAACCGGATCGGTGGGCTCGGATGTCGGATAGGTGATGGAGCGGGGTGGGGGTCGATGTCATGGTGCGGCGATGGGGGAGTTCACTGGCGGGTCCGGGCTGCTCGAACGGTCCGGGCAGCTCGGCGCGCTGCATCAGGCGTACGACTCGGTGCGCCGCGGCCGCGGCGGTGTGCTCGTGCTGCTCGGCGGAGAGGCCGGCGGTGGGAAGACCGCGCTGGTGCGTCGCTTCCGGGACGAGGCGCGGCCCGGCCGGCCGGTGCTCTGGGGCGGCTGCGATCCGTTGTGGACACCGCGTCCGCTCGGCCCGTTCCTGGAGATCGCGCACGACGCAGCCGACAGCGGCCCGGTCCGGGAGCTGATCAACCGCGGCGCGAAACCGTACGAGCTGGCCACCGGCCTCATCGGGGACGCCCGGGAGCGGCCCGGACTGATTCTGGTCCTGGAGGACCTGCACTGGGCCGACGAGGCCACCCTGGACGTGCTCAGCCTGCTCGGGCGCCGCATCGACGGCATCCCGGCGCTGGTCGTCGCCACCTATCGCGCTGACGAGGCGGGCCGCGGGCATCCGCTGCGCCGGCTCCTCGGCGAGCTGCAGGGCGCGGCGATCCGGCGGATGGGGGTGCCACCGCTGTCCCCGGCGGCGGTCGAGGAGCTGGCCCGGCCGCACGGGCGGGACGGGCGGGCGCTGCATCGGGCGACCCGCGGCAACCCGTTCTTCGTCACCGAGGTGCTGGCTCGCGACGACGGCGACGTGCCGCTGACCGTCCGGGACGCGGTGCTGGCCCGGGCCGCCCGGCTGAGCCCGGCCGCGGCCGCGGTGCTCGACGAGGTCGCGGTCACCCCGCCGCACACCGAGCTGCGCCTGCTCAGCGACACCGCCGGCGTGGACGAGGCGGTGCGGGCCGGCATGCTGGAGTGCGTGCCGGGCGGGGTGGCGTTCCGCCACGAGCTGGCCCGGATCACCGTCGAGGAGTCGCTCAGCCCGCACCGCCGCCTCGACCTGCACCGCCGGGTGCTGGCCGCGCTGCTCGCCGAGCCGGACGCGGCCGACCCGAGCCGGGTCGCCCACCACGCCGACGCGGCCGGGGACACCGCGGTCGTCCTGGAGTGGGCGCCGCGCGCCGCCGAGCAGGCCGCCGACTCGGGCGCGCACCGGGAGGCCGCCGCCCAGTACTCCCGGGCCCTGCGCTTCGCCGCCGGCCTCGGCCCGATCGAGCGCGCCGGCCTGCTGGAACGCCGGTCGTACGAGTGCTACCTGACCGAGCAGACCGACGAGTCGATCGACGCCCTGCGGGAGGCGATCCGGCAGCGCCGGCTGGCCGGTGACCGGGTCAGCGAGGGCACCGCCCTGTCCCACCTGTCCCGGCGGCTGTGGTGCGGCGGCTACATCGAGGAAGCCGCCGACGCCGGCCGGGCGGCGCTGCGGCTCCTCGGTGACCTGCCGTCCGGCCCGGAGTACGCGATGGCCTGCACCAACCAGGCGTCGATCGCGCTGAACATCGAGGAGTACCCGGACGCGATCGAGCTCGGCACCCGGGCGCTGCGGCTCGGCGAACGGCACGGCCTGCCCGAGGTGGTGGTGCACAGCCTCAACAACCTGGGCACCATGCAGCTGCTGGCCGGCGAACCGCAGGGGATCGGCAAACTGGAGCGCAGCCTGGCGCTGGCCGAGCAGGAACGGCTGGAGGAACACATCGGCCGGGCGTACATCCACGTCGGGTGGGCGATGACCCGGGTCCGTTCCTACCACCTGTCGTCGTGGCTGGACCGGGGTGTCACCGCCTGCGCCGACCTGGGCCTGGAGGCGTGGAAGCACTACGTGCTCGCCTACCGCGCCCGCTACCACCTGGACCTGGGCCGCTGGCCGGAGGCGGTCGCCGACGCCGAGCAGGTGCTGCGCGAGGCCAAACCGGTGCCGCTGCTGCGGGTCATCGCGCTCAGCGTGATCGGCCTGGTGCAGGCCCGCGGCGGCGAGACGGACCCGTGGCCGGTCCTGGACGAGGCCCGGTCGCTGGCCGCGACCAGACCCGAGTTGCAGTACGTCGCACCGGTCGCCACCGCCCGCGCCGAAGCCGCCTGGCCGGCCGGCGCCCCGGTCGAACCGGAGCTCGCGGAAACCTGGGAGCTGGCCCAGCGCCGGCGCGCGGTCTGGGTCCTCGGCGAACTCGCCTGGCTGCGCCACCTGGCCGGCGAGCCGCACCCCGAGCCGCCCGCCGCGCCCCTCGTCGAACCTTACGCGTTGCAGCTAGCCGGTCACATCGAGGCGGCCACGGAGCGATGGCGGAAGCGCGACTGCGCGTACGACGCGGCTCTGGCCCTGTCCGGCGCCCCCGCCGAAACCTCGCTGCGCGCCGCCCTCGCCGAGTTCCAGCGGCTCGGCGCCCGCCCCGCCGCGGCGGTCGTCACGCGCCGGCTGCGCGCCCGCGGCATCCGCGACATCCCGCGCGGCCCGCAACGCTGGACCCGCGGCAACCCGGCCGAGCTCACCCGGCGTGAGGTCGAGGTGCTCGGTCTGGTGCAGCAGGGGCTGTCCAACGTGGAGATCGCCGAGCGGTTGTTCCTGTCCACCAAGACGGTCCACCACCACGTCTCGGCCATCCTGCGCAAGCTCGGCGTCGCCCGCCGCGGCCAGGCCGCCGCCGAAGCGTCCCGGCTGGGCCTCACCCCGGCAGATTGATCCGGCGCTCTCTCGCCGCGCACGGTCCGCGGAGGCGTCGATGCCGCGCACGGTCCGGGGAGGCGTCGATGCCGCGCACGGTCCGGGGAGGCGCCGATGCCGTGCACGGTCCGGGGAGGCGTCGCTGCCGCGTACGCGGCGCCACCGGCTCGTCGGTGGCCGGCCCGGAGTGACCCGGGCCGGCCACCGACGCACTACCGCGGGCCGCCGCTCAGCAGCGAGCGCAGGCTGCGGGCGAGGGCGGCCGTGGCGGCCTCAACCGGCAGTTCCATCGCCTCCCGCCAGGTGGCCCAGGCCGGCCACAGGCTGATCGCGGTCAGCGCGTTGAGCAGGTCCTCGTCGGTGCCGATCTCGGCCGGGAAGGCGTCGGTCAGCTCGTCGCGGACCCGGGCCACGTGCAGCCGCCGGTAGCGCTGCAGGGCGCTGGAGAACGGCTCCTTGAGCGCGGACGCCCGCGCGGCCGGGCCGATCTCCTCCAGCATCCGGGCCCGCTGCCGGCAGAACGCGTCGATCCGCTCGGCCAGCGGCAGATCGGACGGGATCTTCCGGTACGACGCGTCGCGCTGCTCCAGGACCCGCTGACCGCTGGCCGCCATCAGCGCTTCCATGTCGGCGAAATGGCTCCACAGGGCGCGCAGCGAGACGCCGGCCAGTTTGGCGATCCGATCCGCGGTGGGGCGCAGGTCCCCGTCGCGGATCAGCTGGAGGTGGGCGTCGACGATCGCGTTGCGGGTCCGTTCGGACCGGGCGGTGCGGCCGTCGACGCGCGGCGGTGTGGTCACGGACGACTCCGGTAGCGGTTCAACTCCCGCCGGGCCAGCGAGCGCTTGTGCACCTCGTCGGGGCCGTCGGCGAGACGCAGCGTGCGAGCCGCCACCCAGAGCTGGGCGAGCGGCGTGTCCTGGCTGGTGCCGACCGCGCCGTGGGCCTGGATCGCCTTGTCCAGGATCCATTCGACGGCCTGCGGTACGACGATCTTGATGGCCTGGATCTCGGTGTGCGCGCCCCTGTTGCCGACCGTGTCCATCAGCCAGGCGGCCTTGAGCACCAGCAGCCGGGCCTGCTCGATCCGGACCCGGGACTCGGCGATCCAGTCCTGCACCACGCCCTGCTCGGCCAGCGGCTTGCCGAACGGGGTGCGGGTCAGCGCCCGCCTGCACATCAGCTCGAGGGCCCGCTCGGCCATCCCGATCAGCCGCATGCAGTGGTGGATCCGGCCGGGGCCGAGCCGGGCCTGGGAGATCGCGAAGCCGCCGCCCTCGACGCCGATCAGGTTGCCCGCCGGCACCCGGACGTTGTCGAAGATCAGCTCGGCGTGGCCGCCGTGGTCGCCGTCGGTGTAACCGAAGACCGTCATGCCGCGGTGCACGGTGAGGCCCGGGGTGTCCCGGGGCACCAGGATCTGGCTCTGCTGCACGTGCCGGTCGGCGTCCGGGTCGGTCTTGCCCATCACGATGAAGATCCTGCAGTTCGGGTTCATCGCGCCGGTGATGTAGAACTTGCGGCCGTTGATGACGTACTCGTCGCCGTCCCGCTCGATCCGGGTGCCGATGTTGGTGGCGTCCGAGGAGGCCACCTGCGGCTCGGTCATCGCGAACGCCGACCGGATCTCACCGGCCAGCAGCGGCTTGAGCCAGCGTTCCTGCTGCTCGGGGGTGCCGAACTCGGCGAGCACCTCCATGTTGCCGGTGTCCGGTGCGGCGCAGTTCAGGGCGGCCGGGGCGATCGCCGGGCTGCGGCCGGTGATCTCGGCGAGTGGCGCGTACTGCAGGTTGGTCAGGCCGGCGCCGTGCTCACCGGGCAGGAACAGGTTCCACAGGCCGGCCTCTTTCGCCTTGGCCTGCAGAACCTTCAGCGCGGCCGGTGGCTCCCAGCCGTCCCCGCCGGCGTGGTAACCGGCCTCGGCCGGGTACACGTGCTCGTCCATGAAGGCGAGCAGCCGCTTGCGGTAGTCCTCGGTCGTCGCGTCGAACTCGAAGTCCATCAGTTCCCCTCCAGCGCTCGGTGACCCTGCTCGATCAGCGTGGGCACCATCGCGCCGACGGTGTCGAAACCGGCGCCGACGGTCTGGCCCTTGGTGAATCGGTAGTGCACGCCCTCCAGGATGACGGCGAGCTTGAACGCCGCGAACCCGACGTACCAGTGCAGGTCGCCGACGTCGCGGCCGCTGCGCTCGGCGTACCGCGCCGACATCTCCGCCAGCGACGGGTGCCCGGGCAGGTCGATCGGCGCGTACGGCTTCCCGTCCTTGACCAGCAGCGGCCGGCCGGCGTAGACCAGCATCAGGGCGAGGTCGCTGAGCGGGTCGCCGAGCGTCGACATCTCCCAGTCGAGCACCGCGTTGACCCGCAGGTCGTCGCCGATCAGCACGTTGTCGAGGCGGTAGTCGCCGTGCACCACGGCGCCCGGGCCGCCGGCCGGGATGTCCGCCGCCAGCCGGGCGTGCAGCTCGTCGATGCCGGACAGCTCCCGGCTGCGGGACGCGTCCAGCTGCTGCTTCCAGCGCCGCACCTGCCGCGCGTTGAAGCCCTCCGGCCGGCCGAAGTCACCCAGCCCGATCTTCTCCGGGTCCAGCGCGTGCAGGTCGGCGAGCGTGTCGACCAGGGTGAGGGTCAGCTGCCGCAGATCCACCCCGGTGAACTGCGCGGCGTCCCGGTAGATCGTGCCGTCGACCTGCTGCATCAGGTAGAACGGCGCCCCGATCACCTCAGGATCGGTGCAGAGCAGCACCGGCGCCGGCACCGGGAAGCCCGCCTGCGAGAGCGCGGCCAGCACCCGGTGCTCGCGAGCCATGTCGTGCGCGGTCGGCAGCACGTGCCCGAGCGGCGGGCGGCGCAGCACCCACCGGTGCGTTCCGTCGGTCACCGCGTACGTCAGATTCGACCGGCCGCCCGCGAACATCGTCCCGGTCAGCGGCGGACTGTCCAGATAGCTCTGGAGCTTCGCCAGATCCAGGCCCTTCATCAGGCACCCGCCTCGAAGCCGCGCTGCATCCTGTTCATGCCGCCCAGCCAACGGTCCGGATCGGTCGCGCGCAAGCGGTAGTAGTCGGCGACCTCCGGATGCGGCAGGATCAGGAACCGATTGTCGGTGAGGCCCTCGGCGACCACGCCGGCCACCGCGGACGGCTCCAGCGCGCCCTCGGCGAGCAGCGCCGCGCTGCCACTGCCCCGGGCGTTCCCGCCGGTCAGCATGTCGGTGCGGACCCCCTGCGGGCAGAGCGCCTGGACGATCAGACCCCGATGGGCGTACGTGGCGCGCAGCCACTCGGCATAGGCCAGCGCCGCGTGCTTGGTCACGGAGTAGGACGCGCTGCCCAACAGGGTCAGCAGGCCGGCCGCGCTCACCGTGATCAGCAGCCGTTTCGGCTCGTCCGTGTCCAGCCACCGGGGCAGCAGCGCGCGGGTCACGTGAACGTGCGACTTCACGTTCACCGCGAAGTCCCGTTCCCACAGCTCGTCCGGAGTGTTCTCGTCCCCGGCCGTGAGGACGCCGGCGTTCGAGCAGAACAGGTCGATGCCGCCCAGCTCGTCGTAGGCACGGTCGATCAGACCGCGTACGTCCGCTTCGATCGCCGCGTCGGCCGCGACCGCGACGGCGCCGATCTCCCGGGCCACCGCGGACGCCGCGTCCGGGTTGATGTCGCTGACGACGACCCGGTCGCCGTCGGCGGCGAACCGGCGGGCCAGCGCGGCGCCGATCCCGCCACCGGCGCCGGTGATCACGACGCGCTTCACTCGACCACCCCGGTCAGGGTGACGCCGCCGTCCAGCACGATGGTCTGCCCGGTGATCCAGGACGCGTCGTTCGAGCAGAGGAACGCCACCGTGCCGGCCACGTCCTCGGGCGCACCCAGCCGCTTCAGCGGGTACGTCGCGGTGACCTGCTCCTCGCGCCCCTCGAACAGGGCCGCGGCGAACCGGGTCTTGACCACCGCCGGCGCCACCGCGTTCACCCGGATCCTCGGTGCCAGCTCGACGGCCAGCTCCTCGGTGAGGTGGATCAGCGCGGCCTTGGTGGTGCCGTAGAAGGCGATGCCGGGCGCCGGGCGCACCCCGGAGACCGACGAGATGTTGACGATCGACCCGCCCTCGCTCTGCCCGAGGCCGCCGCGCAACGCCTCCTGCACCCAGCCCAGCGTGCCGATCAGGTTGACCTCGGCCATCTTGCGGGCGGCGTTGAGATCCAGGGCGGCGAGCGGCCCGTACGCAGGGTTGATCCCGATGTTGTTGACCAGCGTGGTGACCGGCCCGAACGTCGCGGTGACCGCGTCGACCACCGCGGTCCGGTGGTCCGCGTCGTCGCCCTTGCCGCTGATCCCGAGCGCCACCGCCGGGCCGCCCAGCTCCTTGACCGCGGCCTGCAGGGCGTCGTCGTCACGTCCGGTGATCACGACCTTCGCGCCCTGCGCCACGAATCGTTGCGCGATGGCGAACCCGATTCCCCGGCTTGCCCCGGTCACGATCGCCACTTGGTCCGCCATCGCACTACCTCCTCAGATTTTCTGCACTCAGTGTGCGGATATTACGCCGCCGGGATCCCGTTCGGTGGCGGTGTCACGGTGAGAGGGGCCACCGGCTGCACCGCGCCGTCCGCGTCATCCGTGGTGTAGGCCTGCCCGAGGAACACCGCCTTGCCGCCTTCGATCCGGGTGAGCTGCTCTCCGCCGTATCCCGAGTGATCCTTGTCGGCGAAGCGCAGCGGGACCAGGCCCGGACCCTGGAAACCGTTCTTCGTGACCGCGGCGAGGATCCCGTCGCGGGTCAGATTCTTGCCGGCGGCCAGCAGCGACTGCACGAAGAGGTAGGCCGCGGCCATCCCGTACACGACGTTGTTGTCGAATTCCGCGTTGCCGTTGTACTGCGCGTTGACCTTCTTGAAGAGCTGGATCCACGGGCTGGCGTCATCGGTGTTGATCGGCAGGTAGTTGGCCGAGACCACGCCCTCCAGCAGCGGCGCGGCGGGGCCCAGCGCCTTGCCGACGGTGCCCGGGTCGGCGCCCACGTTGCTGACCACGAACTGCGGCTTGAAGCCGATCTTCGCGGCGGTGCCGACCGCCAGTGCGGTGAAGCCCGGGATGGTGGCCAGCACGACCACCTCGCAGCCGGCCTGCTTGAGCGCGCCCATCTGCGGGCCGACGTTCGGGTTGCTGGTCACGTACGTCTGCTTGGCGGCCACCGCGCCCAGGACCTTCTCGACGCCGGCCAGGCTGTCCCGGCCGAAGTCGTCGTCCTGACCCAGGAAGCAGACCTTCTTGCCGGCCAGGTTCTGCTTGACGTAGGTGCCGAGGATCTTGCCTTCGACGGTGTAGTCCGGGTTGAAGCCGAACGTGCCCGGATACTTGTCCGGCTGGTTCCAGCTGCGGCTGCCGCTGGCCACGAAGAGGTCCGGCACCCGGTTGGTCTTCAGGAAGTCCAGCACGCCGGAATGCGTCGGGGTGCCCAGGCCGCCCATGATCGCGAAGACCTTGTCCTGCAACACCAGTTCCCGCACCACCTGCTGGGTGGTCGCCGGGTTGTAGCCGTCGTCCTTGACCTTGTAGGTGATCTTCCGGCCGTTGACCCCGCCGGCCGCGTTCACGAAGTCGAAGTAGGCCTTGGAGGCGGGCGCGATCTTGGAGTAGCCGGCTGCCGCGGGGCCGGTCAGCGGCATGTGCGTGCCGATCACCACCTCCGAGTCGGTCACCCCGGGCACGGTGCCGCCGCCGCTGCCCGACCTGGTGGACGACCCGTCACAGGCCGTGGCGAACAAGAGGACGGCGAGGAACACCGCCGTGGTGCGTTTCATCGTTTCCTCCTGAATATCGTGGAAAATCGCAGGGATGCGAGGCCGCCCGGGGCGGCGAGCATGACGACGACGAGCACCACGCCGAAGATCACCAGGGCCAGGTTGCCCTCCAGATGCTGCGAGCCCGAGCTCTCGGCGGCGCTCTGCGCCAGCGCCGGCAGCAGGACCAGCAGCACCGCGCCGAGCAGCGCCCCGATCAGCCGCCCCAGCCCGCCGATCACGATGGCCATCACCAGGAACAGCGACAGGGTCAGCGGGAACGCGCCGGGGGAGACGCTCTGCGCGAGGTAGGCGAACAGGGCGCCGGACAGACCGGCGCAGGCGGCGCTCACCACAAAGGCGATCACCTGGGTACGGGCGATGTGCACCCCGGCGAGCCGCGCCGCGGTCTCGTCGTCCCGCACCGCCCGCAGATCCCGCCCGAACCGGCCGCGCACCAACGTCGCCAGCAGGGCAGCGGTCAACAGCGCGCCGGCCCAGCAGAGCCAGGCCTGCCACTGCTCCATCGGGATCACCTCCGGCGGCGGGTCGAGTGCCACCGGCAGGCCCTGATCGCTGTTGAACGTCGTGTCGAAGGTGCTGGTCACCGACGGGACCACGACGGCGACCGCCAGGGTGAGGCCGGCCAGGTACGGGCCGCGCAGGCGGGCGGCGGCCAGCCCGATCACCGTGCCGGCCAGGGTGGTGACCAGGACCGCGGCCAGGAAACTCAGGGGCAGGTGCAGCCACCTGTTCTGGGTGAGCGCGAACGTGTAGGCGCCGGTGGCCATCAGGGCGCCGTGTCCCAGCGACAGCTGACCGTTGAGTCCGGTGAGGACGGTCAGGCCGGCGGTCACCGTGAAGTACGCGCCGACGGTGGCCAGCTGGTAGTTGCGGAACGGCGGCAGGACGTAGGTGAGCGCCAGGATGATCAGGGCGCCGGTCACGGCGTACCCCAGCGGGGGTATGCGCCGGGTGACCCGGATGGGGGCGGTGGCGGTAGCCGGCTTCTCCCGCACGTCGGTCATGCCAGCCTCGCCTTCGCACTCGAGAACAGGCCGCCGGGACGGCCCAGCAGAACGACCACGAGCAGCAGCAACACCGCCATCGGGGCGACCGTCGCGCCCAGATATCCGCTGACGTAGGACAGCAGCAGGCCCACGATCAGGCCGCCGGTGACCGCGCCGATCGGGCTGTCCAGACCGCCGACCACGGCCGCGGTGAACGCCGAGACGAAGACGACGTCCATCGCGGTCGGGTGCAGCCCCAGCTCGGTCGGGACGACCAGCATCCCGGCCAGCGACCCGGCCGCCGCGGCCAGCGCCCAGCCCAGCGTCAACATGCCGCCGACCGGGACGCCGAGCAGCCGGGAGACGTCCGGGGCGAACGCGGCGGCCCGCATCCGTAGACCGACCGGGGTGCGGGTGAACAGGATCGTCAGCCCGGCCACCACGGCGCCGACCGCCACGAAGACGAACACGTCGTAGCGGCTGAGCAGGGCCACCCCGCCGACCTCGAACGCGTCCCGGCGAAACGGCGTCGGCACCGGGCGGAACTCGTTGCCGTAGAGCATGCCGAGCGCGCCCTGCACGATCAGGACCAGGCCGAGCGCGACCACCACCCCGTTGAGCGGCGACGCATGGTCGACGAAACGCATCACCGCCTTCTCCACCGCGACACCCAGCAGCAGGCCGAAAAGCAGCGCGGCGGCGAAACCCAGCCAGTAGGAGCCGGTCGCGTCCGTCACCGAATACGCCACGTAGACCGCGGCGACGGCCATCGCGCCCTGCGCGAAGTTGACGATCCGGGCGGCCCGCCAGATCAGCACCAGGGCCAGCGCGAACGCGGCGTAGACCGCGCCCCGGCTCAGCCCGTCGAATGTCAGGTAGATGAATCTGTCCACGTCAGAACCCCAGGTAGGCGTGTCGGAGGTCGGCGTCGTCCCGCAGCTCGGTGGCCCGGTTTCGGGTCGCCACCCGGCCCAGCGAGAGCACGATCCCCTCGTCGGCGATCGACAGGGCGCTGCGCACGTTCTGCTCGACCAGCAGCACCGCCAGTCCGGTCCGGTCCCGCAGATCCCGCAGCAGCGCCATGATCTGCGCGGTCACCTTCGGCGCCAGGCCCAGCGACGGCTCGTCGAGCAGCAGCAGCCGGGGCCGGCCGATCAGCGCCCGGCCCAGCGCCAGCATCTGCCGCTCCCCGCCGGACAGTTGATGCCCGGCGCTGGCACGCCGTTGGGCCAGCGCCGGGAAGAGGCCGTAGACCTCGTCCAGGGCGCGTGCCGCATCCGCGCGGTCGCGCCGCCACAACCCGCCCAGCCGCAGGTTCTCCTCGACGGTCAGCTCGGTGACCACACCACGGCCCTCCGGCACGTGCGCGATGCCGCGCCGGACCATCTGCTCCACCCGCACGCCGGCCAGGTCCTCGCCGTCGAAGACGACCGACCCGCGGTCCGCCCGGACCAGGCCGGACAACGTCCGCAGCAGCGTCGTCTTGCCCGCGCCGTTCGCCCCGAGCACGGCGACGATCTCTCCGGCCCGCACCCGCAGCCGCACGTCGTGCAGCACCGGCGCCGCGCCGTACCCCGCGGTCAGCCCGTCCACCCGCAGCAGCGTCCGCTGCTTCTGATACCGCTCGTCCAGCGTCCCGGCGGCGCTCACGCGGCGGCACCCAGATAGGCCTCGGTGACCCGCTCGTCCGCACTGATCTCGGCCGGCGAGCCGAGCGCGATCGGCTTGCCGAAGTCGAGCACCAGGATCTCGTCGCAGACCGACATGACCAGGTCCATGTGATGCTCGACCAGCAGCACCGTGGTCCCGACGTCCCGGATCAGCCCGGCCAGCCACTGGATCTCATCGGTGTCCAGACCGCCGGCCGGTTCGTCGAGCATCAGGATCCGCGGTCGGGCGGCGAGTGCCCGGGCCAGCTCGATCCGCTTGCGGATCGCGTAGGGCAGCGCCCCGGGAAGCTGATCCGCATACGGGGCCACCCCGCACCGCTCCAGCGCCGCGAACGCCTCCCGCACGGACCGCCGCTCCCACCCGCCGAAGCGCCCCCCGCGGCCGAGCCGGCCCCCCTCGCCCCCGCGCCCGCGATCCGGCTCCCGCATCAGCCGGCCCGATCCCCCCGTGTGCCCGGGATCCGGCTCCTGCGTGAGCCGGCCCGGTCCCTCCGCGCGCCCGCGGTCCGGGCCCTGCGTGAGCCGGCCCGGTCCCTCCGCGCGCCCGCGGTCCGGTCTCTCCGGGCGGTGGCCGCGCGCTCCGACCTGCACGTTTTCGAGCACGGTCAGGCCGCTGAACTGGCCCACCCCCTGCAGCGTCCGGGCGATGCCCAGCCGGTTGAGGTGGTGCGGCCGCGGCCGCCAGGCCCGCCCGTCCAACGCGAGGGCCCCGGCCGTCGGCGTGACGAACCCGCAGATGACGTTGAAGAGTGTGGTCTTCCCCGCCCCGTTCGGCCCGATCACCCCGACCACCCGCCCCGCCGGCACCCGCAGCGAGACGTCGTCGAGAGCGGTCAGCCCGCCGAAGCGCACGGTTATGTGGTCGAGCTCCAACTCGGCATGCGTCGACATGGCCACCTCATCCGGACCACAAAGGTCCACAATGGAAAGTGATGGTCAACTATTTACACTAGGAGTGTAACTTTATGATCGGGTTCGTCAACCAGTTGCAACATCTCCGTTACCGGATGCCACCCCGGCGTCCGTGATCAGCCCGAACTGATTGCCGGCGATCGCTACTCTGCAGGGAAGCCCGCCGATCCGTGAGGTGCCCGATGACGCAGCCGCCACCCCGCCCGGAGGATCGGGACCCGGCCACCCCGGCCTCGCCCCGCCCCACCCCACCGCCCACGGATCCGCTCACCGCGAACCTCATCCCGCCCGTCGACCCCTGGCCCGCCGCCGCCCCGCCCCAGGAGCCCTATCCGCCGGCCGCGCCTCTGGGCGGCTATCCGCCGGCATCAGCGCAGGGCGGCTACCCGCCGGCATCAGCGCAGGGCGGCTACCCGCCGGTCCCGCCCCAGGTGGCCCACCCGCAGGCCGCGCCCGGGGAGGCCCACCCGTCGGCGGCGTATCCGGCGGCGTATCAAGCGGCCCATCCGGCGGCGTCGCAGCCGGCCCATCCGCCGCCGCCCTACCGATACCCGGCGGCTTTCGGCGGTCCGGCGCAGGTCAAGTCACTGCGCGTGCCGGCGGTGATGGCCACCGTCGGCCTGATCCTGACGATTCTCTACATCGTCATCCTGTACACCGCGGACCCGGTCTCGATCACCCTCGGCGACGCCCCGCGGCTCGTCCTGTATGTCGGCATCTTCGCCACGGTGATCTACACCGTCGTCACGTTCCTGGTCTGGCTGCACCGCGCCTCGGCCAACCTTTGGAACACCGGCCACCAGCTCACATGGGGCCCCGGTTGGACGATCGGCGCCTGGTGCATCCCGATCGCCAACCTGATCATCCCAATGATGATCATCCGTGAGGTCGACCGTGAGTCCCGCGATCACGGCCCCGGTCTCTTCGCCGCCTACGCCGTCAGCTGGACCGTCAGCGTCCTGCTGGAACGCAGCTCACGCACGGCCTCCAGCGGCAACACGGTCCATGTCGTGGAAACCGTCGCGACCATCGCCGCCGCGATCACGGCCATCCTCCTCATCCGCCGGGTCACCGCCGACCAGGAGCAGAGGTTCCGGACTGTCTGACCCCATCACGCCACCCCTCGTGGCCGAAACTGCACACTGATCCGGGGGCCCACCGGCCGAGCCGTCTTCGGAATCGCGTGCTCCCAGGTCCGCTGGCAGGACCCGCCCATCACGATCAGATCGCCGTGCCCGAGCGGGAACCGCAACGTCTCCCGCTCGCCGGCCCGCGGCCGCAGCACCAGATTTCGCGGCGAACCCACCGACACGATCGCCACCATCGTGTCCTCGGTCGCCGACCGCCCGATGGTGTCCCCGTGCCAGGCCACACTGTCCCGCCCGTCCCGGTAGAGGCACATCCCGGCGGTCACGAACTCCTCCCCGAGCTCGGTCGCATAGTGGGCGTTCAGTGCCGCCCGGGCGGCGGCCAGCGCCGGATGCGGCAGCGGCTCACCCGCGCCGAACCAGCGCAGCAGCCGAGGGACGTCGACGACATCGTCATACATCCGGCGGCGCTCGGCCCGCCAGTCGATGCCCAGCAGCGTCTCGAACACCGCGTCCGACCCGTGCAGCCACCCGGGCAGCACGTCGACCCACGCCCCGGCGCTGAGACGATGCCGGACCGCCCCGCTCAGCGGCTCCAGCGACGGCTCCGCCGACCCCATCAGATCGAGCATCGAAGGCTGATATGCGCTGCTCATGCCGCCATGTTAGTACTGACGTTCGATCGCCTGTCAGGCCCTGTGGACAACTTCGCCGCTACACCGGCACAGCCGCTGACAGGACGGTTCAGCCCTGTCGGCCCCGACCCCCGCTGGTCATCGCGCGGGACACGGGCCCGCAGGTCGCGAGAGGCCGGCTCGTCGGACCGGCGATCCGTCGCTCAGTCGGTGGCGAGGCGAGCATGCTGGTGCATGTCGTGCCAACCGTCGGCGTGCCGCGCCTCGGACCGCTTGATCCCCTCGGCCGGATAGCCGGCCTGCTCGGCGACCCGGCAGGAGGCGGCGTTGGCCGTCGAGTGGTTCAGCTCCAGTCGATGCAGCCCCAGGCCACCGAAGGCCCAGTCGGTCAACGCGTGCAAAGCCCGCGGTGCGATGCGGCGCCCCCGGAACGCCGGCAGCACCCAGTAGGAGATGTGCGCCGTTGCCTCGGCTAGATCGATCCGTCGCAGCCCGATCTGACCGGCCACCCGATCGTCGTCGACGATCGCCCAGCTTGCCCCGGTTTCTGCCTGCCAGCGTCCGGCCCATCCGGCGATCCACGCCTCCGCCTCAGCCGGGGTCATGGAGTCGCAGTGCCACCGTTGGATCGCCGGATCCGCATACGCCGTGACCACGGAGTCCCGATCGGCCTCCCGCCAGACCCGCAACGCCACCCCGTCCCCGCCGATCATCGGCTGGTCCCGTTCGGACATCGAGCCGGCGGGCAGTGCGGGTGTGACAAGCGACGGCATGCACCGACTCTATGCGGTACCTCCCACCGCACATCCTCACGATGGCGGGCAGAGCGGCCCGCGGGAGGCGCCGCCCGGGCCGGGCGGCGCGGCCGGGTCGCGGGATGTCGCGGCCCCGCGGCGTACCCCCTAATCGGGTTTTGCCGGGTCTTCCTCCGGATGGTGGTAGGTGACCCGCTCCAGCGGCAGCGGAAACGTCATGTCCTCGCCGAACGGGGAGAGCCCGCCCTGCAGCGGCGCCGCGAGTTCGGCGATCTCCAGGCGTCCGTCGACGCCGACCGGCGGGCCCTCGGGGAGGCGCTGGCCGGACGGGGTCTCGGCGGTGGCCGGGGCGCGGCGCGGTGCGGGCAGGGGTGATCCGGCGGTGGCCTCCAGCTGGTCGCGGCGGAAGATTCTGCGGCCGAGGCGGACCAGCGGGTCGTAGCGGCGGTCCACGACTCGCTCCTTCATCGGGATGATGGCGTTGTCGGTGATCTTGATGTGTTCCGGGCAGACCTCGGTGCAGCACTTGGTGATGTTGCAGAAGCCCAGGCCCTGGCTCTGCTGCGCATACTGCTTACGGTCGGTGCGGTCGTCCAGTGGATGCATGTCCAGTTCGGCGGCGCGGATGAAGAACCGGGGGCCGGAGAAGGCCTCCTTGTTCTCCTCGTGGTCGCGGACCACGTGGCAGGTGTTCTGGCAGAGGTAGCACTCGATGCACTTGCGGAATTCCTGGCTGCGTTCCACGTCGATCTGCTGCATCCGGTACTGCCCGGGGGCGACGCCGGCCGGTGGGGCGAACGCCGGGGTCTCGCGCGCTTTCGCGTAGTTGAACGAGACGTCGGTGACCAGGTCCCGGATCACCGGGAAGGTCCGCAGCGGGGTGACCGTGATCATCTCGTCGGCGGTGAAGGTGGACATCCGGGTCATGCAGCCCAGTCGCGGCATGCCGTTGATCTCCATCGAGCAGGAGCCGCACTTGCCGGCCTTGCAGTTCCACCGGCAGGCCAGGTCGGGCGCCTGGGTGGCCTGCAGCCGGTGGATGATGTCGAGCACCACCTCGCCGTCGTTCACCTCGACGTCGAAGTCCTCCAGGTCGCCGCCGGACGAGTCGCCCCGCCAGACGCGGAAGTGTCGGTTCACTCGTCCCCCAGCTCCTCGTCGGTCATGTATTTGGCGAGCTCACTGCGCTCGAACAGGTCCCGCAGCTCGGGGCGCATGGTGGGCACCGGCTTGCGTTCCAGGTGCACCTCGCCGGCCTCGTCGAGCGAGCAGACCAGGTTGATCCGGCGCCACTGCGCGCTCATCTGCGGGTGGTCCTCGCGGGTGTGGCCGCCGCGCGACTCCTCGCGTTCCAGTGCCGCCTTGGCCGTGCACTCCGAGACGATGAGCATGTTGCGCAGGTCGAGGGCCAGGTGCCAGCCGGGGTTGTAGTGCCGCCCGCCGCCTCCCGCGCCCACGTTCGCCACCCGGGCGCGCAGCTCGTGCAGGCGTTTGAGCGCCTCGGTCAGCTCGCCCTCGCGGCGGATGATGCCGACCAGGTCACCCATCACCGCCTGCAGGTCCTGCTGCAGTCGGTACGGGTTCTCCCCGTCGGTGCGGACCAGCGGGGCGAGCGCCACCTCGGTGGCTGCGGCCACGTCGACCCGGGCCGGCCGGGGCCGCTTGGCCAGCGTGTCCACATAGGCCGCCGCGTGCTCACCGGCGCGTTTGCCGAAGACCAGCAGGTCGGAGAGGGAGTTGCCGCCGAGCCGGTTGGAGCCGTGCATGCCGCCGGACACCTCGCCGGCCGCGAACAGCCCGAGCACGGTGCCGGCCGCGGCCCCGGTGTCCGGGTCCACCTCGACCCCGCCCATCACGTAGTGGCAGGTCGGCCCGACCTCCATCGGCTCCTTGGTGATGTCGACGTCGGCCAGCTCCTTGAACTGGTGGTGCATCGACGGCAACCGCTTGATGATCTGCTCGGCCGGCAGCCGGGTGGAGACGTCCAGGAAGACACCGCCGGCCGGGCTGCCGCGGCCCGCCTTGACCTCGCTGTTGATCGCCCGGGCGACCTCGTCGCGGGGCAGCAGCTCGGGTGGCCGGCGGTTGTTGTCCGGGTCGTCGTACCACCGGTCGGCCTCGTCCTCGGTCTCCGCGTACTGCTTGCGGAAGACGTCGGGGACGTAGTCGAACATGAACCGCTTGCCCTCGGAGTTGCGCAGCACCCCGCCGTCGCCGCGGACCGACTCGGTGACCAGGATGCCTTTCACGCTCGGCGGCCACACCATGCCGGTCGGGTGGAACTGCAGAAACTCCATGTTGATCAGGGTGGCGCCGGCCCGCAGGGCGAGGGCGTGGCCGTCGCCGGTGTACTCCCAGGAGTTCGAGGTGACCTTGTAGCTGCGGCCGACACCGCCGGTGGCGAGCACCACCGCGGGCGCCTCGAACAGCAGCAGATCGCCGGAGTCGCGGTAGTAGCCGAACGCGCCGGCGACCCGGTCGCCGTCGAGCAGCAGCTCGGTGATCGTGGTCTCCTGGAACACCCGGATCCGGGAGTCGTAGCTGCCGGTCTCGGCGAAGTCCTCCTGCTGCAGGGAGACGATCTTCTGTTGCAGGGTGCGGATCAGCTCCAGGCCGGTGCGGTCGCCGACGTGGGCGAGCCGGGGATACTCGTGACCGCCGAAGTTGCGCTGCGAGATCCTGCCGTCCTTGGTGCGATCGAAGAGCGCGCCGTACGTCTCCAGCTCCCAGATCCGCTCCGGCGCCTCCTTGGCGTGCAGCTCGGCCATCCGGAAGTTGTTCAGGAACTTGCCGCCGCGCATGGTGTCCCGGAAGTGCACCATCCAGTTGTCCCGGCTGTTCACGTTGCCCATCGCGGCCGCGGCGCCGCCCTCGGCCATCACCGTGTGCGCCTTGCCGAACAGCGACTTGGAGATGATCGCGGTCCGCTTGCCGGCCAGCCGGGCCTCGATCGCGGCGCGCAGGCCGGCACCGCCGGCGCCGATCACCACGACGTCGTACAGATGGCGTTCGGGGGTGGTGGTCATCGTCGACGCCTCCTAGCCGATCAGCCGCAGGTCGGAGAACCAGCCGGCGGAGACCGCCATGATGTAGAAATCGGTCACCGCCAGGGTGCCGAGGGTGATCCAGGCGAGCTGCATGTGCCGGGCGTTGAGCTTGGACACGGTCGTCCACAGTCGATAGCGCACCGGGTGTCTGGAGAAGTGCTTGAGCCGGCCGCCGACGATGTGCCGGCAGGAATGGCAGGAGGCGGTGTACGCCCAGAGCATGATCACGTTGACCCAGAGGACCAGATTGCCCAGGCCGAGGCCGGTGGTCTGGGCCCGGATCGCGTCCCAGGTGTTGATGATCGAGATCAGGAACGCGGCGTAGAACGCGTACCGGTGCGCGTTCTGGAAGACCAGCGGGAACCGGGTCTCGCCGGAGTACGTCTTGTGCCCGTCCGGCACCGCGCAGGCCGGCGGTGACATCCAGAAGGCGCGGTAGTACGCCTTCCGGTAGTAGTAGCAGGTGAGCCGGAAGAGCAGCAGGAACGGCAGGGTGAGGGCCGCCTCCGGGATCAGCCAGAAGCTCGGCAGGGGAGTGCCGAACTCGGCCGCGGCCCCGCACCGGTCGGTCAGGCAGGGGGAGTAGAACGGGGTCAGGTAGTGATACTCGTCGACGTAGAACCAGCGGTGCAGGAAGACCCGGACCGTCGCATACGCCACCCAGGCGGTCAGCCCGAGGAACGTGACCAGTGGCGCCAGCCACCAGCGGTCGGTCCGAAGTGTCCGGGCCGTGATCGCCGCGCGTGCGCGCCCGCCGCCCGGCCTCGCTGCCGTCGTCGTCATGCATCCCCCTGCCGGTGCCGCGTCAGCTGCGCGGGCCGTCCGGAAGCGGACACACGGGTGCCCGCCGTCAGCCGTCCTCGCGCGACGGTGATGTGGAGCACACGTTACGCCGAAGGTCCGACACTTTGCGGACCGGGGATGCCAAGTGGGTCACAAAAACATCATCCCGGTCCGCAAAGACGGTCACCGATGGGTTACTGGATCATCCCGACGCGTTGCCGGTGACGTTCCACGACGCCAGGTGCAGGGCCGGCGACGCATACCGCGCGTCACCCCAGGAGGTGGGCAACAGCACCGACTCGGCGCCGATGCCCAGCACCCGGCCCGGCCCCAGCGCCTGCGGGTAGGACTGGGTGAAGCGCAGGTTGCTCACCGGGCGGGTGATCTCGCCGTCCTCCACCAGCCACACGCCGTTGCGGGTCAGGCCGGTCACCACCAGCGTTTTCGGGTCCAGTACCCGGGTGTACCACAGGTCGGTGACCAGCAGGCCGCGACGCATCCGGGCGACCAGCGGGCGGGCCGACACGGCCACCTGCGGGGGACCGTCCGGTGTGCCGCCGCCCCCGGGCAGCGCCGCCTCCAGCCGCAGGTGCGCCGGGAACGGCCCCCACGACCGGGAGGTCCCCGACGCGTGCCCGGTCGACTCGGCGCCGGCCTCGGCCGCGGACGTCCGGTCGTGGGCCACCGCCAGGGTGATCCCCTCGCGGACCAGCACCACCGAGCGGGCCGGGGTGCCCTCGTCGTCGAAGGGCAGGCCGGGGGCCGGCTCGCCGCGGCTGCCCAGCGGGTCGTCCACGATGGTCACCGAGGGGTCGAACTGCTCGGCGCCGAACTCGGCGAACGACTGCCGCTGCGCATACGACTTCCCGTTGAACCCGAAGACCGCCAGATTCTCCAGCAGGTCGGCGGTGGCGGTGGGCTCCAGCACCACCTCGTACTGCCCGGGCGGGAGCTCGGCCGGCTCGGCGAGCGCGCGGGCCTTGGCCGTGGCCCGGGCGCCGAGCGCCGCGCCGTCCAGATCACTCAGCCGGGCGGCCGCCAGCCGGGCGACGCCGTCGGCCCCGTTGTTGCGCGCGATGCCGTCCATCGCCGCCTCCGCGGTGCGCCCCTCGACCGCCTGCCCGGCGGTGTTGGCGAACGCGGCCGACACGTACTGCGTGCGGCAGAAGCCGGCCGTCTCCAGCCCGCCGGCCGCGTCGACGAAGGCCCGCACCCGCTCGGCCCGTTCCGCCGGGGTGGCCCGGGCGGTCGCCTCGTCGAAGCCGAACTCCAGCCCGGAGTGCTCCCCGGAGCCCGGGTGGCCGGCCGAGATGTGCAGCGCCGCGGGCCGGGTCAGCCCGGCCCAGCCCGGGTCGGGCGGGGTCACCCGGGCCGCCGCCACGGTCCGCTCGACCAGCGCCCGCAACCCGTCCGCGCCGGTCAGGGTGGTCGAGCCGGACGCCGTCCGGCCGTCCAGGTGCAGCCGCAGGCGCACCCCGGTGGTGGTCTCGGCCACGTTCTGGTGGATCGCCGAGTTGGCGAACCGGGTCAGCGCCAGGGCGTGGTGCCGGACGTTGACCTCGGCCTCGGCCGACCGGCCGGCGAGCTCCCGGACCAGCTCGACGACCTTGGCGGCGATCTGCAACTCCGAACTCATCCGCGCACCCCCACCCGCACGTTGGTGAACCGGGCCGGCGCCGCCGGGTGTCCGGTGTGCCCGATCTGGCCGGGCTGGCCCTTGCCGCAGTTCGGCGTGCCCCAGGCGACGATCTCGGAGGACAGCATGTCCATCGACTGCCAGAACCGGGGGCCGATCCCGGTGTAGGTCGGGTTGCGCAGCATCCGACCCCGCCGCCCGTTCTTGATCTCGTAGCCGATCTCGCAGCCGAACTGGAAGTTCAGTCGGCGGTCGTCGATCGACCAGGACCGGTTGACGTCCATGAACACGCCGTCGTCGGTGGCCGCGATGATCTCGTCGAGGGTGTGCGGGCCGGGCTCCAGGCCGACGTTGGTCATCCGGACCATCGGCAGCCGGGCCCAGCCGTCGGAGCGGACACTGCCGGCGTAGTCCAGCCCGGCGACCGCCGCCGAGTCGCGCCCGGCGAGCACGCCGACCCAGACGCCGTCGCGGACCGCGTGCCGTTTGACCGCCGGGGTGCCCTCGTCGTCGAAGCCGAAACTGCCCAGCGAGCCCGGGAAGGTGGGGTCGATGGTGATGTTCATCAGGTCCGATCCGTACCGCAGCTCGCCGAGCCGGCTCAGATCCAGCCAGCTGGTGCCGGCGAAGGCGGCCTCCCAGCCGAGGATCCGGTCCAGCTCGATGGCGTGCCCCACCGACTCGTGGATCTGCAGGGCGAGCTGCGAGCCGCCGAGGATCAGGGTGGTCTCGCCGGCCGGGCAGAGCGGGGCGGTGAGCAGCTCGCGGGCCTCCTGGGCCAGCCGCGGCGCGTTGCCCGCCAGATCCAGCTCCTCGATCAGCTCCCAGCCGCGCGTGCCGTACTGCCCGGGCAGCGAGCGGCGCTGGACCTCGCCGTCGCCGATGGCGTGCGCGGTCACCCCGCCGCCGCACTCGCGGATGTGCTGGTCGATACGGTGGCCCTCGCTGGAGACGAACCACTTGCGGGTGTCCCAGATCGCGTAGTTCGCCTGGGCCTGGTCGGCGCCCGCCGCCTTGGCCGCGGCGGTGGCCCGGACCAGCAGGTCGCCCTTGTCGGCCAGCGGCACCGACAGCGGGTCGATCCGGCAGTCGCTGGCCCAGCTCGCGGTGACCGCGGCGGCCGGCATCAGCTCGACCGGCGGGCCGGCCACCCGGGCGCTGGCCGCGGCGATCTGCGCGGCCCGGCGGCCGGCCGCGCGGGCGGCCGCCTCGGAGAGATCGGGAACGGCGGAGAAGCCCCAACTCGAGCCGACCAGGGCACGCACGCCCAGGCCGGCGTTCTCGTCGGAGGAGAGGTCCTCGACGGCGCCGTTGCGGGCCGTCATCGACTCGGTGCGGCAGACCATGACACGGGCGTCCGCATAGCGGGCGCCGGCGTCGAGCGCGGCTTGCACCGCCGCGCCCGCCTCATCGAAGTGGCTCATGCCCCCGACCCTAGGCCGCGGGTGCGACAAAACCGGTCAGGTGCCCAGTTCCCGCTGGATCCAGGCGAGTTCGTCGGCCAGCCCGAGGCCGGCGTCGGCCACCAGCACCGCACCGGCCCCGGCCATCTCGTCGCGCAGGTCGTGGTGCCGGTAGACGTGCGCCGCGTCGTTCGGGTCGCCCAGATACCGCTCGGCGATCGGCCGGGGCGCCGCCGTCCAGTCCAGCACCGGCTCCCGGGCCGCCGCGCAGCGGACCGTCCCGGGCAGGCGCAGCGCGGCCAGCAGCGCCACCCACCCGCCCAGCCGGTGCCCGCGGGCCGCGACCCGGGTCAGGTCCAGGTCGGGATGTTTGCCGGTGAGCGCGCCCAGCCCGTCGGCCAGGTCGGCGAGGATCAGGTCGGCCAGCCGCCGGTGGATCGCCTTCTCGAAGCTGGGGGCCACCCCCGGCGTCCCCCGGTAGTCGATGCTGACCACGGCGAAGCCGGCGTCGGCCCACCACTGCCGTTCCTGCCAGGCGGCCGCCTCGGCGCGCACCTGCTGCTCGCCCGGCCCGGCGCCCAGGTCGAGCAGGACCGGCAGGCTGCCGCCGACGAAACCGCCCGGATAGAGCACGGCCGTCGGCAGCCGCCGGTCGGTGACCCGTTCGAGGACCGGCTCCGGGTGGTAGGGCAGCTCGGCGGCGAGCGACCGCAGGGTCCCGGCCGGGGTCGTCCCCTGCCACACCCGGCCGCCGGCGACCAGCACGTCCCCGCCGGTGACCACCTCGCCGCCGGCCGGGGCCAGCCGGGTCACCTCCGGTCCGCCGCCGCCCACCGAGGTGCGCACCCGGAACACCTCGCGGACCGCGGGGTCGCCCAGACTGCCCTCGACGATCAGGTCCGGCGCGCCGGCCGGGCCGTCCGGGCGGGGCAGGGTACCGGCCACCCGGCGGACGTACAGGCCGGGCGGGGTGAGCAGGCTGCCGTCGGCGAACAGGCAGCGCGCGTCGAAGCCGTCGTGCGCCAGTTCGCCGCCGACCAGCACCCGGCCGTCCGGCAGGTGCCGGGGCGTGCCCGGGATCGGCTCCACCCAGCGGGCGTCGGCGAGTTCGGCGTGCACCTGGGTCTCCCCGGTGCGCGGGTCGACCGAGAGCACCAGGCCGTGCTGCTGCATCCGGCGCAGCACGGTGATCAGCGGGCCGCCGCCGGCCCAGCGGACCTGGGCCAGGTGCGGGTAGGTCTCCCGGTCCCAGTGCACGTCCACCCAGCCGTCGTCCAGGTCGAGCAGGTGCAGGCTGGTCCCGCCGGCGGTGCGCACGGCCAGCACCTGGCGGCCGTCCGGCGACCACCACCAGCCCCGGGTCCGGCCGAACTGGGGCGCGCCGGCCCCGGCCACCCCCCAGGCGATGCTGCCGCCGTGCTCGCGCCACGCGAAGCCCTGCTCCCCGGCGAGCAGCCGGTCGCCGTCCGGGCCGGTGACCCGCAGCGTGGCCGACCCCAGCGGATCGGTGACGTAGCCGATCCGCACGCCCTGCGGGTCGGGCCGCGGGTCGTACACCGCCTCGGTGGTCTGCAGCGCGGTCACCGCGCCGGTCGTCAGGTCGGCGCGGTAGAGCCGGCCGCCGCGGGCGAAGGCCGCCACCCGGGCGTCGCGATCGATCGCGTACGCGTCGATCGGCCCCGGCGCCACCAGCCGTTCCGTGGTGTCGGCCAGGTCCAGCGCCCAGAGCGCGGCCGCCGGATCCGCGGGGCCGGGCGAGCGCAGGAAGACGATCCGCGCCCCGTCGGCGCCGACCGTGACGGCGTGCGGGGCGCCGTGGCGGAAGCCACCGGTGCGCCCGGCGAGTCCGGGGTAGTCCACGCCCCTCAGCATCGCTGATCAAGGCGGGCTCGCGCCGGTGAACGGTGGGCTCGCCGGGCGAACCTGTCGGTGGTCGCGCGTACAGTATCGGCCGTGATCGCACGTGATTCGCTGCCCGCGCGCCGCCTGCTGCTGGTGCACGCCCACCCCGACGACGAGGTGATCGGGACCGGCGCCACCATGGCCCACTACGCCTCCACCGGTGCCCACGTGACGCTGGTGACCTGCACCCTCGGCGAGGAGGGCGAGATCCACGTCCCGGAGCTGGCCCAACTGGCCGCCGGTCAGGCCGACCAGCTCGGCGGTTGGCGCCTGGTCGAGTGGGAGCGGGCCTGCGACGCGCTCGGTGTCGCCGACCGCCGGATGCTCGGCGGCCCCGGGCGGTATCGGGACTCCGGGATGATGGGTCTGGCGACCAACGGTCATCCGCGCGCGTTCTGGGGCGCCGACCTGGACGAGGCCGCGGCGCACCTGGTCGAGGTGATGCGGGAGATCCGGCCCCAGGTCATGATCACTTATGACGAGAACGGCTTCTACGGTCACCCCGACCACATCCAGGCGCACCGGGTCGCGATGCGCGCCGCCGAGCTGGCCGGCGCCGACGGCCCGGCGAAGATCTACTGGACGGCCCAGCCGCTGAGCGTGCTGCGCGACGGCATGGAGGCGTTCCGCGAGTCGGAGAGCAATCCGTTCGCCGACGTGGACAGTGTCGAGGATCTGCCGTTCGGCACGCCGGACGAGGAGATCGCCGCCCGGATCGACGGCACCGAGCACTACGCCCGCAAGACCGCCGCGATGCGCGCCCACGCCACCCAGATCCCGGACAACTCCTGGCTGTACGGGATGGCCGGCGACTTCGGCGGCGAGTTCATGGGTGTGGAGTACTACACGCTGGTCAAGGGCGAGCGGGGCCCGGGCGGGGGCCCGCACAGGTGGGAGAGCGACCTGTTCGCCGGCCTCGACGTGGCCGGCGAATGACGCTCCGGGTCACCGGCGTCGTCGTCTCGGTCGCCGCCACCCTGGTCGTCACCGTGATCGAGCTGGTGCTCAGCGTGCTCCGGGTCGGTGGGGTGACCGGGCTGTTCCACGGCGAGTTCGACGTGTGGACCGGCACCGGCCAGCTGATCGGGCTCGCCATCCCGGTCACCGTCGCGGCCAACCTGGCGCTGGCCTGGTTCGCCGTCACCACGGTCGAGCGGCCCTGGGCGATCGGCGTGCCGTGGGCGCTGTGGACACTGCTGGTGCTCGGCGCGGCCGGCACCCGGACCGCCGAGGGCGACTATCTGCTCGGCGGGGACAACTGGGTGGCACTGGTGATGATCCTGGCCGGCAGTCTGGCGTTCGCGGTCTACGCGTACCGGATGATCATGAAGCCGGTGAAGGAGCCGGTGCGGCCGGAGAGCGAACCGACTGACAGCTGACTCACAGCTCTCGTTGCGGATCGCGCCGCGCGCCATCCGCGAAGATGGCCGGAGATCGAGCACCGCGGGTTCGCCCGGCGCTACGATCCCGGCCACGGTTCGTTTTCCAGGAGGACTCATGAGGCAGCAGCGCTGGTTCCGGATCACGGTGCTGGCGATCGCCCTGTTCGCGATCAACGCGGTGACCCGGCTCGTCGTCCGGTTCGGCGCCGACGGCACGGACACCGCGCAGAACCGCGGCTCGATCGTGATGTTCGCGGCGCTCGCGGTCCTGCTGGGCGGCCTGGTCTTCGTCTGGTGCCAGCGCCGGCGGCCGAGCGACTGGCTGCCCGACGTCGGCTTCGGCGCGCTGGCCGGCATGCTCCTCACCGTCCTGCTCGGCCCGTTCCTGAGCGGCAGTGAGCCGTTCGCCAACGGCGGCGGCGACTTCTTCGCCCAGATCTGGCTCTACAGCGGCTGCGCGATCGCCGGCGCGGTGGTCGGCTACTGGGTCGCCGTGACCCTGGCCAGGGACTACCGCTCCCGCTCCCTGCAGGCGTACAGCCGGCAGCGCACGGTCAAGCCGCGCCGGGTCGTCCGCCGCTGACTCAGGCGGCCGGCGCCTCCCGGGTCAGATAGGTGTGATGGGTGCTGAAGCCGAGCCGGCCGTACAACGCCACCGCGGCCGTGTTCCGCTCCTCCACCTGCAGGTACGCCCGGGTCGCGCCGCGCTGCACGGCCCACTGGGCGAGCCCGCGCACCACGTGCCGCCCCAGGCCCCGCCGGCGGGCGGCCGGCGCCGTCTGCACCAGCGACACGCCGAGCCAGCGCTCCGGTCCGGTGACCGCGCCCCGGGCCACCGCGAGCAGTTCCCCGTCGGCGTCCCGGACGTGGGCGAAGACCCGGTCCGGCACGCCGTTGAGGATCCGCAGCGCGGCCTCGGGCAACCGGCCCTTGTGCTCGGCCACCATCGCGTACCAGTCGTCGCCGGCCGAGTCGGCCAGCCCGACCGGCGGCAGGCCGTCCCCCGCCGGGGCGGCCAGGATGGGCGCCAGCGCCGCGGTCTGCACCAGGGTCAGCGGCCGGCTGCCCCAGCCGCGTTCGTCCAGCATCGCGGTGACCGGGGCGGCCAGCGGCAACGGCGTGTTGATCAGCGGGCGCTGGCCGCGGTCGGAGTACCACTGCTCGACCGCGTCGATCGCGGCCTCCAGCGGCCGGTCCGGGTCGCCGACGGCGAGCGCCGAGTTGGCCCGGCCGGTCCAGTTGTCCGCCGCGCGCAGCAGCCAGTTGCCCAGCCGGCCGCGGACCGGTGCCGGCCACGCCGCGTCGGCGGCGAGTTCCAGGGCGATCACCGCGGCGGCGTGCGGCCGACGGGCCGGCGGCACCCGCTTGGCCCGGTGTACTTCGCGCAGCGGGACGCGCAGGGTTCCCTTGTCGGTGGCGAGTGTGATCTCGGTCTCGGTCAGGTCGACGAGCTCACCCAGCGCATCCGTGTACAGCGGCCGATCCCCGGATACGCCTACAATGCGCCGTACCACCACCCGGTGTCCCACATCCTGCTGTCGGAGCACGTGTTACCTCCTTCGGCGGGAATACTAGGCTCTGCATTTGTCGTCGGCGGTTCCCGCGGCGTGGCTTCGAAGGGAAAGACCCGTGACCTACATCATCGCTGAGCCCTGCGTCGATGTTCTCGACAAGGCATGCATCGAGGAATGCCCGGTCGACTGCATCTACGAGGGCAACCGGATGCTCTACATCCACCCCGATGAGTGTGTCGACTGCGGGGCCTGTGAGCCGGTCTGCCCGGTGGAGGCCATCTTCTACGAGGACGATGTCCCGGAGCAGTGGAAGGACTACACCAGCGCGAACTACGAGTTCTTCGAGGATCTCGGTTCGCCCGGTGGCGCCTCCAAGGTCGGCAAGATCGACAAGGACACCCCGTTCGTGCTGGCCCAGCCGCCGCGCGGGGACGCACACTGAGCGCTCTGGCGTCGGCTCTTCCGGATTTCCCCTGGGACCTGCTGGAGCCGGCCAAGAGCCGCGCCGCCGCCCACCCGGGCGGACTCGTGGATCTGTCGATCGGCACCCCGGTCGACCCGGTCCCGCAGGTCATCCGGCAGGCGTTGACCGACGCCGCGGACACCCCGGGCTACCCGCTGACCGCCGGCACGCCGCAGTTGCGCGCCGCGATCGCCGGCTGGCTGGCCCGGGCCTGCGGCGCCTCCGGTGAGCTGGGCGTGCTGCCCACCATCGGCTCCAAGGAGCTGGTCGCCTGGCTGCCCACGCTGCTCGGCGTGGGCCCCGGCGACGCGGTGGTGATCCCGCAGGTCTGCTACCCGACCTACGAGGTGGGCGTCCGGCTGGCCGGCGCCGAGGTGATCCGCTCCGACTCGCTCACCGCGGCCGGCCCGCGGCGGGTGAAACTGGTCTGGATCAACTCGCCGTCCAACCCGACCGGCCGGGTCCTGCCCGTCGACCACCTGCGCAAGGTGGTCGCCTGGGCCCGCGAGCGCGGTGCGGTGGTGGCCAGCGACGAGTGCTACCACGCGCTGGGCTGGGAGTCCGAGCCGGTGTCGGTGCTGGCCGACGAGGTGACCGGCGGCGACTACACCGGTGTGCTGGCCGTCCACTCGCTCTCCAAGCGGTCCAACCTGGCCGGCTACCGGGGCGGGTTCGTCGGCGGTGATCCGGCCCTGGTGGCCGACCTGCTCGCGGTGCGCAAGCACGCCGGCATGATTCCGCCGGCCCCGGTGCAGGCCGCCATGGTCGCCGCGCTCACCGACGAGGAGCACGTGGTCGTCCAGCGGGAGCGTTACGCGGCACGCCGGGAGATCCTGCGGGCCGCCCTGCTCAAGGCCGGTTTCGAGATCACCCATTCGGAGGCCGGGCTCTACCTGTGGGTCACCCGCGGCGAGGACTGCTGGCAGACCGTCGACCGCCTGGCCGGCCTCGGCATCCTGGTCGCGCCGGGCGCGTTCTACGGCCCGTCCGCCGCCCAGCATGTGCGGGTCGCGCTGACCGGCACCGACGAACGGGTGGCCACGGCCGCCGACCGGCTCGCCGAGGGTCTCTGATGGCCGAGCGCCTCCCGACCGTCGTCGCCACCGGCGAGGCGGTCCGGGAGGTGCCACCGGAGCTGGCCACCGTGCACGTTCACACGGTGGCCAGAGGACGCGACCGCGAAGCGGTCCTGCAGCGGCTCACCGAACGGTCGGCGGCCGTGGCGGTGGTCCTCGACCGGTTCGCCGCCGCCATCGAACGCCGGGAGACCGCCGGCGTTCAGGTCCACCCGCAGACCAGGCGGCGCGGCGAGGGCATCGCCGAGTATCACGGCAGCATCGGCACCCAGGTGCTGATCACCGACTTCACCGTCCTCGGCGACCTGCTCCTCCGGCTCGCCGGCGAGGAGCTGACCTCGGTCTCCGGGCCGTACTGGCAGCTGCGCCCGGGCAGCCGGGCCGGAGCCGAGGCCCGCCGGGCGGCGGTCACCGACGCGCTGGCCCGAGCCGCGGAGTACGCCGCGGCCGTCGGCTCCCGGATCGACCGGCTGATCGACATCAGCGACGTCCCGACGGCCGAGGGAACGCCGATGATGGTCGCCGGAGCCCGGGCCATGAGCGAGACGGCCGGCCTGGAGTTGGAGCCGGCGTTGCAGACCGTGCACGCCCGGGTCCGGGTCACCGTCACGATCAGCGAGCCGGCCCTGCCGATCTGAGTGTTCCGGGCACGCGGCACGCCCCGGTCGGCCAGACTCGACCGCATGCGCACCGGCCTCGGGCATCTGCTGCTGCGGGTGGCGAATGTGAATCCGCGCAGCGTGACGACCCACTCGGACCGCGTCCTGTACCGCTCGATCGGCGTCTTCATCCTGCTCTACGCGGTGTACGCCACCCTCGGCGGCGCCGCGTTCATCGACGCCGGCAGCGGCTATCGGCATCCCTGGTTCCAGTGGCTGGTCGGTCCGCTCGTCGCGATCGGTGTGGTGGCCTACGACCGGGCGGTCGTCGGCCGGGTCCCGATCAGCTTCGACCAGCTGGACTCCACCGACCCGGAGCATCTGCTACGCCGCCCCCACCTCGGTCTGTATCTGGGCCGGATCGCCCTCGCGCTGCTGTTCGCCCTGCTGGTGACCGAGCCGCTGATGCTCGCCCGGTACCGCGGCGAGATCGACGCCCGGCTCGCCGAGACGCACAGCGCGCAGCTGGGCCGGCTCGACGCGGGCGGCGCGGTGGCCGACTACCGGGCCCGGCTCACCGAGCTGCGCTCGGACACCGAGAACGACGACGCGGCGGTCCGCGCCCTCGCCGACCGGGCTGCCGGGAAGCGCCGCGACGCCCGCGACACGTACCGCCAGGCGCTCGCCGACTCGGCCGGCTCCGGTGTCACCCACAGCCCCGGCTGCCCGCGCAAGGGTTTCTGCGACCATCTGGTCCATCGCTCCCGGTCTCTCGACGAGCAGGCCGCGGCGCTCGATCGGCAGGCCGCCGGCCTGCAGCGCGACCAGCGTCCGGAGCGCGCGGCCCGGGCCGCCGAGCAGTCCCGGCTCACCGCGCTGCTCGACGCCGAGCGGACGGCGAACGCCGACGCCGTCCGCGGCGATGCCGGTTTCGGCGCGCGGACCGCCGCGATGTGGCACCTGGTCCGCGCGGACTTCTGGGGCGTCGGCGTGTACTACCTGGGGATCGCGCTGCTGATGGTGGCACTGGACTGCGCCGCGATCGGGCTGAAGTTCGCCTCCCGCGGGAACGCCTACGAGCGCAACGAGGCGCGGGCGGGGCGGTTGTGGGAGCACGAGGCAGCGCTGATCTTCGAGCGCGAGGTGCACGACGCGCGGACCTACGGGGACGCGACCGCGAAGGTGATCGCCGACGGCATCGAGGCGGCGAGCAGGGATGTGGAGATCGCTCAGGCGGCGACGCGTCGCGCGCGGGCGGTGCTGCACAGCGCGGTCATCGTCGACCCGTCCGACATCGAACACTTCCGCCCCAGGGCCGACGCCTGATCACCGAACCGAGCCGGAGCGCGAAGTCACCATCGAATTCTGGAACTTCAAGATCAAATTCATGATGCAGATGTCGTGCGCTCCGGCCCATCACTGATCGCTGCTCCCGCCGCACCGGGTGCGGCGATCTGGCCGCTGGCGCGTCCATGACGATCGCCGCACCCTTCCACATCCGCTGTGGGGCGCGGTTAGAGCGCAAGAGCAGATCAAAGGCGAAACCGCAGGCCGGCCCGCCGCACGTGCCGCCGTGCGCGTAGCGGGGGGTCGGCGGCCGGTCGTCCGGCGTGCCGGGTGGGCGGGGTCAGTCGTCCGGCGTGCCGGGTGGGCGACGTCGGTCGTCCGGCGTGCCGGGTGGGCGGCGCGGTGTGGGCCGGCGTGTTCGGGCGGGCAGCGTGCCGGGGCCGGCGCGCGGTCGGTCAGCGGCGGCCCAGGGCCCAGGCGGCGCCGGCGGCCAGGAGGCCACCGCCGACCGCGGCGAGCAGCCCGTGGTGCTGGGAGGCCCACAGCTGGGCGCTGCGGTCGCTGGAGCGGTCGTCGAAGGCCCCGTGCGCCCCCGCGTCCCGGTTCTCGTCGGCCGGTTCCCACAGGTTCACCGGCTGATCCGGTGACCGTTTCTGGTCAGTCTGCTGGCCCTTGAACCCGGTCCGGGCCAGGTACCGGTCGAGGATGCCGGGCGCCACCGCGTTCGCCGCGAGGGTCAGCGCGGTCGATCCGCCCACCCAGTATTCGCGCCGCTTCGGGTGGTCGGCCGCGTATTCGACGGCCCGCGCCGCCACCTCCGGCTGATAGATCGGCGGTACCGGCTGTGCCTTGCGCGGCAGCCGGGACAGCACCCAGCCGAACTGCGGCGTGTTCACCGCCGGCATCTGCACCATGGTGACGTGCACGTTGCTCTTCTCGTGCAGCAGTTCGACCCGCAGCGACTCGGTGAAGCCCTGGATGGCGTGCTTGGCGCCGCAGTAGGCGCTCTGCAGCGGGATCCCCCGGTAGGCCAGCGCCGACCCGACCTGCACGATCACACCCTGGTCTCGGGTGCGCATCCGGGACAGCGCGGCCCGGGTGCCGTACACGTACCCCAGGTAGCTCACCTCGGTGGTCCGCACGAACTCCGGCATCTCGATTTCGACGAACGGCGCGAACACGCTGGAGAACGCGTCGTTCACCCACAGCCCGATCGGCCCGAGTTCCTTCTCCACGCGTTCCGCGGCGGCGTCGACGGCCTGGTAGTCGGCCACGTCCACGGGGATGGTCAGCGCTTTGCCGCCGGCTCGCCGGACGTCCTCGGCCGCCCCTTCGAGTCCTTCCTCGCCGCGGGCCAGCAGGGCGACGGTGTCACCCCGGGCCGCCAGCCGCCGGGCGACCGCCCGCCCGATGCCACCACTCGCGCCGGTCACTACCGAAATCCTGGTCATGCCCGAATGAATGACCGGGATCCGCCACCCCGAAACACGCCCGCCGACGCCGGCGATCCGCCACCCCGAAACACGCCGCCGACGCCGGCGATCCGCCACCCCGAAACACGCCCGCCGACGCCGGCGATCCGCCACCCCGGAACACGCCCTGATCAGCGCTGCACGCCCTTCGCCCGCAGCGGCACCGTGAACGTCGCCCCGGCGCAGGCTTTCGGCACGTCACGCGGCATGGTCAGCGCGTCGTCGAGGGTGAAGGCGCCGATCGTGTTCCGCGCCACCTCCCAGGAGACCCGGAACGCCGCCTGGTTCACCTGCACCGCGACGCCGGTGCAGCCGGCCCCACGGTGGTCCGGGTCGGCGAGCACGGCGCCCGGGCCGACCGTGATCGAGGTGATCCGGATCGGCACGGTCTTGTCGTTGGTGACGGTCACCATCAGGTTCCCGGTGGTGCCGGGCCGCAGGATCTGGTTGAGGTCGGTGCGCCCGCGCAGCACCATGTCGACCACGACCGGCCCCGCTCCGGCCACCTGGCGGGGCTGCGTGATCTTCCAGTACGCCCAGGCCGCCCCGGCGTTGGCGAGGATCGCGGCGAGCGCGGCCACCCCCAGAATGGTCCGGGATCGCCGGTCGAAGCGCCGTTTCCGCGGTGCCCGGACCTCCCAGGTCGGTTCCTCGGTGTCCGCGGCGGACAGTTCGATCCGCCCCTCCGGTGGGGTGCCCCCCTGCGACGTCAGCACGTCCCGCCGGATCATGAGGACGCACCGGAGGCGCCGGCCGCGGTCGGATCACTCGGACGGGGCATGCGGCTCGTTCCTCCTCGGACGCCGGTGGAAAAGGCCGGGCTGGCGTTCATACAACGTTCCCTGATAGAGATGTCCGATGTGATCGGTTTTCCGTCCGCCGTGTTAGGCGCATAAATCGGAACGATCTACCCAACCGGTTTACCCCGGCGGAGGGATCGGTCACTCTCCAGGGTCGCTGCCGCACCGTCCATGTTGCTGCGTGACACGCCCATGAGCTGCACTGATGCACTCCTAGCGAGGTGTGCCCGCGCACTCAAATCCGCGTCCGTCGAGCCTTGGTGCGCTATTGCGGCGAGGCCGCCGACTCGACCGTCGCGGGCGTGCCGGCCGCTACCGGGGCACTGCTGTCCGGGGCCGTCGCCGGTGCCTTCGCCACCGGGGCGGCGGCCGGCGAGGTGGTCGCGGCCGCTTCGGCCGTCGCCTGCGGCGCCGGAGCGCCGGGTGTCCCGCCGGTCACCGGAGGCTGCGCGGCTACCCCGGCGGCGCCGGTCACGGTCTTCTTGCCCGGTACGTACGTGACGGGCGCACTGTCGTCGCCGACCCACCCGCCGGCCCAGGCCCGCACCACGAACGTGCCCTGCGGCTTGCCCTGCGGGGCGAATCCACAGCTCAGCGCCGTGGTCGAGCAGACCGGGACGGATCCGCCGGAGGCGTAGACCCGGTAGCCGCCGACCGCTGCCCCGGAGGCGAAGGTGGTGCGGTCCCAGGCGAAGGTCAGCTTTCCGCCGGTGAACATGACGGTCAGGTTGCGCACCACCGGCATCCGTTCGGCGCGGACCGTGCCGGTGGCCGGCGTGGCGCTGACCGCCCAGGTGGCCCAGGCGGTCAGCCCACTACCGGCCGCGATCGCCCCACCCACGATGGTCGCCATCAGGGCGAGCGCGGTCCGGCGCCTCATCGGCCCACCGTCCTCGCGGTGCCGGTGACGGTCAGCCGGAAGGTCGCCCGCCGGCAGGCGTCGTCGACCGTTCCGGGCATGTGGACCTCGAATTCTCCGGCGACGGCTCGTCCCCGGGCCGGGACGGTCACCGGCAGCCGCCCGTGGAACCGTTCGACCCGCAGGTTCCGGGCCGACGCCCGGCACCGGCGCCGGGAGGTCGATGCGACCTGCGCGTCGACCGACCGGACGACGATCGGATAGGGATAGGGGTTGAGCAGGGTCACCCGGCTGCGCCGGACGGCCCCGGGGTAGAGCCCGCTCACCGAGTCGGCCCGGATCCCGAAGACGGGAGTGTCCCGGGAGACCGGTTCCGGCTCGGGTGCCCGCACCGCGGCCGCCACCCCGGCGCAGACGAACACCACCCCGGCGGCCGCCGCCCACCACTGCCCGCTGCGGAGTCTGCCGTTCCGGAACGGCAGACTCCGGATCCGCTCAGGCCGCATTGCTGCGTCCGGTCGCGGCGAGCGGGATGGTGAACGTCGCCCCACGGCACGCCGAGTCCGACGCGTTGGTCATCGTGACCGCGTTCGACACCCGGAATGTCTCGTCCGCCCTGGCCGGGATCGGCCAGGACACCGCCAGCGCCGGCGTGATCAGCGAGACGCCGGTGGTGAGGCATCCGGCGGTCCGGTGCGCGGCGTCTGCCGTCACCGGCCCGGAGCCCGCCTGGATGAGGGTGACCAGCACCGGGAAGCTGTTGCCGTTGTGCACGGTGACCGACAGCGCGGTCCGCTTCCCGGGGTACAGCGGCGCATTCGGCAGGGGCTGCGCCGTCATCTGAAGGTTGGTGACCGTCCCCGCGGTGGCGCTCGCCTTCCCGGACCCGGACAGGCGCCACTGCGCCCAGGCCACGCCGCCGGTGACGATCAGCCCGGCGACGACCGCGACGACGATCACGGGCCTGGCCCGCAGCGATGATCCGAACAAGGTGCCGTTCCTGTCTCGGGAAAGGGGGTGGGGACGCCTGCCAGGCGGCCCCACCGACGTCAGGCTGCCGCGTTGCTCTTGGCGTCCAGGAGCACGTCGAACGTGAACGTCGCGCCTACGCAGTCGTCGGTCGCGGCGTTGCTCATGTGCAGCGACCCGGCGTAGGTGATGTCCTTCTTGTCGCCGCCCCCGACGGTATCTTTCGCGGCGAGCTCAAGAGCGCCAGCAGCGGTGGGCAGCGGCGCGGTGCTGACCGCGGTCACGCTGCCGGCGTTGCAGTCGCCAGATGCCGTGATGTTCGAGAAGTGGATGCCGTTGATCAACACCGGGAAGGCGTTCGGATTGACGACGTGGAATTTGACGTCGGCATTGCCGCCCGGAACCAGCGGAGTGGACGACACCCCGGAAACGGTCAGGGTCTGAACGTCGCCGGCGCGGGCCGTCGCCGAGCCGGTGCCGGTCAGGGTCCAGGCGGCCCAGGCGGCTCCGGCTCCGACGACCGCCACGGCGACGGCGGAGGCGACAACGGCGGAACGCTTGGTCATCTTGCGCATGGGAAAGTTCCTCCTGGAACGGGGTTCGAGCGCGCGGTCCCCGGCGGTTGCGGAGCGACGGGAGCGGCGGGCGCATCGTTGACTGGGTGTGGCCGGTGCCCGCTTTCGGCGTCCCGGCGCTGCGACAAAGATGGCTGACCCGCCCAGGCGCGACGATAGGTATTCCAGCCGGGCTGTTACGGATGATCTGCCCAGCCCGGATGTCCATTGGACGTACCCCGCAAGCATTAACAAAGCGGCAGAAGCCGCGGGAACCGTAACCGTCGGCTGCCGCCGGGACCGGGTGTGACCTGCGTCGATCCGGCGTGGCAGAGCGAGGCGTCCGGCTCAACCCCGAATGCGGCTCACATGGCCGGAACGGGTCCGTCGAGGGCTGCCGGGATGGTTGAGACGTGAAGTTTTGGAAAGGAAATGTCGGTCGTTTGCCCCGAATGGGGTAAGCCGATCACCGGAGCGTTCCCCTGAAAGAGGCTTTCGCCCTATGCTTCTGTCGGCCGCTGAGCTTGGAGCAGGAACCGGTGCGCCCGCGCGGTGAACTCGCCGCGGGCCCGGATGACCGCGGTCAGGCGGGCGAGCTCGCGCTCGTATCGCTGCGGGCTGAAGTTGCGCACCTGCCACGGGACGGTGCGCAGATGGTGGACCACCGCCCGGATGTCGCGGAAGGCGAGTGCCGGATGCTCCTCGCGCACGTCGGTGACCCGCAGCCCGGCCGCGGTCAGGGCGGCCGCCGCGACCTCGGCGTCCCACCGGCGCGGGTGTGGCGGCGGGGCGCCGAGCGCGTCGTTCAGCTCGGCCAGGTCGTCGCTGCCGACCTGCTGGGTGAGCAGCACACCGCCCGGCTTGAGCAGGCGGGCGATGTCCGCGGCCGGCAGCCGGCCATGGCGGCTGAGCACCACGTCGAACTCGTCCTCGCCGGCCGGCAGCTCGGTGAGGACCTCGACGCCGAACGGGGCGAGCCGCTCCCGGGCGATCGGGGTGTTGCGGGCCCAGCTCTCCACCGCCACCGTGCACGCCGGCAGGGGGGCCAGCTCGGCCAGCAGCTCGCCGCCGCCGGTGTCCAGGTCGAGCAGGCTGCGGGCCGGGCGCACCAGCGGGCGGGCGATCTCCACGTACGACCAGGACGGCTCGGCCGCGACGGCCAGCCCGTCCAGCCAGGCGAACTCCCACCCGGTCAGGGACGAGCCGGCCGCCGCGGTGTTGAGGTCGTCATCCGGCGGGCTGCTGCGCACACGCCGACGGTAACCAGAGCGTGCGCTCAAAGTCGCGATGGTCTCAGCGTTCACGGAAGTCGTGGCTGAACCGTGTTCAATCCGCGACTCAACGCGGCCGACAGTCAGCCGCGGACCGGCATGAGCAGGGAGAAACGGGATTCATCGGCGGCACTGCGAATGATCAGCGGTCGGACCGGCCCGTCCAGCTCCAGCAGCAGCTGGCCGGGGCCGCCCGCGTCGGCCGCCTGGAGCAGGAACTCGCGGTTCACCGCCACGTGCCGCCCGGCGTCGGTGGACCACTCCGACTCGGCGGCCAGACGCAGGCCACCGTCCGGGTCCTCGGCCAGGATCGTCACCGGGTAGGTGGCGCCGTCGTGCTCCCGGTGCACCTCCGGCGCGTCGGCCAGCAGCTCGCGCAGCTCGGCGGGGTCGACGCCGATCCGGCGACCGGGCCCGGGAACGAGCCGGCGGTAATCCGGGAAGTCGGCCGCCACCGGGGCGGCCCGCAGGTCGAGATCGCCGGCCGTGGCCCGCAGCGAGTCGTCGTCGACGTCGAGGGTGACGGTGCCGGTGGTGAGCCCCAGCAGCCGGTCGACGAAGTCCAGCGGCAGATAGTGGCGGGCCGGTGAGCCCTCGACGGCGGCCGGGGTCGCGGCGACCGCGAGCCGGTAGCGGTCGGTGGCGACCAGGGTCAGCGTGCCGTCGGCCGCCTCCAGCAGGACTCCCCCGGGGAACGGGGTGCCGGGGATCGGGTCGGTGGTGGCGAACCGGACCGCGGCCAGCGTGGCCCGCAGGTCGGCGGCGGACAGGGTGATGCGGGTCATCAGGTGCTCCTCCAGGTCGAGCAGGGTGTGCAGGCGGAGGAGTTCGGTGCGGGCGTCGGCCAGGCCGGCCTCCAGGCGGGCCAGGTGGGCGTCCAGCCGATCACGTACCCGGTCCGGGTGCCCGAGGTCGGCCACCGCCCGGCTGATCTCGGCGACCGGCATCCCGACCCGGCGCAGCCCGGCGATCAGCCGGGCCGCCCGGATCTGCTCGGCCGAGTACCGCCGGTAGCCGGTGTCCGGGTCGACCACGGCCGGGACCAGCACGCCCGCGCTGTCGTAGAACCGCAGGGCGCTGACCGTCAGGCCGCTGGCCCGGGCCGCCGCACCGATCGTCCGCATCGCACTCCTCACACCCGCCGACCCTGGGGCCTCGACCAGGTCGAGGGTCAAGCCTGGAGCAACAGTGTGCCGCCGAGGGCCGCCATGACCAGAGCTATCGCGCCGTCCAGGACCCGCCAGGCGTTCGGGCGGGCCAGCAGCGGGGCGAGGCGGCGGGCGCCCAGGCCGAGGGCGGTGAACCAGGTCAGGCTGGCCAGCGCGGCGCCCACCCCGAACCACCAGCGGTGCGCGTGCTGCTGGGCCACCGAGCCGAGCAGCAGCACGGTGTCCAGGTAGACGTGCGGGTTCAGGTAGGTGAAGGCCAGACAGGTGAGCAGCGTGGCGCGCAGGGTGGCGGGGGCGCGGCCGGTCGGATCGAGGCTGCCGGTGGGGCGCAGCGCCCGGCGGGCGGCGAGAACCGCGTACGCCAGCAGGAAGATCGCGCCGATCCAGCGGATCGCGGAGACCAGTCGCGGCTGCGCGGCGATGATCGCGCCCAGGCCCGCGATGCCCGCGGAGATCAGCAGGACGTCGGAGAGGGCGCAGGTCAGGACGATCGGCAGGACGTGTTCCCGGCGCAGGCCCTGGCGCAGGACGAAGGCGTTCTGGGCGCCGATCGCGATGATCAGCACGGCGGAAGCGGCAAAGCCGGCCACGGCGGAGGTGAGCACGATCCCGACGCTACGGTTCCCGATCGGCTGAACTCCAGCTAAAGAATTTCAGGATGGATTAGCGATACTTAATCGTGGACCAGGTACAGCTGCAGACCTTCCAGGCCGTGGTGGAGCAGGGCTCGTTCGAGGCGGCCGCGCGGGTGCTGCACGTCACCCCATCGGCGGTCAGCCAACGGATCAAGGCACTCGAACGGGCCGTCGGGCAGGTGCTGGTGCGACGGGCCAAACCGTGCACGGCCACCGAGGCCGGCCAGGCGCTGGTCCGGTTCGCCGGACAGGTGGCCCTGCTGGAACGGGAGGCGCTGGCGCAGGCGCGCGGCGGGACCCGGGTGTCGATCGTGGTGAACGCCGACTCGCTGAACACCTGGTTCATGCCGGTGCTCACCCGGGTGCCGGGCGCGACCTTCGAGATACACACCGACGACCAGGACTACACCGCCGACCTGCTGCGGTCCGGGACGGTGATGGCGGCGGTCACCGCGGAGAACGTGGCGGTCCAGGGCTGCCGGGTCGAGGAGCTCGGCGCGATGCGGTATCTCGCGGTGGCGGCGCCCGGCGTGGACTTCGCGACCGCTCCGATGATCATCTACAACCGGAAGGACCGGCTGCAGCACCGGTTCCTGGAACTGGCCGGGCTGACGCCGCGCGATCCGGTGGTCCACTACGTGCCGGCGGCGGCGGCCTTCAACGAGGCGATCCGGCTGGGGCTGGGCTGGGGAACGGTGCCGGAGCAGAACGCCCGGGCCCTGCTGGACTCCGGAGAATACGTCCAGATGTTTCCGGACAGGTTCCTGGATGTGCCGTTGTACTGGCAGTACTGGCGCATCGAGTCGGCTTTGCTGAACACGCTGACGGCCGCCGTTCGCGAGGCGGCCGTCAGCTCACTGCGTACCGGATGAGCGCCGTTGATCTCTCAATCGTTGGCGTGCAGAGCGCTGTTCAGCTCGATGCCGGTGCCCTTGCGCGGGCGGGCCTCCAGGGCGCCGGAGACCGAGTTGCGCCAGAACAGGAGATTGCTCACACCGGACAGCTCGATGGCCTTCACCACACGGCCGTCCGGCAGCGACACCTTCGACGAGGCGGTGATGTAGACGCCGGCCTCGACCACGCAGTCGTCGCCCAGCGAGATGCCGACGCCCGCGTTCGCCCCGAGCAGGCTGCGCTCGCCGATCCGGACCTTCTCCTTGCCGCCGCCGGACAGGGTGCCCATGATCGACGAACCACCGCCGATGTCGGACCCGTCACCCACCACCACGCCCTGCACGATGCGACCCTCCACCATCGAGGTGCCCAGCGTGCCGGCGTTGAAGTTGACGAATCCCTCCTGCATGATCGTGGTGCCCGGCGCCAGGTGCGCGCCCAGCCGGACCCGGTCCGCGTCGGCGATCCGGACCCCGCTCGGCGACACGTAATCGGTCATCCGCGGGAACTTGTCGATGCCGTAGACGGCCAGGTGCCGGCCGGCGGCCCGCTCCAGGAAGCGCAGCTCGTCGACCCGGTCCGGCGGGCACGGGCCGGCCGAGGTCCAGGCGACGTTGGCCAGCAGGCCGAAGATGCCGTCCAGATTCAGCTCGTTCGGCCGGATCAGGCGGTGCGAGAGCAGGTGCAACCGCAGGTAGGCCTCGGCGGTGTCGGCGATCGGCTCGGCCAGCGACTTGACCGTGGCGCGGACCTCGACCGTGGCCAGGCCGGGCAGCAGCTTGGGGCCGGTCAGCCCGGCCGGCAGCGCCGGCGCCTCGGCCGGCTCCTCACCCAGACCCAGGAAACCGGCCGGGAACCAGGTGTCCAGCACCTGCCCGTCGGCGGTCACGGTGGCCAGGCCGATGCCCCACGCGGGCGAAGTCGAGATCGCGGTATCCACGGCATGAACCCTACTAGGCGGGGAGGCCCCTGATCGGGTGCGTCCGGTGCTCGGGACGGCCTTGTATGGTGCGCACATGGCCAACCCGCTGACCCCGGACGTGCTGGTCGACCCGGTCGAGTTGACCCGTGCCCTGGTCGACATCGCCTCCGTGTCCCGCGACGAGAAGGTGATCGCCGACTGCGTGCAGGACGTGCTGCGCGAGGCCGGTCACCTCACCGTGGACCGCGTCGGCAACACCGTGCTGGCCCGCACCGACCTGGGTCGCGCGCAGCGCGTGGTGCTCGCCGGTCACCTCGACACGGTGCCGATCAACGGCAACTTTCCGTCCACAGTCGTCGACGACCTCATCTACGGCTGCGGGACGGCGGACATGAAATCCGGGGTGGCCGTGGCGCTGCACCTGGCCGCCACGCTGCCCGACCCGGCGTACGACGTGACCTACCTGTTCTACGAGGCCGAGGAGATCGAGCACGAGTTCAACGGGCTCAACCTGGTCGCGGCCGGCAAACCGGAATGGCTCCGAGCCGACTTCGCGGTGCTGCTGGAACCGACGTACGGCGTGGTCGAGGCCGGCTGCCAGGGCACCATGCGGGCGCTGGTGCGCACCCACGGGCGCCGCGCACACACCGCCCGGGCCTGGCGCGGGGTGAACGCGATCCACGCGGCCGGCGAGGTGCTGCGCCGGCTGGAGGCCTACCACCCGCGGACCGTGACGATCGACGGCTGCACGTACCGGGAAGGGTTGAACGCCGTCGGGATCACCGGCGGCGTGGCCGGCAACGTCGTCCCCGACGAGTGCGCGGTCGAGGTCAACCTGCGGTTCGCGCCGGACCGGTCGCAAGCACAGGCCCTGGACCACCTCAACGAGGTGTTCGCCGGCTTCGACCTGGCGGTCACCGACTCCGCCCCCGGGGCGCTGCCCGGCCTGGACGCGACCGCCGCCCGGGAATTCCTCACCGCGGTCGGGGTGGCGCCGGCCGCCAAGCTCGGCTGGACCGACGTGGCCCGCTTCGCGGCGCTGGGCATCCCGGCGCTCAACTACGGGCCGGGCGATCCGTCGCTCGCCCACGCGCCGGACGAGCACGTCGAGATCGGCCAGATCCGGGACAGCGCCGCGACCCTGCACCGGTGGCTCGCCGGTTAGTGGCTGATCACGGCCCGGCCGATCGCCCGCTGAGGCAGCGTGATCTCCATGGTGGCCTCCGGGTCGGCGGCCGGATCGGCAGCCTGCGCCGCGAAGGCGATGCGGCGTTGCTCCACCACCAGCTGGATCCGCCGCTGCATGCGACGGTGCATCCGGAGGCGCTCGTATCGGTTCGTCACGGTGGCCGCCCTCTCGCCGGGACACCCTGTTCCGGGCGCCGTGCCTGCCGTGTGGACGCGGTTCGGTAACTGTATAGACGCACCAGAGCTACCGTCCGTTGCTTCAATCTGGCAAAAAGGTCTCCGCGTCGCAATCCTCTTGCCGAAACGCAGCCCGTTATTCACCGGGTACTGGCCGTCCGCACTACCTTGGACGCATGACGGAGAGCACCAACGAGCGACCACCGGCCGCGCCGCAGCGTCATCGAGGTGCGGTCACGCTGCGTCGGGACGCCGTGCCACCGAGCACCGCCGACGAGAAACTGCTGGACTCGCACCATCGCGGTGAGTGGAAGACCAAGGACGCCTGGCGCGCGCTGCGCATCCTGTCGGAATTCGTCGAGGGCTTCGACACGCTGGCCGACCTGCCGCCCGCGGTCAGCGTCTTCGGCTCGGCCCGCAGCCGGCCGGACAGCCCCGAGTGCGAACTGGCCACCCGGCTCGGCGCGGCCCTCGCCGAGGCCGGCTACGCGGTGATCACCGGCGGCGGGCCGGGCGTGATGGAAGCCGCCAACCGGGGCGCCACCGAGGCCGGCGGAATGTCCGTCGGGCTCGGCATCGAACTCCCCTTCGAACAGGGGCTCAACGACTGGGTCGACATCGGCATCGACTTCCGCTACTTCTTCGTCCGCAAGACCATGTTCGTCAAGTACGCGCAGGCGTTCGTGGTGCTGCCCGGCGGATTCGGCACGCTGGACGAGCTGTTCGAGGCGATCACCCTGGTGCAGACCCGCAAGGTGACCCGGTTCCCGGTGATCCTGATGGGCGTCGACTACTGGAGCGGCCTGCTCGACTGGATCAAGCGGCGGATGCTCGACGACGGCAAGATCAGCGAGGCCGACCTGGGCCTGATCCAGGTCACCGACGACGTCACCGAGGCGGTCCGGATCATCGTGGCGGCCGGTGCGGCCCAGGCAGCCGACTGATGGCCGCGATCGGTGTCTTCTGCGGCTCCGCCGACACCGTCGAACAACGCTGGCTCGACCTGGCCGCCGAGACCGGCCGGGCGCTCGGCGAGCGCGGGCACACCCTGGTCTCCGGCGGCGGCCGGGTCGGCATGATGGGCACGGTCGCCGACGGCGCCCGGGCCGGCGGAGCGCACACCCTCGGCGTCATCCCGCAGTGCCTGGTCGACGGGGAGGTGGCCGACACCGCCTCGGACGAGCTGCTGGTCACCGACGACATGGGTGCCCGGAAGAATCTGATGATCGAGCGGTCGGACGCGTTCCTCACCCTGCCCGGCGGGCTGGGCACGCTGGACGAGCTGTTCGAGGTGTGGACGACGGCGACGCTGCGGGTGCACCGCAAGCCGATCGTGGTGCTCGACCCGGACGGCTTCTACGACGGTCTGCTGGGCTGGCTGACCGGGTTGGTCGCGACCAGGTTCGTGCGGCCCGGGGCGATGGAGACGGTGCGGGTCGCCCGGTCGGTGCCGGAGGCGCTGGACGTCATCGAGACCCTCCTGGTGGCGCCCGCGGAGTGACGGCGCTTACCCGGGCTCCCGGAAACGTCGTACCGGCGTGCTCTCATAGATGCCGTGAGCACGCCGGCCCCCCATTCCCCGGTGCGCCGGCCCGACTACCGCCTGGTCCGGCGTCCCCGCCCGGCCGCGCCCGAGCTGCGCGCCGACCCGGTCCAGACCCGGGTGGCCGCGCACACCCGCGGTCCGCTGCTGGTCGTCGGCGGCCCCGGCACCGGCAAGACCACCGCGCTGGTCGAGGCGGTCGCCGCCCGCATCGCCGAGGGCGTCGACCCGGAGCGGATCCTGGTGCTGACCTTCGGCCGCCGCGGCGCCGCCACGCTGCGCGACCGGATCGAGGCCCGGGTCGCCGACGTGCCCGGCCGCATCGTCCACGAGCCGCTGGTCCGCACCTTCCACGCCTACGCGTTCGGCCTCCTGCGCCGGGCCGCCGCCGAGCGCGGCGAGCCGGCCCCGCGCCTGCTCACCGGTCCCGAGCAGGATCTGATCATCCGCGAGCTGCTGGCCGTCGTCGAGGACGAGGACGCCGCCGACACCATCGGCTGGCCCGAGTCGCTGCGCCCGGCCCTGCCCACCCGGGCCTTCGCCCAGCAGCTGCGCGACCTGATGCAGCGCGCCGCCGAGCGCGGCCTCGGCCCACTGGAGCTGGCCGGCTACGCCACCCGGCTCGGCCGCGACGACTGGTCGGCCGCCGCCCGCTTCCTCCGGGAATATGTCGAGGTCCTCTCCCTGCGCGACGCCACCACCCGGGGCTCGGTCGCCTACGACCCGGCCGAGCTCGTCCGCGCCGCCTCCGGCCTGCTCACCGACGAGCCCGACCTGCTGGCCGCCGAGCGCCGCCGCCTCGCCCACGTCTTCGTCGACGAGCTCGCCGAAACCGACCCGGCCCAGATCGACCTGCTCGCCCAGGTCGCCGGCGGCGGCAAACCCCTGGTCGCCTTCGCCGACCCGGACTCGTCCATCTTCGGCTTCCGCGGCGCCGACCCCGAGGTGGTGGCACACTTCCCCGACCGTTTCCGCGGGCCGGACGGCTCACCGGCCCCGACGGTCGCCCTGCACACCAACTATCGGGCGGCGCCGGCCCTGCTCAGCGCGACGTCCGGGGTGGCCCGGCGGATGCGCGGGCCGATCGCCCACCGGCCGATGTTCCCACCGCCTCCGGCCGCCCCGGCCCCGGTCTCCGGCTCTGCGGCCCCGGCCCCGGTCTCCGGCTCCGCCGCCCCGGGTCCCGTCGTGGCGGCCTCCGACTCGGCGGCGGTTGGTTCCGGCGCGGTGTCGGGGCCTGTTGTGGCGGTCTCTGAGTCGGCGGCGGTTGGTTCCGGCTCGGTGTCGGGGCCTGTCCCGGCGGCCTCGGAGCCGGCCGCGGCCGGCTCTGCTCCGGTCGACGGGGTCCCGGCCGCCCGGGTGCCGGCCGCGGGGCCGGGCCCGGTTCCCGAGGCGGGGATCTCGGCGGACGGGCCGGTGGCCGGGGCGGTGGTGCGGACGTTCCGGTCGCCGGCGGCGGAGACCGCGTTCATCGCGCACGCGCTGCGGGAGGCGCATCTGCTCTACGGGGTGCCCTGGTCGCGGATGGCCGTGCTGATGCGGTCGGCGACCCTGCAGCAGCCGTCGGTGCAGCGGGCGCTGGCCGCGTCCGGGGTGCCGACCGTGATCCATGCCGAGGATCTGCCGCTGCACCTGCAGCCCGCGGTGGCGCCGTTCCTGCTGTTGCTGCGGTGCGCGCTGGATCCGGAGCGGCTCGACGAGGAAGCGGCGGTCGCGCTGCTGCACTCGCCGCTGGGCGGGGCCGACCCGCTCGCCGAGCGGCGGCTGCGGCAGGGGCTGCGGGCGCTCGCGCTGGCCGCCGGGGATCGGCGGCCCTCCGGAGAGTTGCTGGTCGACGCGGTGCGCGACCCCGCCGGTCTCGACCTGGTGGAACGCCGCTGGGCCCGCCCGGCACAGACCATCGCCCGGCTGCTGACCGTGGCCCGCACGGCCGCCGCCGCGCCGGCCGCCTCGGCCGAGGACGTGCTGTGGACGGTGTGGCGGGCCAGCGGCCTGGCCGACCGGTGGTACGCGATGAGCACCGGCAACCGCCGCCCCTCGGACGCCGCGCAGTCCGGCCGGGCCCGACAGTGGCGTGCCGAGGCCGCCGACCGTGACCTCGACGCCATGGTGGTGCTCTTCGACGCGGCCGCCCGGTTCGTCGACCGGCTGCCCGGCGCCGGTGTCGGCGTCTTCCTGGAGCATGTGCTCGGCCAGGATCTGCCGGCCGACACCATCGCGCCCAGCGCCGATCGGGGTGACGCCGTCCGGCTGCTCACCGCGCACGCGGCGAAAGGCCTGGAGTGGGACGTCGTGGTGATCGCCGGCGTGCAGGAGGGCATCTGGCCCGACCTGCGGCTGCGAGGCAGCCTGCTCGGTTCGGAGCGTCTGGTCGACGCGGCCGCCGGCCGGCCCGCGACCGGTTCGGAGGCGATCGTGGCGCAGACCTCCGCCCTGCTCGACGAGGAGCGCCGCCTGTTCTACGTGGCGGCCACCCGGGCCCGCCGCCGGCTGGTGGTCACCGCGGTGGCCTCGGCGAGCAGCGGGGGCGCGGCGATCGAGGAGCAGCCGAGCCGCTTCCTGACCGAGCTGGCGGCTCCGGGGCCGCGCCCGGGCGACCCCGGAGCCGGCCCGCCGCTGCCGCCCGGATCGACGAACCCGGACGATCCGGGGCCGCCGCTGCCTCCCGAGCCGACCGACCCCGACGATCCCGGGCCGGCCGACGACGACTTCCCGCCGGATCCGGACACCGTGCCGGGCGAGAGCAACGGGGCTGACGGCGACGACCGCAACGCGATGCGGGACGGTGGTGCGGCCCGGGACGGCGGTGCCACGCGGGATGTTGGTACGGCAGGGGACGGTGGTGCCGCCCGGGATGGTGGTGCGGGGGAGAGCGGTGCGGCGCGGGACGGCGATGCGGCGCAGCAGCACGCAGCGGCGCCGGGCGGCGAAGCCGGCCAGGACGGTTCGGCGGGGCAGGACGGTGACGGTGCGGCGGGGCAGGACGGTGCGGCGGGGCAGGACGGTGACGGTGCGGCGGGGCAGGACGGTGCGGCGGGGCAGGACGGTGACGGTGCGGCGGGGCAGGACGGTGCGGCGGGGCAGGACGGTGACGGTGAGGGCGAGCTGGCGGTCGGGCGGGCACCCCGGGCGCTCACGCTCGCGGCGCTCGTAGCGGAACTGCGTACGGTCGTGGTCGCTTCTGGAGAGACGCCCAGCCGCCGGCGCGCAGCGGCGGCCGAGCTGGCCCGCCTCGCGGCCGCCGGCGTGCCCGGTGCCCATCCCGACGAGTGGTGGGGCCTGCGACCGCTCTCCGACGACCGGCCGCTGGTCGACGACGGCGAGCCGGTCAAGGTCACCCCGTCGGCGATGGAGAGCGCACTCCGCTGCAGCCTGCGCTGGCTGCTGGAACGCCACGGCGGCGCGCCCCCGGCCGGTCCGGCGCAGGGCATCGGCAACCTGGTGCACGCCGCCGCGATGCTGGCCGAGGACGCGCACGCCGACCGGGAGAGGCTGGTCGAGTACGTGTCGGCCCGGTTCGACTCGATCGAGCTGGCCGCCCGCTGGATGGCCGGCCCGGAGCAGGAACGCGCCGAGGCCATGGTGGACAAACTGCTGCGCTGGCTGGCCGCGAACCCGCGCCGGCTGCTGGCGATCGAGCACGAGTTCACCGTGCGGCTGGCCGACGAGCGCCGTCCGGTGCAGCTCACCGGCCGGGTCGACCGGCTGGAGATCGACGAGGCGGGCCGGCTCGTGGTGATCGACCTGAAGACCGGCAAGTCCACCGCGCTCTCCGCCGACGTGGCGGAGAACCCGCAGCTGGCCGGCTATCAGGCGGCGGTGGACGCGGGCGCGTTCGCCGACTACGGCACCGACAGCGGGGGCGCCGCCCTGGTCCAGCTCGGCCCGGGCAAGGATGCCCGGGAGCAGATGCAGGTGCCGATCACCGAGGCCACCGACCCGCAGTGGGCGTACCAGATGGTGCGCCGCACCGCGGACACGATGGCCGCTGCCACGTTCTCGGCGGTGGCGAACAGCCGCTGCCGGGTCTGCCCGGTGCGCACCAGCTGCCCGGTCTCCGGGAAGGGTCGCCAGGTCGTGGAGCCACCGAAGGATCAGTCGTGAGAGCCGCCGCCGGCCCCCGCTTCACCCCGGCCGACCTGGCCGGCCTGCTCCGGCTGCCGCCGCCCACCCCGGAACAGACCTCGATCGTCGCGTACCCGATGAAGCCACTGCTGGTGGTGGCCGGCGCCGGCTCGGGCAAGACGGAGACGATGGCGTCCCGGGTGGTCTGGCTGGTCGCGAACGGCTACGTGCATCCCGGCGAGATCCTCGGCCTGACCTTCACCCGCAAGGCGGCCGGCGAGCTGGCGCACCGGGTCCGCACCCGGCTCGGCCAGCTGATCCGGCGGATCGGGCGGGACGACGGGTTCGCCGGCGAGGCGACCATCTCCACCTATCACTCGTACGCCGCCCGGATCGTCACCGAGCACGGTCTGCGCGGCGGGTTCGAGCCGTCCGCCCGGCTGCTCACCGAGGCGGCCCGCTGGCAGATCGTCGACTCGCTGGTCCGGGCGTACACCGGGGAGATGACCGGGCTGAACCGCGCCCCCGGCACGGTCACCGACGACGTGCTGTCGCTCTCCGCCGAGCTGGCCGAGCATCTGCGCTCCCCGGACGACCTGGCCGCGTGGACCGGCCGGTTCTTCGCCGAGCTGCAATCCTTCCCCGGGCGGATGTACAAGGACGTGTCCGAGGTGCTGCGGCGTCAGCAGCACCGGCTCACCCTGCTGCCCCTGGTGCGCCTCTACGAGCAGCGCAAGCTGGACCTGGAGGCGATGGACTTCGGCGACCAGATGTCCCGGGCCGCGATCGTCGCCCGCGACCATCCGGAGGTCGGCGAGATCGAACGCGGGCGGTACCGGGTCGTCCTGCTCGACGAATACCAGGACACCAGCCATGCCCAGGTGGTGATGCTGAACAACCTGTTCGGCGGCGGGCATCCGGTGACCGCGGTCGGTGACCCGTGCCAGTCCATCTACGGCTGGCGGGGCGCCTCGGCCGGCACCCTGGAACGCTTTCCGACCGAGTTCCCGGACTCCGGCGGCCACCCCGCCTGGGTGCACAGCCTGACCCGCAGCTGGCGGAACCGCCCGGAGATCCTGCGGGTGGCGAACACCCTGTCGGCCCCGCTGCGGGCCCAGGTGGGCGTGTTGCAGCCGGCGGAGCGGGTCGCCGAGGCGGTCGGGGGCCGGACGGTCACCTGTGCGCTGCTACCGACGTACGCCCGAGAGGCCTCGTGGATCGCGGACCAGATGCTGACCGCCTGGCGGATCGCCGCCGGCATGCCGAAGGCGTTGCCGGAGGAGATTCCGCTGGAGCGCCGCCCGACCAGTGCGGTGCTGGTCCGGGTGCGCAGCCAGATTCCGGTGCTGGAGGAGGAGCTGCGGGCGCGCGGCCTGCCGGTCGAGGTGGTCGGGCTGGGCGGGCTGCTGGACACGCCCGAGGTCCGCGACGTGGTGTGCACGCTGCGGGTGCTGGCCGACCCGACCGACGGCGCGTCGCTGCTGCGGCTGCTGACCGGCGCCCGCTGGCGGATCGGCCCGCGCGACCTGGTCGCCCTGCACCGGCGGTCCCGGGCGATCGCGGCGGCGCGGACGCCGGTCGATGAGCCGGAGGGGGTGCTGGCCGACCGGCTCGACGACGCCACCCTGATCGAGGCGATGGCCGACCTGGGCACCCCGCACCAGTATTCGACCGAGGGCTTCCTGCGGCTGGCCGCGTTCAGCCGGGAGCTGTCCGCCCTGCGGCAGCGCCTCGACCAGCCGCTGCCCGATCTGCTCGCCGACATCGAGCGGACATCCGGGCTGGACGTGGAGGTCGCCGTCCGCGGCTGGGCGGCCGGGGACGCCGGTCTGGCCCGGGCGCATCTGGACGCGCTCGGCGAAGCCGCCACCCGGTATGTGAACGAGAACGAGGCCGGCACACTCACCGGCTTCCTGGCCTTCCTGGCCGCCGCCGAGGAGGAGGAGCGCGGCCTCGAACCCGGCCAGGTCGACGTCGTCGAGGGCGCCGTCCAGATCCTCACCGCGCACGCCGCGAAAGGCCTGGAATGGGACGTCGTCTCGGTCGCCGGCCTGTGCAAGGGCGTCTGGCCGGGCCTGGTCCGCGCCTCCGACCACTACCTCGGCGGCATCGGTGTGCTGCCGTTCCCGCTGCGCGGCGACGCGTCCGGGCTGCCCGAGCTGGACCTGGAGGAGGCGGTCGAGCAGAAGGACGTGAACAACGCGCTCGGCGGGTTCGCCCGGTCCTGGCGGGAACACGACGAGCGGGAGGAACGCCGCCTGGCGTACGTCGCGGTGACCCGGCCGCGCCGCCTGCTGCTCTGCTCCGGCTACTGGTGGGGCGACGGGGTGAAACGTCCCCGCGGGCCGTCGGTCTTCCTCGACGAGGTGCGTGCGACCTGCGCGGACGGCGCCGGGGTGATCGCCGAATGGGCGCCTGAGCCGGCGCCCGGGGAGACGAACCCGAGCGAGGAGGTGGTGGCGACCGCGGAATGGCCGGCGGATCCGCTGGGGGTGCGCCGGCCGGCGATGGCCGCGGCCGCCGACCTGATCCGGCGCATGATCGCCGACCCGGACGCTTCGGCCGCGGCCGCCTTCGCCGACCTGGCCACGGAGAATCCGGAGGTGGCGGCGCGGGCCGGCCTCGCGGCCGATCTGGTGGGCATCGCCGGCCCGGGTTCGCTCCCGGTCCGCTCCTCCCAAGATCATCAATTGGCGGTACGCCACGAGCCTCCCGCCGTGCCTCCCGGCTCCGCTGTGCCTCCCGGCTCCGCTGTGCCTCCCGGCTCCGCTGTGCCTCCCGGCTCCGCTGTGCCGGCCGGATCCGCGGAGTCTCTGGCGTCCGGTGACGGGCCGGGCTCGGTCGGGCCGGCCGGCTCACCCGAAGCCGGCGTGCCTGCGGTCTCCTCGGCACCTTCGGCGGCCGCTTTCCAGGCTGCCGATGGGTCCGGCACGGTTTCCGCGTCGCGCGATCGGGCGGGCCTGCTTGCCGCGGCGGCCGCCGCGGACCGGGTGGCCGCCGCGGCCGACCCGGACATCGCCCGCTGGCGCAACGAGGCGAGACTGCTGCTCGCCGAACGCGACGAACGCACCCGCCACGGCGGCCCGATCGAGGTGGCGCTGCCCCCGCACCTCTCCGTCTCGCAGCTGGTCGTGCTGCGCCGCGATCCGCAGTCGCTGGCCCGGTCGCTGCGCCGTCCGCTCCCGCAGCGCCCGGCGCCGCACGCGCGGCGCGGCACCGCCTTCCACGTCTGGCTGGAGCAGCGTTTCGGCGCGGCCCGGCTGATCGACATCGACGAGCTGCCCGGCGCCGCCGACGACCAGGCCGCCGGCGACGAGGAACTGGCCGAGCTGCAGGAGGCGTTCCTGACCGGCGAGTGGGCGGACCGCACCCCGATCGACGTCGAGGTCCCGTTCGCCACCACGATCGGCGGCGTGGTCATCCGCGGCCGGATGGACGCGGTCTTCGCCGACCCGGGGGACCGCTTCGACGTGATCGACTGGAAGACCGGCCGCCGCCCCACCGGAGCCGAGGCCGAGGCCGCCGCGGTGCAGCTTTCCGCGTACCGGATCGCCTGGGCCACCCTTGCCGGGGTGCCGATCACCCGGGTCCGGGCCGGTTTCCACTATGTTCGCGAGCAGGTCACCGTCCGCCCCACCGACCTGCTGGACGTGGCCACCCTGACCGCCCTGATCACCGAGATCCCGGAGGAGGCGCTCTGACCGCTTCCGGTGCCGAGTGGTCGTGACCGCCCAGGAGCCGACGAACGCTGATCGCCTGGGGAGCCGAGTGGTCGTGACCGCCCCGGAGCCGACGAACGCTGACCGCCTGGGGAGCCGAGCGGTCGTGACCGCGCCGGAGCCGGCCGTCTTCGCCGCGGCCCAGGGTGGCTGCGCGCCTGGCAGGTGGCGAGGCCGGCGGCCCGGACCGGATGCCTGGGTGAAGTGTGCGGTGGACAGGTCAGGGGAGGGGCTGGGCCGCGCCGGCGGCGGTGAGCAGGTGGCGCAGGGCGGTGGCGTAGGCCGCCTCGGCGGTCGGGCCTGCGAAGGTGAGCGCCTCGCCGAGCAGGTCGATGCTCACCCGATAGTGGCCGCCATCCCGGTCGAGGGAGCGGAACGTGCCGCCGAGCAGTTCGCGCAACTGGTCCTCGCGGGGCAGCCAGATCGTCTCGTCGATCGCCACGTCGTCGAGAGCCCATTCGGTGGTGCCGTTGAAGCCGAGGATCCGGCCCTCCGGGCGGTCGTGGACCTGGATCGTCATGTTGCTGAGCACGAAAACCTCGTCGTCGAGGTCCCGGTCGGGGATCGCGAACCGGTCGCCGAGGCGAGGTTTCCAGGTCAGCCCGGCTGCTTGGAGCTGCCGTGCCATGTCTATGCCGAGCACTTCTTGACCTCCGATGCCGTGCTAGGCTACTTCCGTTGTCAGTTTGGTTCCCAAGTACTCAGGAGCGCCTGTGGGGAAGTCTGCCCCAGGCGCTCTTTGTCGTAACCCGGGTTTCTCCGGTACGGGCGATCAGTACGGCGACACGAGTCCCGCAGAATGCGGGTCTTATTACCTCGTTCACGCTCATAATGGGCGGGAACGATCGACCGTCGAGGAGACGATCATGGTTACCGGCGTAGTGAAGTGGTTCAACGCGGACAAGGGCTTCGGATTCATCACCCCTGACGACGGCGGCGCCGACGTCTTCGCCCACTTCTCCGCGATCCAGATGTCGGGCTACCGCAGCCTGGAGGAGAACCAGCGGGTCGAGTTCGAGGTCACCCAGGGCCAGAAGGGCCCGCAGGCCGCGAACATCCGTTCCGTCTGATCCGCAGGTGATCACCGGCTGCCATCCGGCGGCCGGTGACCAGTACGCGAAACCGGCGCCACACCCACCAGGGTGCGGCGCCGGTGTCATTCGCCCACCGTCCGGGCGCCGGTGTCATTCGCCCACCGTCCGGGCGCCGGTGTCATTCGCCCACCGTCCGGGCGCCGGTGTCATTCGCCCACCGTCCGGGCGCCGGTGTCATTCGCCCATCCTCCGGCCGCCCGCCCGCGCCCCGAACAGGCGACGCCGGGAATATCGGGCGGGACCGGTGAGCGGGTCCGGGGCCGCAGAAGGCAAGGCTCCGGGCGGACCCGGAGCCTTGCTCGTCGATCAGTGCGGAACCGCTTGCCTCAGACCGCGGCGGCCGGTCGCGGCAGCGGCGCGGTCCCGCCGAGGTGGGCGGGCAGCCACCAGCGGTCGCCGTCGTCGGCCGGTTTCTCCGGGTAGGCCCTCTGCACGGCGTCCAGCAGCGAGGTGAGCCGCTGCTTGAGGATCACCGTGACGGCCTCGGCGGTGGCGCCCTCGGGCATCGAGATCGCCTCGCCGATCTTGATCAGGACCGGGACGTGGCGTTTGGTGAGTTCCTTCTTGCGGCCCTTGGTCCAGAGCCGGTGCGGGCCCCACACCGCCATCGGGATCAGCGGGACGCCGGCCTCCTGAGCCATTCGGGCGGCGCCGGTCTTCAACTCTTTGACGGTGAACGACTCGCTGATCGTCGCCTCCGGGAAGACGCCGACGATCTCGCCGTTCTCCAGGGCGGTGGTGGCTTCGCGGAAGGCGCCGAGGCCGGCTTTGCGATCGACCGGGATGTGCCGCATGCCGCGCATCAGCGGGCCGCTGACCTTGTGGTCGAAGACGGACTTCTTCGCCATGAAGCGCACCAGCCGCTTGGCCGGTTGAGCGCCGAAGCCGCAGAAGATGAAGTCCAGGTAGCTCGAATGGTTGCTGGCCAGGACCGCCCCGCCGGTGGTCGGGATGTGCTCGCCGCCCTCGACCTCGATCTTCAGGTCGAGCACGCGGAACATCGTCTTGGCCAAGGCGACGACCGGGGGATACACCAGTTCCATGGCAGCACGGTAGCGGACATTTCTGGGAACCGACTGGGCCGGGTGGCACTTTGTCCAGCGTGTTTCGCCGTGCACGCCCGGGCGGCGGCGCACCCGATGGTGGTGTTGACTGGTGGTCATGTCCGAGCCGTTCCCGCAGCAGTCCGCCTGGTCCCGGCCGGGTGGGGCGTGGTCGTCGGGCACGGTCACCGGCATCGGCGTACCGCCGCAATCGCCGCCGCCGCCACCCGCCTCGCCGGAACCGTCGCGACGGTCCGGTCCGGAGCGTCAGCGACGGCAGTTGTTGATCTTCGGTGGGGTGGCCGGGCTGATCCTGTCCGGCGGCCTGATCGTGCTGCTGGTGATCGTTTTCAGCGGGGACGATCCGTTCGGCCACCGGGCGCACGCACCGACCGATGTCCGCCCGCCGCTGGCGCAGGCCTGCCCCGCGCCGACCGATCCGCCGGGTGCCGCGCCGGCTCCCGCACCGTCCGCGCCGCCCGCCGCGACCGGCGCGCGGACCGTGGACCGGGAGGCGGGCATCTCCTACCGGCAGTACGGCGCGCCGTGGCGGGTCTGGAACCAGGTGTGGCGGGCCGGCACGCTGAAGGTCAACTACAAGGTCGGCCAGCATTTCGTGACCGAGACCTACAGTGCCGGCGACTATCACGCGTCGATCCTGTCGGCGGCGGTGCCGGCGGCCGACAACGACGCGGTCACCCTGGATCTGCAGTGCGTGGGACGGCAGGTCGCCGCGGACGTGCGGGCCAACTACTACCCACAGCCGAACACCCTGGAGCCGCTGCGCGACGAGGTGACCACGCTCGGCGGGCGGCCCGCCTATGTCAGCGAGTTCCGGCTGCATTTCCACGCGGCCGGGCTGACCGCCACCTCGGAGCTGTCCGCGGTGGCGGTCATCGATGTCGGCAAGCCGTCGGCGGCCGTGCTCTACGTGTCCATCCCGGGCACGCACCGGCAGTTCGACTACGTGATCGACGACGTGCTGAGCTCGGTCCGGCCGCTGTGATCAGCTGCCGGTCAGGCCCCACCGCTTGCGCAGGGCGTTGTCGGCGGCGTTGAAGAGCTGATCGATGCAGATGCCGATGATCAGTACGACGAGGATGTAGCAGATCACCAGCGGGGTGTCGGCCAGGTCCCGGGCGTTCTGCATGCGCACGCCGATCGACACCGTGCCGGGCACGATGACGAGCAGCTCACCGGCCATCAGGCTGCGCCAGGAGAAGGCCCAGCCCTGCTTGAGCCCGGAGACGAAGGACGGCAGCGAGGCCGGCAGGATCAGGTGCCGATAGCGGTCGAAACCGGACATGCCCATCACCTGGCCGACGCGCAGCCAGGTGCGCGGCACGTAGTCGATGCCGCTGATCAGGCCGTTCGCCACGGAGGGGGCGGCGCCGATCACGACCACGAACAGGATGGCCTTCTCGCCGAGCTGGAACAGCAGGATGGCGAGCGGGAACCACATGATCGACGGCATCGTCTGCAGGCCGGTGATCAGCGAGCCGATCGCGGCGCGCAGCGGGGCGAACCGGGACACCGCGGCGCCGATCACCGTGCCGATGGCGACCGCCAGCGCGAAGCCGGTGATCGCCCGGGTCATGGTCAGGCGCACGCCGTCCCAGAAGTCGGCGGTGGTCACCAGGTCCCACAGCTGCGGGAAGACGTCGGTGGGCGACGGGAAGACGTACGACGGTTTCCAGCCGCTGACGTAGGCGATCTCCCAGGCCAGCAGCACGATCCCGATGGCGGCCAGCTTGGGCCAGGCGCTCTTCCAGATCCGCAGGCCGAGGTTGCCCCGGTCGCGCTCGGGTTCGAGGTCGAGCGCGTCGAGGCCGCTGACCTCCTGCTCGCTCAGGGTCTTGATCTTCTGCGGGAGCGGACCGTAACCGTCGTCCGGCGCGAACGTTCCTTCGAGCGCGGCGCGCGCGGAGGAGAGAGGTTCAGTGGGCATGACGGGCGACCTCCGCACGGAGCCGGTCGGTGATCTCGGCGGCCTGGCCGGAGACCTCGGGGGAGTCGATGCGCCGGGGGCGCGGGTGTCCGATCTTGAAGTCCTCGATGACCCGGCCCGGCCGGCTGCTCAGCAGGATCACCCGGTCGCCGAGGCGGACCGCCTCGCGCACGTTGTGGGTCACGAAGAGCACGGTCAGCTCCTGCTCGCGCCAGATCCGTTCCAACTCGTCGTGCAGGATGTCGCGGGTCATCGCGTCCAGGGCGCCGAACGGCTCGTCCATCAGCAGCACGTCGGCGTTCTGGGCGAGGGCCCGGGCCAGCGCGACCCGCTGGCGCATGCCACCGGAGAGCTCGTGCGGCCGCTTGTCGCCGAAGCCGCCCAGCCGGACGATCTCCAGCAGCTCGGCGGCCCGCTTCCGGCGTTCGGCCTTGTCGATGCCCTGCAGCTTCAGCGGCAGCTCGACGTTGCCGGCCACGGACAGCCAGGGGAAGAGAGCGGCCTCCTGGAACATCAGGGCCACCTTGCGGCCGCCGGTGTTCAGGGTGCCGCCGCTGATCTTGTCCAGCCCGGCGACCAGCGAGAGCAGCGTGCTCTTGCCGCAGCCGGAGGCGCCCAGCAGGCAGACGAACTCCCCCTGCTGGACGTCGAGGGACACACGGTCGAGGGCGAGCAGCGCGGTGCTGCCCGAACCGTACTGCTTGGAGACGTTGTCGATCTCGAGGATGTTCATGCGTGCCCGCCCTCCCGTCAGATGGTTCGTCAGGCGCCCGCGGCGTCGCTGACCGCGGGCTGACCGGCCGCCTTGAGCAGGTCGTTCAGCGGACCGAGGTCGTAGATGCCCTTCAGGTCGACCTTCTTCAGCAGACCGACGTCCTCGGCGTGCTGCGCGCTGGTGTACAGCGACGACGCGATCGGGTCGTTGGTGAACTTCAGGTTCTTGAACGCGGCGGCCAGGATGTCGTCCTTGAGCGCCTTGCCGGTGAGCGCCTGGATCTGGGCGTTCGCCGCCTTCTGGGCGTCGGCGTTGTTGTCGTTGATGTACTTGACCGCCGCGATGTGGCCTTGCAGCAGCTTCTTGACCGTGCCCGGGTAGTCCTTGAGGAACTTCTGGCTGACGATCAGGTGGGTGGTGACGAACTGCTGGTTCGGCCACAGGGTGGCCTCGTCGACGAGCAGCTTGCCCTTGCCCTCCAGCACCATCTTGCTGAGGTTGGGCTCGGGCACCCAGGCGCCGTCGATCGCGCCCTGGGCGAAGGCCTGGACCGCGGTCGCGTTGTCCTGCGGCAGGATCGACACGTCGCCGCCACCGTTGGTGTCGGCGTTCAGGCCGTTCTGCTTGAGCCAGGCGCGCAGCGCGACGTCCTGGGTGTTGCCCAGCTGCGGGGTGGCGATCTTCTTGCCCTTGAGGTCGGCCGGGCCGTTGATGGTCGGCTTGACCACCAGGCCGGCGCCGCCCGAGGTGCTGCCCGCGATGATCTTCAGGGCCTGGCCGTTGGACTTGGCCCAGCCGTTGATCGCCGGGTTCGGGCCGATGTAGGTGGCGTCGATCGCGCCGGAGAGCAGCGCCTCGAGCGCGGCCGGGCCGGCGTTGAAGGTCTGGGTCTGCAGCTCGGTGCCGGTCAGCGCGTCCTTGAACAGGCCCTTGTTGACGCCGACCAGGGCCGGCGCGTGGGTGATGTTCGGGAAGTAGCCGAGCTTGATGGTCTTCGCCTCGGCCGGCGTGCCGGCCGGAGTGTCGGCCTTCTTGCTGCTGTCGTCGTCGGACCCGCAAGCGGCCAGAGCAGTCGTGGCCGCGAGCGCGGCCGTGGCAAGGGCGAGCGCACGAAGGGTGCGGGAGCGCATGCTCAACAACTCCTAGTTCTTCTTTATTGAGGTGGTGGAGAGTTCGGCCAGGGTCCGGTGGTCGACCACGCCCTCGATGGCCGCCTCGACGGCGATCCACACGTCGTGCAGTGCGATCGCCGCGCCGTGATAGGTCGCGGTGGCGGTGGGGAGGCCGCGGACCGTGGTGAGCGCGCCGCCGACGGCGCGGACCACGTCCCCGACGGTGATCTCCTCGGCCGCGCGGGCCAGGGCGTACCCGCCGTCGACGCCGCGGTGGCTGTGCAGCAGCCCGGCGCGGCGCAGGTCGAGCAGGATGCCCTGCAGGAAGCTCAGCGGGATGTCCTGCGCGGCCGCCAGCCCGGCGGCCTTGACCAGACGTGGGTGCGCCGCGGTGACGGCGAGCATGGCGCGGACTGCGTAGTCCGTGCGAGCCGAGACGTACACGGCGGGCCCCCTCCCGGTGGATCAAACTTCGCTTAATCTATCTGTTGGATGGGAATAGTGGAACAGAGAGGTTTGGTGCGTCAAGTCATCGACCGGATGGCGGGACCCCACCGGGGGATCACCCAGCGCGCTAATGTCACTCCGTGGCGTCCAGAATCCAGATCCCCGCGACGAAATATCCGGTCGAACGGTTCACCCTCGCCAACGGTCTGCGCGTGGTGCTCTCGCCGGACCGCAGCGCCCCGGTCGTCGGCGTCGCCGTCGTCTACGACGTGGGCATCCGCAGTGAGCCCGAGGGGCGCACCGGCTTCGCCCACCTCTTCGAGCACCTGATGTTCCAGGGCTCGGCGAATCTGGAGAAGCTCGCCCACTTCCGGCACGTGCAGGGCGCCGGCGGCAGCTTCAACGGCTCCACCCACCTGGACTACACCGACTACTTCGAGGTGCTCCCGGCCGGCGCGCTGGAGCGGGCGCTGTTCCTCGAGGCCGATCGGATGCGCGGCCCCCGGCTCACCGAGGAGAACCTGCGCAACCAGGTCGACGTGGTCAAGGAGGAGATCCGGGTCAACGTGCTGAACCGGCCGTACGGCGGGTTCCCCTGGCTGAAACTGCCCCCGGTGATGTTCCGCACGTTCCCCAACGCGCATGACGGCTACGGCTCGTTCGAGGACCTGGAGAGCGCCACCGTCGACGACGCGCAGGGCTTCTTCGACCGCTACTACGCCTGCGGCAACGCGGTGCTCTCGGTCGCCGGCGACTTCGACGTGGCGGAGGCGACCGCCATGATCGAGAAACACTTCGGCGACGTGCCCGCCCGCCCCGCCCCGGTGCTGCCCGCCTTCGACGAGCCCGGCCTCGACGGCGAGCGCCGCGAGTCGTACGTCGACCGCCTCGCCCCGCTGCCCGCCGTCGCGGCCGGCTACCGGGTGCCCGACCCGATCGCCGCCTTCGACGCCTACCTGCCCTTCTCGGTGCTCGCCGAGGTGCTCACCGACGGCGACGCGTCCCGCCTGGTCGAACGTCTGGTCCAGCGCGACCGCACGGTCACCAACATCGGCGGCTACCTCGGCTTCATGGGCGACGAGTACCAGGTGCGCAACCCGACCGCGCTGCTGCTGCAGGCACACCTGCCGCCCGGCGGCGACGCCGGCAAGGTGCTGCGCACCGTCGACGAGGAGCTCGACCGGCTGGCCGCCGACGGCCTCAAGCCCGGCGAGCTGGAGCGCACCCAGGCCCGGATGGCGGCCCGCGCGCTGCAGAGCACCGACGAGGTGCTCGGCCGGGCACTGCCGATGGCCGTGCTGGAGCTGCAGCGCGGCCGGCCCGAGCTGCTCAACGAGCTGCCCAAGCTGATCAGCGAGGTGACCGCCGAGCAGATCGTCGACGCCGCGGCCACCCTGCGGCCGGAACGCCGCGCCACCGTCGAAGCGATCCCCGGAGCCACCTCATGACCGAGATCCTCCCCGACCTCATCCCGGACACCGAGCTGACACTGCCGCCGCAGGCCGAGCGGAAACTGCCGAACGGGCTGACCGTGATCGCCATCCGGCGCGCCGCGGTGCCGCTGGTCGAGGTGCGCCTGCGGGTCCCGTTCGGCCGCGCCCCGCTGGCCCCGGCCACCCTGCTCTCCCAGGCGCTGTTCACCGGCACCGAGACGATGACGATGCTGGACATCGCCGCCGAGGTGCAGGCGGTGGGCGGCAGCCTGGCCGCGGGGCTCGACCCGGACCGTCTGATGATCAGCGGCAACGCGCTCGCCGACGGCCTCGGCCGGACCCTGGAGATCCTCGCCGGCGTGCTGACCGGCGCGACCTACCCGGCCGACGAGGTGCTCACCGAGCGCGAGCGGCTCTGCGACAACCTCCAGGTGATGCTCAGCCAGCCGGCCCACCTGGCCCGGGTCGCGCTGCTCAAGCGGGTGTACGCCGACCATCCCTACGCCGTGCAGACCCCCGCCCCGGAGGAGGTCCGGGCGGTCGAGCCGGATGCCCTGCGCGAGCTGCACGCCGACCGGGTTCGGCCGGCCGGCTCGATCCTGGTGCTGGTCGGCGACATCGACCCGGACCAGGCGATCGACCTCGCCGAGAAGACGCTGGGCGGCTGGACCGGCGCGGCCCGCGACGGTGACCTGCCGCCCGCCCCGGCCCTGCGCCCCGGTGCCCTGCTGCTGGTCGACCGGCCCGGCGCGGTGCAGTCCTCGCTGCGGGTGGCGCTGCCGGGCCTGCCCCGCACCGACCCCGGATACGCCGCGCTGGCCCTGGCCAACATGCTCTTCGGCGGCTATTTTTCGTCCCGCTGGACGGAGAACATCCGCGAGGACAAGGGCTACACCTACGGCCCGCACTCGGCGATCGAGCACTTCACCGCCGGATCGGTGCTGGTCGCGGCGGCCGAGGTGGCCACCGGCGTGACCGGTCCGGCGCTGCTCGAGACCACGTACGAGCTGGGCCGCCTGGCCAGCCTCGCGCCCGGCGAGGAGGAGCTCGAACAGGCCCGGCGGTACGCCCTGGGCACCCTGCGGCTGGGGATGTCGACCCAGGCCGGCCTGGCCGGGCTGGCCAGCGTCTACGCCGGCTTCGGCCTGCGGCTGGACTACCTGCGACAGCACTCGGCGGCGCTGGCCGCGGTCACCCGGGAGCAGGTCGCCGAGGTGGCGGCCAGGCACCTGGCCCCGTCCCGCGCGGTCACCGTGGTGCTCGGCGACGCCGAGCAGATCGAGCCGCAGCTGGCCGCCCTGAGCACGGTGGAGCGCGACCCGCGGTGACCACCCCTGAGCAACCCGACTTCGGCGGCGAGCAGCCCGGCACTCCGCCGCTGGCGCGGACCACCCTGGACCGCGCCGCGGATCGGCGCAAGGACGACGCCTGGCTGGCCGAGGCCTGGACCCGCGGCCTGGTGCTGGTGGTCGACCTGGCCCAGGGCGGCCGGGCGCTGGTCACCGACCGCGGCGACGGCGGGGTCACGCTGGTCCTGGTGCCGTCGGCGGCCGCGCCGGACGCCGAGCACTGGTTCCTCGGCGTCGACCCGGACGGCACGCCGCTCTGGACCATGGACGCCACGCCGCCGCCGGCCGAGGGCGCCCGCCCGGCGACCCTGCGGGAGATCGGGCATCTGCTCGACGACCGTGACGCCGGGCTGTTCACGGCCGCCGCGGCGCTGACCAACTGGCACGCCGGCCACCGGTTCTCGCCGCGCACCGGCAAGCCCACGGTGGCGGTGGAGGCCGGCTGGGCCCGCGCCGACCCGGACGGCAAGCTGATGTGGCCGCGCACCGACCCGGCGATGATCGTGGTGGTGCACGACGGGGTGCCCGGCCCGGCCGGACGCTGCCTGCTCGGTCACAACTCGGCGTGGGGCCGCGCCGCGGACGGCCTGACCCGGTTCTCCTGCCTGGCCGGTTACGTCGAGCCGGGGGAGTCCGCCGAGGCCGCGGTGGCCCGCGAGGTCCGCGAGGAGGTCGGCATCGGCATCGGCGCACTGCGCTACGAGGGCAGCCAGTCCTGGCCGTACCCGGGCTCGCTGATGCTCGGCTTCCTGGCCGTGGCCGACCCGGCGCAGCCGCTGCGGCTGGACCCGGAGGAGATCGACGAGGCGCACTGGTTCTCCCGGGACGACATCGCCAAGATGATCGCCGGGGGCTACGTGCACCCGGATTCAGGGGTGCCGATGAGCCTGCCGATGCGCTCCTCGATCGCCTTTTACCTGATCGAGAAATGGCTGACCGCCGGTGCCGGAGATCACGGCTGAACGTCTGACCGGAAGATTTCTCGTTTCGAGGCAACCTGGGTAGCGTCCCGGTGCGTCATGCTTTTACAAAGACGAGAGGGGATCCGATGACCCAGGTGGAAGCGCCGGCGTGGACGCCGATGTCCGCGGAGGAGCGGGAGGCGTTCGACCGCGACGGTTACATCGTCGTGCCGTCGGTGCTGAGTGAGAGCGAGATCGAGGCCGGTCGGGCCGCGATCCTGGGGTATTACGAGAAGGCCAAGGAAACGGGCGAGCTCAGCGCGACCGGTGCCCTGCACCGCCTGTCGCCGGTGAACTACGTGCCCGAGCTGGCCTTCCTGCTCGACCACCCCAAGGCTTTCAAGTACATCTGGTCGCTGCTCGGGTGGAACGTGCACGTGTACCACTCGCACATCGACGTCCACCCCCAGCTGCACGAGCAGCAGAAGCAGTGGTGGCACTGGCACCAGGACGGCGGCCGGCAGAACCGGGAGATCGAGACCGACCCGCGTCCGATGCTGTCGGTGAAGCTGGCGTACTGGTTCTCCGACGTCAGCGAGACCGGCCGGGGCAACTTCACCGTCCTGCCCGGCAGCCACAAGACCAACTGGCTGCCCGGCCCGCCGAGCCGTGGCGTGCCGTGGCCGGCCCCGGAGGGTGCCGTCCAGATCACCGCGAACCCGGGTGACCTGGTCGTCTTCGACCGGCGCATCTGGCACGCCCGGTCGGACAACTACTCCGACATCACCCGTGTCGGCGCCTTCTTCGGCTACACCCCGCGCTGGATCGCGATTCGCGACGAGGTGGCCGACCTGCCGAACAAGCCCGAGTGGGCGACCATGACCGAGGTGCAGAAGCAGCTGCTCGGCGGGTTCGGCAACGGCGACGGTGACCACCAGTGGGGTCACTACCCGGCGACCACGCCGCTGTACGGCGAGCTCAAGGAGCGCGGCCTGCTCGACTCGAGCATCCCCGCCCTGATCCCGTAGGTTCCTGCGGAAAAGGGCCCGTCCGGATGGACGGGCCCTTTCGGTTTCCCGGCTCAGGCGGAGAGCGTGGCCAGGTGCTGCTTGACCTGGACGATGGACGGGTTGGTCAGCGCCGACCCATCGTCGAACTTCAGAGTCGGCACCGTCTGGTTGCCGCCGTTCACGCTGCGGACGAAGGCCGCCGACGTCTCGTCCTGCTCGATGTCGACCACCTCATAGGCGATGCCCTCCCGGTCGAGCTGCGACTTGAGGCGGTGGCAGTACCCACACCAGGACGTCGAGTACATGGTCAGCATCGGACTGGGCTCCTTCGGATACGGGTCACACGGCACTACGCCATCCCGCACAACGTCCCGCGGGGGTGTCATGATTCCCTACCGTGCGGACTGAAACGGTGCTGGCCGGGCTCGACCCGGAACAGCGGACGGCGGTGACGGCGCCGGCCGGCCCGGTCTGCATCCTGGCCGGCGCCGGGACCGGCAAGACCCGGGCGATCACCCACCGGATCGCGCACCGGACGCTGTCCGGCGAGATCAACCCCCGGCACGTGCTGGCGGTGACCTTCACCGCCCGGGCCGCCGCCGAGATGCGCTCCCGACTGACCGCGCTCGGCGCCGGCGGAGTGCAGGCCCGTACCTTCCACGCGGCCGCCCTGCGCCAGGTGCGCTACTTCGCGTCCCGGCTGCTGGCGGGTCGCGGCATGCCGGAGCTGATGGAGAGCAAGGTCCGCGTGGTCGGCCTGGCCGCCGCCCGGGCCGGGGTGCGCGCCGACCGCGCGGTGGCCCGGGACCTGGCCGGCGAGATCGAGTGGGCCAAGTCGTCGCTCGTCGAGCCGTCCGAGTACGCCGTCGCGGCGGCCAAGGCGCTCCGTGAGCCGCCGTTCGAGCCGGCCCGGGTGGCGGAGGTGTTCGCGGCCTACGAGTCGCTGAAACGCCGGCAGGGAGTGATCGACTTCGAGGACCTGCTGCGCGCCGCGGTGTGGGGGATCGAGGACCACCCGGACGTCGCCGACCAGATCCGCGCACAGTACCGGCACTTCGTCGTCGACGAGTACCAGGACGTCAACCCGCTGCAGCAGCGCCTGCTGGAGGCGTGGCTGGGAGACCGGGACGACCTCACCGTGGTCGGCGACGCCAGCCAGACGATCTATTCGTTCACCGGGGCCACCTCGTCGTACCTGATCGACTTCCCGCGCCGCTGGCGCAGCGCCGTCGTGGTCCGGCTGGTCCGCGACTACCGCTCCACTCCGCAGGTGGTGGGGCTGGCCAACGCGGTGATCCGGCAGGCCCGGGGCACCGAGGCCCGGTTGCGTCTGGAGCTGGAGGGGCAGCGCCCGCCCGGCCCGGAGCCGGAGCTCAAGGTGTTCCCGGACGAGCCGGGCGAGGCGGCCGCGGTGGCCCGGCGGTGCCGGGAGCTGATCGGCTCCGGCACGCCGGCCAGCGAGATCGCCGTGCTCTTCCGGACCAACGCGCAGTCCGAGGCGTACGAGGAGGCGCTGGCCGAGGCCGAGGTGCCGTACGTGGTGCGCGGCGCCGAGCGGTTCTTCGAGCGGGCCGAGGTGCGCCAGGCGATGGTCGCGCTGCGGGCCGCCGTGCGCTCCATTCCGGGCGAGACGCCGCTGGTCGAGGCGGTCGTCGAGGGTCTGGCCGCGACCGGATGGCGGCGCGGCCAGCCACCGCCGGGCGGCGCCGCCCGGGAGCAGTGGGAGGCGCTGGCCGCCCTGGTCGCGCTCGCCGAGGAGTACGCCGCCGAGCCGGCCGTGCTGCCGATCGGCGAGGGTGGCCGGGTGCAGCGCGAGGTCAGCCTGGCCGCGTTCAACGAGGAGCTGGCCCGCCGGTCCGAGCAGCAGCACGCGCCCACCGTGGCGGGCGTGACGCTGGCCTCGCTGCACGCGGCGAAGGGCCTGGAGTGGGACGCGGTCTTCCTGGTCGGGCTCGCCGACGGCACGCTGCCCACCACGTACGCGAAGACCAATGAGCAGTTGGAGGAGGAACGGCGCCTGCTATACGTCGGGGTGACCCGGGCGCGGCAGCTGCTGTGGCTGTCCTTCGGGCAGTCCCGGTCGCCGGGTGGCCGGGCCCGGCGACCGTGCCGTTTCCTGCCGCAGCCGGAGCGCGCCACCGCGGGCGCCGGCCGGCCCTCGGCGGAGCGGAGTCGGAAAGCCGACCGGCGCCCGCCGAAGGTGTCCTCCTGCCGGATCTGCGGGGCCACCCTGTTGGCCGGCGCCGACCGGAAACTGGGCCGCTGCCCGACCTGCCCGTCGGACATGGACGAGGACCTCTACGAGCGTCTGCAGCGGTGGCGGGCGAGCACCGCGGCGGAGCTCAAAGTTCCTGCTTACGTCGTCTTCACCGACGCCACCCTGGTGGCCGTGGCGGAACGTCGTCCGACCGATCCGGCCCAGTTGCTGGCGATCGCCGGAATCGGCCCGCGGAAGCTGGGCCAGTACGGCGAGGCGGTCTTCGCGTTGGTGGCCGGCGCCGGCCCTGATGATCTTGGCCGAAAAAACTTTGAAAACTAGTGCGTTAATTCGTTTGCCCTCCCCTGTAGGGCAGGCATAGCCTCAGGACACACCTTGCCGGGGGATTGTCCCGGGCGAGATCAAAACACGAGTGCGGTTATACGGAGGAGGTGGCACCGATGAGGATCAACACCATGCTGATGCGTCCGTCGATGTTGCCGTCTGCCGTCTGCGCTCCATCCGCTCTGCTGCCCGTCGCCGCTCCGTCGGCGCTGCTGGCTGCCGAGCGTGTTCTGGCTCCGCAGGCTCACCAGGTCTTCAGCCAGTCCCAGGCCGAGCTGGGCAAATGGGCTGTCGAGCGGGTGCTCGCGAGCGGCGTCAAGGGCAGCACTGGCATCAATGGCACCACCGGGTTCAAGGGCAACGATTCCGTCAAGCGCTACACGGATGGAAACGGCGTCCCGCCTCGAGGAAGGCCGGTCTGACAGACCAGACCTCCGGCTCACCTCGAGGCCGCGGAACCCCTAACCGGGATCCGCGGCCTTAATTTTTTGCCGGCCCACCAGGCCGGTGCACAACCCTGAAAAGGCGATCCAGAAGATCGACGAAGAAGAGAGAGGTGACCGGGCTTTATGAGTCTGGCGCTGGCCCCGATCGACATCACTGTCGACATCGAGGCAAACCTGCCCTGCCGGAAGTTCGACCCGGACCTGTGGTTCTCCGACTCCCCGGCCCAGCTGGAGCTGGCCAAGTCGCTCTGCGGGGACTGCCCGCTGCGCGTCGAGTGCCTGGCCGGTGCGGTCGAGCGGAGCGAGCCCTGGGGTGTCTGGGGCGGCGAGATCTTCGAGCGCGGCGCCGTGGTCCCGCGCAAGCGGCCGCGTGGCCGTCCCCGTAAGGCCGACGTCGCGCGCGACGCCGAGCTGGCGGTCGAGGTCGAGGAGCGGCTCGCCGCGAACGGTCTCGACTCCCGCAACAGCGTTCGGCTGGCGGCCTGAGATGACCGACCTGACCCTCCCCGAGATCGACGACCGAAAGCCGAGCACCGTAACCGTGTATCCGAATGGAGCCACCAAAGTGAGACTCATCCAAGAGGCGTTGTCCCGGGCTCGAATGCGTCGGCCTCAGAGCGACAGCGCACCTGAGGCTTACCGTTCCGCCCGCCGTATCGCCATGGAAGGCCGCAAGCAGGCCGCTCGCGATCTCGGCGTCGGCGGGTACTGATCCCCACACCGACCCGCTACCAAGGGAAATGACGAAAGGCTCGTCCGCATGCGGACGAGCCTTTCGTCCGTGGCCGGTTCCGGCCGGCTCGGGGGTCCCTTGCGGATGGTGGCATCCGCGATGCTTCCCCGGGCGGCGCCCTCCGCAGCTCCCTTGCGGATGGTGGCATCCGCGATGCTTCCCCGGGCGGCGCCCTCCGCAGCTCCCTTGCGGATGGTGGCATCCGCGATGCCTCCCCGGACGGCGTCCTCGGGGCTACCGCGGGAGTGGAGAGGACGGAACATCGATGATGCTTGTCACATCCGAGATGTCGATCCGGGCCGCCACGGATCTGTCGGCGTGCCCCCGCCCCAGGTCGTCGATCGCCAGCCGGCCGACGACGTCGGCGACGCCCCGGTCCGGTTCGGCCGGCATGAGCCGTTGGACTCTTCCGCCCCGCGGGTCCAGCCCGAAGATTCTCAGCATGCGCCGGCCCCGACCATGGGCGTCGATCGGGATGATCGGCGCAACAGTTGCCCGCCGCGAAAGGGTCGTCTCGCGGCCGGGGTCAGGCGATCGGGGCGAAGCCCGGCAGCCACTCCTCGAGGATCTCCTGGTAAGCCGCCTCGGCCTCCAGCTGGCAGAGGACACCGATCGAGCCGAGCGTCACCCGGTGGATCATCAGGTACGACGGGGGCAGGTTGAGTTTGCGCCCGAGCTGGTATGCCGGGGAGCGGGGGTTGGCCAGCCGGGTCGCCTCGCCGCGCAGCCAGGTGCGGGTGAAGCGGAACCGCTCGACCGCGACCGGCTCGATCATCGGGCGCAGGAAGGCGAGCACCGCCTCCGCGTCGATCGGCTCGTCCCGTTTGATGAAACCCTCGTCGCGCAGCCCGTCCGCGACCCCCTCGGCGTCGCCGTCCAGGGCCAGCCGGACCAACCGGCCGATCGGCTCCGGATGGCCCTCCGGGAGCCGGGCCACCGCGCCGAAGTCGATCACGCCGAGCCGGCCGTCGGGCAGCACCCGGAAGTTGCCCGGATGCGGGTCGGCGTGCAGCAGTCCGGCCCGGGCCGGCGCGGAGAAGTGCAGGATCGCCATCAGCCGGCCGGCCTCGTCCCGCTCGGCCACGGTGCCGCCGGCGATCACGCTGGACAGCGGCGTGCCCTCGACCCACTCGGTGACCAGCACGCGCGGCGCGGAGGCGACCACCCGCGGCACGAAGATGTCCGGGTCGTCGTGGAAGGCGGCGGCGAACGCCCGCTGGGTCTCCGCCTCCATCTCGTAGTCGAGCTCCTCGACGACCCGCTCGTGCAGCTCGGCGAGCAGCGGCTTGATGTCGATCCCGGGCTGAATGATCTTGAACATGCCGGCCAGCCGGGACAGCTGTTTCAGGTCCGCGACCAGCGCCTCGCCGGCCCCCGGATACTGCACCTTGACCGCGACCGGCAGCAGTTTCGGCTTGCCGTTCTTCCGGGCCGGCGGCAGTTTCCAGACCGCGCGGTGCACCTGACCGATGCTGGCCGCCGCGGCCGGGCTGTCGTCGAACTCGGCGAAACTCTCCCGCCAATCCGGTCCCAGCTGCTCGGCGAGCGCCTTGTGCACGTTGGCCACCGGCATCGGTGGGGCGGCCTCCTGCAGTTTGGTCAGCGCCTGCCGGTAGGGGCCGGCCATCTCCTCGGGCAGCGCGGCCTCGAAGACCGAGAGCGCCTGGCCGAACTTCATCGCGCCGCCCTTGAGCTGCCCCAGAACGCTGAACAGCTGCTCGGCGGTGCGCTGCTGAATGTCCGCGGAGATGACGTCGGCAGCGATCCCGACGGCCCGCTTGCCCAGTCCCAGAGCGGTCCGGCCGGCGAAGCCGAGCGGCAGGGCGGCCAGCTTGGCCGTCCGGGAGGCCGCACGGCGGGGTATGTCCGTCACCAGATCATTGTGACCGACCGCGCGGCGTTACTCGGCCCGTCGCGCACTGCTTTGCCAGTTTATGCGACAAAGGTTCGATTAAGGATCCACACTTCCTCCACACTCCGCCCGTTTGGGGAGTCCTGTCTGGGTCGCTGCGGACGGCCTCAGGTGAATGGGGGATCGCCGCGCCCGCGCGCCGCAGGCGCACTCCGGATGCGGCGGCCACGTCCGGCGGCGGGTCCGCCCCGGCGCGCTGATCTCCACCGCCGCCCCCAGCGTGTCCGGCGTCCCGCCGTCCAGGAAGGTCAGTGCCTCGGCGGTCGCGAACCCCGCCGCCGCCAGCACGGTCGCCACCGCGCACGGCTCCGTCCCGCCCGGGCCGCCAACCCCGCCCGTCCCGGGCAGGCCCGGCCACTCCGGGTCCCGTTCCCGCCGATGCAGGTCGAGGCAGTGCAGGCAGGGTCGGCCGGCGGCGGGCACGAACGGCCCGATCACCGCGGCGCCGTCCCGGATGTGCACCGCGAGGTGCGGCTGCCGGCGGGTGCTGTGCGCGGCGGCGAGCAGCGCGACCGGCTGGTCGTGGGCGAGCTGGACGACCAGGCTGGCCGGTGCGCGGCGGACCTCGCAGACCTGGGTGCCGGGCACGGCCCGGCGGACGGCGGCCGCCACCGCGGTGTGCAGCGGGCTGCCCAGGTCGGTGCCGATCAGTGGGCTGCCGGGCAGGTCGGCCGGCCCCACGGTGCCGGACAGATCGGGGTGGACGTGCCCGACGCCGGCCTCGGCCAGGGCCACCGCGATGGTGGCGGCGAGCCGGCCGCGCCCGGCGAGCACCACCCGCGCCGTCCGGCGGCGGCGCAGGGTCCGGGCCGGGGAGCCGGTGGCGGCGCCGAGGGCGATGGCGGCGGCCTCCCCGGCCAGACGATGTCGCTCGGCGCTGGGCAGGCCGGCCGGGAGCAGTGCGGACTGCGGCAGCACCAGGCCGGCCTGGCGCAGCAGGTCGAGCAGCTGGCGGGTCTCGGCCGGGGCGACGCCCAGGTCGGCGGCGTGCAGCAGCACCTGGCGTTCCGGCCGGTTGCCGTCGAGCAGGTCGAGCACCCGGGCCAGGCGGGGGTCGGGCAGCTCGAGGCGCACCGCGCGGGCCGGGTCGAGGCCGAGCTGCAGCTCGTCGGGAGCACGCCAGATCCGGGCGAGCCCGGGGATCAGGGTGGGCCGGGCGAGTGGGGCCCGGGGGAGGGGCGGGTGGGTCATGGGTGACAGGTTGTCACTGCCGGGCTGCGGAGCGGATTTGTTATCCACAGCCTCGCGGTTCACCCGACTGGGTTATCCACAAGCGGAGCTGAGTTATCCACAGGGTGGGTACACCGGCTCCGGCTTACTCAACGTGCACGGGCCGACACGGTTACGGTCCGCCCGGGAGGGCGGCCTCGCGGCCGCCTTCCCGGAAGCGCACGTCTACTTGGCCTTGCCCAGAATCCGGTTCATCGTCGTTCCGCAGACCGGGCACTTGCCCTTGGCCATGTTCATGCCGGTCTTGGAGACCTCCACGTTGCCCTGGAAGTCACGCTTCTCCTTGCATTTGACGCAGTAGCCGTTGTAGGTGGTCTCGGCCACGGTTCCTCCTCGTTCGTGTCGTCGGCCGCTGGGCCCCGTGCTTGTTCGCAGCGACGGGCGCGAACCTGTTCACGGCGCTGGGCCGCCGGGGCGTGGAATTACCCAGGTCAGGCCGGTTCCATGTCAGCGCGCTGTCGGCGGTCTCACCGACGTGGTGAGTGTGCCGGGGCGAAGTGCCCTTTTCGTACAATTTTGCCGGGACACGCCGACGATTGTCTTCACAACGGCACGAAAGGGATGTGCGCCCCCGGTATCCCCCTGAGTCGACGATGGTCTAGGTTGACGGCTGTCTCAGATGTTGCGCCTGGGGAAAATTTTTTCGGGTATTTGCGGACGAACCGCCCGGCCAACGTGACAGTCATTGGGCGTACTCTTGCGGTGACCAGGGTCTCGCGGATTAGCGTCTCAACGTGAACCCGAATCTGGGCCGCGCGAGCCGGTAATGGCCCGCGTGCGCAAACCTGTCGTGGAAGTGCGGCGCAGTCAGCGCCGGCGCAGGACGGTGTCCGCGTATCGCGACGGCGAGCGCGTGGTCGTGCTCATCCCGGACCGGTTCTCGCGCGCCGAGGAAACCGAGTGGGTCGAGCGGATGCTCGCCCGTCTCGCCGCCCGTGAGGAACGCCTCCGGCACACCGACGACGAGCTGCTCGCCCGCGCCCGCCGGCTGACCGGACGCTACCTAGCGGAGTACGCCGGCCTGGTCGCCCCGGCCAGCGTTCGCTGGGTCACCAACCAGAACGGCCGCTGGGGTTCCTGCACCCCGGACGACGCCACCATCCGCATCTCGCACCGCATCCAGGAGATGCCCGACTGGGTCGTCGACTACGTCCTGTTGCACGAGCTGGCCCATCTGGTCGTCCCGAGCCACAACGCGCGCTTCTGGGAGCTGGTGAACCGCTTCCCCAAGGCCGAGCGGGCCCGCGGCTACCTGGAGGGCGTCGCCGCCGCCGGCTCCCTCGTCATGGCCGAGTAAACCCGCCACCCCGGGGTGATCCCTGCGCAAGATCCGCCATAACCTCCAGCTCTCCGAGCGCCTCCGGCGATTCGGCCGTACGCCGTAACCGCCACCCACCCCGCGCGCCGTGCGCTCCGCCTCGCGTCGTCGCCCGTCGCCTCGCGCCATGCCCGCCTCGCGCCATGCCCGCCTTGCGCCATGCCCGCCTTGCGCCATGCCCGCCTTGCGCCATCCCCGCCTCGCGCCGTCGCCCGCCATCGTCTGCCGCGGTGCGCCGTGTGCCACCCGCTGGCCCCTTGGTGAGCGGGGGCGGCACAGCGTGCCCTCGCTGTCGTGAGCGTCGCGGGTCGGCGAGGTGTGCCCTGGGCGCTGGGTAGGGTGGCGTTGTGACGCGGCGTGTGGTGGTGGCGATGCTGGTCCCGGTGCCGTGGAGCCCGCCCGGGGTGGATCCGGCGGCCTGGCGCGGCGCTCTGGCCGAGGACGTCGCCGATCTGCTGGCCCGCCTCGCGCAGGCCGAGGCCGCGATCGCCGCCACCGCGCAGGACCGGGCTCTGGCCGAGGAGATCGCCTGGCCCGGCATGCGGATCTACGAGATCCCGCAACCCACCGTGCTCCCGGTGCTGCGGGCGGCCGCCGCCGACGGCTTCGAGCAGGCCGCCGTCATCGCCGCCGACGCCCCGGACGTTCCCGGCATGATCCTCGGCAAGCTGCTGCGCCCGCTGGAGAGCCGGGCGGTCGCGGTCTCCCCGGGCGGCCCCGGTGGCGGCCTGCTGGGCGTGGCCGCCAGCCTGCCCGCCCCGGATTGGCTGCCCGACCACGATCTCGACACGGCCTCCGCCCAGTCGCTGCGCCGGTCCGCCCCGTCCCCCGGCGAGGTCACCTCCACACCACCGTGGCGTCGCCTCCGCGGCCCGGCCGACCTTGCCACTCTGGACGTGGCCTTGGAAGGCTGGGACAACACCCGAGCCCTCCTCGACACCTGAGCCGGTCAAGGGCACGGAGGTGGGGCGGCGCCGTCGGCGCCGCCCCAGCGGAAGCGTTCCGGGTCGGTTCTACTTCTCGGTGTCGTCCGGGCCGGAGTGCGGAGTGTCGGTGCCCGGCTCCGGGGCGTCCGGCCCGGGCTCCGGGTTGCCGGCGAGGCCTTCGAGTTCGCTGATGTCCCAGTCGGACTGGGTGCGGGCGAAAGCCTCCGGGTCGGCGAAGTCCTCGTCGGTGGGGAGCAGGTCGGGGTGGTCCCAGAGGGCGTCCCGGCCCGCGGCACCGCGCGCTTCGGCGACCGCCGTCCACAGGGCGCCGGCCTCGCGCAGGCGGCGGGGTCGCAGCTCGAGGCCGACCAGGGCGGCGAAGGTCTGCTCGGCCGGGCCACCGGCGGCCCGGCGGCGGCGGAACGCCTCGCCGAGCGCCGCGACCGACGGCAGCCGGTCGCCGGCCGCCTGGTCGACCACGTGGCCGACCCAGCCCTCGACCAGGGCCAGTGCCGTCTCCAGGCGGGCCAGGCTGGCCTTCTGCTGCGGGGTGTCCTCCGGAGTGAAGATCCCCTCCAGGGCCATGGCCTGCATCGACTCCGGGTCGCTCGGGTCGACGCGGCCCATCGCCTCCTCGATCGCCTCCCGGTTCACGGTGATGCCGTTGGCGTACGTTTCGACGGCGCTCAGCACGTGCGCGCGCAGCCACGGCACGTGTCCGAAGAGCCGCTGGTGGGCCGCCTCGCGCAGGGCGACGTAGAGCCGCACCTGGTCCTCGGGCAGTTCCAGGCCCTCGCCGTACGCCTTGATGTTGGCCGGGACCAGCGCCGCGGTGCCGGCCGGGCCGAGAGGCAGGCCGATGTCGCCGGCCGAGAGGACCTCGGCGGCGAGCTGGCCGAAGGCCTGGCCGAGCTGACCGCCGAAAAGCGCGCCACCGAGCGTGGCGACCATCGACTGCATCGGGCCGAGCTGGGCCCGGGCCTCCTCGGGCACGAGGTCGCCCATGGCGCCCACCATGCGGCCGGCGATCGGCTCGCACAGCTTCTTCCAGACGTCGAGGGTGTTGTAGATCCACTCGTTGCGGTTCCAGGCGACCGCCTTGTGGATGCCGCTGGGGAGCGCGCAGACCGGGTCGAGCCACAGGTCGGCGAGGCGGAGTGCCTCCTCGACCTGGTGGCGCTCGAACATGTTCACCGCCGGGTCGCCGCTGGCCGAGAGCTGGCTGGCGGCGACCTGCCGGGCCAGGTCCCAGTTGACCGGGCCACTGCCGGGGGCAGCGAACATCTGCTGCAGCTGCGCCATGAACTGCTGCATCTGCTGCGGGTCGGAGGGGTCGGGCGGCTGCGCGCCCGGCAGGGAGAAGCCGAACGGGATATCGGGCACGGACCTAACGGTACGCGCGAAACGCTCGTAGCGGACTGATGGAGGTGTCAGCTCAGAGAGAACTCAGGGTGGGTCGGTACTCTCACGCGCATGAGACGTCGCGGTGTCACCGTCATCCTGGGCGCCCTGATAACCGCCCTGCTGGCCGCGGGTGTCATGGTCGCCCCCCTGCCCTACGTGGTGCTCAAGCCCGGCCCGACGGTGAACACCCTCGGTTCGGCCGAGGGCACCGAGGTGATCCAGGTGACCGGGGCCAAGACCTCGTCCTCCGCCGGTGAGCTGCGGCTGACCACGGTGAACGTGCAGTCGCACGTGGAGCTGGTCTGGGCGGTGCAGGGCTGGCTGAGTCACCAGGACGCGGTGGTCCCGCGTGACCTGATCTACCCGCCGGACCAGAGCGAGAAGCAGGTCCAGGAGCAGAACGCGCAGGAGTGGAAGCAGTCGCAGACCAGCGCCGAGACGGTCGCGCTGCGCGAGCTCGGCTACCCGGTGCAGACCTACGTGCGCAAGGTCACCGCGGGCGGCGCCGCCGCCGGCGTGCTCCAGGAGAACGACGTGATCACCTCGGTGAACGGCACCGCGGTGACCGGGCCGGGCCAGCTCACCTCGCTGGTCACCGCCCAGCCGGCGGGCAGCAGGCTGGCCGTGGGGTACACCCGGGCCGGTAGGGCGGGCACCGCCGAGGTGACCACGAAGGCCGCGGACGACGAGAAGAAGACGCCGCGCCTGGGGATCGAGATCGGCACCCAGCAGCCGCACCCGTTCACCATCAAGATCGACCTGGACAAGATCGGCGGACCGAGCGCCGGCCTGATGTTCACCCTCGGCATCATCGACAAGCTGCGCGACGACGACCTGACCGGCGGCAAGGTGATCGCCGGCACCGGCACCATCGACGACGACGGCAACGTGGGTCCGATCGGCGGCATCCCGCAGAAGCTGGTCGGCGCGAGCAAGGCCGGCGCCAAGATCTTCCTGGTCCCCAAGGACAACTGCGCGGAGGCGCTGCGCAACGCGGTGCCCGGCCTGCCGATGGCGAAGGTGGCCACCGTGGACGACGCACTCACCGCGCTCAAGACCTTCACCTCGGGTGGCACCCCCACACCCTGCTCGGCATCATGACCACTGGCAGTGACCGGACATGTTCCACCACGTATCGAAGCTGGATACGAGATCGTAAGGTGAGACACCGGCCCGACGAAGTGTGGAGCCAACGTTGGTAATGCGTAACAGTCCCCTACCGAGGATGAGCCGGCGCGGTCGCGTCACCGTCGGCGTCCTGGTCGGGGTCTTCATACTTTTCACGCTGCTCGGCTGGGGCATCGACGCGTACACGGACTATCTCTGGTTCTCCGAGGTCGACTTCGCCAACGTGTTCTCCGGGGTGCTGGTCACCAGGCTGCTGCTCTTCCTGACGGTCGGCGCGGTGCTGGCACTGATCGTCGGGGCGAACCTGTACCTGGCGTACCGGCTGCGTCCGCTGCTGCGGCCGCACTCCGCGGAGCAGGCCACGCTGGAGCGGTACCGGATGGTCCTCACGCCCCGGCTCGGCACCTGGATCACCGTGCTGAGTGTCATCATCGGATTCTTCGCGGGACTGTCCGCGCAGAGCCGATGGGCCGACTGGATGCTGTTCCGCAACGCGCAGCCGTTCGGGCAGACCGACCCGCAGTTCCACGTCGACATCGGGTTCTACATCTTCGACTACCCGCTGCTGCGCTACCTGCTCGGCCTCGGCTTCACCGCGGTGGTGCTGTCGGTGCTCGGCGCGCTCGCCGTGCACTACATCTTCGGCGGCGTCCGACTGCAGGGCGTCGGCGACCGGATGACCACCGCGGCGCGTGCCCACCTGACCACCCTGGTCGCGGTGTTCGTGCTGCTCAAGGCAGTGGCGTACGTTCTCGACCGGCGCGCTCTGCTGCTCGAGCAGCACGTTTCGCCGGGGCTGTACGGCGCCGGCTACACCGATGTGAACGCGCTGCTCCCGGCCAAGGAGATCCTGGCGTACATCTCCATTGTGGTGGCCGTCGCGATCATCGTGTTCTCCAACGCGGTGATGCGGAACCTGGTGTGGCCCGGCGTCTCGCTGGCCCTGCTCGGCATCTCCGCGGTCGCGATCGGCGGCATCTACCCGCTCGCCGTGCAGAACTTCCAGGTCAAGCCGAGCCTCTCGGACAAGGAGCGGCCATACATCGCCAAGGCGATCGAGGCCACCCGGGACGCGTTCGACCTGAACGCCACGAAGGTCACCGACTACACCCCGGTGACCGCGGCGAACGGTTCCACGCCGCCGCCGGCCAACCTGGCCGACGACACCAGCGCGCAGAACGTCCGGCTGATCGACCCGCAGCTGGTCTCCCAGGCTTTCACCCAGTCGCAGCAGTCCCGCAGCTTCTACGACTTCGGCGAGAAGCTCGACGTCGACCGCTACACGATCGACAACAAGACGCAGGACTTCGTGGTCGGCGCCCGGGAGATCAACGACGAGAAGCTCTCCGCACAGCAGCGGAACTGGCTGAACCGGCACACCGTCTACACCCACGGGTACGGACTGGTCGCCGCGCCGGCCAACAAGGTCTGCGAAGGCGCCGGGCTTCCGTACTTCGTCTCCGGCTTCCTCGGCAGCAACACCTCGGCCAACTGCTCGGCGCCGACCGACGAGCTGGAAGCCACCCAGCCGCGGATCTACTACGGTGAGCAGTCCACCGAGTACGCGATCGTCGGCCAGACCGACAAGAGCAGGAGCGTGGAGTTCGACCGCCCGAAGGAACGGGACAAGAACGCGCAGGGGCAGGACGAGGACAAAGAGGCCTCGGACCCCTTCACGTACGACGGCAAGGGCGGCGTCGCGATCGGCTCGTTCTTCCGCCGGCTGGTGTTCGCGATCAAGAACACCGAGAGCAACTTCCTGCTCTCCGACGCGGTCAACGCCAACTCCAAGGTGATGTACATCCGGACCCCGCGCGAGCGGGTGGAGAAGGTGGCGCCGTTCCTCACCATCGACGGCGACCCGTACCCGGCCGTGGTCGACGGCAAGATCGTCTGGATCCTGGACGGCTACACGACCGCCCAGACCTACCCGTACGCGCAGAAGATCAACCTGGCGAACGAGACGCGCGACGAGACGACCGGGGCCGGAGCCTTCCCGCTGGCCCGCGACGACGTCAACTACATGCGCAACTCGGTCAAGGCGACCGTCGACGCGTACGACGGCACCGTCAAGCTCTACGAGTTCGACACCAAGGATCCGGTCCTCAAGGCCTGGAACCAGGCCTTCGGCGGGCACCTGATCATCCCCAAGGGGGACACCCCGGCCGATCTGATCAAGCACTTCCGGTATCCGGCCGACCTGTTCAAGGTGCAGCGCAACCTGCTCACCAGGTTCCACGTCCAGGACCCGCAGACGTTCTTCACCGGCGACGACTTCTGGCAGGTGCCGAACGCCCCGGACGCACCGCAGGCCGGGGTCAAGCAGCCGCCGTTCTACCTGAACGTCAAGCTGCCCGTGCAGTCCGCGACCACGTTCCAGCTCACCTCCGGGGTCACCCCGAACGGCCGGGACAACATGGCCGCCCTGATCTCCGCGTCGTACGACACCACCGGCGCTCCGCAGCTGCAGGTGCTCAAGTTGCCCAACAACTCGGTGACACCCGGCCCCGTCCAGGTGCACCGGCTGATGACCAACAACGCGGGCATCTCCCAGCAGCTGTTCGCGCTCAACCGCAACGGCCAGACCGTCCTCTACGGCAACCTCATCTCGTTGCCACTGCAACAGGGCATCCTGTACGTCGAGCCGGTCTACGTCCGCACCACCGCGGCCGGTGCGGCGCCGCTGCTGCAGAAGGTGCTCATGTCGTACGGCGACGGCTCCAACGTCGTCCTCGAGAACAACCTGCAGGACGGCCTGAAAGCCCTCGCCGCCGCCGGCAAGAACAACAACGGCGGGACCGGCACCGGCGGCAACACCGGCACGACACCACCCGCCAGCGGCACCGGCCCGCCGGTCCTCAGCGGCGACCTCGCCTCCGCCGCCGCGGCCGTCGACCAGGCCATCGAGAACCTGCGGAACGCGCAGAAATCCGGCGACTTCGTGGCCCAGGGCAACGCGCTCAAGGCCCTCGACGACGCGATGAGCCGCTTCCAGCAGGCCTCCCAGGCGAAGGGCGGGACGACCACCGGCACCGGGCCGTCGGTCACACCCTCCACCGCCGCCAACCCGGCACCCTCCGCGAGTGCGGGCGGCTGACCAGCGAAGACGCCGGCTCCGGGGGCTGTTTTGCAGGTTCCGGAGCCGGTGCGCTAGGCTTTATCTACCGACGCGGGGTGGAGCAGCTCGGTAGCTCGCTGGGCTCATAACCCAGAGGTCGCAGGTTCAAATCCTGTCCCCGCTACGAGGGAATGAGGGACTCCTGTCCGCGGAATGCGCGGACCGGGGTCCCTCTTCGCGTTGCTGGCCGGGGGGCCGAGCCCCCCGAGCCCCCGCGTTCCGGTGGGCGCGGTTGGTGGGTCGGTGGCCGGTTCCCGGCGCCGAGATGGGCTTGGTCGGTGGGTCGGTGACCGGTACCCGACGCCGAGACGGGCTTGGAGTTGCAGCGCCGTCAAGAACCAGCCCGTGGGCCGGAACTGGCCAGAAACCTGCGAGGTGGGTTAAGCGTGCGCTGAAGGCCTGGCCGTGGGGCGGGCGTGGGCTGAAGGCCTGGCCGTGGGGCGGACGTGGGCTCAAGGCCTGGCCGTGGGGCGGACGTGGGCTCAAGGCCTGGCCGTGGGGCGGGCGTGGGTTCAAGGCCTGGCCGTGCGGCGCGGGGCTGTGCGTGGTCCGTTGTGGGTGCGGATGGTGGTTAAAGGCGGCTATACCGGGTTCGGTGGCTGTTTGGGGATGAATTGATTAAGGGCGACAGAACATTGAAGGACGACTTAGTGCGGGTCTATGGTGAGGGCCGCGAGGGGTTGTAGGGGGCGATTCCTCCGGGTTGGCGGAAGGACCCTTTTCATGCGTTTGCGTCGCGGATTGATCATTTCCGGATTGTTTTCCGCTCTGCTGCTCGCTGGAACGTCGGGTGTCCATCCGGCGGCCGGGCAGGCGGATGCCGGGCACCTCCACGGCGACGAGGCCGACGAGATCCGCGAGCACATGGCACTCGACCTCGCCGATACGCCGATCAGCGAGATCGAGCGACGGACCGCGGTGAACGCCGCGCGGATCCAGCGGGACACCGGCCACCGCCCGGGCACCCCGGTGTCCCGGGTGGCCGTTTCCGCCGATCCCGGGCGGTCCGGCTCGTGGAGTCCGGTGGTCGGCACGCCGGTCGTCCCGGTCTTCGACGCGGTGCTGCCGAACGGCAAGGTGCTCATCTGGGATTCGGTCGGCGACAACGCGGCGGAGTCGTATCCGGACCACGATTTCACGCGGGTGATGGTCTGGAATCCGGCTGACAACACGTACAAAAGAGTTGATCTGCAAGGAGCGAACATCTTCTGCGCGGGTTTCGCGCATCTCCCGGACGGTGACATTCTGGTCGCCGGCGGAAATGCCGACTCGGCCCTTGACGGAACGGTTTGGACGCATATCTTCCACTGGCAGACCGAGACTTGGACCCGGGGCGAGAACATGGCGGTCGGCCGGTGGTATCCGGCGGTTGCCGAGACCGCGAACGGCGAGGAGGTGATCGTCGGCGGCGGCCCGAAGACGGCCGAGGTCTACCAGTCGGACGGCGCCCTGCGCCCGCTCACCGCCGGCCCGACGTACGCGGCGCGGGTCTATCCGTTCCTCGGTTCCCGGCCGGACAGCCAGCTCCAGCTGTTCGGTCCGCCCACCACCTCGTACACCGTCACCACCTCCGGCAACGGGGTGATCACCGCGACCGGCACGCGGGACGCGGTGGCCCGCGACTACGGCGGGTTCGCCACCTACGACGTCGGCAGGACGCTGGTGACCGGCGGCGGCAACCTGACCGAGGGCGGGGTCGCGCAGGTGCCCACGCGGACCTCGGTGGTGCTGAACACCACCGGTGCGGGCGCCACCGTGACCACCACCGGCTCACTGTCCACCGGGCGGCGCCAGCTCAACACCACCCTGCTGGCCGACGGCTCGGTGCTGGCCACCGGCGGGTTGACGAGCACCAGGAAGAGCCCGCTGGTCGACCTGGACAGCGCGGCCACCGCGGCGGAGCGCTGGGATCCGGCGACCGGGGCGTGGACCGTGCTGGCCGGCGCCGGCCGGATCCGGCAGTATCATTCGACCGCCGCGCTGCTGCCCGACGGCCGGGTGCTCACCGGCGGCGGCGGGGTCTGCGGGATCTGCACCACGGTCGGCTATCTGGAGAAGAACATCGAGTACTTCTCCCCGCCCTATCTTTATCGCCAGGACGGCAGCGGCCGCCTTGCCGACCGTCCGGTGATCTCCGCCGCACCGGCCGGCGTCGACATCGCCACCCCGTTCGCGGTGACCTCCCCGCAGGCGTCGAGCATCAGGAAGGTGGCGCTGGTCGGGCTCGCCGACGTCACCCACGGCATCGACCAGGGACAGCGGTACATCCCGCTGAGGTTCAGCGCCGCCGGCACCACGCTGACCGTGACCGGCCCGCCGAGCGGCGGTGTCGCCCCGCCCGGCTACTACATGCTGTTCGTCGTCGACGCGGCCGGTGTGCCCTCGGTGGCCAAGGTGGTGAAGGTGGCCCGGCAGCCGAACCCGCTGATGAGCCCGATCCGCAGCGTCAACGGCGGCGACCGCTGCGTCGACGTGCCCGCGGCGGCCGTCGCGATCCGGACGTACCTGCAATTCTACGATTGCAACGGCTCCAAGGCGCAGGCTCTGACCCGGGTTCCGGCCGACGACACGCTGCGGGTGATGGGCAACTGCCTGGACGTGCCGGGCGGCAATTTCGCCTCCGGACAGAGGATCTGGACCTACACCTGCAACGGCAGCGCCTCGCAGGCCTGGGAGCTCGGCCCCGGCGGGGTGATCCGGCCGGTCGGGCATCCGACCCTGTGTCTGCGCCCGGTCACCGCCGACAACCAGGCGGAGATCCAGATCATCTCGTGCAGTCGCAGTCTGCTGCAGAAGTGGCGGTGGTGACCGGTCACGCCGGCCGGTCGCCGTGCGGGCCGTACAGGTGCAGGATCTCCGCCGGGCCATCACCGGCCGGCCCGAACCAGTGCGGCTCGCCGGTGTCGAAATCGGCCACGTCCCCGGGCTGCAGCACCGACTCGACGGGCCCGCGCAGCAGCCGGACGGTCCCGGACAGCACGTAGAACCAGGCGTGTCCGGGATGGGTCACCGGGGTCGGCGGACGCTGCCCGGGGCCGAGGATCTGTTTGAAGACCTGCAAACGGCCGGGGTACGCGGTGAGCGGTACCACCACGCTCGGGTTTCCGGTGCGCGGCTCGGTGCGGTGCGGCGTGAGGTGCGCCCGCGGATCGCCGGTGGGCGGCGCGCCGATCAGGTGGTCGAGCGCCATCCGGTAGGTGCGGGCCAGCGGGATCAGCAGGTCCAGGGTCGGCCGCCGCCCGCCCGATTCGAGCCGGGACAGGGTGCTCACCGACAGGCCGGTCGCCGCGGCCAGATCGGCCAGGGTCAGCCCACGGTCCTGCCGGATCCTGCGCAGGCGCGAGCCGATGCCGTCGAGCAGCGTGGTCAGCTCGGGGTCCATCCCGACAGTTTGCGGTCTTCGCAAGTTTCCTGGGAAGCGCCGGGTGGTTGCCGCCACGATCGGCGGCGTGAATGAGATGACACGTCGACGGCTGGTCCTGGCCGTCTGTTGCACCAGCATCTTCCTGGTCGGGCTGGACACCACGGCGGTGAACGTGGCGTTGCCCGCGATCGGCCGTGACCTGCGGCTCGGCCTGCCCGAGCTGGAGTGGGCGGTCGATGCCTACACGCTGGTGCTGGCCGGTCTGCTGATCGGCTCCGGCGCGCTGGCCGACCGGATCGGGCGCCGCCGGGTGTTCCGGCTCGGACTGATCCTCTTCGGTCTCGGCTCGGTCGGCTGCGCGCTGGCGCCGGGCCTCGGCGCGCTGATCGCGGCGCGGGTCGTGCAGGGCGTGGGTGCCTCGATGCTGAGCCCGGTGGCGCTGGCCATCGTGGTGAGCGTGATCACTGATCCGCGCGAGCGGGCCCGGGCGATCGGGGTGTGGGCCGCGGTCTTCGGGCTCAGCATGGCGGCCGGGCCGGTACTCGGCGGCGCACTGGTCACCGGACTCGGGTGGCGGCCGATCTTCTGGGCCAACCTGCCGATCATCGTCGCCGTCCTGGCGTACCCCCTCCCGGAGTCCCGATCACCCCGGCCGCGCCGGCTCGACCTGCCCGGTCAGGCCCTGTTGATCGTGCTGACGAGCACGGTCGTCGCGGTCCTCATCGAAGGGCCGCGGGCCGGCTGGTGGTCCGGTTTCGCGATGGCGGCGTACGCGATGATCCCCGCCGCCGCGGCCACCCTCGCCCGGGTCGAGTCCCGCCGCGCCGAACCGCTGCTGGATCTCAGCCTGTTCCGCCGGCCCCCGTTCGCCGCGGCGGTCGGCGGCGCCGTGGTGGTCTTCGTCGCACTGAACGTGACCCTGCTGCTCGGCACGCTCTACCTGCAGCGGGCCCGCGGCCTGAGCCCGATCGAGGCGGGCCTGGTCACCCTGCCGATGGCGGTCGCCGCCACGATCTGCGCCCCGCTCTCCGGGCGTCTGGTCGGCCGGGTCGGCCCCGGTCTGCCGCTGCGCCTGGCCGGAGCCGGGATCCTGCTCAGCGGGGTGCTGCTGGCCGGAGTGGACCGGGACACCGGGCTGCCGGTCCTGCTGGTGGCGTATCTGTGCGCCGGGATCGGGATCGGTTTCGCGAACGCGCCGATCACCAACACCGCGGTCAGCGGTCTGCCGCCGGAGCGTTCCGGGGTGGCCGGCGGGATCGCATCGACCGCCCGGCAGGTGGGGGCGGCGCTCGGCATCGCGGTGGCCGGTGGTCTGGCCGGCAGCCCGCGGGCCGGTTGGGCCCTGGTCGCCGGCTGCGGGGTGCTGATCCTGCTGCTCTCGGCTATCCGGCCGGGGTCAGGTGCTCGGCCAGCACGGACAGTTGCGTCTTCTGCGCCTCGGCCCAGCGTTGCCGGCCCGATGCGGTGATCTGCACGTAGACGCCCCGCCGGTCGGCCTCGCAGTGGGTGCGCTCGGCGAGGCCGCCGTTCACCAGGCGGCTCACCGCCCGGGACAGGGCGCTCTGGCTCAGATACATGGTGTCCGCAAGATCCTGCATGCGGCGCTTGTCACACTCCTGGGTGGTGAGACGGTCGAGCGTCTCGTAGTCACTGAGGGTGAGGCCGTGGGCATCCTGCAGGGCTCGCTCCAGGTGCAGGGCCACCTCGTTGTAGCAGGTCAGGAGCGATCGCCAGCGCTCGACGAGGTCGTTTTCCGGCTCCATGGCGGGCATCCTACTCCGCATCGGACCTTCGATGCACGGGAAATATATGCGCCCACATTCGATGCGTAGACATTAGATGCGTACGCATATAACGTCGCCACCGTGACTATCTCTGAAACCGTGACCCCGACGCCGACCGCGGCCGGCGGCGCGGAACACCGCTGGACACCGCGGCTCTGGGGCGTGCTGGCGGTGCTGTGCGCGGTCCTCTTCCTCGACGGCCTCGACGTCTCGATGGTCGGCGTGGCCCTGCCGTCGATCGGCGCCGAACTCGGCCTCACCACCACCTCCCTGCAGTGGATCGTCAACGGCTACGTGCTGGGCTACGGTGGCCTGCTGCTGCTCGGCGGCCGCACCGCCGACCTGCTCGGCCGCCGCCGGGTGTTCCTGATCGCGCTCGGCGTCTTCACCGTCGCCTCCCTGATCGGCGGTCTGGTCGACGACGGTGGCCTGCTGATCGCCACCCGCTTCATCAAGGGCCTCGCCGCGGCGTTCACCGCGCCCACCGCGATGAGCATCCTGACCACGACGTTCGCCGAGGGTCCGGCCCGCAACCGGGCGCTGTCGATCTTCACGGTCTTCGGCGCCAGCGGCTACTCCTCCGGCCTCATCCTCGGCGGCGTCCTGACCAGCCTCGGCTGGCGCTGGACCTTCCTGGTCCCGGTCCCGCTCTCCCTCGGCGCCCTGATCGCCGGGCTGTTCCTGATTCCCCGCGACGAACCGGCCACCGGCGGCGGCCACGACCTGATCGGCGCCGTCACCCTGGTCGGCGGCATGCTCTCCGCGGTGTACGCGGTGGTCACCGCCCCGCAGCGCGGCTTCGACCCGCGTACCGCCGCGGTGTCGATCCTCGCCGTCGTCCTGCTGGCCGCCTTCGTCGTCGCGGAAACCCGGGTCCGGCACCCGCTGGTCCGGCTCAGCATCTTCCGGATCGGCAGCATCGTCCGGGCCAACGCCAGCATGGTGGCCCTGATGGGTTCCTACGTGAGCTTCCAGTTCATGATGACCCTCTATCTGCAGGACGTGCTGCACTGGGCCCCGTTGCGGATGGCCCTCGCCCTGCTCCCGGCCGGCCTGCTGGTCGCCTTCAGCTCACCCTTCATGGGCCGGCTCATCGACCGGTACGGCACCGCACCACTGATCGTCGCCGCGATGATCTCACTGAGCGCCGGCTACCTCTGGTTCCTGGCCACCTCCGGCAGCCACCCCGGCTACCTGACCACCGTCCTGCCCACGATGCTGCTCCTCGGCGGCGGCTTCGCGTTCGGCTTCAGCTCGATCATGGCCCAGGCCACCGACGGCATCGACGACGCCGAGCAGGGCCTCGCCTCCGGCCTGGTCCAATCCTCCGGCCAGGTCGGCACCGCCCTGGTGCTGGCGGTGGTCACCGGCCTGGTCGCCTCCGCCACCAGCACCGCCGCCGGTGACTTCACCCCGTTCCGGCCCGGCGTGAACCTGGTCACCGGTGTCGCCGTCGCCGGCCTCCTGCTCAACGTCGCGGCCCTGGCGGTGGCGCGTCTGCGCACCCGCACCCCGGCGAGGGCCGCCTGACCTTCCGGCGGCCCGAACCGCCGGCCCGGCCCCGCACCTTGCGTCACCGCCTCGCCCTGCCGGGCGGCGGTGTCACCGTCCGCACCGCTCCGGACAGGCGGGCCGGGCCGGGCAGCGGTAGGCGGCAGGCGCCCGCCGTCGGCCCGGCTGGCGCCTGCCTTCCCTCCGGCCTTCCTCGGCGCTTGCCCCCGTCCCGACGGCGAGTGACCCGCATCTGCGCGCTGACCTGCGGATTTTGGCGACCGGTAACCCGGTTGCGAGGGGCCGGGGGCAACGCGCTAAGCTTTATCTACCGACGCGGGGTGGAGCAGCTCGGTAGCTCGCTGGGCTCATAACCCAGAGGTCGCAGGTTCAAATCCTGTCCCCGCTACCAAAGTAAGTGCAGGTCAGAACGCGGTTCGTCTTCGTGACGGACCGCGTTTTCGATTCTCCCCCGGAAGTGCTCCGGCGAGATCCCGCGGCAGCCGGCACCGTGAAAGATCCGGACGTGGTCGGCCCACTCTGGCGGATGAAATGCCGCGAACAGCGTCATACCAGTCAAAGGCGTCGTTACCGTTCGAACGTGGCTATCAATCGAACTCGTACAGACACGTGCGGTGACCGTCTCCGCGTCCGGGGGTCGTTCGCCGTGGCCCTGGCCGGGCTGCTCTCGCTCTCCGCGGTCGCCATCCCGCAGTCCTCGGCCGCGGCGCCGCCGGCACCGGTCGCACACCAGATCACGGGCGTCGCGGCCCGCCCCCGCGCGGCCGTGCCCGGCGTGGACGGACGCGTCGCGATGCGACCGGATGGCAAAGTCTTCGCCACCGTGAGTGATGCGGCGGTGCGGCAGTGGAGCACGGCGACCGGCCGCCGGGTCGGAACGCCGATCACCGGCCTCACCGGACAGGTCCACGCCATCGAGTTCAGCGAGGACGGCAAGCTGCTGGCGGTCGCCGACGACGGCGGCGTGGCGCTGTGGGATGCCACCACCGGGCAGCGGTCCGGATCCCCGCTGATCGGTCATGCCGGGCCGGTGCGCTCGGTCGCCTTCAACGCGGGCGGCCGACTGCTGGCCACGGCCGGCGACGACGGGACGGCTCGGCTGTGGGATCTGGCCGATCGGCGCCTCCTGCACGCCCTGACCGGGCAGGCCGGCGCGGTGAGTTCGGTGGTGTTCAGCCGGGACGGCAAGCGCCTCGCGACCACGGCCGCCGACAGCACCGTGCGGCTGTGGCAAGCGGACAGCGGACGCCCGATCGGCAAGGCGCTGATCGTGAGCCCGGGCCCGGTCTATGCGACGAGTTTCAGCCCCGACGGCAAACTCCTGGCGGCCTCCGGCGGCGGCGACGTCGTGCGGCTCTGGAACCCGGCCACCGGCGAACCGGCGGGCGAGCCGATCGTGGCCGGACCCGGGCCGGTGTACGCCCTCACGTTCAGCCGTGGGACCAGGCTGCTGGCCACTTCCTCCGGCGGGGACGACACCGTGCGCCTGTGGGACACGGCGACCCGCCACCCGGTTGCCGCCCCGCTCGCCGGGCACACCGGACCGGTGCGCGCCATGCGCTTCGGTCCGGACGGGAAACTGCTGGCCACCGGCAGTGACGACGGAACCGTGCGGTTGTGGGACGCGGTGACCGGACGTGCCCACGGTGCGCCGCTGGCCGGGCACCAGGGGCCGGTCTGGGCGTTGCGGATCAGCCGGAACGGCAAACGCCTGGTCACCGCGGGCGCGGACGGCAAGGTCCGGCTGTGGCGACTGCCCAGCCGGAAAGCGGCCTCCCCTCGGCACGGCCAGAAGGCGGCCCGGCCCGGGTCGATCCCCCTCGGTGCCGCCTGACCGGACCTCGAGCGGCCTGCGCGAGTGATCGCCGGCCGCCGGGAAGCAGCGTCCCGGGGCAAAAGGTCGATTCGCAAGAAATGCATTGCTGCGCTCCGGAATGTGGGCCATCGGCTCGGCTGATGACCGCAGGCCGCAGGTTCCACCTCCTGTCTCCGCGACGAGTGGACGGACCCTTGCCCGCGACATGCGGACAAGGGTCCTTTTCGTATCGCCTGCCGGGCCGGGACCCGGACCGGGCGGTGGCGTCGCGGCGGGCTCGGGTGCGCGGCCCGGTGGGGGGGATCCGGTCCGACCTGGCGGCGGTCGATGGCATGGGGTTCGAAGGCCCTGCCTTCAGGGGAGTTGTCAGCCGTGGCCTTCCGGGACCGTGAACGGCGACTGTCCGAGGTCGGTGAGCCGTCACTGATCGACGGCGGTGAGCTGGGGCTGTCGGAGAGCTTGTCGTGGCCTGAGTGAATGCTGGGTGTTGCGGCACACTCTTGTCCGGACAGGGGCCGCCGGGCCAGAATTTGGGCGAGAGCGGATAGGCGTCGATGGGCGAGGCTTGACGTGATCGACTAGCGTGCGGCAGCGCAGCCATACGAGGGGGACCGCTGTGCTGAAACGATCACGTGTGAAGGTAGAGGGCAGCCCGCGTCGCAAGTGGCCGCTGTGGCTGAAGATCGTGGTGCCACTGGGTGTGGTGCTCGTCCTGGGCAGTGGCGGCGCCTTCGCCGCTGTCAAGGTCGCGGAGAACAAGGTGAACGCGGCCATCCCCGATCACCAGCTGGGCGGCTCCGCGGCTGCTCCGGTGCAGCACGCCGACATCAAGGGTGCCAAGAACATCCTGCTGGCGAGCCTGGACACCCGACCGAGCTGGACGAAGACGCATCAGCCGAGCCACACCGACTCGATCATCATTTTGCACGTGACGGCGGACCACAAGAGCGCGTACATGCTCTCCATTCCGCGTGACCTGCTGGTGGACATCCCGAAGTACAACAACGGGAAGTATCTGAACCGCGAGCACCACGACAAGATCAATGCGGCGTTCGCCTTCGGCAGCATGGGTCTCGACGGCGACGACGCCACCACGCAGGGCATGACGCTGCTGGCCGAGACGGTGCAGAAGCAGTTCGGCATCAAGCCGGACGCCGCTGCGGTGGTCAACTACGACGGCTTCGTCGACATCCTCAAGCAGATCAAAAAGGTCTGCCTGTACGTCGATGAGAACGTCACGTCGATCCACATCGGGCACACCAAGGACGGCAAGCTGGCGGTCCCGTTCAAGACCACGGCGGCCGGCACGAACCCCCGGCACCTGTACGTCGATGGTGAGCAGGTCATTCCCAACACGTACAAAATCGGCAATCAATGTCTTGATCCCACCCAGGCGCTGGACTTCGCCCGGCAGCGGGACCTGCTCTCGCCGCTGCACGATGGCGACTACGGCCGGCAGCGGCACCAGCAGCAGCTGCTCAAGGCGATCCTCAAGACCGCGGTGAGCCAGGGCCTCGACTCGCCCACCAAGCTGCCCGGGCTGCTGACCGCGGTCGGCAAGGCGATGACCGTGTTCCGGCAGGGCATCTCGCTCGAGGACTGGGTTTTCGGCATGCGCAACCTGAACCCGGACGACATCGTCACGCTCAAGACCAACGGCGGCAAGTTCCACGAGGTGCCGTCGGGGGTCGGCTCGTCGGAGGGCCTCACCGCGGACAGCGTCGCCATGTTCAAGGCCGCCAAGGACGACACCCTGGAGGCGTTCGTCCAGACCCACCCGACCTGGGTCGCCAAGACCTGACCGTCAGGCGAACAGGGCGGCGCTGGCCCGTGCAGCGGGCCAGCCGAAGGCGGGGCGCCGGTCGACGGGGCGGGCTGTGCCCATCACTGCGGGTCCGCGATCGTGGCTCCTGACCGCCCGTGCAGCGCGGTGAGGACCTGGGCGAGGGCGGCCGGGTGGTGCAGGATGCCGAGATGCCCGACGACGGCGCGCCGGGCGTGATCCTGCAGCAGCACCGGGGTGGCGTCCGGCACGGCGGCCAGCGAGGCGGTGTACGGCGTGACCATCTGGTCGTACCGGGTGACGATCGTGGTGTACCGGGTCGACGGTGGCGGGGGAGCGGTCCGCAGCGCGGTCAGCACCGGGGAGCCGGGCAGCTGCTCTCGCCAGGTCGGGATCTTCGCGTCCAGCCAGCGGCGCAGCCCGGCCGGGAGCCGGTGCGGCCGGTTCAGCAGACCGTGCAGGGTGGTGCCGCCGTAGGTGGGCGCCAGCCCGACCAGCGTGCGGACCGTGCCGGCGGCCGGCTCGCCGGGCAGGCACCGGGTCAGGTAACCGGCCAGGACCGCACCCCAGGAATGGCCGACCACGTCCACCCGGTCGGCGCCGGTCGTCGCCCGGACCTCGTCGATGAAGGCGGCCAGGTCGAGCGCGTGCCGGTGGGTGGCGGTGACGTCCGGCCCGGGGCGGGCCCGCCGCCAGTCGAACGGGTAGACCGCGCGGCCCGCGTTGGCCAGCAGCGGGGCGAGGGTGAACCAGTCGCTGGCCGAGCGGCCGTTGGTGCCGTGCACCAGGATCACCGGGATCGTGCCGGTCGCGGCGCCGGTCGCCGGGGTCAGCGCACCCGGCGGGAGACCGCGCGGATGGGCGGCGCGGTGGCGCAGGGCGGCCCGCCGGCTGTAGTGCACGGGCAGTGGCGGCGACTCCATGGTGCGGATCTTATTACGCACGCGAAGTGATGTACTTTTCGGCGGACATTGACCTGAGCGGCTATTCTCCGCTCCGATGACGAATCAAAACGCGGCCAAAATCAGGCAAGCCGGTATATCCGGGCGAAATACGGCGCTCTCTGCGGAGCAGCCGTCCCCGCCGGTCAACCGGCCGGCGAGGGATGCGCCGGCCGGTAAACCGGCCCGGCTCGCCACCCTGGACGCACTCCGGCTGATCGCCGCGCTCGCCGTCGCCGCCTACCACCTGACGGCGTCCTGGCGGGTCGACGGGCGGCACACCCCGGCGTACTTCCTGCCGCACCTGGCCCACGTCACCGTCTACGGCTTCCTCGGCGTCGAGCTCTTCTTCCTGATCAGTGGCTTCGTGATCGGGATGAGCAGCTGGAACCGGAGCCTCGGCGACTTCTTCACCTCCCGGGTCAGCCGGCTCTACCCGGCGTACTGGGCCGGTGTGCTGATCACCACGGCGGTGGTCACGCTCGCCCCGATCAACGGCGGCGTCCCGGTCTCCGGAACCCCCGACCTGCGCCAGGTCGCGGCGAACCTGACCATGCTGCAGGAGCCGCTCGGTGTCGGCTCGGTCGACACGGTGTACTGGACGCTCTTCGTCGAGCTGCGTTTCTACCTGCTGTTCGCGGCGCTGGTGGCGGTCGGGCTGACCTACCGCCGGGTGGTGCTGTTCTGCGCGGTGTGGATGACCGTCGCGGCGCTGGGCCCGATGACCGGCAGCCGGTGGGTGCAGGTGCTGGCCGTGCCGGACTACGCGCCGTACTTCATCGCCGGCATCGCCGCGTTCCTGATCCACCGGTTCGGCCGGTCCTGGCTGCTGTTCGGCATCGTCGGGTTCGCCTGGCTGGTCAGCGTGCAGCGGGTGATCGACCGGGTGAACTCGCTGCACCCCGGTTTCACCGTGCCGACCTGGCCGGGCGCCGTGATCATCACGGTCGCCTACGCCGTGATGCTGGCCATCGCGCTCGGCTGGACCGACCGGATCCGTTGGGCCTGGCTGAGCACCGCGGGCGCCCTGACCTACCCGTTCTACCTGCTGCACCAGCGCCTCGGCTACACCTTCATCCGGCACACCTACCAGGCGACCCACCTGCCCGTCTGGCTGCTGGTGGCGATCGCCATCGGCCTGCTCCTGGGCCTGTCCTGGCTGGTGCACCGGCTGATCGAGAAGCCGCTGGCGGCGCGGCTGCGGTCCGGGTTGCGGCAGTCGCTCACCGAGCTGCGGGTCGCCTCGGCCGCCGACGCGGCCGCCGGCGCGCTGCCCCGGCAGACCCGGGAGGGGCGGCTGGTCCGGGCCGCCCGCGAGCTCGGCGGTGACCGATGAGGCACTTGGCGGCGGACTGTACGAAATGCGCCGCGCTCTGCTGTGTCGCCCCGGCCTTCGCCAAATCCTCGGATTTCGCCGTCACCAAGCCGGCCGGGCAGGCCTGCCGCAACCTGGGTGACGACTTCCGCTGCACGATCCACGAGGTGCTGCCGGAGCGCGGGTTCCGCGGCTGCGTGGTCTTCGACTGCTTCGGCGCCGGTCAGCGGATCACCCAGGAGACCTTCGGCGGGCGGGACTGGCGCGGCGCCCCGGAGCTGGCCGGCGCCATGTTCGCCACCCTGCCGGTGATGCGCCGGCTGCACGAGCTGCTCTGGCTGCTGACCGAGGCACTGAAGCTGGGCGAGGCGCGCCGGCTGCACCCGAAGCTGGCCGCGGCCCGGGACGAGATCGAGATGGTGGCCGCGCGGTCCGCCGACGAGCTGCGCGGACTCGACGTGGAGCCGTACCGGCAGCGGGCCGTGCCGTTGCTGCGCCGGGCCAGCGAGCTGGCCCGCGCCGGTATCGGCGGCCGCCGCCCGGACCACGGCGGAGCGCAGCTGATCGGCCGTGGATTCCGGGGCGCCGACCTGCGCGGCGCGAGTTTCCGCGGCGCGCTGCTGATCGGCGCCGACCTGCGCGGGGCGGACCTGCGCCGGGCCGACTTCACCGGTGCCGATCTGCGCGGCGCCGACCTGCGCGGGGCCGACCTGACCGGCGCACTGTTCCTGGCCGCGTCACAGCTGCGCGCCGCAATGACGGACGACGATCCCCTCTAAGCTGAGCCGATGCGGCATGTGTCGGGCCTGGTGTGGCTGTCGACGGTTCTCGGGATCGTCGGTCTGCTGCTCTTCGACTTCTTCGTCCACGTCCGGCGGGCGCACGTGCCGAGGCTGCGTGAGGCGGCACTGTGGACCGGCGTCTACGTCAGCATCGCGCTGCTGTTCGGCGCCGGGATCTGGGTGGTCGGCGGGTCCGGGATGGGCCAGGAGTATTTCGCCGGCTACGTCACCGAGGAGGCGCTCTCGGTCGACAACCTGTTCGTCTTCCTGCTGCTGCTCGGCAGCTTCCGGGTGCCCCGCGCCGACCAGCAGAAGGTGCTGCTCGTCGGGATCGCCGTGTCGCTGGTCGCCCGCACCGCGTTCATCCTGGTGGGCGCCGCGCTGATCGACTCGTTCGCCTGGGTCTTCTACCTGTTCGGGCTGATTCTGCTGCTCACCGCCGGCAATCTGGTGCGCGGGAAGGCCGGGGGCGAGCAGACCCCGCCGGACAACGTGGTGATCCGGCTGGCCCGCCGGGTGCTGCGGACCACCGATACCTACGACGGCGACAAACTGGTCACCTACCGGGACGGCAAGCGGATGCTGACCCCGATGCTGCTCGTGATGATCGCGATCGGTGGCACCGACATCCTGTTCGCGCTCGACTCGATCCCGGCCATCTTCGGGCTCACCCAGAACGTCTACCTGGTCTTCACCGCGACCGCGTTCTCCCTGCTCGGCCTGCGCCAGTTGTACTTCCTGATCGACGGGCTGCTGGACCGCCTGGTGTACCTGTCGTACGGGCTGTCCGCGATCCTCGCCCTGATCGGGGTCAAGCTGATCCTGCACGCCCTGCACCGGAACAACGTGCCGTTCATCAACGCCGGTGAGCACATCGGGGTCACCGAGATTCCCACCGGCGCCTCGCTTGCCATCATCGTCGGGGTGCTGCTGGTCACCGTGGTGGCATCGCTGCTCAGTCCACGCGGCCGGGCGCAGACGTACTCGGCGGCGGCCCGGCGGCGCGCCACCGAGTTCCTCGAGATCGAGAAGGATCCGGCCTACTGCGACGAGGTGTACCACCTGCTTCTCGACGAGGAGCGGAACCTGCAGAGCCTGCCGGCGCGGTACCGGCAGCACGGCGACCTGACCGACCTGCTGCGCCGGGCGCACCGGGTGCACGCCGAGCGGGTGGCGGCCGGCCGCTGCTACGTACGGCCCGAGCCGTCTGCGGCCTGACCGGGCCGGCCGCCGCGCCGGGCGGCCGGAGTCCTCAGCGGCCTGATCGGGCCGGCCGCCGCGTGGGGCGGCCGGCGTCCTCAGCGGCCTGATCGGGCCGGCCGCAGCGTCGGGCGGCCAGAGCCCCTCAGCGGCCGGACGCGGCGTCGTCCGGACGGTTCAGGTAGGACGACAGGTTGGCGGTCCGCCCGAACGGGTCCTCGTCGGTGCCGGCGACCAGACCGGCGATCCGGGCGGCCAGGCTGGACGCGCGCGAGGCGAGGTCGGGCTGGGCCTGCCGGGAATCCTGCTCGGCGCGCAACGCCTGCTCGGCGCGCTCGGCGTCGGCGGCCAGTCCGGGCCGCTCGCCGTACCCGCGGGAGGCGGAGATCGGCATCCCGGAGACCGGCTGCTGATAGGCCGGCTCCTGACGGACGGGCTCCTCGTACACCGGCTCCCGGTAGACCGGCTCCTCGTACGCCGGCTCGTCGTAGACGGCCTCGGCGTAGATCGGCTCGGGGTAGGCGGGCTCCGGGGCGGGCACCGGGACCGCGCCCAGCAGCGTCACCGTCTGCCCCGCACCGCCCTGATAGTTGGTGAACTCGGGCCCGATCACCTGACGCGACAGCATCCGCGCGTGCGCCGGCGCCACCCCGATCTCCGTGGCGTTCTCCACCCGGAACCGGGCGATCGCCTGACGCAGCACGTTGGCCAGACGGTCCGCGTCGCCCACCGTGGCCAGGTCGCCGCCGGCGAACACCAGGGCCGGGAAACTGCCCTCCGGCCCGTTGCAGACCAGCTGGATCTGGGTCACCGTGGCGGTGCGGCCGGCGTCCCGGTTGCCCGGCTGCACACGCAGGTGCTGCGGCCAGAGCCAGAACAACTCGCCATTACGCACCGTGCTCTCGTCCGCATACGTATAGCGAACCCGGCGGTCCGTGACCAGGACCTCGGTCTCTTCCGGCAGGGTCCAGCGCGGTAGCGAGGACGCCTCGTCGAACGCGTACTCCGCGGCCGCGCAGCGGCCTTTCCAGAGCACCCGCTCGCCGCTGTCCAGCGGTCCGAGGTCGGTGCCCGGAGCGGACAGGAAGTGCTGGTGGAACATGGTTGCCTTCCCCGTTCACGCCGCAGCGGGATGATCGCGGCCAAACGATTACAGCCTTGTCCTACCAGTGTCGCCAGCGACCCGACGCGAATCACACCGGAACTTGCGAAAGTGACACCGGACGGTAATGACCGATGAACCATCGGCCGACCGATCCGTTACTTTCGGTTATCGAACAGGCCGGCCGGGGGCAGGGGTGACGCTGTCGCGGTGGCGTCCGGCACCGGGACCGCCCCGGCCGCGAATCGCTCCAGGTCGGTCTCCACCCGCCCGGGGAACCAGTCGCCCGCGGCTCGCCGGGTCAGCTCGGCCACCGGGGGTGGGGTGCGACCGGCGAGCACCACCAGATTGCCGAACCTGCGGCCGCGCAGCACCGACGCGTCGGCAACCAGACAGGCCTGGGGCAACACCGACCGGATCGTGGCGACCTGGGCGCGGGCGTGCCGCAGCGGCGGGCCGTCGGCGATGTTGGCGATCAGCCAGCCGTCCGTGGCCAGCACCCGGGCCACCTGCGCGGCGAATTCGGCCGAGGCCAGATGGGCCGGGGTGCGGGCGCCGGCGAACACGTCCAGCACGATCACGTCGTACCCGCCGTCGCGCATGCCCTCGACAGCCTCGCGCGCGTCACCCACCCGGACCCGGATGTTCGCCTGCGCGGGGAGCGGCAGCTCCCGGCGGACCAGCTCGACCAGCGGCCCGTCGATCTCGACCACCCGCTGCGCCGAACCGGGCCGGGTGGCGGCCAGATAGCGCGGCAGGGTCAGCGCGCCGCCACCCAGATGCAGCGCGCGCAGCGGCCGGCCCGGGGCGGCCACCAGGTCGATCGCCGCGGCGATCCGCCGCACGTACTCGAACTGCAGGTACGCCGGGTCGGCCAGGTCCACGTGCGACTGCGGCGCGCCGTCCAGCAGCAGGGTGAACGCGGTGTCCCGGTCCGGGTCCGGAACCAGCTCCGCGACGCCCGAGGCGACCGTCTCCACCCGCCGTCGCGATGCCCTGCGCTGTGCCATCCGACCATTGTCCGGGGAGCAGCTTGGTAGCGCGGAGCGGGGAACGCGATGGTGGCGCGGGAAACTTCCGACTGTTCCTCCGTGACAGTTGCCGAGCAGACCCTGAACCGGCGTACCGCGATCGGCGGTGCGGTCGCGGCCGGCGCCGCCGCCGCGCTCACCACGGGTACGCCCGCCCTGGCCTCCTCCACCGCCGGCCCCGGCCTGCGCACCGCGGTCGAACCGGGTGTGGTGATCGAGGACCCGGGCGTCGCCGGGCTCCTTCCCGCCGACCCCCTGCTGCACCTGCTGCGGCGGGCCACCTTCGGGCCCGGCCCGGAATCCATCGCCGAGATCCGCAGGCTGGGCGCGACCGCCTGGCTGGACCGGCAGCTCGACCCCGGCTCGATCGACGACCCGGTCGCCGACGAGCTGATCTCCCGGCTGCCGCTGTGCGGGCTGAGCATCACCGACATCCACGCCCGGGTCACCGCCGGACAGCTGAAGCTGCACGACTGGACGCCGATGTGGCAGCTGTCGTTCGCGGCGCCGATCCGGGCCATCTGGAGCAGGCGGCAGCTGTTCGAGGTGATGGTGGACTTCTGGTCGAACCACCTCAACGTGACCTGCCCGTCCGGCGACGTGTGGGACAGCCGCACCGACTACGACCGGGCGGTGATCCGCAGGTACGCCCTGGGCAGCTTCGCCGACCTGCTCAAGGCCTCGGCCCGGCACCCGGCGATGCTCACCTACCTGGACAACCGGTTCTCCACCCGGCAGGCGCCGAACGAGAACTACGGCCGGGAACTGCTGGAGCTGCACACCGTCGGACTGGGCTACACCGAGGCGGACGTCAAGGACGCGGCGAAGCTGCTCAGCGGGATGACCGTGGACAACACCACCGGCGCCTACCGGTACGACGCGGCCAACCACGTGACCGGCCCGGTGCGGATCCTGGGGTTCAGCCACGCCAACGCCACCACCACCGGCGGCGAGGCGGCGACCCTGGCCTTCCTCGACTACCTGGCGCTGCACCCGTCCACCGCCCGCCGGATCGTCACCAAACTGTGCGTCCGGTTCGTCGCCGACGAGCCGTCGCCCGACCTGGTCACCAAACTGGTCAAGGTCTATCTGGACAGCCGGTCGGCGATCGCGCCGGTGCTGCGGGCGCTGTTCACCGCGCCCGAGTTCGCCGCGGCGATCGGGGCGAAGACCCGCACCCCGCTGGAGGACCTGGCGGCCACGGTGCGGATCCTCGGGTACGGACCGCCGCCGAGCGGGACCAAGTCGTTCGAGTCGATCTACTGGATGGCCCGCAACGCCGGTCACGCCCCGCTGCTCTGGGGACCGCCGAACGGCTACCCGGATGTCGCCGCCGCCTGGGCGTCCCCGTCCGGCCTGCTGGTGCGGTGGAACTTCCACCTGTCGCTGGCCGCCGGTTACTGGCCGACCGACCTGGTCAAGCCGGCCGACCTGCTGACCGCGATGATCGGTGCCCGGCCGGCCACCTACCAGGCGCTGATCGACGCGACCGCGGAGCGACTGCTCGGGGTGCGGCTCGGCCCCGACCAGACCGCCGCGCTGGCCGCCTTCTACGGCAAGACACCGGCCTCGCCACTGAAGTACAACGATCCCGCGGTGGGCTGGATGTACCCGTACCTGATGACGATGCTGCTGAACTCGCCCAATTTCGCCCTGAGATGAGGACGACTGTGACCTGCCGAGAGACCCTCTCCCGCCGCCGGCTGCTGGCCGCCGGGGCCGCGGGCGCGTTCGCCGGGCTGGCCGGCTCGCAGCTCGACACCCAGCTCGCCTTCGCCGCCGACCCGGCCTACTCCGGTGACGTGCTGGTGCTGCTCTCGCTGCGCGGCGGCTTCGACGGGCTGTCCGCGGTGGTACCGGCCGGCGACCCGGCCTACTACACCGCCCGGCCCACCATCGGGGTGCCGAAGAGCCAGCTGATCGGCGCCGGATCGTTCTTCGGGCTGCACCCGGCGCTGGCTCCGCTGCTGCCGTTCTGGAACTCGGGCCGGTTGGCGGCGATCCAGGCGGTCGGCCAGCCGGCCCCGAACCGGTCGCACTTCTCCGCCATGGAGGAGCTGGAGCGGGCCGCCCCGGGCACCTCGCTGCGCACCGGCTGGCTCAACCGGATGCTCGGCACCCTGCACGCCGGCGACCCCTTCGACGCGATCGCGATGGGTACCGCGCGCCCGGCCCGGGTGCTCGCCGGCCCGGCGCCGTACCTCGGGGTCACCTCGGTGGACGGGCTCGCGCTCTCCGGCGACGACGCCACCAAGCCGCTCGCGGCCACCATGGCGGCGCTCTACCGCGGCGCGCCGGCCGGGCTGACCGGCCCGGTCAACCAGCTCACCGGGGCGCTGGCCCGGGCCAAGGCGTTGAAGGCGGCCGGGTACACGCCGGCCAACGGCGCCGTCTACCCGGCCACCGACCTGGGTGGGGCGCTGCGCGACGTGGCCCGGCTGATCAAGGCGCGGGCCGGGCTGATGACCGCCACGGTCGACTCCGGCGACTGGGACATGCACGAGAACCTCGGCATCGCCCAGACCGGCCGGCGGATGCACGACCAGCTGGCCCAGCTGGCCGCGGCGATCGCGGCGTTCGCCACCGACCTCGGCGCGGACGGCCTGCGCCGGGTCACCCTGATCACGATCAGCGAGTTCGGCCGGCGGGTGGCGCAGAACGGCTCGGCCGGCCTGGACCACGGGTACGGCAACGCGATGTTCGTGCTCGGCGGCGGGGTGCGCGGCGGGCAGGTCTACGGCACCTGGCCCGGGTTGAGCCCGGCCCAGCTCTGCGACGGCGACCTGGCGGTGACCACCGACTACCGGGCGGTGATCGGCGAGATCCTCCGGACCCGCTGCGGGGTGGGCGACGTGGCCTCGGTCTTCCCGGGCGTGACGCCGTCCTCACTGGGGCTGGTTTCCGGCATTACCGGATAAAGTTCGGATAAGGCTGTTTCACACTGTCACCAACGCTTCGACCCACGGAGGTGACGGTGACCAGCAACCTGTTGGCCGAGCTCATCGGCGGGCAACGGCGCCCGCCCGGGCCGCCGCCGGCCATCGCGATGCCGGCGATCCTGCATGCGGCCAAGCACCGGGCCGGGCCACCGCTGAAGATCCGCCGGCACACCTCCGAGGAGGGCCTGCCGTTCTGGCGCTGGGACTGCGACAGCTGCGGGGAGTACGGCGGCGGCCGGCACCATCCGGACGCCGTCAGCCGCGCCATGCGGCACTGCTCGGAGCACCCGCAGCACCGCTCGTCGCTGCTCCCGCCCGCGTCGTGCCGCAAGCCGGACACGTTCCTGCCGTTGCACCCCATGCTGTACGCCCTCGACGACGACCCGCCGCCGGAGCCGCTGAACATCTGAGCAGAGCGGGCCCGGCTCACCGAGCCGGGCCCGCGTCGCGCTCAGGGCTGGGTGTCGCCGGCCCCGGTCCGCTTCTGCGCCTCGTTCACCCCGCGGTCGATCTGCTCGGAGTACTTGTCGCCGGTCCGCTGGTCGATCTGCTCGCCGGCCTTCTCCAGACCCTGGTCGACCTGCTCGTCGTGCTGGTCGGCGAATTCCTTGGCCTTGTCCAGGAAGCTCATGGCGTGGTCCCTTCCGTCAATCTCTGACCTGTCTCGGCCTTCCGCTTACCCAGAATCCCGGCAACCTTGCGGAAGATCGGATCCTTCACCACCTCGGACAGGTCCGGACCGAGCGGGATCCGCCAGTTGGGGTACTCGTCGAAGGTTCCCGGCAGGTTCGGCTGCCGACGTTCCAGCAGCACGTCGTAGAGCGACGCGGTGACCAGCCGGCACGGGGTGCGGGCCAGGAACTCGTGCATGGCCAGCACCACCTCCTCGCTGGTCGGGTCCGTGCCGGTCAGGCCCTCGGCGCGCAGCAGCTCCAGCAGCGCGGCCTTGTCCGCCTTCCAGGTCGCCCACTCCTGCTCGACGGTGCCGGCCAGCTGCCCCAGCCGGGCGCGGACCTCCACCTGCTCGCCGGCCAGGAACCCGGCGGCGGTCGGCAGGTCGTGGGTGGAGATGCTGGCCAGCGCGTTGCGCCGGTAGTCGGCCGCGGGCCGGAACTCGCCGGTGTCCCAGTCCCGGGTGAACCACAGCACGGACGAGCCGAGCATGTTCATCCGTTCCAGCGTCTCGGTCATCTCCGGCAGCACGGTGCCCAGGTCCTCACCGATCACCACGGCGCCGGCGCGCTGCGCCTCCAGGGCCAGGATGCCGAGCATCGCCTCCGGGTCGTAGTGCACGTAGGTGCCCTCGGCCGGACCCATGCCCGGTGGCACCCACCACAGCCGCCACAGCCCGGCGACGTGGTCGACGCGCAGCCCGCCGGCGTGCCGGAAGATCCGGCGCAGCATGTCCCGATAGGCGGCGTAGCCGGTGGCGATCAGCCGGTCCGGGCGCCAGGCGGCCAGCCCCCAGTCCTGGCCGAGCTGGTTGAACGCGTCCGGCGGCGCGCCGGCCCGGACGCCGGGTGCCAGCGAGTCCTGCAGCAGCCAGCCGTCGGCGCCGGTCGGGTCGATGCCGACGGCCAGGTCGTGGACGATGCCGACCGGCATCCCGGCGGCCGCTTCCCGGGCCCGGTCCAGCTGCTCCTCGACCAGGTGCTGGACCCAGGCGTGGAAGGCGATCCGGTCGCTGCGGAAGGCCCGCACCGCGGGGGAGCCGGGGTGGCGCAGCTCTTCCGGCCAGGTCTGCCAGTTCGGGCCGTGCTGTTCGGCGAGTGCGCAGAAGCGGGCGAAATCCGTCAGGCCCGGATCGGCGTCCAGGTCGACGGGCTCCGCGAGCGGCCAGAGGAGTTCCAGGGCGGCGAGTTTCGCGGTCCACACCGCGGTGTAGTCGATCAGTTCGCCGGTCTCCGGTTTAAGGGCATCAATGCGCTTCTGTACGTCGACATCCGCGCGCTGATACTCCCGGGTGTCCGCGATCCGCAGGTAGAGCGAGTTCGCGAAGCGCCGGCTGGACGGCGAGTACGGCGAGGCCGGCACCGGCGGCACCGGCGTGATCGCGTGCAGCGGGTTGAGCAGCACCAGCCCGGCGTCCCCGCACTGGGACACGAAGGCCCGCAGGTCGCCCAGGTCGCCGATGCCCCACGACTCGGCCGAGTGCAGCGCGTACAGCTGCAGCATCCAGCCCCAGGTGACCGGCGCCTTCGGCAGCTCGGCCGGGACCACCACGACGGTGGTGCGGTCGCCGAGCCGGTGCCAGCCCAGCGGCAGCCCGGCCAGCCGGTCGACGGTGCGCGTGGTCCCGTCCTCCAGGGTGAGCTCGGCGGCCGCCGGCAGGTCCCGGCTCTGCCCCTCGCGCAGCACGATGGTCCCGGGGACCTCCGGCGCGGTGACCTCCGGCACGGCCGCCGGGTCGCCCGCGTCGACGCCGAGCAGGCCCAGCACCCCGATCACCGACTCGGGGGCCACCTCGGTCCGCTTGCGCTGGTAGTTCTCGTACCAGGTGGCCACCCCGTGTGCCGCGGCCAGCGCCTCGAGTCGCGCGTCCATGCGTTTCCCTCCCGTCGGTCCCCGGTCAGTACCCGGCTGATCGGTGGTTACTCCGGGTGCGGTCGTTGCTTCCATCCGCCAGCATGGGGCACATGGCTCACATGGTGAAGTGGTGGACCCGGCTGGCCGCGGTGGTGTCCGGCGCGATGCTGACCCTGGTGATCCCGGTGCACGCCTGGGCGGCCGGCAACGGGACGTCCGAGGTGGCGGTCGAGGCGGCCCGCCGCCGCTACCGGACCCGAGGCGGTTTCGGGTTCCTCTTCGGTGGTGGGCTGTGCTGCCTGTTCGTGATTGCCGCGATCGTGTTGGTGATCGTGTTGATTTCGCGGAATCGCAAGCGCCGCTGACGGATCTTGCCTAGTTTGGGAGAATGCGGACGCGGAGTAGGCGATCGGTGGCAGTCGGTTGCGGGATCGCGGCCGTCCTCAGCATTCCGCCGGCGATCTCGGTCGCCGCGAACGCCTCCGCCGACGTGCTGCTCAGCATCGGCCGCCCGGCCCTCGCCTCGTCGACGCTGAGCGTGGCCTGGCTGGCCTCCGCCGGGGTGGACCGGGGCGTCGGCACCCGATGGGCCAGCGGCGCCACCGACGGCACCGAATGGCTGCGGGTCGACCTGGGCGCCGCGCAGGAGGTCACCCGGGTCCGGCTGCACTGGGCGCAGGCGTACGCCCGGGGCTATCGGGTGCAACTCTCCGACGACGGGGCGACCTGGACCGACATGTACCGGACCGAGGCCGGCGACGGCGGCGTCGACGACCTGCGCGGCCTGCACGGGCACGGGCGCTACCTGCGGGTGCTGGCCACCCGGCAGGGCACCCCGAACGGATATTCGTTGTGGGACGTGCGGGCGTACGGGCCGGGCCCGTACGCCCGGGTGCCCGAGTCCGGTGCGACACCGGGCGCCGGGGTGCCGCCGGCCGCGGCCGCGCTGACCGCCCACGCCAAGAAGGAGACCGCGTTCCAGCTCGTCTCCAGCGCGGAGAACTCGACGCTGAACTGGCGCGGCGAGTACGGCTACCTGGAGGATCTGGGCGACGGCCGGGGATACACCGGCGGGATCATCGGCTTCTGCTCGGGCACCGACGACATGCTGGCCGTGGTCGCCGACTACGTGCGCCGCAAGCCGTCGAACGTGCTCGCGCCGTATCTGCCGGCGCTGCGCGGGGTGGACGGCACCGACTCGCACCGGGGCCTGGACCCGGGCTTCCCGGCCGCCTGGCGGGCGGCCGCGAAGGACCCGGTGTTCCAGAAGACCCAGCAGGACGCCCGGGACCGGATGTACTTCACCCCGGCCGTGCACCTCGCCGAGTCGGACGGGCTGCGGGCGCTGGGGCAGTTCGCGTACTACGACGCGGCGGTGATGCACGGGATCTCCGGGCTGCGGGCCATCCGCGAGCGGGCGGTCCGGGCCCGGAGCACACCGTCTCAGGGTGGGGACGAGATCAGCTACCTGGAGGCCTTCCTGGACTCCCGGGACGTCGAGATGCGCCAGGAGGCGGCGCACAGCGACACCACCCGGGTCGACACCGCGCAGCGGGTCTTCCTGAAAGGCAGCAACCTCGATCTCGACACGCCGCTGACCTGGAAGGTCTACGGCGACAGCTACAAGATCAGCTCTTGACCCACTTCTGGTTCGCGGTGCCGGCGCAGTCCCAGAGCTGGAGCTGAGCGCCGTTCGCGCGGTTGTTGTCCTTGATGTCGACACACCGGTTCGCCGACACGTCGACCAGGTCGCCGGCGCCGGACAGGGTGAACCGCTGCACCGGGTTGCCGTTGCAGGCGACCAGCTGGATCGGGGTGCCGTTGGTCAGCGCGCCGCCGGCCGGGTCCATGCACTTGCCGAGCGCCCGCAGCGTGCCGTCACTGTTGAAGGTCCACTTCTGCGCGCCGGTGCCGTTGCAGTCGTACATCTGCAGGCGCGCGCCGTCGACCGGGTTGGACCCGGGGATGTCGATGCAGCGGCCGTTCAGGTTGCTCCTCAGCGCGTTGCCGGTGGTGGCCGGCGGCGTGGTCGGCGTGGTCGAGGTGCTCACGTGCACGTAGTCGATCAGCATCCTGCTCTCGGCCGGCAGCCCGGCCGGGTTGCCCTGGCCGAAGTTGCCGCCGACCGCCAGGTTGAGGATGACGAAGAACGGGTGCTCGTAGACCCAGTTCACGTTGCCCTTGGCGGCGTGCAGCGAGTCCGGGGTGGCCCGGAAGTACTCCTGGCCGTCCACGGTCCAGACGATCAGGTTCGGCGACCAGTCCACCGCGTAGTTGTGGAACGCCTGGTACCACGGCGCGCCGGCGAGAAGCTGGCCGCCGTACGAGCTGCCGCCGGAGTAGCCGGGGCCGTGCAGGGTGCCGAACAGCCGGTTCGGGTCGCGGCCGACGACCTCCATGATGTCGATCTCGCCGTCGGTCGGCCAGTTGTTGCCGCCCAGCATCCAGAAGGCGGGCCACAGGCCGGAGCCGTTGGGCACCTGGATCCGGGCCTCGACGTGCCCGTACTGCTGGGTGAACTTGCCGGCGGTCTGGATCCGGCCGGAGGTGAACTGGCAGGTGCCGTTCCAGCAGTCGTTGTGTCCGCCGCTGCCCTTGCGGGCGGTGATCACCAGGTGGCCCTGGCCGTCCATCGCGACGTTGCCGGTTCCGCTGGTGTAGTACTCCAGTTCCTGGTTGCCGAAGCCGCTGCCGCCGGTGTCGAAGTTCCACCGGGACGTGTCGACGCCGGTGCCGGCCGCGCCGTTGAAGTCCTCGTTCCAGACGACCGCGGCGTCCGCATTGTCGTTGCGGGACGAGACGTAGAGCGAGGACGCGAGCGTGGTGGCGACTATCGCCGCACCGAGCAACATTCGTAACTTGCGCATGGGGGCCTCCGGGGGGAGAGGGTGCCGTTACTCCAAACAGTCTTTAGAGATGGACTGTCGTGGGTCAATGGAGACGGGTTCCGGAACCCCGGAATAACAACAAACTTTTAAACTTTTTCGAAGAGCGCCGGTACGAGCCCGGGCTGCCACCCCGGCAGGGCCGTGTGCTGCGCCTTCACCCGGTAGTTGGCGCCCCGGTAACTCACCTGATCGCCGATGCGGTAGGTGGTGAACGGCTTCCAGCCCGGCTTCAGCGTCACCCGCACCGACACGCTCACCGAGTCGACCACGATCGCGTCCGAGTACCGCCCGCCGCCGCCGAGGTTCAGCGCCAGCCGGAACGGCTGCCCGGCGTCGTCCGGGGTGAGCCGCAGCACCTGGGCGCCGTCGATCGACCAGACGAACGACGTGCGGGTCCAGTCGATCGCGTAGGTGTGGAAATCCCCGTCGGCGGTGTCCCGGTCGCCGAGCGACTCGGCCTGCCCGGAGATCCCGCCGCCGTCCGGCCCCAGCACCCCGAGCGCCTGCCAGGCGGCGCCCCACCGGCCGGTCCGGATCCGCGCCGATGCGTGCCCGCCGGACTGACCGAAAGTCGCCGCGGTCAGCAGCCACGAGCCGACCACGGCGTGCCCGTCACCGTCCAGCCAGGCGTCCCGGGTGTCGCCCACCCACCGGCCCGCGTCGACCGGGGCGAACCGGTCACCGCCGAAGCCGTCGCTGAACACGGTGCTGCTGACCGTCGACGCGTGCGCGACCCCGGGCACGGTCAGCCCGCCGGCGGCGACCACGGCCGCCAGCAACGGCCGCAGCCAGCGCACCCCGTGACCCATCTTCGCCCTACCCCCACCTCGTGTCCGCACAGACTCTGCACGGGCCGGGCCGGTAAGGGCAAGATCGACGCTGAGTGACCGGGGTCAGTCCAGCTCGTGGGTCTCGTGCATGGCGAGCTCCTCGGCGCTGGCACCACCGCCGGCCGCGCCCGCGTCCCACGCCACGCTGTCCGCCTCGTCGTCGAAGCCGGACCCGCCGTCCGGGGCGACCAGCCGGCCCACCCGGCCCGGGCTGTCGTCGTCGAGCTGGCCGTCGTCGTAGAGCGAGACCGGGGAATCCGGGTCCGAGGTCGGGCTCTCCCCCCAGACGTCCCGGTCCAGCCGGCGCTGCTCGGGGTCGTCGACCGTCTCGTCGATCGGGTCGCGGTCCGCCCCGCCGGTGTCCCCGGCGCCGAAGTCCGGCTCCTCCTGGCGCAGCCGCCGGTCCAGCCCCTCGCCCTGCAGGGCCTCCTCCGCGGTGTCGCCGAACCGGTTCGAGCCGCCCGGGCCGACCCCGGCGAGCGCCGCCGGGTCCGGGCCGTCGGCCCATCGGCCGCTGTCCACCTCGTCGTACGCGGTGGAGTCGTCGTCGGCGGTGTCCGGCAGGCCCGAGGCCTCCGGATCGCTCACTTCGGTGGGGTAGTCGTTGTCTCGCATGTGCGCAATGTACCCGCGTGTCGGCTGGTCATACCGTGATCCGTTACGCGTTCAGATGGGCCCAGACGACCTTGCCGTCAGGCAGCGCCAGCCGGCCCCAGCGGACCGCCACCGCATCGATCAGGAGCAGGCCCCGGCCGCCGTACGCGGTGGGGGCGACCGGCCCGGTGAACGCCGGCAGCACCGGCGAGCCGTCCCGGACCGCGATGCTCACCGTCTCGCCGAGCCGGGCCAGCAGCACCCGCATCGGGGTGCGGACGTGCGCCACCACGTTGTTCACCATCTCGGTGGCCACGATGCACGCGTCCCCGGCCAGCTCGGCCCGCGACCAGCGCAGGCAGGTCTCGGTGATCAGCTCCCGGGCCCGGCGCGCGGCCCCGCTCACCGGTTCCAGGTCCAGGCTGACCCGCAGCCCGGCGCCGGGCGTGCCGAGGGCCGCGAAGGCGCTCTCCGGGTCGGGCCAGACCGGCCAGCCGGCCGGCTGCCACAGCGGGCTCTGCGCGCCGCAGAGCGCGAGCCGCGCGGCCGGCCAGTCCCGGGTCTCCTCGCGCAGCGCGCGCAGCGTGTCCAGGGCCTCCTCGCGGGGCGGCTGCAGGCCGGTCACGTCGACCACGACCGCCTCCGGCTGACCGGCGAGCACGTCGAGCAGGGTGGAGCGGACCGACCCGGAGGTCCGTGCGTCGAGCACCCCGGTCAGCCGGACCAGGGGATAACTCTGGCCGCGGTCCACCAGCTGACGAACCTCGCTCGGCATGATCGCTCCATTGTGCATAGCGCGTCTCCGCCGCGCATGTCGGCGACGGCGGATCCGGACATTTGCCCACGACGGGCATGCATGGGAAGTACCCCGTGCGAGGATGGTCAACCCCGGGGGGTCAGAGCGGTGAGCAGGCTTTCGTGCAGCAGGCCATTGGTGGCGATCACCGACGACTTGTCGGAGCAGACCCGTCCGTCGAGATCGGTGACCTTGCCACCAGCCTCGGTGATGATCGGGATCAGCGCGGCCATGTCCCACAGTGACAGTTCCGGCTCGGCCATCGCGTCCAGCGCGCCCTCGGCCAGCAGCATGTAGCCGTAGAAGTCGCCGTACGCCCGGCTGCGCCATACCCCGAGCAGCACGTCCAGCATCTGCGGCAGCCGGCCGTTCGCCTGCCAGCCGTTCAGGCTGGCGTAACAGACGCTGGCGTCGGCGAGCCGGCGCACCTGGGAGACGCCGATCCGGGTCGCGGCGTGCTGATGCCTCCCGGCGAAGGCGCCCAGGCCGCGCGCCGCCCACCAGCGCCGGCCCAGCGCCGGGGCGGAGACCAGGCCGACCACCGGGGTGTCGCCCTCCATCAGCGCGATCAGGGTGGCCCAGATCGGCACCCCGCGCACGTAGTTCTTGGTGCCGTCGATCGGGTCGATCACCCAGTGCCGGGTGCCCGGGCCGGCCGCCGCCTCGGACCGCCCGAACTCCTCGCCCAGCACGCTGTCCCGCGGCCGGGCCCGGGCCAGGGTCGCCCGAATCGCCTTCTCCACCGCGGTGTCCGCGTCGGACACCGGCGTCAGATCCGGCTTGGCCTCCACCTTCAGGTCGAGCGCCCGGAATCGGGCCATCGAGATGGAGTCGGCCGCGTCAGCGAGGGTGTGGGCAAGAGCGAGGTCGTCGGTGTGGATGGCGTCGCCTCCGGCTCCGCGGCATCGCGCCCTCCGACGCTGACGTCGAGCGACCTGACAACGCCCTCGCTTCGCTAGCCGTTGTGAGGCCGCTCGACGTCAGCGGACGCGATGCGTGGTGGTCAATGTCTGCGCCAGGTCACTCGTCGGCCGGGTGATCTCGCGAGTCCAGATCGCCGGCTCTTGAGGACAGCAGGCGGCGGTACGAGTCTAACCGCCGCCGGTCCGCGCGCCCCTCGCCGACCCACGCGTCGAGCCTGCAGTCCGTGTCGGCGGCGGTGTGCCCGCAGTTCGGCTGGTCCTCCAGGGTGCCCTCGACCAGGTCGGGGAAGCCGTGCAGCAGGCTCTCCGCGCTGACGTGGGCGAGCCCGAAGCTGCGGATGCCCGGGGTGTCGATGATCCACCCCGGATCCTTGCGCGACCTGCCGACGGCCGGCAGGCGCAGCGCCACCGCGCTGGTCGAGGTGTGCCGGCCCTTGCCCACCGCGCTGACCGCGCCGACCGCCCGCAACGCGTCCGGCACCAGGCGGTTGACCAGCGTCGACTTGCCCACCCCGGAGTGCCCGACCAGCACCGAGATGCGCCCGGCCAGCCGCTCGCGCAGCTCGGCCAGGTCACTGCCCGGGCGCACCAGCACGTGCGGCAGGTCCAGCTCGGCGTAGTAGTCGAGCACCTGCTCCGGGCCGGACAGGTCGGCCTTGGTCAGGCAGAGCAGCGGCTCGATGTCGGCGTCGTACGCGGCGACCAGGCAGCGGTCGATGAATCCGGTGCGCGGTGGCGGGTCGGCCAGCGCGCTGACGATCACCAGCTGGTCGGCGTTGGCCACCACGACCCGCTCCAGCCGCCCCTCGGGCGTGGTGTCGTCGTCGTCCGCGGTGCGGCGCAGCACCGAGGTGCGCTCGCCGATCCGGACGATCCGGGCCAGCGACCCGGCGTCGCCGGAGGTGTCGCCGACCAGGGCCACCCGATCGCCCACCACCACCGACTTGCGGCCCAGCTCGCGGGCCCGCATCGCGGTGATCACCTCGGGGTCGGCCCCGGTGTCCTCCTGGACACACCCGTACCGCCCGCGGTCGACGGTGATCACCAGCGCGTCCACCGCGTCGTCGTGCTTGGGACGCGTCCGGGTGCGCGGGCGCGACGACCGCCCCGGCCGCACCCGCACGTCGTCCTCGTCGTACTCCCGCTTACGCCCTGGCAGAACTAACTCCCTGTCGTGAGTCCCGCCCAGAGTTCCGGGAACTCGGGCAACGTCTTCGACGTACAACCTACGTCGGTGAGCTGAACGCCCGGGACGGAGAGTCCGATCACCGCGGCGGCGTGCGCCATCCGGTGGTCGGCGTAGGTCTCGAACGAGGCCCCGTGCAGCGGCCGCGGCTCGATCCGCAGCCCGTCCGGGAACTCGGTCACCCCGGCGCCGACCCGGCCCAGCTCGGTGGCGAGCGCCGCGATCCGGTCGGTCTCGTGGCCCCGGATGTGCTCGACGCCGCGCAGCTCGGACGGCCCGTCGGCGAGCACCGCGAGGGCGGACAGCACCGGGGTCATCTCGGCCACCTCGGACAGGTCGGCGGTGATCCCGTGCAGCGTGCCGGTGCCACGCACGGTCAGCCCGTCCGCCGATCGGGTGACCTCGCCGCCGAACGCGGTGAGCAGGTCGGTCAGCTGCCCGACCGGCTGCCAGCTCTGCGCCGGCCAGCCGGCCAGGGTGACCGTGCCGCCGGTGACCAGGGCGGCGGCGAAGAACGGCAGCGCGCCGGAGAGGTCGGGCTCGATCACCCAGGTGCGCCCGTGCAGCGGGCCGGGCTCGACCACCCAGACGTCCGGCACGCTCTCGTCGACGACGGCGCCGGCCGCGCGCAGCATGTGCGTGGTCATCCGCAGGTGCGGGGCGGACGGGACCGGCGGGCCCTCGTGCCGCAGGGTCAGCCCCTTGGTGAACCGGGCGGCGGACAGCAGCAGGCCGGAGACGAACTGGCTGGAGCCGGAGGCATCGACCACCGCCGCGCCGCCCTCGATGAGCCCGGCGCCGTGCACGGTGAGCGGCAGCCCACCGGTCGGCGACGCGTCCAGCCGCACCCCGAGGGCGCGCAGCGCGTCGAGGATCGGGCCCATCGGCCGGTTGCGCGCGTGCGGGTCGCCGTCGAACTCGACGGTGCCCTCGGCCAGCGCCGCGACCGGTGGCAGGAACCGCATGATCGTGCCGGCCAGGCCCACGTCGATCCGGGCCGGGCCGGTCAGCGGGCCCGGCTCGACCCGCCAGCTGTCGCCGCCCGAGGTGTCCACGGCCACCCCGAGCGCGCCCAGGGCGGTCGCCATCAGCGTGGTGTCCCGCGCCCGCAGTGGCGCCTCGATCACCGACGGACCGTCGGCCAGCGCGGCGAGCACCAGCGCGCGGGCGGTCATCGACTTCGAGCCGGGCAGGCGCACGGTGGTGGTGACCGGGCCGGCGGCGGACGGGGCGAGCCAGGGGCGGAGTTCAGCAGCCATGGAGGCCATTCTGCCGCCGCCCGCCGACATTTCCGGCGCGCGTTCCCGCCTCCCGGGACGCGGCGAGCGATTCTCGCCGGGTGATCGTTGCGACTCCACCATTTCCACGGCGTTCCGGGTCCGCGGCCACCGTTTCCACCGGCGTACGCTGCGTCTCATGTGCGGCCGCTATGCCACGACGCGGACCAACGCGGATCTCAGCCGGTTCTTCGAGGCGGTCGACCTGGCCGGCGAGCTGTCGCCGAGCTGGAACGTGGCGCCCACCGACCCGGTGCCGCTGATCCGCGAGTCGGTCACGCATGCCGCCCGGGTGCTCGGCACCGCCCGCTGGGGCCTGGTCCCGCCGTGGGCCACCGACCCCCGGCAGGGTGCTCGGATGATCAACGCGCGGGCCGAGACGGTGGCCACGCTGAAGGCGTTCGCCCCGTCCTTCGCCCGCCGGCGCTGCCTGGTCCCGGCCGACGGCTGGTTCGAGTGGGTCCGCGACGGCAAGCGTCGGCAGGCGTTCTACCTGACCCCGGCGGACGGCTCCCCGCTCGCGCTGGCCGGGATCTGGTCCGCCTGGGGCCCCGAGCCGATGCTCACCTGCAGCGTGATCACCACCGCGGCGCTCGGCCCGCTGGCCGCGGTGCACGACCGGATGCCGCTGATCCTGCCGCCCGAGCGGTGGGCGGACTGGCTGGCCGGCGGTGGCGATCCGGAGCCGCTGCTGCGGCCGCCGGCCACGCCGGTATTGGCCGGCATCGAGGTGCGCCCGGTCGGCCCGGCGGTCGGCAATGTGCGCAACAACGGCCCGGAGTTGCTGACTCCGCCGGCCGAGGTGACGCTTTTCTGAACTCAGGAAGATCAACGAAGTTCTTTGTCGGAGTATGCACGCATTTCCGGCGGAGAACTTTGCGCGAACATAGATCACCCCCTTGTTCTGATCTTGTACCGTGCGGTACAAACCAGCGCCGGAGTGGTTTCGTCCGCAAGGTGCGGAACGGGCGCCACAGCAGTTCCGGTCCCACGGGGGAGGTGGGCTGATGACACGAGCACGCATGCCGCGTCCGCACGAGGTGGCCATCGCGCGACGTGACCCGCGGCTGCTCGAGGCGATAGCGCAACGCCGGACCGACGAGGCGTGGCGCACACGGGGAGCCTGCCGGACCGTTGATCCGGAAACGTTCTTTCCCGCGCCGAACGAGCCGTCCGGTGGTGCGGTCGCACTCTGCGGCACCTGTCCGGTGCAGGGCCCGTGCCTGGCCTGGGCACTACAGGTCGGCGACTGCCACGGCGTCTGGGGCGGCACCACGCCCCGCGAGCGGCGGGCCATGCTGGTCGCCTGGCGCGAGCGGGTCCAGCCGGACGGCGAGCCGGTCGACGACGGCGCCACGGACGACGAGGACCGCCGGTTCCTGACGTTGGAACCCGCCAGCCGCTGACAGAATCGGAGCTTGTGTCCAGCTCCGAGCACATCGTCGAAACGCCGCGCGGGCCGGCCCGGGTCCGGATCACCGGCCCGGCCGGCCCGGCGCGCGCCCAGCTGTTCCTCGGGCACGGGGCCGGTGGTGGCGTGGACGCGCCCGATCTGGTCGCCGTGCACGACGCCGCGGTCGCGGCCGGGGTGCGCGTGCTTCTGGTGACCCAGCCCTACCGGGTGGCCGGACGGCGGGCGCCGGCCCCCGCCGGGCACCTCGACGAGGGGTGGGCCGCGGTGGTGCGGGCCCACGGCGTACCCGGAATTCCCCTGATCGTGGGCGGGCGCAGCAGCGGAGCGCGGGTCGCGTCGCGGACCGCGGCCGACCTGGGCGCCGCGGGGGTGCTGGCCCTGGCCTTCCCGCTGCACCCGCCGGGCAGGCCGGAGAAGAGCCGGGCGGCGGAGCTGCCGGCCGGGATCCCCACGCTGGTGGTCAACGGCGACCGGGACCCGTTCGGGGTGCCCGGGCCGGGCGGCGCGGTGGAGGTCGTGGTGCGGCCCGGTGCGGTGCACGACCTGCGCAAGGATCTTCCGGGCACCGTGGCGGCCGTGCTCGGGTGGCTTGCACGACACGGCTGGGCCGCGGAATTCTGAGCGGGCCGCCGGCGTTGCACACCCCGGAAGAACAATGGCGGAAGGGGTGTCAGTGGTGCGTACCGGTACCGAGCGCGGGATGCGCGAGCGCCGGGAGGCGACCCGGGTGCGGGAACTTCTGGATGCTCCGGAGTGGCCGGCCACCGAGCCGGCGCCCGCCGCCGCCCCGGTGAGCGTGAGCACACCGGTTTTCGAGAGCGTGACTGGGGCACTACCCGTATCCTCGGCGGGGCGGTCGAGGGGGGAGTCCAGGGTGGCCCAGAAAGAGCGTGTCGACGAGCGTCGCGAGCGCTTCGAGCGCGACGCGCTGCCGTTCGTGGATCAGTTGTACGCCGCCGGCCTGCGCATGACGCGCAATCCGGCCGACGCCGAGGACCTGGTGCAGGAGACGTTCCTCAAGGCGTTCTCCGCCTTCCACCAGTTCGAGGAGGGCACCAACCTCAAGGCCTGGCTGTACCGGATCCTGACCAACACCTACATCAACTCGTACCGGCGCAAGCAGCGGCAGCCGCTGCAGTCGCCGACCGAGGAGATCACCGACTGGCAGCTCGCCTCCAGCGAGTCGCACACCTCGACCGGACTGCGCTCGGCGGAGACCGAGGCGCTCGACCGGCTCCCGGACAGCGACATCAAGGAAGCGCTGCAGTCCCTGCCGGAGGACTTCCGGCTCGCCGTCTACCTCGCCGATGTCGAGGGTTTCTCGTACAAGGAGATCGCCGACATCATGGGCACGCCCATCGGCACCGTCATGTCCCGCCTGCACCGCGGCCGGCGCAACCTGCGCCAGCTGCTCGTCGGATACGCCGCCGACCGGGGCATCACCCGGGCCGCGTCCGAGCCGCAGGAGGCGTGACCCGATGCCGAGCGACGAGACCGAACACGAGACCGATTGCAGCATCGTGCTCAGCGAGGTGTATCTCTACCTCGACCTGGAGTGCAGCGAGGACCGCCGCCGCCTGATCCAGAAACACCTGGACGAGTGCTCCGGCTGCCTGCGCGAGTTCGGCATCGAGCACGAGGTGAAGGCGTTGGTCGGCCGCTGCTGCGGCGACGAGCGGGCGCCGGCCGAGCTGCGCGACCGGCTGCGCGTCAAGCTGGTCCAGCTGGAGGCCCAGACCGAGACCCGGGAGTACCTTCCGTAACCGTTGGACTAAGCGGCCCGGCAGCGTGTGCGCTGCCGGGCCCTCACCGTCTCGAACCGCAACCACCGCGCACTTCGCCCGTCGATGACGAGAGTGCCGAAAAACGACAAGCAGAGCGCAGTTGTTTTTCGGTGCTCTCGTCATCGACGTTGAGGGGCGAAGTGCCCGCCGAGCGGAGCGAGGCCATGTTAACTGTTGGGGCGCTTGCCGTGGTTCGCGCCGCTCTTCTTACGGGCCTTCTTCTTGCGAGCCTTCTTGGCCATAAGGGCCTCCTTCCTCACGCTTGCTCAGTCGCCGATCGTAGTCGGCGGGGATGGGCCGCCCCGGACCTACCCGTCCGGGATCCGTGATTTGATGACCTTCCCTGGAAACGTGACGAGGAAGGGCGATCCGGAATGGCCGAAGAAGTCCGTGCCGAGATGGTGGCCAACGTGTGGAAGGTCGTGGCCGGCGTCGGTCAGGCCGTGGCCGAGGGCGACACCCTGGTGATCCTGGAGTCCATGAAGATGGAGATCCCGGTGGTGGCCGAGTCCGACGGCACGGTGGGCGAGCTCGCCGTGCACGAGGGGGACGTGGTCCAGGAGGGCGACCTGATCGCGGTGATCAACTGATTCATTTCTTCAGCCAGCGCAGCAGGTAGGATCGGCTGCGCTGGCGGGGGATGACCGGCGTGCGGACGGTGGCCGCGGCCAGCTCGCGGGCCGGCCGGGCCAGCTCCGGGGTGGCCAGCGCCAGCTCGGCGACCGCCCGGGCGTGCGGCCCACCGGCCACCTCGGCGAATCGGCCGGCCACCACGGCGGCCACGTCGGCCCGCGCCTCCGGATCCACCCAGGCGTAGGTGACCAGCGCGAACAGCGCCGCCTGGGTGACCCGGTCGACCTCGCCGTCGAGCAGGCCGAGCAGCAGCCGACGCCGGGTGGAGTCCAGCCACGCCTCCTCGGAACCGTGGTGCAGCAGCCCGAGACAGGCCCAGACCTCGGCGGCGCCCGGGTCGGCCGCGCCGGTCACCGCGGGATGGCCGAGCAGCGCGAGCAGCTCCCACGGCTCGACCAGGACCAGGCCCAGCGCCCGGTCGTAGGCGGCCGGCGGGTGCGGCCAGCCGGTCGAGGCGACCCGCAGCAGCCGGTCCCGCGCGTCCGGTGACGGATCGCCGTTGACTGTGGGGCGGCCGGGAGCCAGCCGGGACATCGAGGCCGGCAGCCCGCTCAGCCACGGCACGTCCCGGCAGCAGTCGTCCAGGTCGGTGTGCTCGTGCGTGTCGTCCGGGTGGTCGCGGACGAAGTCGGCGAGCGCGATCAGGTGGGCCACCTCGCCGTCGGCGCGGAACCGCAGCCGCTGCGCGGTGTGCACCACGCAGTCGAACCGCGGGTCGCGTTCCAGCGCGCGGTCGGTCCAGCTCAGTGCCTCGTCGAGCCGGCCCAGGTCGGCCAGGGTGGCCGCCACGTCGGCGTAGACGGACAGGTCGTCCGGGTCGTACATGACCGCCCGGCGCAGCGCGGCCAGCGCCTCCGGGATCCGGCCGGCACTGCGGAACGCGTAGCCCAGCCAGATCTCGCCGAGCTTGGACGGCCGGGAGCGGGCGCCGCGGGTCGCCCAGTCGATCGCGAGCCGGGCCTCGCCCAGCCGACGGGCCAGCGCCGAGCCGGCGCCCAGCAGCATCGCGTGCTCGCCGTGCGCGGCCACGGTGTGCCGGACCACGGTCAGGTAGGGGCGCAGGGGCTCGGCGGCCGCCGCCGGGGCCGGGTCGCCGACCGCGGTGCACAGCCGCATCACCGTCCGGGCCAGTGCGTCCGGGTCGATCCGGCCGCCGAGCACCGGGTCGCTGACCCACGGCACCCCGGCCCAGTCGACGTCCGGGGTGTGCCCGCTGGCCGCGGCGAGCAGGGCCAGCCCGTCCTCCGGGCGGCCGGCCGCGGCGAGCAGGTGTGCGTGCGCGGCCACCCGGCCGGCCGGGGCGTGCGGCTCCAGCGGGAACAGGTCCAGCGCGCCGTCGGCCCGGGCCGCCAATCGGCTGAGCAGCTCGTGGATCTCCGGCAGGGTGGGTGCGTGGGGCAGCGCCCCGGCCAGGTGGCGGGCGGCCTGGCTCATCTCGCCGGCGTCCAGGGCGGCGCGGGCGAGGGTGAGGTCGTGCGGGACCGGGGGGTGGGCGTCCACGAGTGAAGACAGTACGGGCAGCGACGCGATCTGTCAGTCCTCGCGGCTGCGCAGTAGTGCGCGAAAGATTGACGTACTAAGCTTTTTCTTGCAAGACTGCGCATCTATTGCGCGAGAACTGCTCATCTGGGGAGGATGACATGACAGAGCGAGGCCACGGGATGGCAGCGGACATAGCGGAGCAGCCGGAGGGATTCGCCCGCCTGCTCGACGGGCCGCACGCCGACGCGATCGCCGGAGTCGCCGCGGAGATCGCGGCCCGCCGCCCGCGCAACGTGCTCTTCGTCGGCCGTGGCACCTCCGACCACGCCGCGCTTTACGGGGCGTACCTCACCGAGATCCGGCTCGGTCTCCCGGTGGCCAGCGCGTCGCCGAGCGCGATCACCCTCTACGGCGCCCGGCCCGACTTCACCGGCACCCTGGTGATCGGGGTCAGCCAGAGCGGCGGCTCGCCCGACCTGACCGGCGTGCTCTCCGCCGCCCGGGAGACCGGCGCGCTCACCCTCGCGGTCACCAACAACCCGGAGTCGCCGCTGGCCCGGGCCGCCGAGCTGGCCGTCGACGTGGCCGCCGGACACGAGCGCGCGGTCGCCGCCACCAAGACCTACACCGCCGAGCTGCTCGCGATGCTGCTGCTGGTCGAGGGCATCCGGGCCGGCGACGGGCGGCTGCCCGCCGAGGAGCGGGCCGCGCTGGCCGGGCTGCCCGCGCTGGCCGCCGGGGTGCTCGCCGACCACACCGCCGAGGACGTGGCCCAGCGCTACCGGTTCGCGCCGCACATGGTCACCACCGGGCGCGGCTACGCCTACCCGACCGCGCGCGAGGCGGCGCTCAAACTGATGGAGACGTCGTACGTGCCGACGCTGGCCTTCTCCGGCGCCGACCTGCTGCACGGCCCGCTCGCGATGACCGACACCGACGTGCCGGTGCTGGCCGTGGTCGGCGGCGGCCCCGGCGGGAGGTCGATGGCCGACGTGCTGGCCCGGCTCGAGGAGCGCAAGGCCGACGTGCTCACCGTCGGCCCGGCCGGCAGGCTGGCCGTCCCGCCCGTCGACGAGCGGTACAGCCCGCTGCTGGACATCCTGCCGCTGCAGAAGCTGGCGCTCGCACTGGCGCTGGCCAAGGGCGAGGACCCGGACGCCCCCCGCGGTCTGAAGAAGGTGACCAGCACGCTTTAGACGAAACATCGGCGTGGCAGGCTTGGCGTGTGTCCACCCTGCGCGATCTCGTCGAGGAACACTCCAGCCTGGGTTCCGCCGACATCGACCACCTGCACCGCCTGGCCGGCGACTGGCAGCTGCTCTCCGACCTGTCCTTCGCCGACCTGCTCCTCTGGGTGCCGGTCAAGGGCGACAAGCCGCGGGAGTTCGTCTGCGTGGCCCAGGTGCGCCCGACCACGGCGCCCACGGCGTATCAGGACGACCAGGTGGGCCGGCGATTCGGCGGCCCCGAGGTGGCCCACCTGGAGGTCGCGTTCACCCAGGAGCGGATCTGGCGGGAGGGCGACCCGGTCTGGTACGGCGACACCCCGGCCCGCCACGAGGCCATCCCGGTGCGCCGCCGCGACGAGAACGACCACGAGGAGGGCTACAGCGAGGTGATCGCGGTGATCGGCCGCGACACCAACCTGAGCACCGCCCGCACCCCCAGCCAGCTGGAGCTCAACTATCTGACCACCGCCGACGACCTGGCCCAGATGGTCGCCGACGGTACCTTCCCGCCGGCCCGGCAGCCCGGCGAGATGACCACCTCGGCGCCCCGGGTCGGCGACGGCCTGATCCGGCTGGACGCCTCCGGCAAGGTCACCTACGCCAGCCCGAACGCCCAGTCGGCGTACCGGCGGCTCGGCTTCAACGCCCACCTGGTCGGCGAGGAGCTGGCCGGGCTCTCCAGCCGGCTGGCCGCCGACCCGCTGGAGGGCAACGACGTCGCCGAGCGGATCCGCTCCTCGCTGCGCGGCGAGTTCCCGCCGCGGATGGAGTTCGAGGCGCGCGGCGCCACCGTGCTCACCCGTTCGCTGCCGCTGCTCCCGGCCGGCGTCCCGATCGGCGCGCTGGTCCTGGTCCGCGACGTCACCGAGGTGCGCCGCCGGGACCGGGCGCTGATGACCAAGGACGCCACCATCCGGGAGATCCACCACCGGGTGAAGAACAATCTGCAGACCGTGGCCGCGCTGCTGCGGCTGCAGGCCCGCCGGGTGGACGCGCCGGAGGCCCGGATGGCCCTGGAGGAGTCGGTCCGCCGGGTCGCGTCGATCGCGCTGGTCCACGAGACGCTGTCGATGTCCAGCGACGAGGCGGTCGAGTTCGACGGGATCGTGGACCGGGTGGCGACCGCCGCCACCGAGGTCTCGGCCACCAGCTTTCCGGTGCACATGCGCCGCGAGGGCACCTTCGGGATTTTGCCCGCCGAGATCGCCACCTCGCTCGTGATGGTGCTCAACGAGCTGCTGATCAACGCGGTCGAGCACGGCTTCCCGGCCGGTGAGGACGACGAGCCCGCCCCCGCGCCGGAGCAGCCGGCCGAGGTGGTCGTCGCCGCGCACCGGTTCCGCAAGCAGCTGCACGTCACCGTGGCCGACAACGGTCAGGGCCTGCCCGAGGGCTTCCGGCCGGACGCCGGCCGGTTGGGGCTGCAGATCGTCCGCGCGCTGGCCACCGGCGAGCTGCGCGGCAGCATCGAGCTGCGCAACCGGGCCGGTGGCGGCACCGAGGCCGTGCTGGTGGTCCCGCTCGGCAAGCGCTGATCCCCGGTCGCCGGTTGTGCGATCCTCGGTTTTCGGTGACCACCCGCGGGCAGTGAAGGGCCGCGGTGATCGCTCTGGACGCGTCAGCGGCCAGATCACCGTGGCCCGGCCCGCGCGGGAGCATGCGGTCGGCACCCCGGCGGATGTGCGCACCTCCAGAACTTGATCTTTTTGTTGATCTTCGAGGTTGGTGTCTGTCGATGATCGACGTCGTCCGGCCTGCGGCGTAACGAATTAGTAACAGCAATAGGAATACCCCGGGAAGTGCCGTGGAGCACACTCCCGGATTCTGGACCTCACTGGCCCACATTCGGTTTGCGTGAGAGGCTTACCGGCATGACCGCTGCTATCGACCGCCGCTTCGTGGCTCGCCGCCACGTCGACTACGGGCGTGTCTTCAGCGCGATGTGTCCGGCTTCCTGACGCCGCCCCCCTTTATTTCGGGCGCGGACGACAAGCCGGCCCTCTCCCGACGCTGATGTCGCGGAGCCTCCACCAGGCCGCGATTGTCCTCCGGTGCCCACGAAACCCGGAGGACCGCCGCCATGGCGCCCAGCAACACTCCCGCTACACCGGCCGCCCGCCCCCGTAAGGCGCGCGGCGAGGGTCAGTGGGCGCTCGGACACCGCGAGCCGCTCAATCCCAACGAGCGCAGCAAGAAGGACGACAACCCGCTGAACGTGCGGGCCCGGATCGAGAACATCTACGCCCACCGGGGTTTCGCCTCGATCGACCCGGCCGACCTGCGGGGCCGGTTCCGCTGGTGGGGCCTGTACACCCAGCGCAAGGCCGGGATCGACGGCGGACGCACCGCGGTGCTGGAACCCGAAGAGCTCGAAGACGAGTACTTCATGCTCCGGGTCCGCATCGACGGCGGCGCGCTCAGCGTCGCCCAGCTGCGCACCATCGCCGACATCTCCACCGAGTTCGCCCGCGACAGCGCCGACATCACCGACCGGCAGAACATCCAGCTCCACTGGGTGCGGGTCGAGGACGTGCCGGAGATCTGGCGCCGGCTCGAAGCGGTCGGCCTGCAGACCACCGAGGCCTGCGGCGACTGTCCGCGCGTGGTGCTGGGCAGCCCGGTCGCCGGCATCTCGGTCGACGAGGTGATCGACGGAACGCCCGCGATCGACGAGATCCTGAAGCGGTACATCGGCGACCCGGCGTACTCGAACCTGCCCCGCAAGTTCAAGTCGCAGATCTCCTGGCTGGCCGACGGGCCGTACCAGGCCAACGACGTCTCCTTCGTCGGGGTCGAGCACCCCGACCACGGGCCCGGCTTCGACCTCTGGGTCGGCGGCGGCCTGTCCACCAACCCGCGGCTGGCCGAGCGGCTCGGCGTCTGGGTGCCGCTGGCCGAGATCCCGGACGTCTGGGAGGGCGTGGTCGGGATCTTCCGCGACTACGGCTACCGCCGGCTGCGGCACCGCGCCCGGCTGAAGTTCCTGCTCGCCGACTGGGGCGTGGCCAGGTTCCGCGAGGTCCTGGAGAAGGAATACCTGGGCCGCGCGCTGATCGACGGGCCGGCGCCCGACCTGCCGGAGAAGCCGATCGACCACATCGGGGTGCACCGGCAGCGCGACGGGAAGAACTACGTCGGCGCCGCCCCGGTCGTCGGCCGGTCCTCCGGCACCCAGCTCGGCAAGCTCGCCGACCTCGCCGAGCGGCACGGGTCCGACCGGGTGCGGCTCACCGCGTACCAGAAACTGCTCGTCCTCGACATCGCCGACGAGAAGGTCGAGACCGTGGTCGGCGAGCTGCGCGAGATCGGTCTGGAAGCCCGCCCGTCCACCTGGCGGCGCGGCACCATGGCCTGCACCGGCATCGAATACTGCAAACTCGCCATCGTCGAGACCAAGGCGCGCGGCGAGGAACTCGTCGCCCGGCTCGAGGAACGCCTCCCCGGCTTCGACGCGGACATCTCCGTGCACCTCAACGGCTGCCCCAACGCGTGCGCCCGCACCCAGGTCGCCGACATCGGTCTCAAGGGCCAGCTGGTCATGAACGCGCACGGCGAACAGGTCGAGGGCTTCCAGATCCACCTGGGCGGCGCGCTCGGCATGGCCAAGGGGGAAACCGCCGGCTTCGGCCGCAAACTGCGCGGCCTCAAGGCCACCGCCGAGGAATTGCCGGCGTACGTCGAGCGGGTCGCCCGGAACTACCGGGACGGCCGCACCGACGGCGAGACGTTCGCCAACTGGGTGATGCGGGCCGAAGAGGAGCTCCTCAAATGAGCGACGCCCGATCCGCCCCGCTGTACTGCCCCTACTGCGGTGAAGAGGACCTCCGCCCCAACGAGTCCTCGCACGGCGCGTGGGAGTGCCACTCCTGCGCCCGAGTCTTCACGGTCAAGTTCAACGGGTTGCTGTCCAAGGGAGCTACCAAATGAGCATCCTCAACGCCACCGGCCTGGGCCTGATCAACCTGGGCGCGCCGAGCGCCCCCGCTGACCCCGCCCGCCGCAGCGCCGACGACCTGCGCGCGCTCGCCCTGCAGGCCGCGCAGGACCTGGAGGGCCGGACCGCCGAGGAGATCGCCAAGTGGGCGACCGACACCTTCGGCGCCCGGTTCTGCGTCACCAGCTCGATGGCCGACGCGGTGGTCGCGCACCTCTTCTCCCGGGTCGCCCCCGGCGTCGACGTGGTCTTCCTGGACACCGGCCTGCACTTCCCGGAAACCCTCAAGGTCCGGGACACGGTCGCCCGCACGATGAACGTCAACGTCCGCTCGATCCGCCCGCGGATGACCGTCGGCCAGCAGGACGGCGAATACGGCCCCCGGCTGTTCAGCCGCAGCCCCGACGAGTGCTGCTTCATGCGCAAGGTCGAGCCGTTGGAACGGGCCCTGACCGAGTACGACGCGTGGGCCACCGGCCTGCGTCGCGACGAGTCGCCGACCCGGGCCAACACGCCGGTCGTCGCCTTCGACGCCAAGAAGGGCAAGGTCAAGGTCAACCCGATCGCGGCGTGGACCCAGGCCGACGTGGACCGCTACATCAGCCGGTGGAACGTGCCGGTCAACGAACTGTTCAAGAAGGGCTACGGCTCGATCGGCTGCTGGCCGTGCACCCGCCGCACCAAGGCCGGCGAGGACCCGCGGGCCGGGCGCTGGGCCATGTTCGAGAAGACCGAATGCGGTCTGCACGTCTGATCGCCGCGCGGCCCGCGGTGGTCCTGGTCGCCCACGGCAGCCGGGACCCGCGGGCGGCCGCATCGACCGAGGCGCTGGCCCGGGCGGTTCGCCGGGCACGGCCGGAGTGGCTGGTGCGGGCGGCGTACCTGGATCATGCGGGGCCGCGGCCGCTCGATGTGCTGAGCGGGCTCGGGGAGCGGCGGGCGGTGCTGGTGCCGCTGCTGCTCACGGCGGCGTATCACGGGCGGGTGGATCTGCCGGCTGTGCTGGCGGAGGCGGCGGGGCTTCCGGTGGAGGTCGTGCTGGCCGATGTCCTCGGACCGTTGCCGGTCGCGCCGGTCGATGTCCTGCGGCCGCAGCCGGCGCCGGTCGCGCCGGCCGATGTCCCGCGGCCGCCGGCGGTCGCGCTGGCCGAAGTTCTGGGGCCGTTGCCGGTCGGGCCGGCGGCGCTGCTCATGCCGGGGCTGCTTCTGGAGGCTCTGACGCGGCGCCTCGCCGGCGCCCTCGGCGACTTTACGGATATTTCGTCTTTGGTGCCGAATGAGCGCTTCGATGCCGTGGTTCTCTCCGCGGCCGGAACGCGCGACCCGGTGGCGCGCGGCACGGTGGAGCACGCCGCCGCCGCCCTGGGAGCCCGCCTGGGGGTCCCGGCGCGGGTGGCATATGCCTCAGGGGTGGGTCCGCGGGCCGGAGAGGCCGTTCGGGGGCTCCAGGAGGCGGGAGCCCGGCGGGTGGCGGTCGCGGGATACTTCCTTGCCCCGGGGCTCCTCTACGACCAGGCCGTCGAGTCGGCCCGGGAGGCGGGCGCGGTGGCCGTCGCCGAGCCGCTGGGCGACGCGCCGGAACTGGTGGGCCTCATCAGCGCCCGCGTAGCGGCCACCGGCGTCCGTGTCCTCGCCGCTGCCTGATACCCGGTTGCGCTCGGCTGCCTGAGCCGCCGCATCGGTCCGTGCCGTGCCTCGTCGCGCGGCGTTGTGCTTGCTTGCGTGGCGTCGCGTGTCATCTGCGCGGCGCTGTGCTTCGTCGCGCGGCGTTGTGCCCTACCGCCGCGCCGCGCCGTGCTTCATCGCCGCGCTGTGCCCAACCGCCGCGCCGTGCCCAACCCCGCGCCGTGCTTCATCGCCGCGTTGTGCCGTGCCGTGCCGTGCCGCATTGGACCGTGCCGACCCCGCCCGCGAGTCCGTTGAGGAGCCGGGAAGTCCGGGGCGGGATGTCCGGGGGCAGAGGCCGGCCGCAGGGTCAGAGTGGACGATCCAAATGATCGACGACTACCTAAAGTGACGATCACTCTGCGCTACGCGATTTTCGGCGCTTCCGGCGCGGCGCCGCGCCCCGGTCGAGATCGGAGCGTCCACAGCGGAGTGTGCCCGAGTCGCGACGGAAACCGATCAGCGGGCCATTTCGAGATCATTTCAGGAGTACGGGCAAACGTACGGTGATCGAATTGGCGCGCAGGGGAATGGCGGCGGTGGGTAAGCGGCCCGAAACAGCAAGACGCCCCGGTGCCGGTACGGCCCGGGGCGCAAATGCTGTGTGGGGGATTGAATCAAGCGGTGGGAGCGGACACGCGAAGGCCGCCGCGACGCTTGACCGCGCGCCGCTCGTCTTCGCTCATCCCGCCCCATACGCCGGCGTCCTGGCCGGACTCGAGTGCCCACGAGAGGCATTCCTCGGTCACGGGGCACCGCCGGCACACGGCCTTGGCCTGCTCGACCTGCAGGAGCGCGGGGCCGGACGTCCCGATCGGGAAGAACAGCTCCGGGTCCTCGTCGCGGCAGATCGCATCGTGACGCCAGTCCATGGCGGCAAACTCCTTGTTTCGGATGGGGTAATGAAAACAGTGCTGTTTACCTATATGCATGCGCTCGCGGTGCCGACGGGTTGTACCCGTACGCTCACCAGAGCGTTAGCAAGCTTTTGAGTTTGGCGGCCGTTCTGCGCTTCCAGATTTAGAACGCGCACATGTGGCAACCGGTTACTTCTTATCGCTTGTGAATGCTTTCACGAACTCTCGCGATGTCAAGGGTAGCGCTGGAAGTTTCTTCCGACGGGTGAGCTGGCTCACGTACCCATATGTCCGGTTCTCCTGCTCTTGCCGGAGCCGGTTGACGAACGCTCCCATCAATGTAGTACGGTCCCGGCCTTCTTGCCGACCTTTTGCCCGTGTTTCTGTAACGGATCGTGAGCACGTCCCGAAAGACGTACCCCTGCGTCAGCAGATCACACGTAGCGCTGAGGGGACGGACACGAAGTGCACCTTCTGCCGCTCGCCGAGATAGTCACCGTCCAGCTGGAATGCCTGGGGGCGGGACGAGATCACGGTGAACTCCGGAAGATCATGCAGCCGTAACACTTGTTTACCGTGCGGATCACCGGATCGCCACGCGAGTTGTGTCACGGTCCTCGTGGTTGCGGAAACCTTGAGTTTGCGCAGGGCCAGCACATCGAGCCCGAGATCGAAGGAAGCGTCCGGATTGGGGTCCACCGGACGGTTGCCGGCGTACGTCCAGGGGGCGGTGTTCTGCACGATCACCGTGCCCAGACCGGTGTCGGCCTCCTCACCCGGACGTTCGAGGGTCATCGGCGGATCGGACCGGTCCGTCTCGGTGAGTAATTGGCCGACCATCGCCCGTAGATAGAGGCCCGGCGTCGAGGTCCGGCCTCGCAGCCGGGCCTGCTCCACCCGGCGGACCACCGCGGCGTCCAGGCCCAGGCCGGCGGCGAAGGTGAAGTAGCGGTCGTCGGCGCGTCCGAGATTGATCACCCGGTGCCGCCCGTCGCGGAGGCCGTCCAGAATCACGCTGGTGCCGTCCGCCCAGTCGCGGGGGAGTCCGAGCGCGCGGGCGAAGACGTTGGTGGAGCCGCCGGGGACCACGGCGAGTGCGGGCAGCCGGTATGCCGCCGGGCCGGGCAGGCCGGCCAGTGCGCCGGGCGCGGTGAGCAGGCCGTTGACCGCCTCGTTCACGGTGCCGTCCCCGCCGAGCGTGACCACCACGTCGACACCGGCCTCGGCCGCGGTGCGCGCCAGCACGGTGGCGTGCCCGCGCCGCTCGGTGTATCGCACGGTCAGGTCGGTCGCGCTGCGCAGCGCGCGGACGAGCACGTCGCGTCCGCGCTCGGTGGTCGTCGTCGCGCGGGGGTTGACCACCAGCAAGGCACGCATGGCGGCACCTTACCGGCCGGAGCCCGATCCGGCGGTCGGTATGGTGCAGCCGTGAACGCTGAGAAGCCCGTGACGACCGCGGCGGCGTCCCTCGAATGGGGAGTCCGGCTGCTCTACCTGCAATGCGCGGGGCTGGCCGGGCTCACGGCGTACCTGATTGTCCTCGATCTGACCCGGACCGGAGCGGACGTGGGCGTGGCGGCCGCCCTGACGGTGCTGGCGGCCCTGGCCGCCGTGGCGGTCTTCCTCGTCGCGCGGGCGCTGGGCCGCCGCCGGGTCCGAGCCCGCGGGCCGGCCGTGGTCGTGCAGCTGTTCCTGCTGGCCACCGGCGGTTTCCTGGTCCAGGTCGGACCACTCTGGCTGGGTGTCGTGCTGCTCGTCGTCGCGGCGGTCACCGCGGTGCTGGTGCTGTTGCCGGCAAGCAGCCGAGCGTTGGGTGTCGATTAACCGGTCCCCTGCGGCCGATCAAGGCATAACCTGGTTGGGTGACCGGCTCAACGGTGCGCCCGCCCGCCTATCAGCAACTCGCGGACGATCTGCGTGCGGATATCACTTCGGGACGACTGCAGCCGGGCGAGCGGTTACCGCCCGAGCCCGAGCTGTGCGTCAAGATCGGCGTCAGCCGCAGCACGGTGCGCGAGGCGTTACGCCTGCTCGCCAGCCAGCATCTGATCGTCACCACCCGCGGCGTGACCGGCGGGAGCTTCGTCGCGCATCCGGATGCCGGGCAGCTCGCCGAGGGCCTGTCCACCGGGTTCGCGCTGCTCGCGCACTCGGCCGGGGTGGGGCTCGCCGACCTGCTGGAGCTGCGCCGGGCGCTGGAGGTGCCGGCCGCCGGGCTGGCCGCCATGCGACGGACCGACGCGCACCTCGCCGAGATGCGGGCGGCACTGTTCGACCCGGCGCTCGACGATCTGGACACCATGCTCGCGGCGCACTCGGTGTTTCACCGGGCGCTCGCCAAGGCGACCGGCAACCCGCTGTTCGAGCTGGTGGGCCGCCCGCTGTACCAGGCGTCGTACGGCGAGGAGGTGGTGTCCGACCTGCCGGAGCAATACTGGCCGCGGATCGACGCGGACCACCGGGAGCTGCTTGACCACCTGGTCGCGCGGGATGCCGAGGCGGCCCGGCAGACCGCGTCACGGCACCTCGACTACATCGCGCTCACCGCGACGGTGCCGCGCCCCTGAGGGGATCAGTATTCGGTGCGCCGGGTGAGCAACCGGATCGTCGCGTGCTGGCCGTTCGCCTCGGCGGCGGCCGACGTGGTCAGCGCGGTCAGCACCTTCCACGCGAAGGACGACTCGGACGGCAGCCGCGCACCGCGCACCGTGGCGACGGTGACCTCCACGGTCAGCGCGTCGTCGGTGACGGCGAACCGGCACTCCAGCTCGGCGCCACGGGTGGCGATCGCGAGCAGCATGGCGCACGCCTCGTCGACGGCGATCCGCAGATCCTCGATCTCGTCGAGGGCGAAGTGGAGCCGGGCGGCCAGGCCGGCGGTAGCCGTCCGGAGCACGCCGAGATAACCGCCGTCGGCGGGCACCGTCAGGAGCACGACGTCGTCTCCGACTTCCGGCTCCGCCTGGGTCAGCTGGGACACGCGCGACCTCCTCCTGTCGGTGGAGACTCTAACCGGTTACCACCTGTCATCGCAGCGGCCGGCGCACCCCGCGGGGCACGCCGGCCGAGTCGCACTCAGGCCTGCTTGGTCTCCCAGAAAATCTTGGAGATCTCCTCGATCTTGCCGAGCAGCTGGTCGGCGACCGCGACGTCGACCGAGCCCTTGGCGCCGGACGCGCCGGCGAGCTTGGTGGCCTCGTTGAAGAGCTGGTGCAGGTTCGGGTACTTCTCGAAGTGCGGGGCCTTGAAGTAGTCGGTCCACAGCACCCAGAGGTGGTGCTTGACCAGCTCGGCGCGCTGCTCCTTGATCAGGATGGCCCGGGTGCGGAACTCGGGGTCCGTGTTCGCCGCGTACTTCTCGGCGATGGCCTTGATCGACTCGGCCTCGATCCGGGCCTGGGCCGGGTCGTAGACGCCGCAGGGCAGGTCGCAGTGCGCGCTGACCACGGTGCGCGGCATCAGGAAACGCGGAAGTCGCATCAGGACTCCTCCATAGAGTTTGCGATGATCCGGGACTGACACTACCCCTTACATCCCCGGGCTAACGCGACGGAGGCTTGCTGCCTTGAAGTGGCAATTACCACTATTCGCCGTGCTGGTGCACGGCCCGTCGATGGCGCCGGCACTGCGTCACGGCGACGCCCTGCTCGTCCGTCGCGGCGCGCGGGTAAGGACCGGCGACATCGTGGTCGCCCGCTTCCGTTCCCGGCCGGGCCTGCTCGTCGTTAAGCGGGCAGTGCGGGAGCAGGCCGGTGGGTGGTGGATCGAGGGGGACAACGCTCTGGTCCAGGACGACTCACGGGCGTACGGGGTGGCAGATCTCATTGGCCGAGTGGTGTTTCGCTACTACCCCCGTCCAGGGCGGTTACGTTAGTCTCCAGTATCCCCAGCGCACACCCGCGCTGCGGTCGCTTTCCCGGGTGACCCCCGCATGCACCGCCGTCTGGCGCATACTCGCGACCAGCACGTGTCAGGTGCGACGTATCAATGTCGATGCCGTGTGGAGTTCACCGTGTCTTTCTTCAGTTTCGAGCTCGATCCCGCCCTGGCCGCTGATCCGGTCTTCGACCTGCACCGCCGGGGCAAGATGACGATGAGCGCGACCGTTCCGCTGGCCAGCCGGGACGATCTGTCCCTGGCCTACACCCCGGGCGTCGCCCGGGTCTGCGAGGCCATCGCCGCCGACGAATCGCTCTACCCCGACTACACCTGGACGTCGAACACCGTCGCCGTCGTCACCGACGGATCCGCGGTGCTCGGGCTCGGCAACATCGGGCCGAAAGCCGCCATGCCCGTCATGGAGGGCAAGTCGGTGCTGTTCAAGCAGTTCGGCGGGGTCGACTCGATCCCGATCTGCCTGGACACCCAGGACGTCGAGGGCATCATCGCGGCGGTCAAGGCGATGGCACCGTCGTTCGGCGGGATCAACCTGGAGGACATCAGCGCCCCGCGCTGCTTCGAGATCGAACGCCGGCTCGACGCCGAGCTGGACATCCCGGTCTTCCACGACGACCAGCACGGCACCGCGGTCGTCACCCTCGCCGCCCTGCGCAACGCCGCCGCCCTCCTCGGCCGCTCCTTCGCCGACCTGCGCGTCGTGATCAGCGGCGCCGGCGCGGCCGGGGTCGCGATCACCAACACCCTGATCGCGGCCGGCGTCCAGGGCGCCAACGTGATCGTCGTCGACTCGCGCGGCATCATCCACGCCGACCGCACCGACCTCACCGCGACCAAGGCCGACCTGGCCGCCGCCACCAACGTCTCGGGCCGCACCGGCGGCATCGCCGAGGCCCTGATCGGTGCGGACGTCCTGGTCGGCGTCTCCGGCGGGAGCATCCCGGAGGAGGCCCTCTCGGGCATGGCCCCCGGCGCGATCATCTTCGCGCTGGCCAACCCCACCCCCGAGGTGCCGCCGGCGACCGCCCACAAGTACGCCGCGATCGTCGCCACCGGCCGCAGCGACTTCCCCAACCAGATCAACAACGTCCTCGCGTTCCCGGGCATCTTCCGCGGCGCCCTCGACGTCCGCGCCACCACCATCACCGACGCGATGAAGGTGGCCGCGGCAGACGCCATCGCCGCGATCGTCGCCGACGACCTCCGTCCGGAAGCGATCGTTCCGTCACCGCTCGACCCGCGGGTCGCACCGGCGGTCGCCGCCGCGGTCGCCGCCGCCGCCGTCCGTGACGGCGTGGCGCGCCGCACCCCGGCGCTCGCGCCGGTTCAGGCCTGTCAGACCGTCTGAGCCGGTTGCCGGGTCGCTGCTTCACCTGACGCGCCGCGCCGCCTTCCGGCGGGGCGGCGCGCCGCTTTCCCCGGGGATCGCCGGACCTCGGGCCGATTCCCGACTGGCGGTCCGCTGTCCGATTTCAACCCCGATGGTGTACGCCGTGAAGCCCGCCCCGGTCGCCCATTCCCGCGAGTGGCACCGTTCCCGGCAGCGCTCTTCGGCCGGTGTGGCGGCTCCCGGCGGGAGGTGGCGGTGTGGCGTCGCCGCCGGCCGGCCGTTGAGGGGCCGGGGTGGCCGGTGGGTGATTCGGAGCCGATCGATGTGGGGTGTGGGCCCGGCACGACGGCTAGGGTCGGATCATGCGCGCTGCCTACGTGTCCCAGCTTCAGCCCGACGAGCCGTTGAGCGGCCTGACCGTCGGCGATCTGCCCTTCACACCGCCGGCGGGCTGGGTGCCGGTCGAGGTCCGGGCCAGTTCGCTCAACCAGCATGACGTCTGGTCGCTGCGCGGGGTGGGCCTGCCCGCCGACCGCCTGCCGATGATCCTCGGCTGTGACGCCGCCGGGGTGACCCCGGACGGCGCCGCGGTGCTGGTCTATCCGGTGGTCGAGGACAAGGCTGACCCGCGGGGCTATTCGCTCTTCTCCGAGCGGCACCCCGGCACGCTGGCCGAGCGGGTCGCCGCGCCCCGGGAGAACCTGCTGCCCATCCCGGAGGGTGTCTCCTTCGCCGAGGCGGCTTGCCTGCCCACGGCATGGCTGACGGCGTACCACATGCTCGTCACCCGCGGCCGCGCCGACCGGGCCGGCGCGATCCTGGTCCAGGGCGCCGGCGGCGGCGTCGCCACGGCCGCCGTCGCACTCGGCGTCGCCCTGGGCAAGCGGGTCTACGCCACCAGTCGACACCAGGCGAAACGTGACCGCATCGCCGAGCTGGGCGCGGTGGCGGTCGAGCCCGGCGCCCGCCTTCCCGAACGGGTCGACGTGGTCATCGAGTCCGTCGGCGAACCCACCTTCGACCACTCGATGAAGTGCGCCGCCCCCGGCGCCCGCATCGTCGTCTGCGGCGCCACCGCCGGCCACCTGGCCCGCATCGACCTGCGGCGGGTCTTCGCCATGCAGCTGGAAATCCTCGGCAGCAGCATGGGCACCCCCGCCGAACTCGCCGAACTCCTCCAGATGTGCGCCACCGGCCGCATCCACCCGGTGATCGACTCCACCCACCCGTTCGACGCCACCCCGGACGCCTTCGCCCGCCTGCTGTCCCCCGACCTCTTCGGCAAGGTGGTCATCACCCACTGAGGTCAGGCCCATGACCGTTCATTGACCGCAGGGTGGTGACCGTTCATTGACCGCAGGGTGGTGACCACCCCACTGAGCGCAGGGTCGTGACCACCCCACTGAGCGCAGGGGTCGTGACCACCCCACTGAGCGCAGGGTCGTGACCACCCCACTGAGCGCAGGGTCGGCATCCACCGAGCGCAGGGTCGGCATCCACTGAGCGCAGAAGCGGGACCGCCGGCCGAAGGCAGGGTCGTGACCATTGGCGTAACCGGTGCGCCGGCGGAGCGGTGGTCGCACACCGTGTCCGCCGGGTGGTACTCGTCTTGGCGGAAGCGTGCACGCCTTGGCTAGGGTCGGCTCCATGTCTGACAAAAGCGTCGACCCGAGCGGAAACACCGAAGCCTTCCGCGCCTTCACCCGGGAGCCGGATGACGCGGCGCCGTCCAGGATGCCGTTGGTGATCGGCGGCGTGGTCGCGGCCGTCATCGTCATCGCCGTGATCGCCTGGCTGGCCCTGTAACCGATCGCCCACCCGGCCCGCCACCTATCGCGGGCCGGGCCGGGCACCGGACAGCATAAACCGCCCCGCGCACCGGGAATCCACCACCCACCAAGCCGGCCGCGCAGCGGGAATCGACCACCCACCAAGCCGGCCGCGCAGCGGGAATCGACCACCCACCAAGCCGGCCCGCCCAGTGGAAACCCACCACCCACCAAGCTGGCCCGCACAGCGGAAATATCGGCCCACCAAGGCCGAGCAGCAGGACCCGGACGGGCACCGAGGTTGGCCCGGGCAGGCCGAATCGACCGCGCGGCAGGCCGGGTCCGGGCGACCGGCGGCCTGTGCCCGCCCGTGGCCTGTGCCCGCCCGTGGCCTGTGCCCGCCCGCGGCCTGTGCCCGCCCGTGGCCTGTGCCCGCCCGCGGCCGGTGGCCTGTGCCCGCCCGTGGCCGCCGACCCGTGCCCGCCCGCGGCCGGTGGCCTGTGCCCGCCCGTGGCCGCCGACCCGTGCCCGCCCGCGGCCGCCGACCTGTGCCGGTCGGTGCAGCGGCTCAGACCGGCAGGGCCAGGGCCCGCCGGGACTCGTCGGCGATCTCCAGTTCCTCCTCGGTCGGGATGACGCACACCGTCACCGGGGCGCCGTCCGGGGAGATGATCAGATCGTTGCGGCTGTTGCGGGCTTCGTCGACGATGATGCCGAGGGGCTCCAGCCCGGCCAGGGCGGCGGCCCTGACCCGGGAAGAGTTCTCCCCCACGCCGGCCGTGAAGGTGATCGCGTGGGCACCGCCGAGCACGGCGAGATAGGCGCCGACGTATTCGCGGAGGCGGCGGGTGTAGGTCAGGAACGCCAGCTCGGCTTCCGGGTCGCCGGCGGTGACCCGGTCGAGGACCTCGCGCATGTCGTTGGCGCCGGTCAGGCCGAGCAGGCCGCCGTGCCGGGTGAGCGAGTCCTCGATCTCGTCCAGCGACAGGCCGCCGGCGCGGTGCAGGTGGAAGATCAGGCTGGGGTCGATGTCGCCGGAGCGGGTGCCCATCACCAGGCCGCTGAGCGGGGTCATCCCCATCGACGTGGCGACGCAGACCCCGCCGTCGACGGCGGCGGCGCTGGCGCCGTTGCCCAGGTGCAGGGTGATCACCCGGGTGTCCTCGACCGGCCGGTCGAGGACGTGGGCGGTCCGGCGGGACACGTAGGCGTGCGACGTGCCGTGGAACCCGTACCGCCGCAGGCCGAAGCGTTCGGCGAGGGTGCGGTCGACGGCCCAGATCACCCCCTCCGGCGGGATCGTCGAGTGGAACGCGGTGTCGAAGACGGCGACCTGCGGCACCTCGGGCAGCAGCTCGCGGGCGACCCGGATACCGGTCAGCGCGCCCGGGTTGTGCAGCGGGGCGAGCGGAACGAGTTCCTCGACCGCGGCCACCACCTCGTCGGTGATCACCGTGGCCTCGGTGAAGCGTTCGCCGCCGTGCACCACCCGGTGCCCGACCGCGGCCAGGTCGCTCAGGTCGAGCCGGTCCATCAGGTCGCGCAGCGCCGACAGGTGGTCGGTGGCGTCGCCGCCCGGCTCGCCGATCCGCTGGATCAGCCCCTTGGCCTGGACGTCGGCGCCGTCGAAGAGGCGGTACCGGACCGACGAGGAGCCGCAGTTGAGCACGAGTACCCGGGTCATCTGGCTCCCGCCTGGATCGCCGTGATCGCCACGGTGTTGATGATGTCCTTGACGGTGGCGCCGCGGGACAGGTCGTTGACCGGGCGGCGCAGGCCCTGCATGACCGGGCCGACCGCGACCGCGTTCGCCGAGCGCTGGACCGCCTTGTAGGTGTTGTTGCCGGTGTTCAGGTCGGGGAAGACGAACACCGTGGCCTGCCCGGCGACCGCGCTGCCGGGGAGTTTCGCGGCGGCGACCGCGGGGTCGATGGCCGCGTCGTACTGGATCGGGCCCTCGACCGGCAGGTCCGGCCGGCGCTCCCGGACCAGGGCGGTGGCCGCCGCGACCTTCTCCACGTCGGCGCCGGCGCCGGAACTGCCGGTGGAGTAGGAGAGCATCGCGACCCGGGGCTCGATGCCGAAGGCTGCCGCGGTCGTCGCCGAGGAGAGGGCGATGTCGGCGAGCTGGGCGGCGTCTGGGTCGGGGTTGACCGCGCAGTCGCCGTAGACCAGCACCCGGTCGGCCAGCAGCATGAAGAAGACACTGGACGCGACGGACACCTCGGGCACCGTCTTGATGATCTCGAACGCCGGGCGGATGGTGGCCGCCGTGGTGTGCACCGAGCCGGACACCATGCCGTCGGCATAGCCCGCGGCGACCATCATGGTGCCGAAGTAGTTGACGTCGCGGACCACGTCGTATGCCAGGTCGAGGGTGACCGCGCGGCCCTTGCGGATCTCGGCGTAGCGGGCCGCGAAGTCGTCGCGCCACGAGCTGGTGGCCGGGTCGATCAGGTGGGCGTCGCCGATCTCGACGCCGATCTCGCGGGCCCGGCGGGTGATCTCGGCCGGATCGCCGAGCAGGGTCAGCTCGGCCACCCCGCGGCGCAGCAGGGTTTCCGCGGCGCGCAGGATCCGCTCCTCGGCGCCCTCCGGCAGGACCAGGTGGCGGCGGTCGGCGCGGGCCCGGTCGATCAGATCGTTCTCGAACATCAGCGGGGTGACCCGGGCGGAGCGGGCCACGTCGAGCACCTTGGAGAGCTCGGCGGTGTCCACGTGCGTCTCGAAGGCGCCGAGCGCGGCCTGCACCTTGCGGGGTGTGCTGAGCCGGGCCCGCACCCGGTCGGACAGGGCGATGGTGTGGAAGCTGTCGGCCTTGGTGACCAGCATCGCAAGGCCGGTGCCGAGCCGCTCGATGACCCGCACGACGCGCGGGTCGGGTGGCTCGCCGAGGGTGAGCACCAGCCCGGCCAGGGTGACCGTGCCGGCCGCGTGCGCCGCGCTCGCCGCGACCAGCAGGTCGGCGCGGTCGCCGGGAGTGATCAGCAGTGCCCCGTCGGTGAGGTGCTCCAGCACGGTGGGCACGTGGGCGGCGCCGACGACATAGTCGAGCACGTCCCGGTCGAGGGCGCCGGGCGTGCCGGACAGGACGGTCGCGTCGAGCGCGTCGGCGACCTCGCCGACGGTGGGCGCCGCGATCGCCGGGACCTCGGGGATCGTCCAGAACGGGACGGGCAGGCTCGGCGCCGGGCCGCCGCCGGCGGCGGCCGGCACCCGGTTGGCGATCACCGCGGCCACCGTGGCGCCCAGGTCGGTGACCGAGTGGTACGCACTGCGGGCCGCCGCCGCGAGGGACTCCCCGCCGCGCCCGGCCCCGCTCACCACCGGCACCACCACGCTGCCGAACTCGGTCGCCAGCCGGGCGTTGAAGGCCAGCTCCCGAGGCAGTTCGTCGTGGCCCTCGTCGCCCTGGTCGGCGAAGTCGCTCCCGATGATCACGACCGAGGTGCTCTGCCGCTCGACCGCGCGATACCGCTCGACGATCCGGCCGATGAGCTCCTCGCGCCGGCCGTCGGCGATCAACGCGGCCGCCTCGGCCAGGGTGACCCCGAACGACTCGGCGGCCGGCACCGGCGAGGGATAACGCTCCCGCAGGGCGGCCAGCAGCGGATCACGGTCGACAGCCGGGACCAGGGGCCGGAACACCGCCACCCCGGCGACCTGACGGGACAGCAGCTCGACGATCCCCAGGGCCACCGTGCCCTTGCCGACAGCCGGGCCCAGGCCCGCTACATAGACACTCCGCGCCACGCCCCCAAATTACCGGCTGAGCATGAACGCCGCCGGGTCAAAGGGCCCGCCTGTGGACAACCCTCAGTCCTCGTCGTCGTCATCCCGGGCGAGCCAGGTGGCGAACCGCTCGATCGGGGTCTCGAACTCCGGGTTCAGGTCGACGAAGGTGCGCAGCTGCTCGCCGAGCCACTCGAGCGTCACGGTCTCCTCGCCGCGCCGCTGGACCAGCTCCTCGATGCCCCGATCGGTGAAGTACATGGTCCGAATAGTAGAAGGGGGCGCCCCGCCGCAGCGGAACGCCCCCTGCTCAGACGAGGGTCACGGGCGGGGCAGCGACGCCTCGATCAGCGCCTGCTGCTCGGCCTCGTGCATCTTGGCCGAGCCGACCGCCGGGGCGGCCGCCGCCGGGCGGGAGATCCGCCGCAGCCGGACGCCCTCCAGGTGCTCCAGCAGGTTGAGCGCGACGAACGACCAGGCACCCTGGTTGGCCGGCTCCTCCTGGACCCAGGCGAAGTCCTCGGCGTTCGGGTACTGCGCCAGGACCGCCTTGAGCTCGTCCACCGGCAGCGGGTAGATCTGCTCCATCCGGATGATCGCGGTGTCGGTGATGCCGCGGTCGGCCCGGGCCTGGAACAGGTCGTAGTAGACCTTGCCGGAGCAGAACAGCACCCGCTTCACCGAGCCGGCGTCCAGCGGCTGGCCGTTGACCCCGGCGTCGCCGAGCACCGGCTGGAACGTGCCCTGGGTGAAGTCGGCCACCGAGGACACCGCGAGCTTGTGCCGCAGCAGCGACTTCGGCGACATGACGACCAGCGGCTTGCGCTTGCTGGACAGGGCCTGGCGGCGCAGCAGGTGGAAGTAGTTCGCCGGGGTGGTCGGGTTCGCCACCCGCATGTTGTCCTGTGCGCAGAGCTGCAGGAACCGCTCCGGGCGGCCGGACGAGTGGTCGGGCCCCTGGCCCTCCATGCCGTGCGGGAGCAGCAGCACCAGCGACGACTGCTGGCCCCACTTCACCTCGCCGGAGGAGAGGAACTCGTCGACGATCGACTGGGCGCCGTTGACGAAGTCACCGAACTGGGCCTCCCACAGGACCAGCGCGTCCGGGTTCTCCACCGAGTAGCCGTACTCGAAGCCCATCGCGGCGTACTCGGAGAGCAGCGAGTCGTGCACGAAGAACCGCGCGGTGCCGGTGGCCAGCGAGGCGATCGGCAGGAAGTCCTTGCCGGTTCGCGAGTCGACGATCGAGGCGTGCCGCGAGGTGAACGTGCCGCGACGGGAGTCCTGACCGGCGAGCCGGACGGTGACGCCCTGGGCGAGCAGCGAACCGAACGCGATCAGCTCGCCGAAGCCCCAGTCGATGCCGCCGTCGGTGGACATCTTGGCCCGCCGGTCGAGCAGCTGCTGGACCCGCTTGTGCGGGGTGAAGCCCTCGGGCAGCTCGATGTGCGCCTGGCCGACGGCCCGCACGGTGTCCGCCTCGACCGCGGTGGCCACCTGCGGCTCCGGTTCCTCGGCGATGATGTGCGGCCGCGGCGGGCTGCCGGCCGCGTCCCGGGTGGCCTTGAAGACCTCCTCCAGCCGGGACTGGTAGTCGCGCAGCTGCTCCTCGGCGTCCTGCACGGTGATGTCGCCGCGGCCGATGAGCTCCTCGGTGTACAGCTTGCGGACGCTGCGCTTGGTGTCGATGATCTGGTACATCCGCGGGTTGGTCATCGACGGGTCGTCGCCCTCGTTGTGACCGCGGCGGCGGTAGCAGATCATGTCGATCACGACGTCCTTGTTGAACGTCTGGCGGTACTCGAAGGCCAGCTTGGCGACCCGCACCACGGCCTCCGGGTCGTCCCCGTTGACGTGGAAGATCGGCGCCTCGACCATCCGGGCGACGTCGGTCGAGTACATCGACGAGCGGCTGTACTCCGGGGCGGTGGTGAAGCCGACCTGGTTGTTCACGACCACGTGGACGGTGCCACCGGTGCGGTAGCCCCGCAGCTGGGAGAGGTTCAGCGTCTCGGCGACCACGCCCTGACCGGCGAACGCGGCGTCGCCGTGCACCAGCACCGGCAGCACCGTGTAGCCGTGCAGGCCCAGGTCGAGGCGGTCCTGCTTGGCCCGGACGATGCCCTCCAGGACCGGGTCGACGGCCTCCAGGTGGGACGGGTTCGCGACCACGCTGACGGTGGTGGAGTGCCGGCCGTCGGGCGTGGTGTATTTGCCGGTCTGGCCCAGGTGGTACTTCACGTCACCGGAGCCGTGCGCCGACTTGGGGTCCATCCACCCCTCGAACTCGTTGAAGAGCTTCTCGTACGGCTTGCCGACGATGTTGGTGAGCACGTTCAGCCGGCCGCGGTGGGCCATGCCGATCACCATCTCGTCGAGCCCGGCCTCGGCGGACGACTGGAGCACCGCGTCGAGCAGCGGGATCAGCGACTCGCCGCCCTCCAGCGAGAACCGCTTCTGCCCGACGTACTTGGTCTGCAGGAAGGTCTCGAACGCCTCGGCCCGGTTGAGTCGCAGCAGGATCTGCTTCTGCTCGTCGGTGTCCGGCTTGGCGTACTTGACCTCGATGCGCTCCTGAACCCAGCGGCGCTCCTCCGGGTCCTGGATGTGCATGTACTCGATGCCGATCCGGCGGCAGTAGCTGTCGCGCAGCACGCCGAGCACGTCGCGCAGCTTCATCTTCTGCTTGCCGGCGAAACCGCCGACCGGGAACGTGCGGTCCAGGTCCCACAGCGTGAGGCCGTGCTGCAGCACGTCGAGGTCGGGGTGCTTGCGGATGGTGAACTCGAGCGGGTCGGTGTCGGCCATCAGGTGACCGCGCACCCGGTACGCGTGGATCAGCTCGATCACCCGGGCGGCCTTGTCGATCTGGCCCTCGGAGGTGTGCGCGACGTCGCGCACCCAGCGGACCGGCTCGTACGGGATCCGCAGCGAGGTGAAGATCTCGTCGTAGAAGTCCCGGCCGCCGAGCAGCAGCTCGTGCATCACCTTGAGGAACTCGCCGGACTGCGCGCCCTGGATGACCCGGTGGTCGTAGGTGCTGGTCAGCGTCGTCACCTTGGAGACGCCATGGTCGGTGAGGGTCTCGTCGCTCATCCCGGCGTAGGGCGCGGGGTACTCCAGCGCGCCGACGCCGATGATCGCGGACTGACCGTTCATCAGACGCGGGATCGAGTGCACCGTGCCGATGCCGCCCGGGTTGGTCAGCGAGATCGTGGTGCCGGCGTAGTCGTCCATGGTCAGCTCGTTGCGCCGGGCGCGGCGGACCACGTCCTCGTACGCCTGCCAGAACTGCCGGAAGTCCATCTGTTCGCAGTTCTTGATGGACGGCACCACCAGGGTGCGCGACCCGTCCTTCTTGGCCAGGTCGATGGCGATGCCGAGGTTGATGTGCTCCGGCTGGACCAGCGTGGGCTTGCCGTCGACCTCGGCGTAGATGTTGTTCATCTCCGGGTGCGCGACGACCGCCCGGACCAGCGCCCACCCGATCAGGTGCGTGAAACTGACCTTGCCGCCCCGGCCCCGGGAGAGGTGATTGTTGATCACGATGCGGTTGTCGATCATCAGTTTCGCCGGCACCGCGCGCACCGAGGTGGCGGTGGGGACCTGGAGCGAGGCCTCCATGTTCTGCACGATCTTGCCGGCGACGCCGCGCAGGACCGTGGTCTTCGCCCCGGCCGGGGCGGGCTGGGCCGCCGCCGCGGGCTTCGGTGCGGCCTTGACCGGCTCCGCCTTCTTCGCCGCCGGGGCGGGCGGGGTGACCGGCTTGGCCGGCGCCACGGTGGCCGCGGCGGGCGCGTCGGTGCCGGCCTTGGCGGCGCTCTTGGTCGCGTTCGCCGCGGTGGCCTCGTCGGGTGTCACGATCGAGCCCGAGGCGGTCGCCGGCTTGTAGTCGGCGAAGAAATCGTGCCAGGCAGGGTCGACACTGGTCGGATCGGCCAGGTATCGCTGATACATCTCGTCGACGATCCACTCGTTGGGACCGAAATCCGCGAGTGGGTTGTCCTGCGAAGTCTGCTGCGTCGACACTGCCGCGTTCGCCTCTTTCACCGTGTTTGTCATCACGTGACCAACTCGTCACGCGGGACGGGCTAGGATCCGGTACCAGGCTACGCCGTGCGCGAGCGCGGTCCGTCCGGACGTCCGCTCTGTGAGCCCGGACATCGATCGCGTGCGTCACACCGTGGCGATCCAGGTGGCCCGGGCCACCGCCAGCCGCCGCCCGTCCGGGCCGTGCACCGCCGAGTCCACCAGGGCCTTGCGACCGGCCAGCTCGGACACCGCGCCGGTGATCACACACCGTGCGCCCGGCTCGGGCAGCGCGACAGCGGCCACCGCCAACCGGCCCAGCACGTACGGGCGGCCCTCGCGGATCGCCGCCCAGCCGCCCGGGCAGTCCAGCGCCGCCCACAGCAGCGGCAGGTCGACCTCGGCCGGCACCGTCCACGGCGCGGCGGTCCGGCCGTCCGGCAGACGCCCCGGGAAGATCCGCAGGCCGTCCCCCTCGGCACGGTCCGGGCCGCACACGAAACAGGTGGGGAAGGGGTGACCGGTGAAGCCGGGATAGTCGCGCGAGGCGGCGACCGCGGTGTCCCAGCCGACCGGCTCGACGCCCGGCCCGGCGTTCACGGCGCCGGCGTCGAGCGAGGCGATCAGCTCGCCGTCGGCGTACACACCGTCGTCTCGGACCGTGAGATCGACCTCCAGGGGCGGAGGCCGCCGCAGGGTCACCTGATGGGTGGCGCCGTCCGGCGCCGCGCCGGCGGCGACGGCGAAGGCGCCGGCGCACCAGCCGCCGTTGCCGGAGCCGGGCGGACCGTTGAAACGTGCGGGAATTCGCATCCTGCGACCTTCGCACAAGCCGTTCATCAGCCGGACACGCATCGCCACCTGACCCGACACTCCATCGGCAGCTGTCACCCTTACACAGGTCACATGGCAGTTCTGATGACAGCCGCCGCACCCACCGGGACCAGCGGCTACACGCTTCTCATCGCGGATCGGGCGGCGCAGATCGAGGCCGCACAGCGACTGCGTCACGACGTCTTCGCCGGCGAGCTCGGAGCCACCCTCACGACCGCGGCCGACGGACGCGACGTGGACGCGCTCGACGAGTTCTGCGACCACCTGATCGTGCGCGACGACGCGACCGGCGCGGTGGTCGGCACCTACCGGATGCTCCCGCCGCGCGCCGCCGGGCGGGCCGGCCGCCGCTACGCCGACGGCGAGTTCGACCTGAGCGCGCTGCGCCCGCTGCGCGACCAGCTGGTCGAGATCGGCCGCTCGTGCGTGCATCCGGACCACCGCACCGGCGCGGTGATGAACCTCATGTGGACCGGCATCGCCCGGTATCTGCACCTGAACGACCTGCGCTGGCTGGGCGGCTGCGCCTCGGTACCGCTGGCCGACGGCGGCGGGCTGGCGGCCGGGGTGCGGGAGCGGATCAACGCCGGGCACCTGGCCCCGCCGGCGCTGCGGATCCGCCCGCGCACCCCGTGGACGCCCCCGGCCGATCTGGTCGCCGACCCGAAGGTGACGGTTCCGCCGCTGCTCAAGGGTTACCTGCGGCTGGGCAGCTGGGTCTGCGGCGAACCGGCCTACGACCCGGACTTCGACTGCGCCGACTTCTACGTGCTGTTCTCGCTGGACCGGCTGGACCCGCGGTACCGCCGCCACTTCCTGGGCGGCGACCGATGAGCACGCTCTGGCAGCCGGCCTCGGGCTGCGGGGACGCCTGCCGCACCGGCGGCGGGCCGCGGGCGCGCGGCTGGACCGCCGGATTCCGGCTCACCGGGATGCTCCTGGTGCTGCTGCTCGGCCTGCTGCCGGCCGCGCTGATCCGCGGCGCGGCGCTGCGCACGCTGGCCCGGACGATGCTCGCGGTGATGGGCGTGCGGCTGATCCGGCGCGGCCCGGCACCGCGCCCGGGCAGCCTGCTGGTGGCCAACCACATCTCCTGGATGGACATCCTGGCGCTGGTCGCGGTCACGCCGGTGCGCCTGGTCGCCAAGCACGACGTGCGGGCCTGGCCCGGGATCGGTGCGACGGCGGGCCGCAGCGGCACCATCTTCATCGACCGGACCCGGCCGCGGGAGCTGCCCGTGACGGTGGGCGAGGTGGCCCGGGCGCTGCGGGGCGGCCGCTCGGTGGCGGCGTTCCCGGAGGGCACCACGTACTGCGGGGCCGAGCAGGGGGACTTCCGTCCGGCGCTGTTCCAGGCGGCGATCGACGCCGGCGCCCCGGTGGTGCCCACCTCGATCATCTACGACACCGCCGAGGCGTCGTTCATCGGCGACGACACGCTGCTGGAGTCGCTGCTGCGGGTGGCCCGGGTGCGCCGGACCACGGTCACCGTGATCACCGCGCCGGCGCTGCGGCCGATGCCGGGGGCCGACCGACGGGCGCTGGCGCGGGCCGCGCAGCGCAGCATGGCCGGGCACGGGTACCGGCTGGCCGCCTGATTCCCTCTCACAGATAATTTTCAGCAAGCCTGCAGCGGAGGTGCAGCGGGCGGGGAGAGGATGGCCGTATGGCCGCCCAGACCCAGCGCAACGACACCCAGCCTAAGCAGAGCGAGGCGAAGTTGCTCGTCGTCGAGGACGACGCCAACATCCTCGAGCTGCTCTCCGCCAGCCTGCGCTTCGCCGGGTTCGATGTGACCACCGCGACCAGTGGCAGCGCCGCGGTCAGCGCGGCCCGCAGCGCGGCGCCCGACCTGGTCGTGCTCGACGTGATGCTCCCCGACCTCGACGGCTTCGAGGTGATCCGGCTGATGCGCGAGGGCGGACAGCGCACCCCGGTGGTCTTCCTGACCGCCCGGGACGGGACCGACGACAAGATCCGCGGGCTCACCCTGGGCGGCGACGACTACGTCACCAAGCCGTTCAGCCTGGAGGAGCTGACCGCCCGGATCCGGGCGGTGCTGCGCCGCACCACGGCCGGCGAGGAGCAGCCGTCCCGGCTGGTCTTCGCCGATCTGGAGCTCGACGAGGAGACCCATGAGGTCTATCGGGCGGGCAGCCGGGTGCAGCTCTCGCCGACCGAGTTCAAGCTCCTGCGCTACCTGATGCTCAACGCCAACCGGGTGCTCTCCAAGGCGCAGATCCTGGACCACGTGTGGAAATACGACTTCCGCGGTGACGACAACATCGTCGAGTCGTACATCTCCTACCTGCGGCGCAAGGTGGACAACGTGCAACCGCGCCTGATCCATACCCTGCGCGGGGTGGGTTACGTGCTCCGTAAACCCGCCGTCTAGGCCGCGATGATGTCGATCTCCGAGCGGGTGCGCCAGGCGTTCCCGCCGCAGCCCACCCTGCGCAAGATCTCGCTGCGGACCAAACTCGTCGCGTCGGTGCTGGTCCTGGTGTTCGCCGCGCTTACGCTGATCAGCTCGGCCAGCACCATCGCGCTGCGCACCTATCTGATGTCCCGGCTGGACGCGCAGCTCACCGAGTTCTCCGAGGACGCGGCCGTCCTCATTCAGGACGACTCGGGCATCCGGGTCTACACGCCGCGGGATTACCTGGTCGTGCTCACGAGCGTCGGCGGGGTCGGCGTCGGCGTCGGCAGCAAGAGCAGATTGACGAGCGGCAACAGCCTGCCCACGCTGATCACCGGGGCGGAGAAGGTCGCCGAGTACGACGGCAAGCTGTACACGAGCCGGTCGGCCGACGGGTTGTACACCTGGCGGGTCCGGGTCAAGGTGCTGGACAACGGCGACGTGCTCACGGTCGGCGAGCAGATGGGCAACGTCCAGGGGGTGATCGGCCGGCTGGTGTGGGTCGACGTGCTGGTCGGCACGGGCGTGCTGCTCGCCCTCGCGATCGTCGGCGCGGCACTGGTCCGGCAGAGCCTGATCCCGCTGCTGCAGATCGAGCGGACCGCCGGCCGGATCGCGGCCGGCGACTACAGCCAGCGGGTGCCCGACCCGGAGGTGGACGGCGGTGAGCCGACCACCGAGCTCGGCCGGCTGTCCACCGCGGTGAACGCGATGCTGGCCCAGATCGAGGCGGCCTTCTACGCCCGGGCCACCTCGGAGCGGCAGGCCATGGAGGCGGCCGAGGCCGCCCAGCTCTCCGAGGGGCGCGCGGTGCGCTCCGAGGAGAAGATGCGGCAGTTCGTCGCGGACGCCTCCCACGAACTGCGTACGCCGTTGACCACTATCCGTGGCTTCGCCGAGCTCTACCGACAGGGCGCGGTCTCCGACCCGGAGGCGGTCGCCCGCCTGGTCCGCCGGATCGAGGACGAGGCCGCCCGGATGGGCCTGCTCGTCGAGGATCTGCTGCTGCTCGCCCGCCTCGACCGGGAGCGCCCGCTCAATCTGGCCCCGGTCGAGTTGCCGGTGCTGGCCGTGGACGCGGTCGGCGCGGCCCGGGCCACCCACCCGGACCGGACCATCGAGCTGGACGTCCGGGACGACCACGAGCGGCTGATCGCGCTCGGCGACGACGCCCGGCTGCGCCAGGTGATCGGGAACCTGGTCACCAACGCGCTGGTGCACACCCCGCCGGAGGCCACCGTGGCGCTGCGCCTCTACGCCGCCGGGCCGGACCGCGCGGTGGTGGAGGTGGCCGACACCGGCCCGGGCCTGAGCGAGGAGCAGCGGAGCCGCGTCTTCGAGCGGTTCTACCGGGCGGACGGCGCACGGACCCGCAACACTCAGCGGGAGGCCACCGGGACCGGGCTGGGCCTGGCCATCGTGGCGGCCATCGTGCGCTCCCACAACGGCACCGTCGACGTGCTGAGCGAACCCGGTCAGGGCGCCACGTTCCGCGTCACTTTGCCTACCATAAATGTCGAAAAAAGGTTCACAGAAAACATCCAGGACTAGCACAGTCCGGTACGAGTAGCACGGGGCAGAGTAATCACCATGAACGAGAACGAGACCAACCCGCAGCCCGCGGACGCCGGCGCTGAGCAGTTCAGCACGGAGCGGGTGGAGTCTGAGCAGCCGACCGCAGCGCAGCCGCCGGCCGCCCCGCAGAACGCCGCTCACCCGTCCGCGGCTCCGCAGTACCCGCAGCAGCCCCCGGCGCCGCAGCACCCCCAGCAGCCGCAGCACCCCCAGCCGCCGCACAATCCTTGGGCGCAGCCCGTGCCGGGCGGCTACCAGCAGCCCGCCCCGCAGCCGCCGCACCCGCCCCAGTCGCCCTGGCAGCAGCCGGTGTCCGCCGCCCCCACCTCGGGCTACCCCCAGTACGGGCAGCACCCCGGCTACGGTCAGCAGCCCGGCTGGCAGCACACCACCAACCCGGAGGGCGTCGTCCCGGTCTGGGCCCAGCCGGTCGACCAGCCGCCCCGCAACCCCGGCCGCGGACGCAAGTTCGTGCTGGCCGGCGCGGCGGCCGTGCTGATCGCGCTGCTCTCCGGCGGGGTCGGCGCCGCCACCGCACTGGCGGTGCACGACGACAACGCGCCGGCCACGGTGAAGTCCGGCAACACCTCGGTCAGCCGGGTGGTGGACCGGTCGTCGCTGGCCCAGATCGCCTCCGCGGTGCAGGACAGCGTCGTCTCCATCACCACCCAGTCGGGTGAGGGCTCCGGCGTGATCCTCAGCGCCGACGGCTACATCGTGACCAACAACCACGTGGTCGCCACCGCCACCGGCGACACGGTGAACATCATCTTCGCGGACGGCAAGAAGACCACCGCCACCATCGTCGGCACCGACCCGCGCACCGACCTGGCCGTGGTCAAGGCCACCGGGGTGTCGAACCTGAAGGCCGCCACCTTCGGGGACAGCTCGCAGATGCAGGTTGGCGACACCGTGCTGGCGCTGGGCAGCCCGCTCGGCCTGGAGGGCTCGGTCACCGCCGGCATCATCAGCGCCAAGGACCGCACCATCCAGTCCAGCAGCGAGCAGGACCAGCAGGGCCAGGGGCAGAACCCGTTCGGCCAGTCGCAGCAGCAACAGGGCGGCAGCGGCAGCACCACGATGACCGGCCTGCTGCAGACCGACGCCCCGATCAACCCGGGTAACTCCGGCGGTGCGCTGGTCAACGTGAACGGCGAGGTGATCGGGATCAACTCGGCGATCGCCACCTCCGGTTCCGGCTCCGGCAACATCGGTCTGGGTTTCGCGATCCCCAGTGACAAGGCCAAGACCGTGGCCGAGTCGCTGATGTCCGGCAAGAAGGTCAGCCACCCGGCGCTCGGCGTCAGCGTCACCACCGGGGAGAACGGCGGGGCCCTGGTCAGCCAGGTCGTGTCGAAGAGCGCGGCGGACAAGGCCGGCCTGCAGAAGGGTGACGTGATCACCAAGGTCGACGGCAAGGACATCAGCGAGTCCGACGACCTGGTGGCCGCGGTCCAGTCCGGCACGGTCGGCCAGCAGATGACCATCACCTTCACCCGCAACGGCGCCGAGAAGCAGGTCACCGTCACGCTCGCCGAATCCCAGTAGACCTCCACCGTCGCACTACGGCGGGTGACGTGGCCAGGGGGTGGGCACGTCACCCGCCGTATTCCGCTCTATGCCGCTATTCAGGACCTTCACGACGTACGGGCAGGATTCACCGCCGGGGACTCGCGTTTGCTGAGGGGACCTTCTAATCTCTGACCGCCCACCGTGGCGGAGTGAGAGGCCCTGCGAGTTGACGTACGTCGAGACCCGGACCAGCGTCTGGGAAGCTTTGGCCGGCCGGGCCCCGAAAGCGGAGTCCGGCCCCGCCGACTCCGGGCTCTGGCACGCCGTCGCGGACCGGCTCAACCCGGCTCGCGCCCGTCCCGAACTGCGGGGCGGCATCGAGGTCCGGCACCGCACCACGGTCCGCGGCGGGCGGTACGTGATGCTCCGTTCGCCCGAGGAGGGCGGCCGCAGCTGCTATCTCCGGCTGAGCCCGGAGGAGTACCAGCTGGCCCTGATGATGGACGGCAGCTGCACGGTGGCCCGGCTGGTCGCCGAGTTCGCCCGGATCGCCGGCCGGCTCGCCCCCGACCAGGTCCGCCGGGTGGTCGCCGACCTGGCCGGCAACCGGATGCTCCAGGAGCTGCCCCGGGACGCCTTCCGTCCGCTGCGCGAGATGCGCCCGGAGCCGCTGCCGCAGCGGGTCGGCGGCTCGCTGCTGGCCGCCGTGCGCGGCCGCCGGGTGCTCTCGGTGAACGTCGACGGCACGCTGACCGGCCTCTACAACGGCGCCGGCCGGCTGCTGTTCACCCGTCCGGCGTTCTGGCTGGGGGCGCTGCTGTCGATGGCCGGCGCGGTGCTGTTCCTGTTCAGCTGGGAGCGCGGCAACCACCCGCTGTTCCTTTCGGGTGACTCCTACCTACTCGGCGCCATCTCGCTGCTGTTACTCAACGTGGTCGCGATGGGCCTGCACGAGCTGGGTCACGCGCTCGCCGCGAAACGCGTCGGCCGTGAGGTGCCGGCCGCCGGCCTGCTGCTGCACTTCGGCCTGCCCACGGTCTTCGTCGACACCAGCGACGTCTGGATGGCCGGCCGGCGGGCCCGGATCGCGGTCACCGCGGCCGGCCCGGCCACCGGCCTGGCCCTGGCCGGCCTGTTCCAGCTGATCGGCCTGGGCGTCCCGCTGCTCGGCGGACTCGCCTTCAAGCTGGCCTTCCTGTTCTACCTGCACACCTTCTTCAACCTCAGCCCGCTGCTGCCGCTCGATGGTCAATACCTGCTGATGGACTGGCTGGAGATCCCCGACCTGCGGGCCCGCGGCCTGGCCTGGCTCGGTGGCCGGCTGCGCCGGCGCGGTCCGCGCTGGTCGGTGCTCGACCGGGAGGGCCGGCTGATCGCCCTGTACGGCATGCTCGCCCTGTTCTGGCTGGGCGCCGCCGTCGCGCTGGGCTACCGGTTGTGGACCGACCGGGTCTCCGGCCTGGTCCTCGGCCTCTGGTACGAGGGCCTCGGCGCCCGCCTGCTGCTCGCCGTGATGCTGGGCGGCCTGCTGGCCCCGCCGCTCTATTTCCTGCTCGGCCGGCTCGGCAGCGGATGGCGCCGGTGGCGGCGGCGTTCCGCCGAGCGCGACCAGGAGGCCGACATGCCGCACCGAATGGCCGCGCTGCACGCCTCCGACCTGGGCGGCCTGCCCGAGCCGGCGCTGCAGTCGCTGGCCGCCCGGGCCCGCTGGGAGCATCCGCGGATCGGCCGGCAGCTGGTACTGGCCGGTGCGGAGCAGGCCGCCGTCTACGTGGTGGTCGAGGGCGCGCTGCACGGCCGTCGCCCCGGCGACCCGGGCGGCAGCATCCGGCACCACGCCGGCCCGGGCAGCGTGGTCGGCCTGGCCGCCGCGCTCACCGGCCGCAGCGCCGCGCTGGACTGGCACGCCGCGGCCGGCGCCGTGCTGCTCGCCGTCCCCACCTCGACGGTGGCTACCGTGATCGGCCCGCTGCCGGGCCCGCCGCCGCACGAGCGGGCCGAGGCCGAGGCGCTGTTCGCCGACACCCCGGCGCTGGCCGGTCTGGAGGAGGACCAGCAGCTCGCACTGATCGCCGCGGCCCACCCGGTGGACCTGGAGCCGGGTGCCCCGGTGATGCTGCACGGCCCGACCCACGCGGTGGTGGTCGAGTCCGGGGTGATCGCCATGCCGGACGGTGTCGAGCTGCGCCGCGGCACGCTGGTCGGCCCGGTCGGCGACGGCACGCCGGGCATGGTGGCGCAGACCCGCACCCCGGTCCGGCTGTGGATCATCCCGGACGCGTCCGACCTGCCGCCGCTGATCGGCACGGAGGCCCGCCCGGGTGCGCCGATGCCGGCGCTACGGCCCGGTTCGCCACTCGCCGTCCGCCCGGGCGCCGTGCACCCGCCGCTGGCGGTGCCGCCCGGCCCGCCGGACAGCGGTGACGAGTTCGACGTCGACCGCCATTTCGAGAAGCGCATGTGGGCGTTCGTCAGCGTGCTGGTGGTCGTGGTGCTCGGCGGCCTCGGGCTGGACCTGAGCGCCGGTCCGGCCTGGGCCGAGATGCCGGCCGAGAAGGTGCTGCTCACCGTCGACCGGGGCAGCGCCACCGCGCGGAACGAGACGCTCGCCGTCGGCGACCGGCGCTATCTGGGCGCCGGCGCCTCGGTCGAGGCGCCCGGCAAGTCGCGGGTCCGGCTCACCTTCCCGGGCGGCGGGGCGTTGCTGATCTGCCCGGGCGCCCGGGTCACGCTGACGGCGGCCGCGGTGGGCGGCGGCCGGCAGGCGATCCCGTCCGGCCGGGTCACCCTGGAGTCCGGGCGGGTGCTCGCCGACACGGCCGGCACCAGCGGCGGTTACCGGCCGCTCGCCCTGACCGTCGGCCGTGACCAGGGCGACGTCACCAGCGCCGGCCGGGCCTGGTTCTCGGTCGACCTGGCGGCGGTCACCGTGGCCACCGGCACGGTCAGCGCGGGCGGGGTGCCGGCCCCGGCCATCGGCGGCGACCTGAGCTGCGGCGACGGGCAGAAGGTGAGCCGACCGGCGGCCCCCGAGGGCGGCGAACCGTCCGAGGCGCCGTTCCCCTCCGACACGGCCTCACCGTCGGCGTCGGCCAGCCCGTCCGGGTCGGCGAGTCCGAGCGCCAGCGCGTCGGCCGGCGCCGACCCGTCGCCGAGCGCCAGCCGGTCGCCGAGCGCCAGCCCGTCGGCGAAGCCGAGTGTCAAGCCGTCCACCCGGCCGACGGTGCGGCCGACCGTGCCCACGGTGCCGACGACCGTGCCCACCACGGTGCCCACCACGGTGCCGACGACCGTGCCCACGACGGTGCCGACGACCGCGCAGACGACCACCCCGGATACCGGCGGCAACTAGAAGAGACCGGCGGCAACTGCAGGAGAGAGGCGGCCCGCCCGTGCTGTGCTGGTTCTGCGCCGAGAGCGCCCGGGCCACGTGCCGTTTCTGCGGACGTGGCGTGTGCACCGAGCACGCCCGTTTCGGGCCGTACCTCCTGGAGATCAGCAGGTCGGCGGTGCGGGACCGGGCCGAGGCGCTGGTGGTGGAGGACGCGGTGCAGTGCGGCACCTGCCATCCCCGCCCCCAGCCGGTGGCGATGCCCGAGCTGGATTAGGACCGCGAGCGGCCCCGTGAAGCGCGTGTCACGATGGGGCGCATGGTCGACGGTCCGGTGGCGTTCGTGCTCGGCGGTGGTGGCGTGCTCGGCGCGGTCGAGGTGGGGATGCTGCGCGCGCTGTTCCGGGCCGGGTTCCGGCCCGACGTGGTGGTCGGCACCTCGATCGGCGCGGTCAACGGCGCGCTGGTGGCGGCCGAGCCGGGGGAGGCGGTCACCGACCGGCTGGTCCGGCTCTGGGCGTCCCCGGAGGCGGCCGCCGTCTACGGCGACTCGATCGGCCGGCAGCTGCGCCGGTTCGCGGCCCGCACGCACCTGCATTCGCCGCTGCCGCTGCGCCGTCTGCTGGCGGGGGAGCTGGGCGAGGCGGCCACCTTCGCCGATCTCAAGGTGCCGTTCCACTGCTGCGCGGCCAGCATCGAGCGGGCCGCCGAGCACTGGTTCGACAGCGGTCCGCTGGTCGACGCGGTGCTCGCCTCGTCCGCGGTGCCGGGGCTGCTGCCACCCACCGAGATCGACGGTGAGCATTTCGTGGACGGCGGGATCGTCAACTCGATCCCGATCAGTGAGGCGGTCCGGCTCGGCGCGCGGCTCATCTTCGTGCTGCAGGTGGGCCGGGTGGAGCGGCAGCTGAGCGTGCCGCGCCGGCCGTGGGAGGTGGCCCAGGTGGCGTTCGAGATCGCCCGGCGGCACCGGTTCGCCCGCGACATGGCGTCGCTGCCGGACGGCGTACGCGTGCATGTCCTGCCCAGTGGCGGCGGCGAGGTCGGCGACGACTCCCCATGGGCCTACCGCGACATGGCGCGGGTCGGCCGGCGGATCAGCCGGGCCTACACGGCCTCCCGGCGCTACCTGGCGGCGAATGTGCACCCGCTGCCGGACGGCGAGCGGTGAGTCTGCCGCCGGTGTGGGCCCGGCGCCTGGTCATCGCCCCGGCCATCGTGCTGCTCGCCGCCGGTCTGCTGACCACACTGCCGGTCTGGCTGCTTCTCGCGCTCGCGGTGTCGCCACTGGTCCCCGGCCGGTTGCGGGTGCCGCGGCTGGTCTTCCTGCTGATCGTGTACGTCGTCTGGGACGCCGCCGCGCTGATCGTGCTGGCCGCGCTGTGGATTGCCGCGGGCGCCGGCCGGTGGATCCGCGGCCCGGTGTTCCAGCGCGCCCACTACGTGGTGACCGGCGCGTTCCTGCGCACCCTGTTCTGGTTCGCCCGCTGGTCGCTGCACCTGGCGATCGACGTGGTCGGCACCGACCCGGACACCGCCCAGCCGGGCCGCCCGGAGATCGTGGTGAGCCGGCACGCCGGGCCGGGTGACTCGTTCACGCTGATCCACGCCCTGGTCAACTGGTTCGCCCGGGAACCGCGGATCGTGCTCAAGGCCGCCCTGCAGTGGGATCCGGCGGTCGACGTGCTGCTCAACCGGCTGCCGAACAGGTTCATCACCCCGGGCCGTACCGCCACCGACCGGTTGGCGGACCAGATCGGTGAGCTGGCCACCGGGCTGGACGACAACGACGCCTTCGTGATCTTCCCGGAGGGCGGCAACTTCACGCCCCGCCGCAGGGTCAAGGCGATCGCCCGACTGCGGGCCAGCGGTCTGGACGAGATGGCGGTCAAGGCGGAGGGCCTGCGCAACCTGCTGCCGCCGAAACCGGGTGGCCTGCTCGCGGCGATCGACGCAGCCCCGGACGCCGGGGTGATCTTCGTGGCGCACACCGGTCTGGACCGGATGATCACGATCGGCGACGTGTGGCGCGAGCTGCCGATGGACAAGCGTCTGGTGATGCGGTTCTGGAGCGTCCCGCCGGAGGAGGTGCCGGCCGGCGAGCGGGAGCGGATCGACTGGCTGTACGCCTGGTGGGCCCGGATCGACGCGTGGATCGAGGAGAACCGGCCGGCGCCGCGGCCACTGTGGATCGACCGCGGCACCGCCCGGTGAGGACCGGCTACTTGCCGCCCAGCGCCTGGTAGACGCTGTCCGGCGCCTCGCTGATCTGACCGGCCGGCGGCCGCTGCGCGGTCACCGTCTGGCCGTAATCGGAGTACTTGACCTGCAGCGGCGCGGTCTCCCGGCTGTCCACCGAGGGCAGTCGCAGGGTCAGCGACTCCAGCCGGTCCTGCTGGTCCAGGGTGGCCTCGAACGGCACCTGCTTGGCGTCCGCGCCGTACCCGTCGAGGGTGACCTTGCTGATCCCGGCCACGCCGGCCGCTTTGGTGAGGTCCACGGTGCCGGCGTACGAGCCCTCCCCGGCCCGGTGCACGTCGGTGGTGGAGCTGAGCAGCTGCGCGGTGTTCGCCGGGTCGATCTGGCCGGGCTTGAGGCCGATGTTCGAGCCGTCCGGCAGCCGGGCCATGTCCAGGTGCGTCCAGTTCTGGCCCTGCGTCACGCCGGGGATCTGGGCGTACAGGTCCTTGCCGAACAGCAGCGTCTTCACGGTCAGTGCGGTGTTGCCGCCCTTCGCGTTCATCTCCGCGGTGCCGTTGCCGTGCGGCGCGTCGATGTCCGCGGTCAGCTGGAATCCGCTGCCCTGCGTCATGGTCATCTTGAAGCTGCTGTTCCCGAGGGTGCTGGCCGCGCCGGACAGGGCCTGGACCGCCGCCGGGTCCGCGCTGGCCGAGGGCGCCGCCGCGGCCGAGGCCGCCGGGGCACTGGTCGCCGAGGTCGCCGGCGTGCCGTCCGCGGTGCAGCCCGCCACCGCGAACGCCGCCGTGGCCACGGTGAGTGCGAGCCGTGTAGTCCGCATGGCCGTCCTTTCGTCGCATCAAAGCCGTCGATGGCAGAGTTGCCCGATCGTGGGAACGGGCAAACGGCGGCCGGATGCCCGGTTCGCCGGTGGGATCTCTTCCGGGGCATGATGAGTCGGAGCTATTGCGAAAGACAGGGGGAGGACTCGTGAGATTCGAGGTCAGCAAGGTCCTCGACGCCATCGAGGCCCGGCTCACCACCGATCCGGCGCTCGCCCGGGCCGTGGTCGATCTGTCGGAGGTGGTGCGGTACGCCGACCTCGACGGGGGCCGTCCGGCCAGCCTGGTCCGGCTCGGCCTGCTGGTCGACGCCCTCGGGCGCTACGTCGCCGAGGAGAACGTTCCGGTCTACGTGATCGCCCCGCGCGGCCTGCTCTCCGACACCGACCTCACGTCGAACGAGCGCATGGTCGTGCGCCGCTGGGCCGACGACGGCAAGGTCGAGGTGGTCCCGCAGATGGACGACCGGGTGCTGGAGGTGGCCGAGATGCTCGGCCTGCCGGTGCTCACCCGTGACCGGGAGGACCGTTTCCGGCAGACCCGCCCCTGGGTCGCCGAGCCGGGCCGGCTGCTCGCGCTCGTCTCCCAGCAGGGCGGCCCCACATTGGTCGCCCGGGTCGGCCGGGGCGAGGCGATCCCGCCCACGCCGCGGTCGCCGCTGGGCGAGCGGCTGCTGGCCCGGATCTGGAAGTGCCCCGACTTCAACTGCACCACGTTCGGCACCGGCGGTGACTCGGACAGCCCGTTCGCCGACATGCGCACCTTCACCAGCCCGGTCGCCCAGCCGCCGCCGGCCCTGCGCGCCGGCGTGCCGACCTGCCCGCGGCACGGCGAGCGGCTCAAGGACGCCGGCCCGCGGCCGCACACCGAGGTGCTCTCGGTCCGGATCGACGGGGTGATCCGGCAGCGGTTCACCGTCGCCGAGGATCAGCCGGTCGTCGTCGGCCGCGCGCCGGAGGGCGGCGGCGGAGTGATGCTGGGCCAGTGGCTGACCGCGGACGCGCGCAAATGGATCAGTCGCGGTCACGTGCGGTTCGCGCTGCGAGCCGGGGAGATCACCGTGAAGGACATCAGCACCAACGGGACGGGGGTCCGGCCCGGGGGTTCGCAGGATGACGAGGAGCGGATCACGCTGCACCGGGACGAGAGCCGGGTGCTCGCGGCCGACGACGTGGTGGAGCTGTACGCGGGGGTGCACGTGGGGCGCGCCAAGCTGTGGGCCAACGGCGGCGTCATCCAACCACAATCGGTCATGGCCGAGGCCCCGACCATGGCGATCCGCCCCGTCGGAAGATAGATCAAACGCTAGATCAAATTCATGATGTCGCACGCTGCGGCCGATAACCGATCGCTGCTCCCGCCGCTTCCGGGCATGGCGATTTTGGCCGCTGCGCGTCCAGGGCAAACCGCCATGCCCTACCACCCGCGTGTGGTCACGGAAAACCAAAAGGCGCCACTGCCGAGCAGTGGCGCCTTTATCGGTGAGAGATCAGCCTGCCAGCACGGCGGCCAGTTGGGCGACCGCGTGGTCCAGGTCCTCTTCGGTGATGACCAGGGGCGGCGCCAGGCGGATCGTCGAGCCGTGGGTGTCCTTGGCCAGGACGCCGAGGGCGGCGAGGCGTTCGCAGGCCTGCCGGCCGGTCATCAGCGCCGGATCGATGTCGACGCCGGCCCACAGGCCCCGGCAGCGCACCGCGACCAGGCCCTTGCCGATCAGCCCTTCGAGGCCGGCCCGGAGCCGCTCCCCGAGCCGCGCCGAGCGCTCCTGGAACTCGCCGGTGCCCAGCAGCCCGACCACCGCGCTGCCGACCGCGCAGGCGAGTGCGTTCCCGCCGAAGGTCGACCCGTGCTCGCCCGGCTTCAGCACGCCGAGCACGTCGGTGTTCGCGGCCACCGCGGAGACCGGCACGATGCCGCCGCCGAGCGCCTTGCCCAGCACGTACATGTCCGGGACGACGCCCTCGTGCTCGATCGCGAAGGTCTTGCCGGTGCGGCCCAGGCCGGACTGGATCTCATCGGCGATCATCAGCACGTTGTTCGCCGTGCAGGTCTCGCGGACCGCCGCGAAGTAGCCGGCCGGCGGGATCAGCACGCCGCCCTCGCCCTGGATCGGTTCGAGCAGCACCGCGACCGTGTCCGGCGTGATCGCCTGGGCGAGCGCCTCGGCGTCGCCGTAGGGGACCACCACGAAGCCGGGGGTGTACGGCCCGAAGTCGGCCCGCGCCTCCGGGTCGGTGGAGAAGCTGACGATGGTGGTGGTCCGGCCGTGGAAGTTGCCGTCCGCCACGATGATCTCGGCGCGCCCGGCCGGCACGCCCTTGACCTGGTATCCCCACTTGCGGGCGACCTTGACCGCGGTCTCCACGGCCTCGGCGCCGGTGTTCATCGGCAGCACCAGGTCCTTGCCGCACAGCTCGGCCAGCCCGCGGCAGAACGCGGCGAACTGGTCGTGCACGAACGCCCGGCTGGTCAGGGTGAGCCGGTCGAGCTGGGCGTGCGCGGCGGCGATCAGCCCGGGGTGCCGGTGCCCGAAGTTCAGCGCCGAGTATCCGGCGAGCATGTCCAGGTAGCGCCGGCCGTCGACGTCGGTGACCCAGGCGCCCTCCGCCTCGGCCACGACGACCGGCAGCGGGTGGTAGTTGTGCGCCGTCCAGCGCTCCGCCTCGGCCAGCGCCTCTGCGGTACGGAATTCCACGGTCGTCACGAGCGCACCTCCAGCGTGCAGCACTTGGGTCCGCCACCGGCCTTGCGGAGCTCGGAGACGTCCACCCCGATCGGGTGGTAACCGGCCTTGCGCAGCTCCTCGGTCAGGTGCGTCGCCTGGACCGGCAGCACCACGTTACGGCCGTCGCTGACCGCGTTGAGGCCGAGCACCGCGGCGTCCTCCGCCGTTGCGATGATCGCATTCGGGAACAGCTGCCGGAGCACGGACTGCGAACCCGGCGAGAAGGCCGACGGCAGGTACGCGATGTTCGTCTCGTCCAGCACGCACAGCGCCGTGTCCAGGTGGTAGTACGCCGGGTCGACCAGCTGCAGGGTGACCACCGGACGGCGCAGGAACTCCTGGGTCTCGGCGTGCGACGCGTGCGAGGTGCGGAACCCCGTCCCGGCCAGCAGCAGGTCGCCGGCGAGCAGGATGTCGCCCTCACCCTCGTTGGTGTGCTTGGGCATCTCGGTCTCGAAGCCCGCAGCCCGGAACCACGCGGCGTACGCCGGCGCCTCGTCGGCCCGCTCGGCGTCCCGGAACTGCACGCCCAGCGCGCGCCCGTCGACGATCGTGCCGCCGTTCGCGGCGAACACCATGTCCGGCAGGCCGGGCAGCGGGTCGACCAGGTCGACGGTGTGGCCCAGCTCGAGGAAGGTCCGGCGCAGGTTCTCCCACTGGCTGACGGCGAGCGCGTTGTCGTACGGCGCTGTGGGGTCCATCCACGGGTTGATCCGGTAGGTGACGGCGAAGTGGGTGGGCCGGCACATCAGGTAGCGGCGCATGGCGGTCATGCAGAAACGGTAGGTGCGGATGACCTTCGCGCACCCCGGTCCAATCATGCGTCCGGCGGCGGATCGTTGCGTGATCACCGCACCCGGCGGCGAATCGTTGCGGGCACCCCACACGGGCGCCGGGAGCGGCGTTTTCACGCAACTCCCGGCGCCCGTGCGGGTCGTCCGGCGAACCGCCGGAGCCCGGCCCGGCGAACCGCCGGAGATTCTCGGTGCGGGCCGGCGGTGCCGTCCCGATTCCGAGGGGTGTCCCGTCAGCGTATCGCTGTCGGTAAATGTCGATTACCCGTCAGAAGCGGTTCGCAAACTGTGCGTCAAGCCACTCCCGCAGCCGCGCCGGCGGCTGCGTGTCGGTGCCCAGCCAGCTCAGCTGGCCGTTGAGGGCGAGCACGCCGAGCACGATGGCACCCAGCGAGATGAGCAGGCCGAGCAGCGCGTCGGTCTTGCCGGCCACGTGCTGTCTGCGGGTGGCGTTGAGGCCGATCAGCGAGAGCAGCAGACCCAGTCCGGCGACACCGACGCCGTATCCGGCGAGCGGGCCGGAGAGCACCAGCGCCATCCCGGCGACGCTGACGATCAGGCCGAGGGTGGCCATCATGCTGCCGCGGGCCCGGCGCACCGGGGCGACCGGGGTGGCCGGCGCGGCCGGGCTGACCGGGGTGACCGGGCGGCCGACGGTGATCGGCTTGCGCTCGGCCGCGGTCGGCGCGGTCACCGTGGTGGCCGGCACCGGCTTGGTGACCGCCTGCGTGGTGGGTTCGTCGTCGCCCCGGCGGGGCCGCACCGGGACCCGGGCCGTCTCGTCGGTATCGGTCGTGGCCGTGCGCGAGAAGGTAGGCATCCTCACGTCAGCACCTCCTTGAGCGGGGGAGTCGTCTGACGCTCACATACCCGGGCGGTGGGGAAATGACACGGGGGACGCACGGCCACGCCGCGCGTCCCCCGTGGAGAAGCCTCAGACCAGCGACGACACCGCGTTCACGTCGGACGCCTTGGCGATCACGTGGTCGACGATGCCGTAGTCCTTGGCCTGCTGGGCGGTGAACCAGCGGTCCCGGTCGGAGTCGCGCTCGATCTCCTCCGCGGTGTGCCCGGTGTGGAAGGCGATCCGGTCGTTCATCACCGTCTTGATGTGCAGCATGCTCTCGGCCTGGATGGCGATGTCCGCGGCGGTGCCACCGATGCCGCCGGAGAGCTGGTGCATCATCACCCGGGCGTGGGGCAGCGCGTACCGCTTGCCGGGGGTCCCGGCGCAGAGCAGGAACTGGCCCATCGAGGCGGCCATGCCCATCGCGATGGTGGCCACGTCGTTCTTGATGTACTGCATGGTGTCGTACACCGCCATCCCGGCGCTGATCGAGCCACCGGGGGAGTTGATGTACAGGGCGATGTCGCGTTCCGGGTCCTCCGAGGCGAGCAGCAGCATCTGCGCGCAGATCCGGTTGGTCACCTCGTCGTTGACCTCGCTGCCGAGGAAGATGATCCGCTCCCGGAGCAGACGCTCGAAGACCTGGTCGTCGAAGGACGCGCCGCCGCCGCGCATGGTCGGTTCAACACTCATGGGTCAACCCTTTCGCATCCGCTCTTCTACGTCTCACACCCTCTCTCACGGGGCGTGTCGAAACCCAGCGATTCCCCTCAGGGCGAATCCGCTGACGGCAGAATGCCCCCCGGGTGGCGATCATCACGTCCGGCCGGGTGGGCCCGGGCGGCTACCTTTGGCGCGTGCCGGAGGGACATACCATTCACCGCCTCGCCACCCGCCACCGCGAGCTGTTCGCCGGCGCGCCGGTGGGGGTGACCAGCCCGCAGGGCCGGTTCGCGGCCGGTGCCGCGCTGCTCGACGGCCGGGTGCTGGCCGACACCGAGGCGTACGGCAAGCATCTGCTGCACCACTACGAGGGTGACCGCACGCTGCACGTCCACCTCGGGCTGTACGGCAAGTTCACCGAGGGGGAGCCGCCGCTGCCCGACCCGGTCGGCCAGGTGCGGATGCGGATGACCGGCCCGTCGCACTGGCTCGACCTGCGTGGACCGACCGCGTGCGAGGTGCTCGACCCACCCTCGGTGCAGCGGCTGCGGGCCCGGCTCGGGGCGGATCCGCTGCGTGACGACGCCGACCCCGCCCGGGCGTATCAGAAGGTCAGGGCCAGCACCAAGCCGCTGTTCGCGCTGCTGCTGGACCAGTCCATCGTGGCCGGTTGCGGCCTGATCTACGCCAACGAGGTGCTCTTCCGGGCCGGGTTGTCGCCGCTGACACCGGGCACCGCGGTCGGCCGCGAGCTGTGGGCCGCCCTCTGGGACGACCTGCGCGCCCTGATGAAGGAGGGCGTCGCGCGGGGCCGGATCGACACCGTGCACACCGAGCACACCCCGGAGGCGATGCGGCGTGCTCCGCGCGTCGACCGGCACGGTGGCGAGGTGTACGTCTATCGGCGCACTGCCCAGCCGTGCCTGGTCTGTGCCACCCCGGTCGCGATCGGCCCGCTGGCCGGCCGCAACCTGTACTGGTGCCCGGCCTGCCAGAGATGACTACTCGGTCGGGGCCGCCGACGGGGTGACCACCGGGTCGGCGCTGGTGCTCGGCGCCGGAGCGGGCGTCGACGGCGCCGGGGTGGCCGGCTTGGCGGTGGCCGGGGTCTCACCGGTGCCGGACGGCACCCCCAGCTGATAGTTCTCGGTCAGCCAGGGCAGCAGTTCCCGGTACGCCGCGATCGTGTCCGGCTGGTTGAAGTCGTGTGACAGCACGATCGCGCCCGGCTTGATCTGCTTCCTGATCGACGCGACCACCCGTTTGACGTGCGCCGCATCGCTCTCGCCGGTCAGGTGCTCCCAGTCGCGCGGGTCGACCGCCCAGTACAGCGAGGACATCCCGTCGGCGTGCGCGGTCTGCACCAGCCGGTCGTTGAAGTTGCCGCCGGGCGCCCGGAAGAACGGGATCGCCGCGTCCGGCACCGCGGCCCGGATCGCCGCGTTCGTCTTCTCCAGGTCGGCCCGGATCTTCGCGGGTGTCTTCTTCGCGATGGTCAGGTCGTGGTCGTAGGTGTGGTTGCACAGCGTGTGCCCGGCCGCCACGATCTGCCGGACCATCTCCGGGTGTCTCGCCACCTGGGAGCCGACCAGGCAGAACGTCGCCTTCACGTGGTACTGCTCGAGCATCGCCAGGATCTTCGGCGTCTGCTCCGGGTCGGGTCCGTCGTCGAAGGTGAGTGCGACCGTCTGGCTGCCGGTGGTCAGCAGCGACCGGCCGGGACCGGCGCCGGCGGCCGGCGGGAGCTGCTGCGATTCGATCGGCTTGCCGGTGACCGCCGCCGACGGTGTGGGCTTGGCGCCGGCCGCGGGCTGCGCCTGCGGTCCGCCCGGCCGGTTGCCGGAGTCGTTCGTCCTATCGTGCTGACCGGCGGCCCGCGCCGAGGCCTCGGCCTGCGCGGCGGCGGCCAGCGAGCCCGGGTCGCTGTGGCCGGGCTGGGCCAGCGGCACCGCGGTGATCAGCAGGCCGGCCACGACCAGGGTGCCGAGCACCGTGGTCGGCCGGTTCTTCGCCGCCTCCAGCCAGGTCTCCAGCGGCAGGGTGCCGGGCGCGCGGTGGGTGCCGGTGGCCGGCCGCCGGGGGCGGGATCGGCCGGGGGCCGCGGAGTGCCGTGGCGCTCCGGCGGCAGACCGGACGGTGCTGTACGACCCGGTGTCGCCGGCCCGGTGCCGGGCGGCACGGGGCGCGGGCACGGGCGACGGTGCATCCACTGTGGAGCGCAGCGCCGGGCCCACGGCGAGGTCCGGCCGACGGTGCCGCCCACCCGTCGCGGCTGCGTCGCCGGGGCTCGTCAGGTGCGGCGAGGTGTGCGGCGGCATCCGTCATGCCTACCGTGCGGCAAGATCCCGCGCGATACCGGATCGGTCACCGAACCCTCACTGAAAGTTGTTTTTGCTGGTCACTTGCCGTGCCGCTGTGGGCAATATCTGTCATTCTCCCCCGCGGGTGGCGCGCGCCAGCCAGTCCACCACCCCGGCCACCGGCACCCCCTTGGCCAGCAGCGCCCGCTGCCGTGCCGCGCCGGTGCCCCGGGTCCGCAGCCGCTCCAGCAGCATGGTCACCATCTCCAGGTCGCCGTGCCGCTCCAGTTCCGGCCGGACGAAGTCGACCAGCTGACGCAGCAGCCGCCAGGCCGGGCGCGGCTCCCGGGTGGCGAAGTCCAACCCGAGGCCCTCGAGACCGTCCTTGGCCGCTCGCCAGTGCGCCGCCATCAGCAGCGGGTGCGGCACGTCCGGCGCCGGGACGCCGTCGCGCACCTCGTTCAGCAGGGTCGAGACCAGCCCGCGGGCCAGCGCGGCGAGCAGGATCGCGTCGTCCACGGTGGGCATCACGTCGCCCATCCGGATCTCCACGGTCGGATACCGCGCGGAGAGCCGGGCGTACCAGTAGAGCATCCCCTCGTCGAGCATCGCCCCGCTCGCCTCGAGGTCGGCGATCAGCGTCAGGTAGTGCTCGTGTGAGGTGAGGTACGGGGTCGGGCCCACCGTCGGCCAGCGTTCCCACAGCATCGAGCGCCAGCTGGCGTACCCGGTCTCCCGGCCGCCGAACAGCGGCGAGTTCGCGGTCGCCGCCTGCAGCACCGGCAGCCACGGGCGCAGATGATTGAGCACCTGTACGCCGGTCTCCGCATCCGGGATGCTCACGTGCACGTGTGTACCGCACAGCCCCTGGCCGGGTGAGAGATCGCCGAAGCGCTCCCGCATCCGGTGGTACCGCGGGTCGTCGAAGAGTCGGGTGTTCGGCCCGGCGGCCGGGCCCGCGCCCACCGCCAGCAGCCGTGACCCGGCCCGCTCCGCGGCGGTGGCGACCGTTTCGCGCAGCCCGGTCATCGCCTCGTAGAGGCTCATCAGCTCCAGCTGGGGCGGACTGGCCACCTCGATCTGGCTGCGCAGGTACTCGTGCTGGACGCCGCCCCGGAACTGCTCCGGGATCTGCTCCAGCACCGCCTCCACGGTTTCCACGCCGCGCGGTTCGACCGCGTCGACCAGCAGGTATTCCTCCTCGACCCCGAGCGTGAGCAGATCGCGCTTCTCGGCGCGCTCGGCGAGTCGGGCAGAGATAGTCGTCGTGCCCTCGGCAGCGGCTTCCATGCGCGACGGGTTACCCGCCCGGTTTGCCGGCAAAACCGGGCCTTGACCATCGGCGTTACGCTGCCGGACATGCTGCTTCTCGGGTACTGGGCGCTGGCGGGCACCGCCCTGCTCGACCCCGGGCTCAGCAGCGGCCCGCGACTGGTCGTCGCGCTGGCCCTGGTCGCGGCGGCCCTGGTGGTGGCCGCCGTGGTCGCCGTCCCGGTGCCGGCCGCCGGCCTGCTGCCGGGGGTCCGGGCGTTCACCCGCCGGGTCCGCACCGCCGCCCCGCGCCTGCTCGACCCGGGCGCCTCCGGCCGTCCCCGCCCCCGAGCACCCACCGCGTACCCCGCGGCCGCGTAACCGTTCCGTACGCCGCCGCCTCGGTGTCCTTCCCGTTTCGGACCCTTGGGGTATCGCCATGTCCATTTCCGGTCTCTTCCACGCCGTCGTCGACGCCGCGCACACCGGCATCACCGTCCTGTCCGGGCATCTCGAACCGCTGACCGGCGGGCTCGCCGCGGCCGTCGCGATCGTCCTGTTCACGCTGCTCGTCCGGGCCGCCCTGACCCCGCTCACCTACCTGCAGATCCGCACCGAGCGCCGCCGCGCCGCGCTGGCGCCGCAGATGGCGAAGCTGCGGGCCGAGCACAGGGACCCGATGGAGCTCGCCACCGCGACCCTGGCGCTGCAGCGCGAGCACGGGATCGGCCCGTTCGCCGGGCTACTGCCCGGGCTGGCCCAGGCGCCGTTCTTCATGGTCATGTACCGGGTGGCGCTGCATCCGCCGGCCGGCGCGATCGCCGGGGTGCCGCTGACCGCGCACCTGTCCGCCGGGCTGCCGGTCTTCGCCGTGCTGCTGGCGATCTCGGGCGGGATCGCCTGGTGGTCGTCGCGCCGGGCGGCCGCCCCGCAGCCGGTCCCGGTGCCGGGCGACGACCAGCAGGCGGCCGCGCTGACCGCGGGGATGCTGAGGTACCTGCCGTGGCTGACCGTGCTCGCGGTGGCCTGGCTCCCGCTGGCCGGCGGCCTCTACCTGGTGACCTCCGCCGCGTGGACCGCCGGTGAGCAGGTCGTCCGGCGCCGGCTGGTCGCCGCCGCCTGACCGGGAAGTCCGGCGGCCGGAGCTGGTCGCCGGACGCAAATATCGACAGATTGACAACTTCTCGAAACAAGCGTGAAATCTTCTGAGAGCGCTCTCACGTTCCTTCTCCACCCCCAGGAAAGGCGTGTCCCCCATGGCAGCTTCCCGGAGAGTCCTCGCGGTCGGCGCGGCGGTCCTGACCGTCGCCGCGTCGGTCGCCTTCGTATCGCAGGCCGAGGCGGCCGTCCCCGCCCCGCCGGCCGGCATGTCCCTGGTCTTCAGCGATGACTTCACCGGCGCCGCCGGCACCGGGCTGAACAGGTCGAACTGGCTCTACGACCTCGGCACCGGCTATCCCGGCGGCGCCGGCAACTGGGGCACCGGTGAGGTCGAGTCGATGACCGACTCGACCGCCAACGTCTACCAGGACGGCGGCGGCAATCTGGTGATCAAGCCGATCCGGGACGCGTCCGGTCAATGGACGTCGGGCCGGGTGGAAACCCAGCGGACCGACTTCGCCGCCCCGGCCGGCGGCAGGGTGCGCATCGAGGCCCGGCTGCAGCAGCCGAACGTGAGCGGTGCGGCGGCCGCCGGTTACTGGCCGGCCTTCTGGGCGCTGGGCGCGGCGGCCCGCCCGGTCGGCGCCACCAACTGGCCGAGCATCGGCGAGTGGGACATCATGGAGGACATCAACGGCCGGTCGTCGGTCTTCTCCACGCTGCACTGCGGCACCCCCTCGGGCGGGCCGTGCAACGAGACGACCGGTCTGGGCAGTGGCGAGCGGGCCTGCGCGGGCTGCCAGACCGGTTTCCACACCTACGCGGTGGAATATGACCGCAGCACCTCCCCGGAGCAGCTGCGGTGGTATCTCGACGGCGCCAACTTCTTCACCCTCAACTCGTCCCAGCTGGACGCCACCACCTGGAACAACGCGACCCACCACGGGATGTTCGTGATCCTGAACGTGGCGATGGGCGGCGGCTTCCCGGCCGCGTTCGGCGGTGGCCCCACCGCGGCCACCGCGTCCGGCGTGCCGATGCTGGTCGATTACGTGGCGGTGTACCAGTCCGCCGGTGGCACGACGCCGCCGACCAGCACGCCGCCGACCAGCACGCCGCCGACCACGACGCCGCCGAGCGGGTCCCGGGACGCGTATGCGCAGATCCAGGCCGAGTCGTACGACGCCGCCGCCGGGGTGCAGGTGGAGACGTGCGCCGAGGGCGGGCAGGACGTCGGCTACCTCACCAACGGTGACTGGATGCAGTTCGACAACGTCGACTTCGGCACCGGCGGGGTGAAGGACTTCGTGGCCCGGGTGGCCTCCGGGGCGGCCGGCGGGGTCAGCGGCCTGGTCGAGGTGCGGGTGGACAGCCGGAACAACGCCCCGATCGGCACCTTCGCGGTGGCCAACACCGGCGGCTGGCAGTCCTGGACGTCGGTGCCGGGCAATGTGGCGAATGTTTCCGGCAGTCACACGGTGTATCTGACCTTCACCAGCGGGCAGCCGGCCGACTTCGTCAACGTGAACTGGGTCCAGTTCCGCCGGTAATACTTTTTATCGAAGATCGCGCATGGACCGTAGCCGCTGACCTGCGGCTGCGGCCCATCGTCATGTCGTGATCACGGATCGAGTTTTAAAGATGTTTAAGGTTCCCGACCCCTTTACATTTACTGTTAACAGTCCTAAAGATTGACGTATCTCACCGGAGGCGCATGGAAGGACAGCTATGAAGCGCTCCCGATCGGTACTTCTCGCGACGGTCGCCGTGGTGGCCGCCGCCGGTACGGCCACCTGGTTCGCCGGCGACGCGTCCGCGGCGGCGGCCTGCGCCACGGCGTGGAGCTCGTCCGCGACGTACGTCAAGGACAACGTGGCCGCGCAGAACGGGCACAACTACACGGCGAAGTGGTGGACCCAGAACGAGTCGCCGGCCACCCACAGCGGCCAGTGGGACGTCTGGCTCGACGGCGGCGCGTGCGGCGGCACGACGACACCGAGTTCCTCGCCGAGCGCCTCGCCGACCACGTCCAAGCCGACCACCCCGCCCGCCTCGCCGTCGAGCAGCCCGACCGGTTCCCCGACGGTCCAGCCGACCGGCACCGGCAGCCTCCCGGCGCACTTCCTCACCGGGTACTGGCAGAACTTCGTGAACGGCGCCACGCCGCTCAAGCTCGCCGCTGTCCCGAGCTCGTACGACCTGATCGCGGTCGCCTTCGCGGACGCCACCGCGACTCCCGGCGCGGTCAGCTTCACCCTCGACCCGGGCCTGGCCGGTGCCGTGGGCGGCTACACCGACGCGCAGTTCAAGGCGGACATCGCCACCCTGCACTCGCGCGGCAAGAAGGTGATCATTTCAGTCGGCGGGGAGAAGGGCTCGGTCAGCGTCTCCAGTGACGCGGCGGCCGCCAACTTCGCCGACTCGGTCTACGCGCTGATCCGGGCGTACGGCTTCGACGGTGTCGACATCGACCTGGAGAACGGGCTCAACGCCACCTACATGGCGAGCGCGCTGCGTACCCTGCGCGGCAAGGCGGGCTCGAACCTGATCATCACGATGGCCCCGCAGACCATCGACATGCAGAGCACCGGCTCGTCGTACTTCGCGCTGGCCCTGTCGATCAAGGACATCCTGACCGTCGTACACACCCAGTTCTACAACTCCGGCGCGATGCTGGGCTGCGACCAGATGAGCGCGTACGGCCAGGGCACCGAGAACTTCCTGGTCGCACTCACCTGCATCCAGACCCAGGGTGGGCTGCGGCCCGACCAGGTCGCGCTCGGCCTGCCGGCCACCACCCAGGCCGCCGGCGGTGGCTACGTCGCCCCGTCGGTGGTCAACGCGGCCCTCGACTGCCTGGCCCGGGGCACCAACTGCGGCACCTTCAAGCCGCCGGCCACCTATCCGGGCATCCGCGGTGCGATGACCTGGTCGATCAACTGGGACGTCAGCAACGGCACCAACTGGGCCGGCACCATCGCTCCGCATCTGGCCACCCTCCCCTGATCCCTCTCACCCCTGGAGACATCCCCATGCGTACGAGTAGGAAGATCGCCCTGGTCTCCGCCGTGCTCGCGGCCGGAACCGGCGCGGCCGTGCTCCCGATGACCTTCGCCAACGCGGCCGCCGCCTGTGCCCCGGCCTGGAGTGCCGGCGCCACCTACGTCAAGGACAACGTCGCCTCGCAGAGCGGCCACAACTACACCGCGAAGTGGTGGACCCAGAACGAGTCGCCGGCCACCCACAGCGGCCAGTGGGACGTCTGGATCGACAACGGCACCTGTGGCGGCACCACCACCCCGCCCACCACGACCCCGCCCACCGGTCCGACCACCCAGCCGCCGACGACCGGCACCAGGATGGCCTCGGCGCCGTACGTCTACCCGGGCTGGGGTAACCCGCCGGCCCCGGCGACCGTCGTCAACGCGACCGGGATCAAGTCGTTCACCATGGCGTTCGTCCTGGCCAGCGGCGGCTGCAACCCGGCGTGGGACGGCGAGTCCGGCCTCACCGGCGGCGTGCACGCCAGCTACCTTTCGCAGATCAAGGCGGCCGGCGCGGACGTCGTCCCGTCGATCGGCGGCTGGAGCGGCAACAAGCTGGGCCCGAACTGCACCACGGTGGACGCCCTGGCCGGCGCGTACCAGAAGGTGATCAGCGCGTTCGGTCTCAAGGCGATCGACATCGACATCGAGAACACCGACGAATTCGAGAACACCGCGGTCCAGGACCGGATCCTCGGCGCCCTGAAGATCGTCAAGGCGAACAACCCGTCGGTGAAGACCATCGTCACCTTCGGCACCACGCCGACCGGGCCGAGCTACTACGGCACCCGGCTGGTCCAGCAGGCCAAGGCGCTGGGCGCGAACATCGACGTGTTCACCCAGATGCCGTTCGACTTCGGCGGCGGCTCGGACATGTACGCCGCCACGGTCGGCGCCACCGAGGGCCTGAAGAACACGGTGAAGAGCACCTTCGGCTACACCGACGCCCAGGCGTACTCGCACATCGGCATCTCCGGCATGAACGGCCTTTCCGACCAGCAGGAGACCACCACGGTCGACACCTGGACCCGGATCCGGGACTACGCCAGGAACAACGGCCTGGCCCGGTTCACCTTCTGGTCGGTCAACCGGGACCGGGGCTGCGCCGGCGGCGGCGTGGTCTCCGACTGCTCCGGCATCGCCCAGTCCGACTGGGCCTTCACCAAGGTCAGCGCGGGCTTCTGAACCACTCGTGAGTAAGGGAAGGGCGGCCCCACGGGGCCGCCCTTTCGTTATATGCCGATGATCGGTATATTCCTCGCCCATGAGCAATGTGCCCCTGCGGGAGCCCACGTTTCTGGTGCTCACCGCCCTGGCCGCGGAACCCCGGCACGGCTATGCCGTGATCGAGGACGTGGCCCAGATGACCGGCGGCCGGCTGCGGTTGCGTGCCGGCACCCTCTACACCGCACTCGACCGCCTGCGCCAGGACGGCCTGATCGAGGTTGACCGCGAGGAGGTCGTCCAGTCCCGGCTGCGCCGCTACTACCGGCTCACCGGGGCCGGCGAGCGCACTCTCGCCGCCGAGACCGCCCGCCTGCGCGAGCAGGCCACCATCGCCGAGCGCCGGTTGAAGGTTCGTCGTACCAACCTCGGGGGAGCCACCGCGTGACCACTCTGGAGTCCCGGTACCGCAGGCTGCTGCGGATCTACCCGGCGACGCACCGGGCCGCCTACGAGGACGAGATGCTCGGGGTGCTGATGGCCGGCTCCCCGCCGGATCGTCGCTTCCCCGGCCCGGCCGATGCGGTGGACCTGATCCGCGGCGGCCTCACGGCGCGTCTCGGTCGGGCACTTCAAGGACGGCACGGTACGGGCTGGCGCGAGGCCGCCGCGGTCACCGGCCTGTTCACCGCGCTGGTGATGGTCAGTGACAACGCCGGCACCCTGATCAGCGGCCTGCTCGAGATCAATCTGTACGGCGACCCGATGCGGGCCCACGGGCTGAACGACGCCCTGCTGGCCGACCCGGCGCTGCGGTTGCTGGCCTGGCTCGCCCTCGCCGTGGCCGCGCTGTCCGGCCGTGGCCGGGCCGCCGCGCTGCTGTCCCGGGTGGTGGTGGCGGCAGAGCTCACCGCGGTCCTCTGGTGGGCCGGCATGGACACGGCGGTGGCGATCCGGCTGTCCTGGGCGCCGGTTGTCGCGATCGTGACCGCGCTGCTGTTCGGCATCGTCCGCCCGGCCCGCCCGGTCCGTGAGGTGCTGCCCCGCCGCAGCGGTCTGCTGGTCGCGGCCGCGCTGCCGGTGATGGCGCTGGCCGAGGGGGTGCTCACGATTCCCGAGCTGGCCTGGAGGTTCCCGTACGGGCTCCGGACGGTCTGGGCAGATCTGCCGTTGGTGCTGCTCGTGGTCGCGGTGGCGCTGATCGGCGCCCCGGTCCGCGGTCGGGTCGTGGTGCTCGGGCTCGCCGTCTGCGTCGGGCCGGCGGTCTTCCTGGGCGTCGGGGAGTCGCCGGCGCTGCCGCCGCTGGTGCTGGTCCTGGCTCCGGCGGTGGTCCTCGCGGCCGGCGTCGTCGCGCTGTCGCGTGCCGAACGTTTTGCGGCCCGCCGGCGCGGAGAACAAGGGGGCCATGAGTGACCGGTGGTATCAGAAGGCGGTCGTCTACTGCCTCGACATCGACACGTTCGCCGACTCCAACGGTGACGGCTGCGGCGACATCCCGGGACTGATCGGCCGGCTGGACTATCTGGCCCGGCTCGGGATCACCTGCATCTGGCTGAACCCGATCCACCCCTCGCCGGACCGGGACGACGGCTACGACGTCGCCGACTTCTACAACGTCGACCCCCGGTTCGGCACCCTGGGCGACTTCGCCGAGCTGCTGCACCAGGCGGGCAACCGGGGCATCAAGGTGATCATCGACCTGGTGGTCAACCACACCTCGGACAAGCACCCCTGGTTTGTCTCGGCACGGTCGTCGCCGGACTCGCCGTACCGCGACTGGTACGTCTGGAGCGAGACCGCACCGCCGGACCGCAAGCAGGGCATGGTCTTCCCCGGCGAGCAGTCGGAGACCTGGAGTTTCGACCGGACCGCGAAGCTCTGGTACTACCACCGGTTCTACAAGTTCCAGCCGGACCTCAACATCAGGAACCCGGCGGTGCGCGAGGAGATCAAGAAGATCTGCGCGTTCTGGCTGCAGCTCGGCGTCGCCGGGTTCCGGATGGACGCGGTGCCGTTCATCATCGAGGAGACGGTGCCCGGCAACCCGAACCCGGCGAAGAACTTCGAGTTCCTCACCGAACTGCGCCAGCACGTGCAGTGGCGTAGGAGCGACGCGGTGCTGCTCGCCGAGGCCAATGTCGAGCCGGCCCAGCTGGTCACCTACTTCGGCGACGAGGGTGGCTCGGGCAACCGGATCCACATGCTCTTCGACTTCATGCTGAACGCCAAGATGGTGCTGGCGCTGGCCCGGGAGGATCCGGAGCCGATCATCGACGGGCTGCGCGAGACCCCCAAGCTGCCGCCGGGCGGCCAGTGGGCCACCTTCCTGCGCAACCACGACGAGATCGACCTGTCCCGGCTCACCGCCGAGCAGCGGCAGGACGTCTTCGACCGGTTCGGGCCGGACGAGAACATGCAGCTGTACGGGCGGGGCATCCGCCGCCGGCTCGCCCCGATGCTGGGCAACGACCGGCGCCGGCTGGAGCTCGCCTACGCGCTGCAGTTCAGCCTGCGCGGCACCCCGGTGCTGCGCTACGGCGAGGAGATCGGGATGGGGGACGACCTGGCCCTGGAGGGCCGGGACGCGATCCGCACCCCGATGCAGTGGTCCGGCATGCCGAACGCCGGCTTCTCCACCGCCGACCCGGCCGACCTGATCCGGCCGGTGGTGATCGACGACGGATACGGGTACGAGAAGCTCAACGTGACCCTGCAGCGGCACGACTCGAAGTCGCTGTTGGCCTGGTTCGAGCGGATGATCCGGACGCTGCGCGAGGCGCCGGAGATCGGCAGCGGGGCGTGCACCCACGTCGACGTGCCGGCCCCCAAGGGGCTGCTCATCCACCGTGCCGACGACGGCACCGGCACCATGGTCTTCCTGCACAATCTCGGGCCGGACGCGGTGACCGCCGACCTGAGCAGCCTGGCCGCGGAGTCCGAGCTGCCCAACGACGTGCTCTCCGACACCGAATATCCGGATCCGGGCAAGCTGACCGAGCTCCCGGTGTCCGGTTACGGCTATCGCTGGATCCGCCTGCGCAGGACCGCCTGATTCGGTTTAGAGTCAGCCGTCGGAGCAGCAGAGATCACCATGGGAGGCCGCAATGTCGCAGTCCGCATCGTCCAGGGTCGCCATCGTCACCGGAGCCGCGCGCGGCATCGGCGAGGCGATCGCGCTCAGGCTCGCCGCCGACGGCCTGGCCGTCGCGGTCGTCGACCTGGATGAGGGCGCCTGCGCCAACACGGTCACCGCGATCCACGACGCTGGCGGCACCGCGGTCGCGATCGGCGCGGACGTCGCCTATCCGGCTCAGGTGACCGCCGCGGTCGAGCGGGTGGTGGCCGAGCTCGGCCCGCCGGCCGTGCTGGTCAACAACGCCGGTGTGCTCCGGGACAACCTGCTGTTCAAGATGAGCGAGGACGACTGGGACACCGTGATGTCGGTGCACCTGAAGGGTTCGTTCCTGTTCTCCAAGGCCGTGCAGAAGCACATGGTCGACGCCGGCTACGGCCGGATCGTCAGCCTGTCGAGCACCTCGGCGCTGGGCAATCGCGGACAGGCCAACTACGCGGCGGCCAAGGCGGGCCTGCAGGGCTTCGTCAAGACGCTCGCCATCGAGCTGGGTAAGTTCGGCATCACCGCGAACGCGGTGGCCCCGGGATTCATCGTCACCGACATGACCCGGGCCACCGCGGCGCGGATGGGCGTCGACTTCGCCGACTTCGAGAAGGCGATGATCGGTCAGATCCCGGTGGCCCGCGCGGGCCGTCCCGAGGATGTGGCGAACACCGTCTCGTTCCTGGTGAGCGAGGGGGCCGGCTTCGTCTCCGGCCAGGTGATCTACGTGGCCGGTGGGCCGAGGGACTGAGGCTGGCAACTTGCTGAGAACGGCTACAAAGAAGTGATGAATCGGCGCATGAGCTCCCGCAGCGTGTCGTTGACCAGCACGTTCCTGATGCTGGCGGCCGGCGGGGCGTCGGCCTGCAGCAACGACCGCTATCACGACGAGGGTTTCTACTGCGCCGATGAGAACGGCGTCATCGTCGACGAGGACTACTGCGACGACCACAACGGCATCTATCACGGCGGCGGGCCGTACTACATCTACCACTCGCCGAGCTACCGTTCCGGCTACCGGGTCGGCTCCAAGCTGCCCTCGGGCGGCAGCCGCTTCCCGTACAACGACTCCGGCTCGCGCAGCACGTACGGGCTGCCGTCGACCGGCCGGGTCGGCAACGGCACGGTGAAGAGCGGCGTGGTCGGCAAGGGTGGTGGCGGCAGCCACTCCAGCGGACACGGCTCGTCGGGCAGCTGAGGGGAACATGCGACGGATTCCGTACGGGCCGGTCCGGGACGGTTGGCGGCTGACCAATTTCAGTCTCGGTCTGACCTACAACGACGACCTCCTGCCGGACGGGACGATGTACTCGTACTGGCAGGAGGGCCCGTACTACGACTTCTCCGCCGACGAGATCGAGGAACTGGAGAGCGCCACCGCCACGCTGTACGACATGTGCCTGCGGGCCGGCGACTGGATGGCCGGGCAGTGCCCGCGGCGTACCGTCGAGGGTCGCCGGCGTGGCTTCATGACCTCGATCTGCACGGCCGAGGCGTGCTTCCTGACCCGGATCGGGATCCCCGAGTACACCCACGAGCAGATCCTGCGGACCTGGTTCGACGGCGACGCGGAGACGTGGACGCACCAGGACAAGGACCCGGACATGCGGCTGCCGATGCAGACGCCGGACTTCTCGCCGACCGTCTACGGGCGCTTCGACCTCTGGTACAACGGGGCCGGCAGCACCCCGCGCCTGCTTGAATTCAACGCGCAGACACCGACCTCACTGGTCGAGGCCGCGGTCATCCAGTGGCACTGGATGGACCAGACCGGGGTCAGCCGGCACCCGTGGCGGCAGTGGAATTCGATCCACGACCGGCTGGTCGGCTGGGAGGCCACCCCGGACGGCGAGCCGGCCGACCCGGGCGCCTGGCGGCGCAACATCGCCAAACTGCGCGAGGCCCGGCCCTGGCTGCCGGAGAAACCCAAGATCTATTTCGCGTACGAGACGTCGGAGACCTCGGGCGAGGACCGGATGAACGTCGCGTACCTGATGTCCACCGCCGAGGAGGCCGGCTTCCCGGTGGAACTGATCGCGATGAGCCAGATCGGCTGGGACGTGGCCGGCGACCGGGTGGTCCACGTGCCCGCCCCCGGCCGGGAGAACGAATCCCAGCCGATCGACGTGATCTTCATGCTGTACCCGTGGGAGTGGTTCTGGCACGAGGAGGGCGGCAAGGCGTTCTTCCGCAACATGGCCGACCCGTCCAAGCGGGGCACGGTCTGGATCGAACCGCCGTACAAGGCCGCCCTGCTCGGCAACAAAGCCCTGCTGCCGGTCCTGTGGAAACTCTTCGGCGATGACCCGGAGCGGGCGAAGTACCTGCTCCCGGCGTACTTCAGCGGATCCAAGGGTGCGGCGACGCTCACCTCGTACGCCAAGAAACCGGTCTGGGGCCGCGAAGGCGGCTCGGTCACCCTGGTCCGCGACGGGACGCCGATCACCGACAACCCTTCGGAGTACGGGTCGGACGGCCTCTACGTCGTCCAGGAGTTGTGCGAGCTGCCGTCGTTCGACGGGCTGGAGGGCACCGTGCACCCGGTCATCGGTTCCTGGCTGATCGACGGCGAGCCCGCCGGCATGGGCATCCGCGAGGGTCTCGGCGTCGAGGGCCTGGTCACCAAGAACACCTGCAACTTCCTCCCGCACGCCGTCTCCTAGCGCTCAGTGCGGAAACACCCGCGGGATGCGGGTGGTGACCCCGTCGCGGAAGGCCTCGATGCGGGTGATCACCTGGCGGCGGCCGACGGTGTTCTCGATCCGGTCCAGGTAGAGGCAGCGCGCGGCCAGCCGGTCCAGGTCGACGGTGAAGTACATGGCCATCAGCGGGTTGACGAACAGTGCGCTGCCGCTGGTCCGCCGGGTGAACTGGATGTCGCCGCACTGACCGGCGAGGGCGGCGGCGATCTGACCGTTGACGATGCTCGGCCGGTCCGGCGTGTTCTTCGCGGCGTCGGCGACCGCCTCCCGGTAGAGGACCGCCTCCCGGCTCGTCCCCGGGATCGACAGCGCGCCCAGGTAACCGCCCTCCCGGTCGAGCGCCGCCAGGTTCTCCAGCACCTGCACGTGGTTGACGCCGTGATACGCGTCGATCCCGAAGCCCAGGCAGGTGACCAGCTTCACCGGTACGTCCAGCGCGGTCACCGCCGCGACGCTGGTGAGATCCTCGACCGGGGTGCCCAGGCTGTGCTCGTCGCCCCGGCAGAGGATGTCGGTGCCGCCGTCGACGAGCACGATCGCGTCGAGGTTCAGGTGCTCGACCAGGAACCGGTACGCCGCCCGCAGGGTCTGCACCCCCAGCGGCGGAAACGCGTACACCGTCGACGGCATGTCGTGCGCCGCCAGCCACCTGGCGAGTGTGCCCTCCGGGAAATACCAGTCCGGGCTCGTCGACTCCGGCGTCACGGCGACGACGTGATCGGCGATCCAGGACTCCCGGTCGACGAGTTCGAGCTCGGAAAACGACAGGTTCGCGAGGTGGACCTCGGCCCCGACCGCGCGCAGCGCGAACGCCAGCGGCAAGCCGGCGTAGACGTCGAAGCCGCCGCCGGCCCCGGCGATCAGGATCCGCCGGGCGGATGCCAGCGCGGCGAACAGCGGCGGTGTGGCGAGGTTCGTCACGCGGCCGGACCGGGCTTGTGGCGCCAGATCCACCAGAGGCCGATGAACGGCAGGACCAGCGGTACATAGCCGTAGCCGCTGCCGTAGCGGGACCAGACCGTGTCGTCCGGGAACGCCACCTTGTCGGCGATGCTCAGGGTGCCGACGATCAGCACGCCGAGCAGCTCGATCGTGCAGCTGACCAGGGCGATCAGCCGGCCCCGGGCGCCACCGCGGGCCAGGCCCACGGTCGCGGCGAGGTACACCGCACCGGCCAGCGCGGACAGCAGGTAGGCCAGCGGGGCCTCGCCGAACTTCGTGCTGATCTGGACCAGCGCGCGAGCGCTCGCGGAGAGCGCGAACGTCCCGTACACCAGCAGCAGCACCCGGCCCAGGCCGGTGCCGAGAGCGGCGTCACCGGGGCGGGTCTTCACGGGGGTCTCGTCAGACACCGGTCACCGACGCGATCTGCTGCAGGCGCAGCACTAGGACGGGCAGGATGACGGCGCCCACCCCGAGGATCAGGCTCCCCCAGCGGGTCGGCTCCAGCTTGGCCAGCCAGGTGGCGGCCGGGGCGAAGCAGATCGTGGTGACCAGATAGCCGGCGAAGGTGGTGGTGTCCGCCGGGCGCGAGCCGTCGAACAGACCGATCACCGCGACCACGACCAGGACCGCGACCAGAGCGCTGAACCCGGTCATGGCCAGCAGGTCGAGGCGGCTGGGCGCCCGGTCGAGGGCGCTGCGCAGGAAATACCACGCGGCCAGCAGGAGAGCGACGACGATCGTCGCCACCGAGAGGGGACCGTTCACCCGGCACAGGTTACTGACGTGCCGGTGGGCTGGTAACTTCCGGCCCCGGAGATCCTGAAGAGGACGGGTGGGCAGATCGTGCGTTTCGGATTGTTCGGTACGGGCCCCTGGGCGCACATGGTGCACGCCGAGGCGCTCGCGCAGCACCCCGAGGTGGAGTTCGCCGGGGTCTGGGGACGCGACCCGGCCCGGGCCGCCGAGCTCGCGGGCAAACATCACACGCGGGCGTACGCCGAGGTGGACGCCCTGCTCGCGGACGTGGACGCGGTGGCGATCGCCCTGCCACCGGACGTCCAGGCGCCGATCGCGCTGCGGGCCGCGCGGGCCGGGCGGCACCTCCTGCTGGACAAGCCGGTGTCACTGCGTACCGCCGAAGCCGTGGAACTGACCGCGGCCGCCGCGGACCGGGACGTGGCATCGGTGGTGTTCTTCACCCGGCGCTTCGTACCGGAGACCGAGCGGTTCCTCGCCGAGGCGGTCGCGGCCGGCGGCTGGACCGAGGCCCGGATCGACCACCTCGGTTCGATCTTCACCCCGGGCAACCCGTTCGGCGCCTCGCCGTGGCGGCGCGACCGCGGTGGGCTGTGGGACGTCGGGCCGCACGCCCTCGCCCTGGTACTGCCGGTGCTCGGCGCGGTCGCCGAGGTCACCGGGCTGTCCGGGCCGCGCGATCTGACCGTGCTCGTGCTGCGGCACGAGAGCGGGGCGATCAGCCGGCTCACCCTTTCGGTGGACGCGCCGGCCGGCGCCACGCGACAGGCCGCCGAGTTCGCCGGGGAGGCCGGGGTGTGGCCGGTGCCGGCCGTCGAGTTCGCCGCGGTGGACTGCTTCCGGGCGGCACTGGACCAGCTGCTGGCGGCCGCCGCGGGCGGGCCGGCCGCGGCCGTCGACGTGCGTTTCGGGGCGCAGGTCACTGCGGTGCTCGCGGCCGCCGATCAGGCCCTGGAGCAAGGCCGGGTCGTCCGGCTCTAGGCGCTAGGGGACGGTGCGCTCGATCGCGGCCGCGCCGTCCCGCTCCAGCTCGGCGCGAGCACGCGCGATGTTCTCGGGCGTCGGATACCTGCCCTGGGCCACGGCCAGGTCCTCGGGGTCCCAGGGCTGCTCGGCGCCGGTGCGCCAGACTGGCGGAGTCTCGGTCTCGTGCATGCCCTCATTCTGTATGCCGGGCCGGACGGCCGCGCCGGTTTCGCGCGGCAGAAGTGACTGTCGGCCGAAACAGGCGCTAACTGGACAGAACCTGCGCGTTACGGATGGACGCAAAGTAGCGGGGCGAATACTTTTTCTCCTGTCACGCTTGCCAGGGGCGGACCGTCCCGACAGCCGGCTCCCACGCGGACGCCGCGGCAGGCGTGAGGTGAGGGGACAGATCTGCATGACGCACCGCACCGCAGCCCGACGAACGCGCGCACGGCTCGGCCGCACCGGCCCGGCGGGCATGGCATGACCGGCCTCTGGGACGCCGAGCGGGACGCCGGCGAGGTGATGCGGGCCCTGCACGGCCTGGCCGCCCTGCTGGGCCGCGACCCGGACGAGGACACCCTGCGGCTGATGCGTCAGCTCGCCGAGAACGGCGTCTCCTCGGCCGCCCGGGTCCGGGACTACCTGCACGAGCAGCGCGGGCCCGGCGACGGGGACGCGGCCGTGGTGGCGTCCGTGCTGGCACCGTGGCGGGAGTGGACGCCGTCGCGGGGTCACCTGTTCGGGGCGCACCGGGGGAGCGGGCCGGTGGGTGCCCGGCGGATCAACGAGGTGCCGCAGCCGCGCCGCTGCGACCCGGGAGAGTGAATCCGTCAGCCGGCCCGGCGCAGCGTCTCTGACGGGGAGACGCCGAACCGGGTGCGGTACGCCGAGGCGAACCGCCCCAGGTGGGCGAAACCCCAGCGGTGCGCCACCGCGGCGACCGTGACCACCGCCGGATCGGCCACCCGCAGCGCCTCGTGCGCCCGGGTCAGCCGGGTCTGCTGCAGGTAGGCCATCGGCGTGCAGCCGACGTGCCGCCGGAAACCCTCCTGCAGCGACCGCACGCTCGTCCGGGCGATCGCGGCCAGGTCGGCCACCGTGAACGCCCGGTCCGGCTCGTCGTGGATGACGTCCAGCACCCGGCGGATGCTCCGCGGCGGCCCGGCGGCGGCCGGCGCGACCAACTCGTCGTGGTAGCGGTGTGGGACGCTCAGCAGCAGCCCGCTCAGCACGCTGCTGCACAGGTGCTCGGCGATCAGCGGCTGGAAGATCAGGCTGGATCGGTGCTCCAGCTCGGTGTGGACCAGATGGATCAGCCGGGCCCAGCTGTGCGCCGGGCCGCCGGTCAGCGCGAACGTGGCCGGCAGGTCGATCGTTCCCTCGATCGGGTGACCGAGCAGCGCGGCCAGTTCACTCTCCAAGGCCCAGTGTTCGATGCGCAGGTCGATCTCCGTGGACGGCGCCTCGGGCCGCAGGTAGACCGGATCGCCGGGGCGGAACGCGACGGCGGTGGCCGGTCCCGCGGTGACCTCCCGCCCGCCCCGCCGGGCCAGCACCCGCCCGGCCACCGGCAGGGTCACGTGGTACGCGTCGGCGGCCGGTGCGGCGAGTGTCACCCGCCCGGTGAAGGTGAGATGACCGACGGTGAGGGGTCCGAGTTGGATCACCTCCATGCCGATCTTGGTGTCGGCGTTCTCCGGCATGCCCAGCGACACCGGGTGGTAGAAACGATGCAGGACGTCAGCCGCGTCTTCGGCGGCGCCGCCGGCGAAGTGGACGATGCCGGGCGCCGGGGGGGAAACGGCGCCCGGGGCCGCGTCAGGCATGCCGCTCGGTGCTCCATCGCATACGGTGAGTATTCGGCCAGATTCAGTGGACAGTCAACGCCGTCACCGTGCGCTGACCGATCCAGCACATTCCGGCCATATGAACTACTCTGGCGTTCCGCGCCTACGTGGCGTAACTTGCAGACCAGCGGATTGTTGTAGGAACGCGGGTTCCTGTGGCGTCTCCCAGCGAACGCCGCGTGCGAGCGACCTCTATCTCCGGCCGTCGCATGGTGTCCCGCGGCAAGTCGGCGTCGGACCTTCCGACACCAGAAGAGAGGGCAGCTGTGTATCTGCCGATCACGACCCGCCAGCTGGCCGACGGCACCGTCGAGATCGCCCCGAGCGGGGAAATCGATCTGGACAACGCGCACGTCATGCGGGACGCCGTCAACGACGTCCTGACCACCATGACACCCAGCAGGATCTGTCTCGACCTGCAGCGCGTGATGCTGATCGACAGCATCGGGATCGGCATTCTGGTGGCCTGCTTCCACACCGCCGCCGCGAGCGGCATCAAGCTGGTGGTGAGCCATCCCAGTGCCACGGTCTACCGGCAGCTCTGGGTCTCCGGCCTGGTCGGCCTGCTCGGCTGCGCCGAGCCACCCTCCCCGCGCACCTCGGTCGGGCTCCGTCCCTCCTGAAACTCCGCGGGAATTTCCTGGCCGGTTTTCACCCCTGCGGGCGAAGCCGGCCGACCGATTCCGACAGGAACCACAGCACTGACCCGTCATCCCCCGTGGCTGGCGGGTCAGTGCTTTCCGAGGAACTCCGCGGTCACCTCCACCGCCCGGCTGACGTAGGCGTCCACGTCGTACAGGTCGACGTGCCGGGTGCAGTCCAGCCACACCGTCTCGTCGGCCCGCATCGCCTCGGCCAGCTCCGGCGAGCAGTAGTCGTCCACCCGCCCGTGCACCACCAGGCTCGGCGGCAGCAGCGGCCGGACCCCGAGCACGTCCAGCGTCATCAGGCTGTGCAGCGAGCCGCGGGTCACCCTGTTCCGCCAGCCGTCCGAGCCGATCCACTTCGAGTAGTACGACCACGGCTCCTCTCCCGGCATGGCCGCCTCACCCTCCAGGGCGACCGCCGGGATCTCCTCGTCGTAGCGCTCCAGCATCCCGGCCAGCGCCGACCGGTACGACGGCAGGCCCATCCGCTCGGCGAACCAGGCCGGGCTGTTGTACGCCCCGGCGATCCCGACCACCGCCCGCACCCGTGGATCGGTCGCCGCGGCCCGCATCGCATAGCCGGCGCCCAGGCAGACCCCGACCACCGACCGGTCGTAGCCGTCCAGCACCCCCACCGCGGCCCGCAGATCGGCCAGCTTGCCCTGACTGTCCTCATGCCCGCGGCGGCCCTCACTGGCGCCGAACCCGCGGTGGTCGAACGTCAGGGTGGTGATCCCGGCCGCGGTCAGCCGCTCCGCGTAATCGGCCACCACCTGCTCCTTGACACCGGTGAACGGTCCGGTCAACACGGCGGCCCGGGACCCCGGCGCGGTCCGGAGCACCCCTTCGAGCCGCAGCCCCTCGCTGAAGAACGTCACTGTCTCGGTCACGGCACCACGCTAGGCTGCGGGGGCTACACCGGAGAAGTAGGCACTTTCGGGTACCCATCTGGGGGCAGGCGTGGAGTTCTTCGTACCGGACGTCCTCGACGAGGGGTGCGCCACCCGGCAGGCCCTGGAACGCCTCGCCGTCAAATGGCGGGTGCTGCTGATCTACGCCCTGAGCGACGGGCCGCAGCGTCCGGCCCGGCTGCGCCGCCGGATCCCCGGCATCACCCCGAAAATGCTCACCGAAACCCTGCGCGGCATGCAGACCGACGGCCTGATCCTGCGCCGCGTCCACAAGGCCGACCCGCCACAACATGTGGAATACGAGCTGACGCCGCTCGGCCGCACCCTCCGCGAGCCCCTGACCGCCATCTGTGCCTGGGCCCGCGACCACAGCACCCCCGCGCCGCCCCCGGCGTCGGCCGGCCCGGCGTTCACCGCGCCGCAGCCGTCGGCGCCGCCGCAGGACGCCGTGCCGACGCGGGTCACGCGGCGCGCCCCGGTCAGTCGTTCAGCTGGGTCCGCTGGATCTCGGTGAGGGCCGCGGTGAGCCAGTCCCGCAGATCCCGCCCCGCGAGCAGATCGGTGATCAGCAGCATGGCGTTGCGGGCCAGGGCATCCGGCTTCGGCCCCGGCGCGCCGTCCTCGTCGAGGACACCGAGCGCCCCGGCGAGCAGCCAGAGCACCACCTGCGGGTCCGCTTCCGGATGGGCCCGCACGCAGGACGCCAGCGCCTCGCGCACATCGTCGGCGGCCAGCCCGTCCGGATGTCCGTCCTCCAGCAGCAGCCGCACCGTCGTCCCGAGGATCAACCCGGCATGCGCCTGCTCCAGCCCGGCGAGCTCCGCGACGGCCGCATCGAATGCGACAGCCAGATTTCCCTGTACGGCGTCAACCGCCGCACTGGCAGCCACCGCGACCGGCCGCGCCGGAGACGGCAGATGCCGCCAGCTTCCCGTCATCCCGCGACCCTACCGATCCGACCCGGCCCCACCCCACGCGCAGACACCCCGTTCGGGGACACCGGCCCGCAGGCGCTCCACTCATGGACACCGGCCCGTAGGCGTTTCGCTCACGGGCACCTCGGGCCCGCAGGCGCTCCACTCGCGCACACCCCACTTGCACACACCATTTCGCAGACACCCGCTCGGTGGATCGTGCGGTTCCAGGTTCGCCATCGCTCATGGGCGTGGGGATGCACGGCGGGGTTTTGTCTTTTCGGTGACCACCCACGGACAATGAAGGGTCCGGAGATTGTTGTGGACGCGCCAGCGGCCAGATCTCCGGGCCCGGCCTCGGCGGGAGCGGCGATCAGTTATCAGCGCGGACATACGACATCCAGATGTTGACCTTGACCTTGATGGTGATTAGTTCCCGATCCTCACCTCGACCTTGATCGAAACCCGCGGGGAGGGTGTATGACCAGCCTGGATGCCGTTGCCGCCTGGATCGCGAAGTACCGCAAGGCGTGGGAGTCGAACGATCCGGACGACATCCGCGATCTTTTCACCGATGACGCCGCCTACTTCACCGCCCCCTATTCATCCCCCTGGCGCGGCCGCGAGGCCATTGTCGCCGGCTGGCTGAAGCATCGCGATGGTCCGGGCACCACGACGTTCTCCTGGCAGCCGTTGATCGTCACCGAGGAACTCGCCGTGATCGAAGGTCGCACCTGCTATCCGGATCGCGAATACCGCAACCTCTGGGTACTGCGGCTGGATCACACCGGGCAGGCCCGGCAGTTCACCGAATGGTGGATGCAAGCCCCGCAGCCGCCGGAACAGTGACGCACCGGCTGGACGGCGGTCCGGTCGGTGAAGCGGAGTCGGTTGCGGGGGCGCCGGGAGTGCGGTCCGGACGTCGAGCGGACGGCGGCCGGCCGTGGAGCGGAGTCGGATGCGGTTCGGTCGGTCGGTCGCGGCATGCTCCGGCGGTGCGGTCAGCGGATGGTGAGCGGCGGCGCGGTGGCCACCGGAATCGTGAGGCGGCATCCGGCCACGTCGATCGTGTGGTGTGAGGCGGCCAGCCCGCCCCCCACCCGCCCCGGGTTGCGGGCGAAGCGTGGGAACGCCCCACCGGAGAGTTGCAGCCGCAGGCGGTGGCCGGCGAGCAACCGGTGGAAGCACGGGTCGAGGGTGAGTTCCAGCCGGTGCGGCTCGCCGGCCGGGTGGCCGGGGTCGAGGCGCCGGTGCTGGTCGGTGAAGTTGAGGGAGCGGCCGTGCGGGTCGACGTCGCAGAGGCGGGCGAAGATGTCGGCGTGCGGGTTGTCGACGGTGACGGTGAGCGTGAGGGTGGGGCCGCCGATCACGTCGACGGCGGTGGGCAACGGGTCGGTGGTGAAGGTGAGGACGTCGGGGCGGGCTTCGAGGGCGCGGTTGTCCTTGACGCCCATCGAGCCGGTGAGGGTGCGGCCGCCGACGGACGGGGTGGGGTCGGCGGGGTCGTAGGTGAAGGCGGCGACGCCCTCGTCCGGGCCGGGAGCGGTGGTGGTGAGGCGGCGGCCGGAGCGCAGGTGGAAGGTGGCCGGTTCGGTCGGGGGCGGCCAGGCGGGCAGATCGTGCCAGGCGCGTTCGCCGGTGCGGTGCACCCGGACGGGTGACTTGCGGGCGGCCGGGCCGCCGGCCAGGTGCTGGTCGAGCCAGGCCAGGCTCTCCCGGGCGACGAGGCCGGCCGCGTGCAGTCCGACCTGCAGATGTGTCCACGGGCCGACGGTCAGGGCGACGTCGACGCCGCGGTTGCGCAGGGCGGTGTACTGCTGGAGGGTCTGGTCGAGGAACAGGTCCTGCCAGCCGCCGATCAGCAGGACCGGGACGGTCACCTTGTCGAGGGCGGCGCCGGCCCGGTACGGGGCCCACCACGGGTCGTCGCCGTCCGGGTGGGCGAGCCACTGCCGGTACCACGGGGCCCGGCCGCGCAGCACCGGCTCGGCGGCTTCGGGCAGGGGGAGGCCGGCCAGGGCGGGACGCAGCCGGCGCGGGGCGGTGGCCATCGACAGCACCCGGCGCAGGCCGCCGTCCTCCTGGTGGACGATCTGGTCACTCCAGCCGAGGAAATCACCGAGGGTGAAGGCGCCGGTGCCGTAGACGGCTTCCCGGAAGTCGTGCGGGCCGACGTAGATCACCGCGGTGTGCAGCTCGGGCGGCGGGTCCTGGAGCAGCGTCCACTGGGTCCAGCCCAGGTAGGAGGCGCCGAGGGTGGCCAGCCGACCGTCGAACCAGGGCTGCTCGCGCAGCCAGGCGACGGTGTCCTGGCCGTCCTCGGTCTCCTGGGCCATCGGGGTGAAGGTGCCCTCCGAGCCGAAGGTGCCGCGCACGCTCTGTAGCAGCACGTGGTAGCCGCGGGCGGCGAAGAGCCGGCCGTTCAGCGCCGAGGTGGGCAGGCCGCGGCCGTACGGGGTACGGATCAGCACGGTGCCGCGCGGCCGGTCGGTGACCGGGGTGAAGTGGTCGCCGAGGAGGCGGACACCGTCGCGCATCGGGGTGCGGACCTGCTCCACCGAGTACCCGTGCAGGGCGGGCGCCCGACCGAACAGGCGGCTCAGTGCCGCGTCGGTCAGCCGTTGCCGTCCGGAGATCGCCATCGAGCCCCCCATCGCCGGATTCCGACGATATCCACACCCCGCGGAATATGAAAGATGAATGGCATTCGCAGGATCGCCGATGTGCGAATCGGCGAGCATTTCGGCAAACTGCGTCGAGTGGACGAGGGACGCAAACTCGGTGGCCGGTACCGGCTGCTGGACGAACTCGGGCGCGGCGGGATGGCCGTGGTCTGGCGGGCCACCGACGAGGTGCTGAACCGGCTGGTGGCGGTCAAGGTTCTGGCCGGGCGGTACGCCGGTGACGAACGGTTCCGCAGCCGGATCCTGCACGAGGCCCGGGCCGCGGCCACGTTGTCGCATCCGAACATCGCCCAGATCTACGACTTCGGGGAAGACGATTCGGAGAATCCCGTTCCGTACGTCGTCATGGAATTGATCAACGGACCGACGTTGCAGCAGCGCATCGAGGACGCCCCGCTGCCGCCGCGCCGGGTGTTCCGGATCTGCGGCGAGGTGGCCGCCGCGCTGGCCGCCGCGCACGAGGACGGCCTGGTGCACCGGGACATCAAGATGGCGAACGTGATGGTCACCCCGGCCGGCGCCAAGGTGGTGGACTTCGGCATCGCCGCGGCGGCCGGCCCGGCCGAGCCGGAGGAGGGGCTGCTCGGCACCCCCGCCTACCTGGCCCCGGAGCGGCTCACCGGCGGCGCGATCGAGCCGGCGTCGGACGTCTACGCGCTCGGCGTGCTGCTGTACCGCCTGCTGGCCGACGAGTCGCCGTGGACCGTGGAGACGACCACGCAGATGCTCAGCGCGCACATCTACGCCGAGCCGGCCCCGCTGCCGGACCTGCCCGGTGTGCCGGAGGCGGTCGCCGACCTGGTCGACCGCTGCCTGGCCAAGGAGCCGGCGGACCGCCCGTCGGCGGCCGAGGTGTCGGAGGTGCTGGGCGACGCGGCGGAGGCGGTGTCCCCGCCACCGGCGCCACCGGCCCCGATGCTGATGCCGACGCGGTTCGACGAGCAGACCGAGGCGATCGCGGAGGCCCGGCTTCCGGTGTCAGTGGTCCGGCCGGTGGCCGCGGATCGGCGCACCCGGGTGCTGGCCGGCGTCGTGCTGGCGCTTCTGCTTGTCACCGTGGGGGCGATCTGGGTCACCCGGTCGGATGATTCCGGCCCGGGCGGGCTCGGCGCCGGGCCACCGGCCAGCGCCGGCGCGGTCGCGCCGCCGGCCCGGTCGGCGACCGCCTCGCCGGCGTCGCCGGGCGCCCGGTCGTCGCACCGCCCGGCGGCGGTGGTCAGTGACGTGCCGTCCAGCGCGCAGGTCCGTCCCTCCGGCCCGGCCGTGCCGTCCGCGGTTCCGGGGCCGGGCGGCGGCGGCAGCCCGGCGCCGAGCGACACGGCGCCGGCCGGCACCCGGCTGGACACCAAGGGCGGCTTCGTGCACGCCGCCTGCGCCGCCGGGAACGTCCGGCTGCTCGACTGGACGCCGGCCGACGGCTACAGCGTCGAGCGGGTCGATCCGGGGCCGGGCCTCACCGCGTCGGTGACCTTCGCGAGCGATGTGACCCGGGACCGGATGTCGGTGACCTGTTTCGCCGGCAGACCGTCGGCGGTGGTCCTGCCGCTATAGGAGCCGCCGCACCGGGGACGGGGCCGCGGCGAGCAGGGTTTCCGCGGCCGCGGTGCGCGAGTTGAGCAGCGAGCGCCCCTCCCGGTGGGTGGTGACCAGGCCGGCGGCGCGCAGCACACGCAGGTGCTGGGAGACGCCGCCGGCGGTGAGCCCGGTCCGCCGGGCCAGGCCGGTGGTGGAGCGGGGCACGTGCAGTTCGGACAGGATGCGGGCGCGTCCGGCGCCGAGCAGCGCGCTGAGCGCGTCCGGCGGGGCCGCCGGGGTCTCGGTGAGGGTGGCGACCCCGGCGGCCGGGTAGGCGAGTTGCGGGGTGCCCCACGCGGAGACGGTGAGCACCGCCGGCCAGGCGAACACCGAGGGGATCAGCACCAGCCCGCTGCCGTCCGGGACGTCCGAGGCGGTGCAGTGCCGCTGGTCGACCAGGAGGGTGCCGCCGGTCCAGCGGACCCGGTCGTGCAGGTCGTTGAGGACGGCCGCGGCGCCGTCGGTGGCCAGCCGGTGGGCGCGGCGGCGGACGTCGGCGTCGAGCAGGCCGTGCATGCGCGGCCAGTCCGGGGCGATCGAGGACGCCCAGTAGGCCGCGATCTCGTCGCAGAGCCGGGCCAGGCCGCGGTCCGGGTCCTCGGCGAGTCCGGGGGCCGGGTCGCCCGCCAGGAGCGCGAGATGGGCACGGACGACATCGTGGTCGGTCTGGCGAAGAACCGACAGTTCGGCGTCGAGGTCGGCGGTCAGGCCGGCCGGCGGCGGGGTCAGGAAATCGGGGGCGTAGCCCCCGGCCGGCGGCACCAGGCGGGCGAGCAGGCCGCCGGGCCCCGGCCGGTTCCGGTCCGCCCACCGGCGGTGTACGGGATGATCCCCCCGCCCGTGCAGCACCCGCAGGCTGGTCACCACCTCCCACAGGCAGGACACGCCGAACCTGATCCGGGTGGCGGCGTCCGGGGGCAACGCGATCGCGACCATGCTTTCAGTCTGCGCTAAATGGTTGCCGCCGGAGCGCACCGGCCGCGTTGACTCGGTGCCGTGACCGACTTCACTGCCCTGCATCAGCCCGGCTCGCCGCTCGTCCTGGTCAACGTCTGGGACGTGGCGAGCGCCCGGATCGTCGCCGCGGCCGGCGCCGCCGCGGTCGCCACCACCAGCGCCGGAGTGGCCTGGAGCCTGGGCGTGCCGGACGGTGACGCGCTCGGCCGGGAAGCGGCGGTGGCCGCGGCCCGCCGGATCGTCGCCGCGGTGTCCGTGCCGGTGTCGGTGGACGTCGAGGCCGGGTACGGCGACCCGGCCCGCACCCTGCGCGAGATGGCCGCCGCCGGGGTGGCCGGGGTGAACCTGGAGGACGGCCGCCGCTCGATCGCCGAGCAGACCGAGCGGCTCGCCGCGGCCCGGGCGGCCGCCCCGGCGGTGTTCCTCAACGCCCGGATCGACACGCTGCTGTTCGGCCTGGGTGACGTGACCGAGGCGATCGAGCGCGGCCGGGCCTATCGGGACGCCGGGGCGGACGGCATCTTCGTGCCCGGCGCCACCGATCCCGCGGTGGTCGGCGCGCTGGTCGCCGGGATCCCGGGGCCGGTGAACGTGATGGCCGGGCCGGGCGCGCCGTCGATCGGCGAGCTGGCGAAGCTGGGGGTGGCCCGGATCAGCCTGGGCTCGGCGGTGGCGCAGGCGGCGTACGGGCTGGTGGACCGCGCCGCCCGGGAGGCCTTCACCGGGGGCGGCTATGCGGAGCTGGCGGGCGCGGCCGACTACGGGCGGCTGAACGAGCTCAGTCGCTGAACTTCTGGAACTGGATGGTGAACTGGTACGCGGTCTGGATGATCCCGCTGCAGTTCGCGGCGACCGTGCCGTTGCCGCAGGCCCCGGTGTCCCGGTTCACCGACCAGAATCTGACGAAGCCGACGCCCTTGCTCTTCGCCCACTTCAGCAGGTATGCCGCGTCGGCCGGCTTGGTCGTCCCGCCGGTGCCGTTCACCCCGATCATCGGGGTGACGCCGAACATCTCCCACAGCTCCTCGACCGACTTGTCCGGCCACACGCCGGCCAGGGCGGCCCGGGCGGCGCCGGCGGCGAGCGTCATGGCCCGGCCCCAGCCGCCGCCGGCCGCGTTGAAGTTCATGGTGAGCGCGTTGACGGTGACCTTGAGCCCGGCGTCCGCGGCCGCTTTGAGCATGGTGATCGCGTCGCTGCCGAAGCCGGTGACTCCGGCGACCGGCAGGGTCAGCGTGATCGCGGTGTCCCGGTCCTCCTGCAGCTCGGTGAGCGCCCGGATCACCGGCTCGACGGTGACCTGCTGCTCCAGGTCGACGTCGAGGCGGTTGGCGCCGACCGCGTCGAGGGCTTTGCGGTACGCGCCGGCCAGCTGCTCCTCGCTGCAGACGCTCTCCAGGTAGGTGCCGGTCGGGCCGCCGGTGGCGACCACCACGTTCCCGCCCCGGCCGGTGATCCGGTCGGCCTCGCCGGTGACCGTGGCGTCGGCCAGCGGGGTTCGGCCGCCCCACGCGGGGTCGCAGGCGCCCTGTGGTGGCGCCTGCAGATAGGCCAGGGTGAAGTCGGTCTGTCCGGTGGCGGCCAGGTCGTCGATCGCGACCGGGCCGGCCGTCACGTCGATGTAGGGCGCGACTCTGAGGGTCTCCGGCCGGCCGCCGACGGCTTCGGCGGTGACCCGGGGTTCGGGGCCGGGGCTCGGCGGGGGAGCCGCCTCGTGGGTGCTGGAGCAGCCGCCGAGCAGCAGGGCGGTGACGGCCACGGCGCGGGCGGAACGTTGGAGAGCCACCCCTGCACTATTCCACCTACGTTGCCCGGATAAATCGGATGTATTGGGAATCGGTAGAGGGTGGGTGGCTGCGCGAAGTCGGCGTGACGTCCCTGCCCCACGGTGACTATTGATGTACGCTCCGCCCGTGTCCGAGGACAAGATCAACGATCGTCCCTTTTATCGTTCCAAGGGATTCGAGCTGCTCGTGCTCATCGTGGTGGGCGTGCTCGTCGCCGCCGGGGTGCGCGCCTACCTGCTGCAGACCTTCTACATCCCGTCCGGGTCGATGGAGAACACCCTTCTCCTCAACGACAAGGTGCTGGTGAACAAGGTCCTCTACCGGTTCCGCGACCCGCACCGCGGTGAGGTGATCGTCTTCCAGCCCCCGCAGGCCTGGGGTGAGGGCGCCGCCGACCAGGAGTACATCAAGCGGATCATCGGCGTCGGCGGTGACCGGGTGGTCTGCTGCGACCCGCAGAAGCGGCTCACGGTCAACGGGCAGGCCCTCGACGAGCCCTATCTGTTCCCCGGTGACGCCCCGTCGGACGACAAGTTCGACGTCACGGTCCCGGCCGGGCGCCTGTTCGTGATGGGCGACCACCGGTCGGACTCCGCCGACTCCCGCGCCCACCTGGACGCCGATCAGGGCACCGTCCCGGTCGACCGGGTCGCCGGGCGGGCCTTCGCCATCTACTGGCCGGCCTCCCGCTGGAGCTCCCTCTCCGTCCCGGACACCTTCAAGTCGGTCCCGGACAAGGGCTGACCGCAGCCCTCCCGACCTCGGCCCGCGAGCCCGTCAGCCACCCGGCTGGCGGGCTCGCGGTCGTTCGCGCACCTTAATCTCCTACCTGGCCGGTATGTGGGATAGATCTCCTTTCATGACTTGGTCGGCGTTCGGACATCGAAGTCCGACGAGGCGCGTTACCGTGTCCGAAGTAGATCAGGGGACTGTTTGAGAAACATCTATCTACCGATCGGTGTATTTTCGGCCGGCCTTCCGGCATCAGTCATGTGGTCGGTAAGTATTTCACCACGCAAGCAACACATGTGAATTTGTACGTCCTTGACCGGCTCGCCGATCCGTCGCTAGTTTCGGTCCGTACCGCAAGTCGTCCATTGTGGATCATGCGAATGATCACGCCTGGACCCATCGGGGGAGAAAATGCTGACATCTGTCACCCGCCGGACACCCCGGTCCCGGTGCCACCCGCGCGGCGGGGCCCGTGACCGAGCTACCGGGAACGGCTTCGCGGCATGAGCGCCGAAGCCGTCTTCGCCGATGTGACCGGCGGCGCGAGCGCATCGCAGTGGGCCGCGCTGGCGGGGGGACACCTCTACTCGACCGAACCCTGGCTGACCTTCTGCGCCACCGACATCGGCGGCGAGACCCGCACCGGGGCGCTGCACGTGGGTACCGGCGACACCGCCGCGGCGGTCACCGTGACCGCCGTCACCACCGAGAACAACTCCTTCTACCAGTGGCAGGACCAGCTGGTGGCGCGTGGTCTGCCCGCGCCCGGCCCGGTCGGCCTGCTGGTCGGCCAGCGGCGCGGATACCAGACCCACCTGCTGGCCCGGCCCGGCGCCGGCGACCACGCCGGCCCGCTGCTGGAGAGTCTGCGCAAACTGCGCGCCGAGGTGCCCGGCACCGAGGTGCTGCCCACCGCCCCGCGCGGCCCGGCCCCCCTGGTGGGTGTCTTCCTCGGCACCTCCGACGTGGCCGCGCTGCGCTCCGCCGGGGCCGACGCGCTGCCCGTGCTGATCGCCACGGACGCCTGGATCCCGGTGGCCGGCGGATGGCCGGACTATCTGCGGTCCCTGCCCTCCAAAGGCCGTCGTGATTCGGTCAAGCAGGAGGTGAAAGCCTTCGCCGCAGCCGGTTACGAATTGGTCGAGGACACCCTGCCGAATTCCTATGTCACGGCGGCCGGGCTGCTGGCACGGACGCAGGAGCGATATGGTCATCCCTATGACCTGGACGTGCTGACCGAGTCATTTCGCCGACAGGCCGCCGCGATGGGCGACAAAGCGCGGGTGTTGTACTGTCGGTTGCCGGGGCAACCCCCGGTCGGCTATTCGCTTTTCTACATTCACGGCGACACCCTTTTCGTGAGGGCCGTGGGATTCGCCTATGACCGGCTCATTCCCGGCGCCGCCGAATACTTCAATCTGGTTTATTACGCGAGTGTCCGGATCGCCGCCGAGCACGGTCTCTCCTGGATCCATCCGGGCATCGAGTCGGCCGACGCCAAGGCGCTGCGCGGGGCCCGCCTGCGCCCGCTCTGGCTGCTCGACCTCGCCGAGGACAGCGTGCTGCGGGACTCCGGCGACCTGATCCGGGCGCACAACGCCGCCGTGGTCCGCCGTCTCGGCGAGTCATCGCCGGCGGTCGCCAAGGCCTTCGACGCCGACCAGTGCCTTCCGTACTGCTGATCCCGTCCCGCTGCTGAATCTTCCTTCCCGACAGATCACCGACTGATCGGAGTACTTCGTCATGCCCACTTCAGCCCTGCTCTTCATGGGCGACCTCGTGGTGCTGGCCCGGCAGGCCCGGCTCATCTCGGACGCCGCCCGTCGGGGCCTGGCCCCGGTCGCCGTGGTCGGCCTCGGCACCGACCTCGGCCGGCTCGACGCGCTGCGCGCCGACGCCACCCACCCGCTGTCCGCGCTCGCCGAGGTCGTCCAGGTCCCGGACGCCTCGATCGCCACCGTCCTGCAGGCCGTGCAGCCGCTGCTGCGCCGCTACGAGGTTCGCGGCGTGGTATCGGTCGGCGAGGTGTTCGTCGAGCCGGTCGGCGTCCTGGCCGATTGCCTGGGCCTGCCCGGGGCGGGCACCACCGCCTCGGTGATCTGCCGCAACAAGCTGCTGCAGCGCACCACCGTGCCGGAGTTCTCCCCGGAGTACGAGGCGGTGCCGGCCGATCGGCGCGCCACGTTCACCGTCGAGGCCGGCCGCTTCCCGCTCGTGGTCAAGCCGGCCGGGCGGTACTACAGCTCCGGGGTGCGCCTGGTCACCGATCAGGCCGAGCTCACCGCGGCCCTCACCGCGCTGGGCGACGACGAGATCGCCCTGGTGGAGAGCCGGGTGGTCGGCCCGGAGTTCTCCGTCGAGGCGATCGTGCAGGGCGGCGTGGTGCTCTGGTCCGGGGTCACCGGCAAGGAGAGCAACGAGCACGAGACCAGCTACTTCACCGAGCTGGCGCACACCAGCCCGGCGGTGCTCGACCCGGACGACCACCACGCGCTGGTGGCCGCGAACACCGAGATCATCCGCCGGGTCGGCCTGCGCGACGGCATCACCCACGCCGAGTACCGGCTGAGCAGCGCCGGCCCGGTGCTCATGGAGATCGCGGCCCGGCTGCCCGGCGACGCGATCACCTTCCTCTGGGAGCTGGCCACCGGGCAGCCGACCGAGATCACCATCATCGATCTCGCGCTCGGCGTCCCGGCCGCCTACCCGGCGCCCCGCCGCCGCGCCCGCCAGCACTTCCTCTCCCACCCGCACGGGGTGCTGGGCGACGTGACCGCCGACGGCGTCGAGGTCGTCTGGCCCGGCGTGGACGACCGCTGGCCGGCCTTCACCCCGCGGGCGGCGGCCGACGATCCGCACACGCACGCGGTCATCGTCGGCCGGCTGCCCGGCGACGTCCTCGGCGACCAGATCGACTCCGGCCACCGGTCCGCCTCGGTGATCGTCGACGCCCCGCTGGACGCCGACATCGAACACGCCACCAAAACCGCCGCCGGTCGGGTGACCCTCACCGTCCGGCCGGCCTGACCACCATCGATTCACGAAAGGGAAGTGCCGACACCATGTCCACCCTCACCGCCACGCCCCACTGCCTGGTCTGTGACACCGCCTTCGACGTTCAGGACGACTGGGAGAAGGGCGAGATCGTCGAGTGCGCCGCCTGCGGGCAGGAACACGAGGTGGTCGAGCGCTCCGCCGCCGGCCTCGTGATCGACCTCGCGCCCGAGGTCGAGGAGGACTGGGGCGAATGAGCCACGAGGTCCTGCTCACCGTCACCATGCTGCGCCCGGAGGAGAAGCTGCTGGCCCGCGCCCTGCGCGACCGCGGCATCGAGGTCCGCACCGCGCTCTTCGGTGACCTGGCCGAGGTGGTCTCCGGTCCGGCCGCGCCGCCTCCGCTGGCCATCATCCGCAACGTGTCGCACCGCGAGGCGATCGACGCCGCGCGCCGGCTCGAACACCTCGGCGTCACCGTCCTCAACCGGCCGTCGGCGATCGAGATCTGCAACGACAAGGGCCTGCAGGCGTTGGTCTTCGACCGGAACGGCATCGCCCACCCGAAGACCCTGCACGTCTTCGGTTTCGACCAGGTCCGGGCCGCCGTCGAGGAGGTCGGCTGGCCCGCGGTGGTCAAACCGGTGAGCGGCTCCTGGGGCCGCGGGGTGACCAGGCTGACTGACGAGGCCGGGGTGGCCGCGTGGATCGGCGGCCGCGAGTCGGTGGACGCCGCCGGCAAGGCGTTCCCGGTACTGATCCAGGCGTACATCGACAAGCCCGGTCATGACCTGCGGGTCCTCGTCGTGGGCGACCAGCCACTGGTCGCCTTCCGGCGGGTGTCGCAGGACTGGCGGACCAACACCCATCTCGGCGCCACCGTCGAGCGGGTCGAGGTGACCCCGGAGATCGCCAAGCTGTGCCGTCTGGTCGCCGACGCACTGGGCGACGGCTTCTACGGGGTGGACCTGGTGGAGGACCGGAGCACCGGCGAGTTGCTGGTGCTCGAGGTCAACGCCAGCCCCGACTTCGCCCGCTCGTCCCAGGTGCACGGCGTCGACGTGGCCGGCCATCTCGCCGACTACGCGGCCCGGCGCCTGGAAGCCGGGGTGCCGGCATGAACTCGGAAGGGAACGACCATGGACCCCTTTGACACCGCGACCGTCCTGACCCGGGTGCTCACCTCCGGGGTGGTGATGAGCATCGAGCGCAGCGACCGGGAACTGCCGGCGCTGGAGCGGCTGCTCACCAAACGCACCGGGCGGGCCCGCGCGGTGCTGGTCAACAGCCGCACCGCCGCGGTCCACGCGGCCCTCGCCGGGCAGGGCATCGGGCACGGTGACGAGATCACCCAGCCCGGGCTGAACCGGTCCACCGCGGCCTTCCTCTCCTGGCTCGGCATCACGGTGCGACCCGGCGACCCGGCGACCTTCGACGAGATCGTCCTGGGCCCGGGCAACGCCGGTGAGCTGGCCGGGCTGGCCCGGCACGCCACGGCACCCGCCCTGGTCGTCGACCTCACCCCGATCGGCTTCGGCCCGGCCGCGGCCGTGCTCACCGACGACGAGCAGATCTGGACCCGGGCCGAGCGGCTGAAGATCTTCGGCGCGTTCGACCTGCGGACCATGTGGACCCAGGAGGAGGCGGCTCCCGGCACGGCGCCGGGAGTCCAGTTCAACTACCGGCTCAGCCCGTTGGTGGCCGCCTGCGTGCGGATGTCACTGACCAGGGCCACCCCGCCGGCCGTCACCGCAGGAGCGCGAGAGTGATCACCGACTTCCCGTCCGCCCCCCTGACCCTGCCCGACCCCGAGGAGCTCACGGCCGAGCTCGCGGCCCTCGGCGGCCCGGCGATCATCCCGCCCACGGCCCGCCGCACCATCTTCCCGGTGATCACCAAGGAGGACGTGTTCAACCTCCTGCTGGCCCAGCGGGCCGACCCGCAGCAGGTGGTCGCCGACTTCGCCGAGGCGTACCGGTCGTACGTCGGGGCGCGGTACGCCCTGCCCACCGCGAGCGGCACGTCCAGCCTGCACCTGGCCCTGATCGGGGCCGGCGTGCAGCCGGGCGACGAGGTGATCGTGCCGGCCTTCACCTTCATCGCCACCGCGCAGGCCGTGGTGGCCGCGCACGCGGTGCCGGTCTTCGTGGACATCGACCCGCGCACCTACTGTCTGGATCCGGCCGCCGCCGAGGCCGCGATCACCGGCCGCACCCGGGCGATCATGCCGGTGCACGTCCACGGCCTGCCGGCCGACGTGCCGGCGCTGCGGGCGCTGGCCGACCGGCACGGGCTGGCGCTGGTCGAGGACGCCTCGCACGCCCACTCCGCGCGGATCGGGGACGCGGTCGCCGGCTCGTTCGGCGACGCGGCCGGCCAGAGCCTGATGGCGGACAAGAACTTCCCGCTCGGCGGCGAGGGCGGAATCGCCTTCTTCGACTCCGAGGCGGGCTGGCGCCGGGCCGTCGACTACGTGGCCCGGCACGGCATCGACTACCGGATGTCCTGGGTCGCCGCGGCGTTCGGCGCGAGCCAGCTCAAGCGGCTGCCCTACTACGACGAGATCCGGGCCCGCAACTCCCGGGTACTCGCCGACGCGCTCGACGGTACCGGGCTGTTCGCGCCGCCGTTCGTGCCGCCGGGTCACACCCACGCGTACAACATGTACCGGATCACCCTGCACCCGGCGGCGGCCGGGCTGGACGACCTGCCCGGATACGCCGTCAAGGAGGCCGTGCACGAGCTGCTGGTCGCCGAGGGGGTGCCGGCCCGCGAGTGGCAGAACACGCCGATCCCGTGCCACCTGCCGTTCCAGCGTCGCACCGGCTTCGGCGGCGGGTATCCGTTCACGCTGAATCCGGCCGCGGCCCGCGACCACCGGCCCGAGGACTTCCCGGTCACGCTCGGCATGCTGGACAGCACCCTGGTGCTGTGCCGGGAGCTGCGTTCGCCGGTCGAGTACGAGCGGATCCTGCGGTACGCCGACGCCTTCCGCAAGGTGGCCCGGCGTCCGGACGCGATCCGCAAGCTGGTGGCCGACCGGGACTACCGGCGGCCGTACGAGAAGGCGGCCCGCCTTGGCTGAGCAGCGCATCCGGGTCGCCATCGCGGGGGCCAGCGGCTACACCGGCGGCGAGCTGGCCCGGCTGCTGCTGGACCACCCCGCGGTCGAGCTGGCCTTCCTCTCCTCGGAGCGGCACGCCGGCCTGCCGGTGGCCGCGCAGCACCCGGCCCTGCGCAACCACCCCGGGGTGGCCGGCCTGAAGTTCCGGCCGCTCGACGAGCTGCCGGAAACCGACGTCGCGTTCGCCTGCCTGCCCACCGGCGCCCTGCCGGCCCGGCTGGGTCTGCTGGCCGAGCGCGCGAAGCGGGTGCTGAACCTGGCCGGCGACTATCGGCTGGCCGACCCGGCGGAGATCCGCACCCACTATCCGGCGACCGCCGAGCACCCGGCGCCGGCCCCGTTCCGCTACGTCGTCCCCGAGCTGACCGTGCCGCTGCCCGACTCCCGGTTCGTCAATCTGCCCGGCTGCATGGCGGTGGCCAGCGTGTACGCCCTCTACCCGGCGCTGCGGCACGACCTGGTGCAGCCCGGCGTGGTGGTCGACGCGAAGACCGGCTCGACCGGCGGTGGCCGGAACTCGACCGAGCAGCATGCCGACCGGGCCGGCAACTTCCGGGTCCACAAGCTGCACGGGCACCGGCACGGTCCGGAGATCCGGCAGGCCCTCGCCGACCTCGCCGGGTCGGCGCCCGACCTGCAGTTCTCGGCGCACAGCCTGGACGTTCCGCGGGGCATCCTGGTCACCGGGTACGCCCGGCTGCGCTCCGGGGTCACCTCGCTGGAGGTGAAGCGGGCGTACGCGCAGGCGTACATCGGCAAGCCTTTCGTCCGGGTCCGCCCGGCGCCCAAGGCACCGCAGGACTTCCCCATGCTCAAGGCGGTGGTCGGCTCGAACGTGGCCGAGGTGGCCATCGCGGTGCAGGGCGACCGGCTGGTCGCGGTGGCCGCCCTGGACAACCTGATCAAGGGAGCGTCCGGGCAGGCGATCCAGGTGATGAACCTGCAGCACGGCCTGCCCGAGACGACCGGCCTGCCGTTGACGGCGGCCGCCCCGTGACCCGGCCGCTGTACGTCGTCAAGGTCGGCAGCAGCACGCTGGACCGGGACGGCATCCACGACGAACTCGACGAGCTGGTCGCGCGCGGGGCCCGGGTGCTGCTGGTCGCCGGCGGCGCGGCCGGCATCGAGCGGCACTACCGGGCGATCGGCCGGGCCGCGCCGCAGCTGCGCCTGCCCAACGGCGACGTGGTCCGGCACTGCCCGGCCGAGGAGATGCCGCACCTGGTCGACGCGTACGAGAAGGTCACCCTCCCGGCGGTGGAGGGCGGTCTGCGGCGGCGCGGCCGGACCGCGTACACCGCGGTGGCGGCCCGCGGCGGCCTGGTCACCGGACGTCCGAACCGGCCGCTGAAGGTGGTGACCGGTGCGGGGCGCACCGGGGTGGTGCGTGACCACCGGGTCGGTGTGCCGGACCGGGTGGACGTCACCCGGATCGGCGCGCTGCTGGACGCCTTCGACGTGGTCTGCCTGTCCCCGCCGGTGCTCGACCCGGACGACGGGCTGCCGCTGAACGTCGACGCCGACGTGCTGGCGGCCGCGCTCGCCCGCGCCCTGGGCGCCGACCACCTGCGCCTGGTCACCGGCACCGCGGGGCTGCTGACCGATCCGGCCGAGCCCGGCTCGACGCTGCGCCACGCCTACCCGGGCGAGGCCATGGCGTACGCCGGTGGCCGGATGCGGCAAAAGGTGCGCGCCGCCGAGCTCGCCCTGGACAGCGGCGCCGACGTGGCGGTCACCGGTCCGCACACGCTGCGCGAGGCGTCCGGCTGGACCCGGTTCTGGCCGACCCGGGAACCGGCCGCCGACCTGGAACTGCTCACCCACGCGGTGAGTGTGCCCTCGGTCTCCGGCGACGAGCGGGAGCTCGCCGGCTACCTGCTGGACTGGTGCGCCGCGCGGGGCATCGACGCGGCGATCGACGAGGTGGGCAACCTGGTCGCGACCAAGGGGGACGGGGACCGCACCCTGCTGCTGCTCGGGCACCTGGACACGGTGCCGCACCACTGGCCGGCGCGCTGGGCCGGCACCGAGCTCAGCGGCCGCGGCTCGGTCGACGCCAAGGGCAGCCTGGCCGCGTTCCTGGAGGTGCTGTCCACCGTGACGGTGCCGGCCGGCAGCCGGGTGCGGGTGGTCGGCGCGGTCGAGGAGGAGATCTCCTCGTCGAAGGGCGCCTTCCACGTCCGCGACCACTATCCGGCGCAGGCCGTCGTGGTCGGGGAGCCGAGCGGCTCGCAGACCCTGACGCTGGGCTACTTCGGGCTGTTCAAGCTCGGGGTGACCGCCTCGACGCCGAGCGGCCACTCGGCCGGGATGGACGCCGTCTCGGCTCCGGACGCGCTGGCCGCGGTGCTGCTGCGGATCCGGGAGGCGGTCGGCAAGCTGGCGCCGGAGGCGCTGAGCGCGGTCATCGACCTGCGCACCGAGTCGCATCCGGGCGGGCATCGCGCGGCCGGCGTGCTCAACTTCCGGGTCCCGCCGGACGCCGACCCGGAGGAACTGCGCGAGGCCGCCCTGGCGGTCCGCGGGCCGGACGTCGAGGTCGAGGTGCTGCGCAACACCCCCGGTTACGCCGGGAAGCGGTCCGGGCCGCTGGTCAAGGCCTTCAACCGGGCGTTCGCCGGGGCCGGCGTCCGCCCGCGGTACGTGGTGAAGAAGGGAACCTCCGACATGAACACGCTCGCCACCACCTGGCGGGACGTGCCGATGGTGGCGTACGGGCCGGGTGACTCGGCGCTCGACCACACCGACGTGGAGCGCATCGGCGCTGACGAGTACCGGGCCGGCCGTGCGATCCTGACCGCGGCCGTCGAGCAGTGGCTGACCCTGGGCGGCGACCGGTGACCGCTCCGGAGATCCTGGCCGGTCAGGCACGCGAGGCGCGCCGGCTGATCGTCGACATGGCGGCCAGTGAGCGGGGCTGCCATCTGGGCGGCAGTCTGTCGGTCACCGACATCCTGATCGCCGCCCTGGACCGGGCCCTGGAAGCCGACGACGGCACCCGGGTGGTGCTCAGCAAGGGCCACGCCGCCGCCGGGCTCTATGCCGCGCTGCACGTCACCGGCGTGCTCAAGGACAACCCGGCCCCGGTGTACGGCCTGGCCGGGCACCCGTTCACCGGCCATCCCGGCCCGAAGGTGCCCGGCGTGGTGTTCCCCACCGGCAGCCTCGGGCACGGCGTGCCGTACGCGGCGGGCTGGGCGCTGGCCCGGCGGCTGCGCGGCGAACCCGGCCTGGCCATCGCGGTCACCGGCGACGGCGAGCTGCAGGAGGGCCTGGTGTGGGAGGCCGCCCAGGTCGCCGCGGCCCGCCGGCTGGGCAATCTGGTGATCGTGGTGGACCGCAACGGCGGTCAGAACGACGGCCTGGTCGCGGACATCTCGCCGCTGCCCGGCCTGGCCGACCGGTTCCGCGCGTTCGGCTTCGAGACGGCCGAGGTGGACGGGCACGACGTGGCCGCGCTGTCCGCGGTCCTGGCACCCGGCCGGGACGGCCTGGACCGGCCGCTGGCGGTGATCGCCGACACCGTCAAGGGCAAGGGCGTGCCGCCGGTCGAGGGCCGGGCGAACTCGCACTACGTGACCATCGACGCCGCCCGGGCGGCCAAGTGGAAGGCACTGGTCCGATGACCCTCAGCGGGCGTGACGCCTACCGCGACGAGCTGACCCGGCTCGCCGGCAGCGACGGGTCGATCCTCTGTCTGGAGGCCGACCTCGGCGGCAAGGGACATCCGTTCCAGAAGGCCCACCCGGACCGGTTCTTCAACCTCGGGATCGCCGAGGCGACCATGGTGGACATGGCCGCCGGGCTGGCGGTCGCCGGCTTCCGGCCGTTCGTCAGCACGTTCGCGCCGTTCGCGGCGCTGCGCGCGGCGGAGAGCCTCAAGCTCACCCTCGGCTACCTGGGCGCGGGTGTCACCGTGGTGGCGCCGTACGCCGGCGTCTCCGGCGCCTGGTTCGGCACCACCCACCACTGCCTCGAAGACCTGGCCGTGCTGCGCAGCATCCCCGGGGTCACCATCGCCGCCCCCTACGGCGAGCAGGAGATGCGGGCGGTGATCCGGGCCGCGGCCCGCTCCGGGCGGCCGCACTACATCCGGACGGGACGCGGCGCGGCGTACGACAGCCTGCCCTTCGACGGCGACGACCGCCCGCCGGTGCAGTGGCAGACCGGCCCGGACCCGGCGAAGGTCTGCCTGGTCTCGGTCGGCGAGGAGGGCACCCGGCTCAGCCTGGAGGCCCGCGCGGCGCGGCCGGCCGCCGACCACGCCCACCTCTGCTACCTCGACCACGAGGGCCTGCGTGCGGCCGCGGCCGAGCTCGCCCGCCGGCACAGCCGGTTCGTGGTGGTCGAGGAGCACCGGGCCGAGGGCGGCATCGCCGAGGCCCTCGCCCTGCTGCTGCCCGGCCGCACGGTGACCGGCGTCAACGCCGGCCACGGCTGGCCCTCCGAGGGCGGCGACCACCACCAGGTGATGGGCGGGCTCGGCCTGGATCTGCCGGCCGTCCTCGCCGCACTCGACGACCACCTTTCCGACGGAGTGTGAGACGTGTCCGAACTGCACATCGACTTCCGGGGCGAGACCCCGACCCCGGCACCCAACGCGCCCGGGGCGCGCCCGGGCGGGCGGCTCATCCTGCTCGCCGACGCCGAGCCGGAACACATGGATCCGGCGCAGACCTACATCGGCACCACGCTGGCGGTCGCCACGGCGCTGTTCCACCGCACCTTGACCGGCTACCTGGAGGACCCGGCGGGTGGCCCGCGGCGGCTGGTCGGTGACCTCGCCACCGACGCCGGGCGCACCGATGACGGCGGCCGGACCTGGACGTACACGCTGCGCGAGGGACTGAAGTACGCCGACGGCCGGCCGATCCGGGCACAGGACGTCGCGTACGCGGTGGCCCGCTCGTTCTCGCCGTACGGCGTGTACGGCCCGCAGTTCCTGCAGCAGGCCCTGGCCCCGGACGGCGGCTACGACGGCCCGTACGCGGACGGCGCGCCGGCGCCCGGCGTCGAGACTCCGGACGACCGGACCATCGTGTTCCGCCTGCCCGCCCCGGAACCGCTGTTCCCGCTGCTGGCCACCACCACGACCACCACGCCGGTGCCGGCCGACCGGGACACCCGGGAGCGGTACGAGACCGACTGGGTCGCCACCGGCCCGTACCGGGTGCGCGAGTTCGTGCCGGGCAGCCACTACCTGTTCGAGCGCAACCCGCACTGGGACCCGGCCACCGACCCGATCCGCAGCCGGAACGCCGACGAGATCCGCTGGGAGTTCGGCGTGGACCGCGACGAGCAGACCCGCCGGCTGCTTCACCCGGCCGGCGACGACGTGCGGGCGATCGCCACCTTCGACGTCGCCCAGGACCGGGTCGACGAGGTGCTCGGCGATCCGGAGCTGAGCCGCCGGGTGGTCGCCGGACCGTCGGTCTACCTGCAGTACATCTACATCAACACCCGGCGGGTCACCGACGTCGACGTGCGCCGGGCGCTGAACTTCGCGATCGACCGCGAGACGCTGGTCGCGCTGGCCGGCGGCCCGGCCGCGGCGGAGCCGGCGACCACGGTGCTGGCGCCGAACATCCCCGGCTACCGGCCGTACGACGCGTATCCGGCCGGGGCTTCCGGTGACCCGCTGCGGGCCAAGGAGCTGCTGGCCGGCAAACAGCTGCGGCCGCTGGTGTTCGCCTACCCGGACACCCTGCCCAACGTGCCGGTCGCCCCGGCGGTCAAGGCCGCCCTGGAACGGGCCGGGTTCGAGATCGTCCCGCGGGCGGTCGACAAGGCCGCCTTCTACAGCCTGATGGGCGACGCGGAGAACGACTGCGACCTGATCTACGGCGTGTGGGGTCCGGACTTCCCGGACGCGTCCGGCGTCTTCGACGTGCTGTTCCGCGGCGACCGGCTGACCGCCGCCGGGAACATGAACCTGTCCTACTTCGACGATCCGGAGATCACCGCCCGGCTGGCCGTGCTCAGCCGGGAGCCGGACCGGGGCGCGCTCGCCGACGCGTACGCCGAGCTGGACCGCGACCTGATGGCCCGGCACGCCCCGGTGGTGCCGGTCTACTACAAGCGCCAGCTGACTCTGTACGGCCCGGCCGTGGGCGGGTTGTCGCTCAGCGCCCAGTACTTCGTGCCCAACCTCACCCGCGCGTACGTCGCCGGCTGACCCTCGCGGAAAGGATCACCACCCGCATGGACACCTCGCCCGGCGCCGGCCGCCTCCGGTCGGCGGTCAGCGCCCGCTTCGGCGGCCTTCCGCGATCGTTCTGGATCGTCTTCTCCGGAATGATCGCCAACCGGATCGGCACCATGGTCGTGCCGTTCCTGGTCTTCTTCCTGGGCGCCCGCGGGTTCTCCACCGAGCTGACCGGCACCATCGTCATCGTGCTCGGCTTCGGCGGGATGTTCGGGCCGGCACTCGGCGGCCTGCTCGCCGACCGGATCGGGCCGCGCCTGACGGTGATCGTCGGCCTGGCGCTGACCCCGTTCAGCCTGGGCGCGCTGTACGGCGCGCCCAACCTGGTCACCCTGGCGATCGCGGCCGGTCTGCTCGGGCTGACCGGCACCATCTACCGGCCGGCGTCGTCGGCCCTGGTCGCCGAGACGGTCGGCCCGGACGGGCGGGTCAAGGCGTTCAGCCTGCTGCACTGGGGCTTCAACATCGGCACCGCGGTCGCCACCGGGATGGCCGGCTTCCTCGCGGTCCGCGGCTACTGGCTGCTGTTCCTGGTCGACGGGCTGACCTGCCTGGTGTACGCGGTGATCGTGCTCGTCGGCATCCCGCCGGACCGGCGTGCCCCGGCGGCCGAGCGGGTGCACGGCATCGGGTACGGCGTCGTGTTCTCCGACCGTCTGATGGTCGGCTACCTGGTGCTCAGCGCGGTCGGCATCACCGTGTACACGCAGACCGAGTTCACCCTGCCGCTGGCCATCCGGCTGGACGGTCTCTCGCCCTCGGTCTACGGCGCGGTCGGCGCCCTGAACGCGGTACTGGTCGTGCTGCTGCAGCCGCTGCTGTTCGGCTGGCTGTCCAAGGTCGACCGGATCCGGGTGCTCGCCGCGTCCTGGGTGCTGATCGGTGCCGGCGTCGCCGGCACCGGCCTGGCCGACCACCTCTGGCAGTACGCGATCACCGTGGTCGTCTGGTCGATCGGCGAGGTGGTCAACGGCATCGTGGCCGGCTCGATCGTCGCCGATCTCGCCCCGCCCGGCGCACGCGGCCGCTACCAGGGCGCGTTCACCTGGGTCTGGGCGCTCGCCCGGCTGGCCGCGCCGGCGACCGCGGTCGGCCTGTTCGGCACGGTCGGCCCGGCCGTCCTCTGGTGGGGCTGCGCGGTCGGCGGCCTCCTGGCCGGCGTCGCCTCGATCGCCCTCGGCCCGGCCTTCGCCCGCCGCTTCGCCGGCAATCTCGAGTCCACCCCGAAACAGGAGGCAACCGCATGACCGACCAGCGCACCGAGGCGTACAACGCCCTCGCCCGGGACGACTTCAGCCCGCTGCGGCGGGTCATGGACGACGTCGAGAAACACCCGTCGCTGAGCAACTGGACCGGCTCCTACCTGCCGCGGCCGCTGTTCGCCGACCGCCGGCAGCTGGACGCCTTCGCCGCCGACGTGCTGACCCTCTTCGACGTGATCACCTCGCTGCCGGACCGGCTGTTCGACGGCGACCTGGACCGGTACACCGCGGCGCTCGGTGTCGAGCCGCGCCGGGCGAAGCTGATCCGCTCGCTCGGCGGGATCACCCCGCCCCGGTACGGCCGGGCCGACATGTACCACGACGGCACCTCGTTCAAGCTGCTGGAGATCGGCATCGCCAGCGAGGTGGGCGGCGCCGACCGGGCCGGGGAGATCCCGCGTGCCCTGCTGGAGAACGAGGCGTTCGCCGGGTTCGCCGCCGAGCACGGCCTGGACTACGTGCACACCGGTGAGCGGGTGGCCCGCACCCTGCGCGCCGCCGGAGCCTCGATCGGCGCGGCCGAGCCGGTGGTCGTCCTGCTGGAGGCGCCCGGCGGGCTGGCGAACTACGCGAGCCACTGGAACACCTTCCGGGACGTGCAGCGGCGTGCCGGCCTCGACTTCCACGTCGCGGAGATCGGCGACATCACCGACCGGGACGGGAAACTGCACCTCGGCGACGTCGCGGTCGACGTGATCCTGCGCTGCTTCACGGTCGAGGAGCTGATCGCCGAGCCGGACGGTGAGGCGCTGGTCGAGCCGATCCTGCGGGCCCACCGGGCGGGCAGCGTGGTGCTGTTCACCCCGCTGGAGAGCAACCTGTTCGCCAACAAGGGCGCGCTCGCGCTGCTGTCCGACCCCCGCCGGCGGGCCGCTTTCACCGCCGCCGAGCAGGCCGTGATCGACCGGGTGCTGCCCTGGACCCGGTCGCTCACCGACGCCGACGAACTCGGCCTGATCGACCTCGGCCGGGAGCGCCGGGAGACGCTGATCCTCAAGCCGAACGGCTACTACGGCGGGGTCGGCGTGATCGCCGGCTGGGAGACCCCGGAAGCCGACTGGGAGCGGGCGCTGCGCGAGGGCGTCGCCGACGGCGCGATCATCCAGGAGCGGGTGGTACCGCGCTCCGAGCCGGTGGTCGACCCGGGCACCGGCGAGGTCCAGCCGTGGCAGGCGGCCTGGGGGCTGTTCTACACCCCGGAGGGCTTCGCCGGGGCGTACGGGCGGGCGGTGCCGGCCTTCGAGAGCGCGGTGATCGGTGTGACCGCGTACAAGAACACCCGTACCGCCGGCGTTTTCCACTACTGAGAATCACTGAGGGGATGGTCGTGGCAGGAAATCTGTCCCGGATCGAGGCCGAGGAACGCGGCCGCCTGCTCCAGGTGCTGTCGTACGCCGTCGAGCTGGACCTGACCGGCGACGCGACGTCGTTCGGCACCACCACGGTGGTGCGGTTCGGCTGCACCCGGCCGGGCGCCACGACCTTCGTCGACCTGGCCGTGCCCGGGCTGCGGCGCGCCGTGCTGAACGGCGTGCCGCTGCCCGCGACGGCCTACGACGCCGACCGGGGGCGGATCACGCTGCCGGACCTGCCGGCGGACAACGAGCTGCGGATCGAGGCGGTCGGCGCCTATTCCCGTACCGGGGAGGGGCTGCACCGCTTCACCGACCCGGTCGACGACGGCGTGTACCTGTACACCCAGCTCGCCCCGGCAGACGCGCACCGGGTGTTCGCCTGCTTCGACCAGCCGGACCTGAAAGCCCCGGTCACGCTGACCGTGCTGGCCCCGGCCGGCTGGCAGGTGGCCGGCAACACCGCGGGCACGGCGTCGCCGGCCGGCGGGGACACCGCGCGGTGGGAGTTCCCGCCGACCCCGCCACTGCCGACCTACGCGGTCGCGGTCGTCGCCGGCGACTACCACGTCGTCGCCGACGAGTACCCGTCGATCCCGCTGCGGCTCTGGTGCCGCCGATCGCTGGCCGGCAGCCTGGACGCCGCCGAGCTGTTCGCGATCACCAAGGCCGGGTTCGGCTTCTTCCGGGACGCGTTCGAGGTGCCCTACCCGTTCGGCAAGTACGACCAGGTGTTCGTCCCCGACTTCAACCTGGGCGCGATGGAGAACGCCGGCTGCGTCACGGTCCATGAGAAGTACGTGTTCCGGTCCCGGGTGACCGGCCTGATGTACGAGCGCCGCGCCGAGACGCTGCTGCACGAGATGGCCCACATGTGGTTCGGCGACCTGGTCACCATGGCCTGGTGGGACGACCTGTGGCTGAACGAGTCGTTCGCCACCTTCGCCGGGGTGCTGGCCCTGGTCGAGGCGACCCGCTGGACCGACGGCTGGACCACGTTCGCGAACCTGCGCAAGGCCGAGGCGTACCGGCAGGACCAGCTGCCGTCGACCCACCCGGTGGCCGCCGACATCGCGGACATCCGGGCCATCGAGGTCAGCTTCGACGCGATCACCTACCTCAAGGGCGCGTCGGTGCTCAAGCAACTGGTCGCGTACGTGGGCCAGGAGGAGTTCCTGGCCGGCGTCCGCACCTACTTCCGGGCGCACGCCTGGGGCAACACCACCCTGCCCGACCTGCTGCAGGCCCTGGAGAAGTCGTCCGGCCGCGACCTGCGGCCGTGGGCCGAGCAGTGGCTGGAGAACCCCGGCGTGAACGTGCTGCGCCCGGTCGCCACGGTCGACGCCGCCGGCCGCTACACCGCGTTCGCCGTACGGCAGGAACGCGGGCCGCGCTGCCCGGTGCTGCGCTCGCACCGGCTCGCCATCGGCCTCTACCGGCTCGGCCCGGGCGGCCTGGTCCGCACCGACCGGCTGGAGCTGGACGTCGCCGGCGAGCTCACCGAGATCACCGAGCTGACCGGCGCCGAACAGCCCGATCTGTTGCTGATCAACGACGACGACCTGACGTACGCGAAGATTCGGTTCGACGACCGCTCGCTGGCCACCGTGCTGACCCGGATCACCGAGCTGACCGATCCGCTGGCCCGCGCGCTGTGCTGGGCCGCGCTCTGGGACCTGGTCCGCGACGGCGAACTGCCGGCCGACCGGTTCGCGTACACGGTGGCCGCCGCCCTGCCCGTGCTGATCGACGGCACGCTGCTGCAGACCCTGCTCGACCAGGCGCGCACGGCACTGCACCGCTTCGTCGCCCCGGCCCGTCGCGCCGAGCTCTTGGCCCGGCTGGCCGAGGCGACCGCCGCCGAGCTCACCGCCGCCGAGCCCGGCTCCGACCGCCAGCTGGTCCTCGCCCAGCAGTTCGCGGCCACCGCCGTCACCGGCGCTCAACTGGACCTCCTCGAGGATCTGCGGGCCGGCGTACGCGTTCCGCAGGGCCTGGTCCTCGACCCCGACCTGCGCTGGGCGCTGCTGCGCCGCCTCGTCGTGCACGGCCGGGCCGGCGACCCGGAGATCGACGCGGAGCTGGCTTGCGAACCCACCGCGGTCACCGCCCGCAGCGCCGCCACCTGCCGGGCCGCCCGCCCCACCCCGCAGGCCAAAGCCGCGGCCTGGTACGCGCTGACCGGCGGCGAGCTGACCAACCTGGAACTGCGGGCCGTCCTGGAGGGTTTCGCCGAGCCGGAGCATGCTGCGCTCCTGGAACCCTATGCCGCACAATATTTCCAGCAGATCGATCGGGTATGGAGGGAATGGTCGAGCGGGATGGCGCAGCGTTTCGTGACCGGTGCCTACCCCGCCTGGTCGGTCACCCCGGACACGATCGCCCGCACCGACGCCCACCTGGCCCGCCCGGACGTCCCCGCCGCGCAGGCCCGCCTGCTGCGCGAGGCGCGCGACGAGATCGTCCGCGCCCGCCGGCTGCTCGACCTCGAAGATTGGACGGAAACTCCCCGATGACCACCCGAGCGTTCCTCTTCCTGCTGGCCAGCGCCCGCCCGGACGGCAACACGGAGCTGCTGGCCCGCCACGCCGCCGCCGAGCTGCCCCCCGGCGCCACCCAGCGTTGGATCCGCCTCGCCGACACCCCGCTCGACACCTACGCGGACATCCGCCACCGGGAACCCCCGCAGGAGCGCATCCCCACCGGCGCCGAGCGCCTGCTGCTGGACGCCACCCTGGAGGCCACCGACATCGTCATCGCCTCTCCGCTCTACTGGTACAGCCTGTCCGCCGCCGCCAAGCTCTACCTGGACTACTGGTCCGGCTGGCTCCGGGTCGGCGCCCCCGGCTCCTTCCGCGCCCGGATGACCGAGAAGACCCTGTGGGGAATCTCCGTCTACAGCGGCGACAACCCCGCGGACGCCGATCCGCTGCTCGGCGCCCTCCAGAAATCCGCGGAATACTTCCCCATGCGCTGGGGCGGCCTCCTCCTCGGCCAGGGCAACCGCCCCGCCGACATCCTCCAGGACACCCCCACCCTGACCCGAGCCAAGACCTTCTTCAGCTGACCGGTAAGCAGTGCCCCCTCGGTGACCGGGGCCGTCACGACGGCCCCGGTCACCCACGTCGTACCGCCTATGGGCTATGAGCCTGACCGGCAGCATCCGCACCTCTCACCCGGGAAAGCGCGATCTGCACCGGCGCCCTGTGCCCGCAGCGACCCGCAACCGAGCTCACGAAGGTTCCCAGAGCGACCCGATGGGCGCCGAGGCATCGCGGTGCGGGGTCCGGGGCTCGTGCCCACATGCTGAAACCGGTCCCCGTGCCCGCAGCGACCAACAACCGAGCTTGCGAAGGGTCCCCCCGAGCGGCCCGATGGGGCTCCGGGGTGTCCCCGGCGCGGGGTCTGGGGCTCGTGCCCCAGGCTGGAAAGCACGATGGGCACCGCTCCGCGCTTCTCAGCGGACGCAGGTGCCCAATCCCATCGTGCCCCCGGCAGGATTCGAACCTGCGCTTTCGCCTCCGGAGGGCGACGCTCTATCCCCTGAGCTACGGGGGCCCAGTGATTCAGAAGCCTAGCAGGCTCCGGGGAACCACCGCCAACCGGTACCGGTGTCGCCGTTTTCAGCTGTTCTGGGCCTGCTTGAGCAGGTCGTCGATCAGCTGGATCTCGCCCTGCTGGGCTTTGACCATGCTGTCGGCCAGCCAGTCGACGTCTTTGTTCGAGGAGAGTCGTTCCGCTTCCTGGGCCATGTGGATGCCACCGAGGTGGTGGGCGCGCATCAGGGTGAGGAATTGGATGTCGAGCTGCTTGCCGGTGGCTTTGCGGAGCGCGGCGAGTTGGTCGGGGGTGGCCATGCCGGGCATCAGGCCGTTGACGACGGAGCCGGCGGAGTCGGGCATCCAGGCCATGGCGGGTCTGTCGCCGGTGGGGTCGAGGTGCCAGTCGCGGAGCCAGGCCTGCATGTAGCCGATCTGGGCCTGCTGGGTGGTGGCGATGTCGGTGGACAGGGTGGCGATGCCCGGGGTGTCCGAGCCGGCGTGGGCGATCATCGCCATTTCGACGGCCTGGGCGTGGTGGGTGGACATGTCGCGGAAGAAGCCGGCTTCGACGGAGTCGGTGCCGGGAGTGCGGAACTGGGGGATGACGAGGCCGATGGCGACGCCGAGGACGATGCCGGCGAGCAGCAGGGCGAGGGCGGCGTAGCCGAAGCGGCGGCCGGCCGGGGCGGGGCCCTCCCCGGCCGCCGTCGCGGCGTCCGGGGAGGTCACGTCGGGGATCATGAGCTTGCGGTGGGCGCCGGGTTCATGGTGCTGCCGTTGCTGCCGGCGGTCACCGGGCCGGTGGTGGTGTTGCCGCTGGAGCAGGGGGCGCCGGGCTCCATGGAGGCCTTGATCCGGCCGGCGGCGACGAAGTCGTCGATCCGCTTGTCCTTCACGTCGTCGGTCTTGAACTGGTAGCCCCAGACCTGGACCGAGACGTTCTTGTCGAGGCCGGTGTAGGGCGACATGAACATGTAGTCCTTGCCCTCGACCTTCTTCTGCAGGACCGCGACCTGGTCGGCGGGCAGGCCCTGCTTGTAGGTGATCCAGACCGCGCCGTGCTCGAGGCTGTGCACCGCGTGCTCGTTGGCGATCGGCGCGTTGTAGACGTCGCCCATGCAGTTCTGCCAGGCCTGGTTGTGCGCGCCGCCGACCGGCGGGCTGGTCAGGTAGGTGAGCGCGCCGTCCTTGTGGGTGCGGTCGTCGAGCTGCGGGTTCTTCTGCGCGCGGTAGTTGACGACGCCGGAGATGTCGGCCATCTTCTCGGTCCAGTCGCGGGTGCTCTGGAACGAGGCGTACACGCCGTAGCCGATGATGCCGATCGCGACGAGGGCGACGGCCGTGCCGACGGCGATCGGGCCCCAGTTGCGGCCTCCGCTCACCTTGACCGGGGTGACCGCTTTGCGGCCCTTGCCGCCCTTTCCGCCCTTGCCGGCGGGAGGCCGGTTTCCGGCCGGCTTGCCGGTGGGCGGTTTGCCCTGACCGGTGGTCTTGCCGACCTTGACGGTGGACGGGACCCGTTCGGGACCCGGCGTGCTCATGCTCATCGTGCCTCGTCGATTCGTCAAATAAGGGGAAGGGCGGCCGCCGAACGCTGAAGTCTACCCCCGATAGCATGGCCCAGTGACTCCCGCCAACCTTGCTGACACTGTTCTCTCAGCTGCTCGTGCCGTTTTCGAGACGCGTGGGCTGGATCCGGCCGCGCTGCCCGCCACCACGTCGCTGGAGCGGCCCCGCAATCCCGAGCACGGCGACTACGCCTCGACGCTCGCCCTGCAGCTGGGCAAGAAGGTCGGCGTGGCTCCGCGCGAGCTGGCCGCCGCGCTGGCGGCGGAGCTGGGCTCGCGGGCCGGGATCAAGTCGGTGGAGATCGCCGGCCCGGGCTTCCTGAACATCCGGCTGGACGCCGCGGTCACCGGCACGATCGCCCGCACCGTGGTCGAGGCCGGCCCGGCCTACGGGCGGAACACCCAGCTCGCCGGTCAGCGGATCAACCTGGAGTTCGTCTCGGCGAATCCGACCGGGCCGATCCACCTGGGGCACACCCGCTGGGCCGCGGTCGGTGACTCGCTGCGTCGCATCCTGGCGGCCGCCGGCGCCGAGGTGACCAGTGAGTACTACATCAACGACGCGGGCGCCCAGGTGGACCGGTTCGCCCGGTCGCTGTTCGCCGCCGCGAACGGGCAGCCGACCCCGGAGGACGGGTACGTCGGCGACTACATCACCGAGATCGCCCAGCGCATCACCGGTGCCGACCCGGCGCTGGTGGGCCGGCCGGCCGAGGCGGTGCTGCCGGTCTTCCTGGAGCGCGGCTACGAGCTGATGCTCGCCGAGATCCGGGCGAGCCTGGAGCGTTTCGGCGTGCACTTCGACGTGTGGTTCTCGGAGAAGAGCCTGCACGACGGCGGCGCGGTCGAGCACGCCATCGCGGAGCTGCGCAAGCAGGGGCACATCTTCGAGGAGGGTGGCGCGATCTGGCTGCGCACCACCGACTTCACCGACGACAAGGACCGCGTGCTGATCCGGTCGAACGGGGAGAAGACGTACTTCGCGGCCGACGCGGCGTATTACATCAACAAGCGGGAGCGCGGCTTCGACCGTTGCGTCTACCTGCTCGGCGCCGACCACCACGGCTACATCGGCCGGCTCAAGGCGATCGCCGCGTGTGCCGGCGACGACCCGGACGACAACATCGAGATCCTGATCGGCCAGCTGGTCAACCTGGTCCGGGCCGGCCAGCCGGTCCGGCTGTCGAAGCGGGCCGGCAACATCATCACCCTGGACGAGCTGCTCGAGGCGGTCGGTGCGGACGCCGCCCGCTACTCACTGGCCCGGTCGTCCACCGACTCGATGCTGACCCTGGACATCGAGGAGATCACCAAGCACTCGAACGACAACCCGGTGCACTACGTGCAGTACGCGCACGCCCGGATCTGTTCGATCCTGCGCAACGCCGACGAGCGGGGCATGAGCAAGGGCGAGGGGTACGACCCGGCCCTGCTGTCGCACGAGCGGGAGAACAACCTGCTCAAGACGCTCGGCCAGTTCCCCGCCGTGGTGGCCACCGCCGCCGAGCTGCGCGAGCCGCACCGGATCGCGATCTACCTGGAGGAGCGGGTGGCCACCGACTTCCACCGGTTCTTCGACGCCTGCCAGGTGGTGCCGAAGGGTGAGGCCCCGGTCGAGGACGTGAACGTGGCGCGTCGCTGGCTGGCCGAGGCCACCCGAACGGTGATCGCGAACGGTTTGGCCCTGCTCGGCGTGTCCGCCCCGGAGAGGATGTAGGGCATGCGCGCACACGAGGCCGGGGCGCTGCACGGCGACCTCGGCAACCGCGGGCCGGCCTGGTTGCGGACGCCCGAGGACGTGAACGCCCTCGTGCCGCAGCTCTGGCCGCGCACGGTGACCCGCACCGACGCCGGGTCCCTGCAGATCGGCGGCGTCAGCGTGACCGACCTGGCGGCCGACTACGGCACCCCGGCGTACCTGCTGGACGAGGACGACCTGCGGGCCCGCTGCCGGGACTTCGCGGCCGCCTTCGCCGGCGCGGACGTCTATTACGCCGGCAAGTCGTTCCTGTGCAAGGCCGTGGTCCGGGTGGTCGAGGAGGAGGGCCTGTTCCTCGACGTGTGTTCCGGCGGTGAGCTGGCGGTGGCCCTGGCGGCCGGCTTCCCGCCGGAGCGGATCGGGTTCCACGGCAACAACAAGTCGGCCGCCGAACTGGCCCGGGCGCTCGACGCGGGCGTCGGCCGGATCGTGGTGGACTCGTTCCACGAGATCCGGCGTCTGACCGAACTGTCCCGCGAGACCGGTAAACGCCCCGCCGTGCTGGTCCGGGTGACGGTCGGGGTCGAGGCGCACACCCACGAGTTCATCGCGACCGCGCACGAGGACCAGAAGTTCGGGTTCTCGCTGGCCGGCGGCGCGGCGTTCGCGGCCTGCGCGCAGATCCTCGACGAGAACGTGCTGGACCTGCGCGGCCTGCACTCGCACATCGGTTCGCAGATCTTCGACACCAGCGGATTCGAGGTGGCCGCCCGGCGGATCCTGGAACTGCAGGCGCAGGTGCGCGACGCGCGCGGGGTGGAGCTGCCCGAGCTGGACCTCGGTGGCGGGTTCGGCATCGCGTACACCACGCAGGACGATCCGTCGGCGCCGGGCGACCTGGCCAAGCGGATCAACAAGATCGTCGAGTCGGAGTGCGAGATGGCCGCGCTGCGGGTGCCGCACCTGTCGATCGAGCCGGGCCGGGCGATCGTCGGGCCGGCCGTCCTCACCCTCTACGAGGTGGGCACGGTCAAGGACGTGGACGGCATCCGGACGTACGTCAGCGTCGACGGGGGGATGAGCGACAACATCCGCACCGCGCTGTACGACGCCTCGTACTCGGCCACCCTGGCGAACCGCCGCTCGGACGCCGAACCCCTACTGGCCCGAGTTGTGGGAAAACATTGTGAGTCCGGAGACATCGTCGTGAAGGATGAATTCCTGCCCGCCGACGTGCAGCCCGGAGATCTTGTCGCCGTTCCGGGAACCGGTGCCTACTGCCGGAGTATGGCCAGCAACTACAACCACGTTCCTCGGCCGCCCGTGGTCGCGGTGCGCGACGGCGCGGCCCGCGTGATCGTGCGGCGCGAGACCGAGGACGACCTGCTTGCATTGGATGTTGGATGAGCCAGGGGAAACCGGTACGCCTCGCCCTGCTGGGCTGCGGCACCGTTGGTACTGAAGTAATCCGTCTGTTGCACGAGCAGGCCGACGATCTGACCGCCCGGATCGGGGCCCCGCTGGAGGTCGCCGGGATCGCCGTGCGCCGGCTCGGCCGCGAACGCGGCGACCTGCCGGTCGATCCGGACCTGTTCACCTCGGACGCGCTGGGCCTGATCAAGCGCGACGACGTCGACGTGGTGATCGAGGTGGTGGGCGGCATCGAGCCGGCCCGCACCTGGCTGGTCGAGGCGCTGCGCGCGGGTAAGAGCGTGGTGACCGCGAACAAGGCGCTGCTGGCCGAGGACGGCGGCACGCTGCACGACGCGGCCGCCGAGGGCAACGCCGACCTGTACTACGAGGCCGCGGTGGCCGGGGCGATCCCGCTGCTGCGCCCGCTGCGCGAGTCGCTGCACGGCGACCGGGTGACCGCGGTGACCGGCATCGTGAACGGCACCACCAACTTCATCCTCTCCTCGATGTTCAGCACCGGCGCCGGGTTCCACGAGGCGCTGGAGGAGGCCACCGAGCTCGGGTACGCGGAGGCCGACCCGACCGCCGACGTGGAGGGCTTCGACGCCGCCGCGAAGGCCGCGATCCTGGCCTCGCTGGCCTTCCACACCCGGGTCACCGCCGCGGACGTGTTCCGTGAGGGGATGACCGCGGTGACGGCCGGCGACATGGCCAGCGCCAAGGAGATGGGCTGCACGATCAAGCTGCTGTGCATCGCGCAGCGCAGCGCCGACGCGGTCAGTGTCCGGGTGCACCCGGCGATGATCCCGCTCAGCCATCCGCTGGCCGGGGTCGGCGACGCGTACAACGCGGTGTTCGTCGAGGCCGACGGCGCGGGCCCGCTGATGTTCTACGGCCGGGGCGCGGGTGGCCGGCCGACGGCCAGCGCGGTGCTCGGCGACATCGTCGCGGCGGCCCGCAACAAGCTGACCGGCACCCGGGCGCCGAGCGAGAGCAACTACGCCCAGCTGGCGGTCCGCCCGATCGGCGAGTCGATGACCCGCTACCACATCAGCCTGGACGTGGCCGAGCGCCCGGGTGTGCTGGCCACCGTGGCCGGCGTCTTCGCCCAGCACGAGGTGTCGATCGCCACGGTCCGGCAGTCCGGCCGGGCGGACGACGCCAAGCTGGTGATCGTCACGCACAGCGCGCCGGACGCGGCGCTGGCCGCCACCGTCGCGGCGCTGGCCGAGCTGGACATCGTCCGGTCCATCGCGAGTGTGCTGCGGGTCGAGGGTGGGGCGGGCTGATGCTCGATCACGTCGGTTTCCAGTGTGCCGACCTGGCCGCCAGCGCCGCGTTCTACGACGCGGTGCTGGCCCCGCTGGGCGCTTCCCGGCAGATGGATTTCCAGGTGGCCATCGGGTACGGCAACGGACACCCCGATTTCTGGATCAGCACCCTGACCGAGGGGGACGGGTTCCGCGAGTCGCACATAGCCTTTGGTGCGGCGGACCGGGCGGCCGTGGACGCGTTCTTCGCCGCGGCGGTCGCGTCCGGGGCCGAGGTGTTGCACGAGCCGCGCCTGCACCCGGAGTACCACGAGCACTACTACGGCGCGTTCGTCCGCGACCCGGACGGCAACAATGTCGAAGCGGTCTGTCACCGTCCTGAATAGTGGACTTCCGGTCCCATTGATCGGATGTCTAGGGCACGCTGTGCGCGATTGCCCGACTCGACAACGAGGAGTTACGGCCATGTGGCGGGGTTTGATCGAGGCGTACCGGGAGCGGCTCCCGGTGACCGAGGCCACCCCGGTGGTCACCTTGCACGAGGGCAACACGCCGCTGGTGCCGGCGCCGGTGCTCTCCCAGCGGGTCGGTGCGGACGTCTACCTGAAGGTGGAGGGCGCCAACCCGACCGGTTCGTTCAAGGACCGCGGGATGACCATGGCGGTCTCCAAGGCGGTCGAGGACGGCGCCAAGACCATCATCTGCGCGTCCACCGGCAACACCTCGGCGTCGGCCGCGGCGTACGCGGCCCGGGCCGGGATCAGCTGCGCGGTGCTGGTTCCCCAGGGCAAGATCGCGCTCGGCAAGCTGTCCCAGGCCCTGGTGCACGGGGCCAAGCTGCTGCAGATCGAGGGCAACTTCGACGACTGCCTGGCGCTGGCCTCGAAACTCTCCCAGGACTTCCCGGTCGCGCTGGTCAACTCGGTGAACATCTTCCGCCTGCACGGGCAGAAGACCGCGTCCTTCGAGATCGTCGAGGCGCTCGGGGACGCCCCGGACATCCACTGCCTGCCGGTCGGCAACGCCGGCAACATCTCCGCCTACTGGATGGGTTATCAGGAGGACAAGGAGGCCGGCAACAGCACGAAGCTGCCGAAGATGTACGGCTTCCAGGCCTCCGGCGCCGCGCCGATCGTCACCGGCAAGGTGGTCGAGCAGCCCTCCACGATCGCCACCGCGATCCGGATCGGCAATCCGGCCAGCTGGACCAAGGCGCTCGACGCCCGGGACTCCTCAGGCGGCCTGATCGCGGCGGTCACCGACCGGGACATCCTGAACGCGTACCGGCTGCTGGCTCGTGAGGTCGGCGTCTTCGTCGAGCTGGGCAGCGCGGCGAGCGTGGCCGGGCTGCTGCAGCAGGCGGCGGCCGGGCAGATCCCGGCCGGCTCGCGGGTGGTCTGCACGGTCACCGGTCACGGTCTGAAGGACCCGGAGTGGGCGATCTCCACGGCGCCGTCGCCGATCGTCGTCCCGAACGAGGCGCTGGCCGCCGCGAAGGCGCTAGACCTGGCCTGACGCCGCCTCGCGCACCAGAATCTCGGTGGCGTGAAGCACCACCGCGAGCTCCTCGGCTGAGAGTCGGCTGAGGAGCTCGCGCTGTTTCGTCATGCCCGCGGTGATGATGCCCTCGATGAGCTCAGCGCCCGCTTTCGTGAGGCCGATCCGGCGGATCCGGCGGTCGTTGAGATCCTCCGTGCGCGTGACCAGATCCTGCACCACGAGCCGGTCGATCATGCCGCTCAGTGCGGCGGCCCCGACGCCCACCATCCGGGCCAGCTCCCCGCCGGGCAACGTCCCGTGCCGGGAGAGCAGCAGGAGTATTTTCAGCTGGGACATCGTCAGGTGTGACGAGAAGAGTGGGTGCGACCGGTCGTCGGCGAACAGGTGCTGCAACCGGATCTGCGCGCCCATGATGTCCGCGATGAGCTTCTCGTTCGCGCTCAGCGCCCGCTCCTTTGTGACCTGCTGGTGACCACCGCACATCGATCTGATGACGGACGGTACCAGTGCACCCCCGCGAAAAATCATTTGTTCGCGTGGGGCAAACTATTTGTGTCGGACGAAGTTTACTCGGGGGAGCGCCCATGTCAGCTCTGACACGGCTCAGCCTTGCCAACCGAGGTCTCGTCGCCCTGATCGCGATAGTGATCAGCGGCTTCGGCCTCTATGCGATTCCGTCACTCAAGCAACAGCTGTTCCCGTCGATCGAGCTGCCCGCCGCGTTCGTCAGCGCGGTGCTGCCCGGCGCCTCGCCCGAGGCGGTCGAGACGGAGATCACCAAACCGATCGAGGACGCCGTCAAGGGCATCGACGGGATCGACACGGTCACCTCCACCTCGCGGGAGAACGTGTCCAGCGTCGTGGTCTCCTTCGCCTACGGCACGGACATCCAGTCCGCGGTCAACCAGGTCACCACCTCGATCAACCGGATCCAGTCGCAGCTGCCGGACAACGTCGACCCGCAGATCTTCGCGGGCGGCACCGACGACATCCCGGCCATCGTGCTGGCCGCCTCCGGCGGCACCGACGAGAGCGACCTGTTCAACAAGCTCAACCAGATCGTGGTCCCGGAGCTGAACGGGATCACCGGCGTCCGGGACACCCAGGTCACCGGCGCCCGCAGCAAGCAGGTCGTGATCACGCCGGACCTGGCCAGGATGGGCGCGAACGGGATCGCGCCGACCGCGCTCACCTCGGTGCTGCAGGCCAACGGCATCTCGATCCCGGCCGGTGCGGTCACCGACGGCACCAGGTCGTTGACCGTGCAGGTCGGCACCCCGATCACCACGGTCCAGCAGCTGCAGGACGTCTACCTGACCGGCTCGCGCGGCCCGGTGCGCCTCGGCGACGTCGCCAAGGTGGAGAGCAGGCTCCCGGTCGCCGACTCGTACACCCGCACCGACGGCGCGGACAGCCTGGGCATCGCGGTCACCGCGCGGCCCGACGGCAACCCGGTGGAGATCTCCCACCAGGTTCGCGACATGCTGGACAGGCTGCAGAAGGACTCCGGCGCCAAGCTCACCGTGATCACCGACCAGGCGCCGTACGTGCAGCGGTCGATCAAGAGCCTGGCCACCGAGGGCCTGCTCGGCCTCGCCATGGCCGTCGTGGTCATCCTGGTCTTCCTGCTCAGCGTCCGATCGACGCTGGTCACCGCGGTCTCCATCCCGCTGTCCGTGCTGATCGCCCTGATCGCCCTCTGGACCGGCGACTACACGCTGAACCTGTTGACCCTGGGCGCGCTGACGATCGCGGTGGGCCGGGTGGTCGACGACTCGATCGTCGTCCTGGAGAACATCAAACGACACCTGGAGTACGGCGAGGAGAAGGTGCACGCCATCCTCGCCGCGGTCCGCGAGGTGTCCGGCGCGGTCACCGCCTCCACCCTCACCACGGTCGCCGTCTTCGCCCCGATCGCGCTGGTCGGCGGCCTGGTCGGACAGATCTTCGCGTCCTTCGCGATCACCGTGACGGTGGCCCTGCTGGCCTCGCTGTTCGTCGCGCTGACCGTGGTGCCGGTGCTGGCGTACTGGTTCCTCAAGCCGCCGGCCGCCGACGTCGACACCGAGGCGATCCGCCGGGCCGCCGAGGAGAAGGAGCTGCGCAGCCCGCTGCAGCGCGGCTACCTCCCGGTGATCCGGTTCGCCACCACCCGCCGCTGGGCCACCGTGCTGATCGGCATCGCGGTGCTGATCGGCACCTTCGCGCTCTCCACCCGGCTGGAGACCAACTTCCTGGACCAGTCCGGCCAGGACAGCATCAGCGTCACCCAGACGATGCCGGTCGGCACCAGCCTGGCGGCCACCGACGAGGCGGCCAAGAAGGTCGAGGCGATCGTCTCCGGCCGCAAGGACGTCAAGACGTACCAGGTCACCGTCGGCGGCAACTCGGCGAACCCGTTCGCCGGCGGCGGCGGTGCCGGCACCGCCACGTTCCAGGTCGGTCTGACCGATGACGCGGACGCCGACGTGGTCTCCGACCAGCTGCGCGACGAGTTCGCCAAGCTGTCCGGCGCCGGCGAGATCAAGGTCGGCGAGCAGAGCTCGGGGCTGGGCAGCAACCAGCTCTCGGTCGAGGTGACCGCCGCTGACAACGACACGCTGACCAGCGCGACGGAGCAGGTCAAGGCCGCGATGGCCGGGATCGGCGGGGTCGCCGACGTGGACACCTCGCTGGCCGCCAGCGTGCCCCGGCTGGACGTGGTGGTGAACCGCAAGGCGGCCGCCGCGGCCGGGCTCACCGAGGCGCAGATCGGCCAGACCGTGGCCGGCATGTTCCGCTCCGCCCCGGCCGGCAAGCTCACCATCGACGGCGCCAGCCAGGACGTGGTGATCTCGTTCGGCGCCGCACCGGGGAACCCGGACGCGCTCAGGTCGCTGCCGCTGACCACCGCCCGCGGCCCGGTGCCGCTCAGCCAGGTGGCCGAGATCAAGCAGGTCAACGGCCCGGAGCAGGTGACCCGCACGGACGGCAACCGGACCGCCACGGTCACCGGCACCGTCACCGGCTCGAACCTGAGCAAGGTGAACCAGGACCTGACGAAGAAGCTGGACGCGCTGACCCTGCCGCCCGGCGCGTCGTACTCGGTGGGTGGCGTCAGCGCCGACCAGGCGGACGCGTTCAAACAGCTCGGACTGGCCGTGCTGGCCGCCATCGCGATCGTCTTCATCATCATGGTGGCGACGTTCCGCAGCATCGTGCAGCCGATCATCCTGCTGGTCTCCATCCCGTTCGCGGCGACCGGCGCGATCGGCCTGCTGCTGGCCACCGGCACCCCGCTCGGCGTGCCGGCCCTGATCGGCGTGCTGATGCTGGTCGGCATCGTGGTCACCAACGCGATCGTGCTGATGGACCTGATCAACCACTACCGCGCGGCCGGCATGGGCGTGCAGGAGGCGGTGATCGAGGGCGGCCGGCACCGGCTGCGGCCGATCCTGATGACCGCGATCGCGACCATCTTCGCGCTCATCCCGATGGCGCTCGGCCTGACCGGCGAGGGCGGCTTCATCTCGCAGCCGCTGGCGATCGTGGTGATCGGTGGTCTGGTCAGCTCGACGCTGCTCACCCTGGTGCTGGTCCCGGCGCTCTACACGATGGTGGAGAACCGCAAGGAGAAGCGGCGGGCCAAGCGCGCGGCGAAGCGGGCCCGCAAGGCCGGGGTCGTCCCGGTGCCGGCCGACGAGCCGGTCGCGGACGACGCGGCGCCGGCGATGGAGCCCGCCGCCAGCGGGGCGCTGCGGGGGTACACCGACCAGTTCGAGGTGCTCAAGATGCCGAAGGGCCCGGCCGAGACGCAGGAGTAGCCCGGACCCGACGTACCGGAAAAAAATAAGCAAGAAATAAGGTAGTCGATGCCCGGCCCACCGGCCGGGCATCGCTTCCGCTCCCGGTCCGACTAGATTGCGGTACGTGTCGGCAACCCTCTCGGTCCTTACCAGAAATCGTGACTTCCGGCGTCTTTTCGCCGCTGAGCTGGTCGTCTTCGGTGCCGACTGGTTCGTCATGGTTCCGCTGCTGGTGCTGCTGCCGCGGCTCACCGGGCACGGCTTCTGGGGCGGTCTGGTGCTGGCCGCCGACACCGGGATCAACGCGCTGCTGCTGCCCTACACCGGGACGGTCGCCGACCGGCGGGACCGGCGCCGGATCCTGATCGCCGCGAACCTCGCCTCGTTCCTCGCCGTGCTGCTGCTGTTCGCGGTCCGGTCGGCCGCGACCGCGCCGCTGGCCCTGGTCGCGATCGGGGCGATGGCCGTGGCCAAGGCCTTCTACCAGCCGGCCAGCTCGGCCGCGCTGCCGAACGTGGTGGATCCGGCCGACCTGCCGGCCGCGAACGCGATCGCCGGGTCGGCCTGGGGCACGATGACGGTGCTCGGCGCCTCGCTCGGCGGCGTGGTGGCCAGCGTCTTCGGGCCGTACGCCAGTTTTTCGGTGACCGCGGTCGGTCTGCTGGCCGCGAGCCTGCTCACCGCCCTGGTCCGGCGTCCGCTGCAGGCCGGCCCGGCCGCCGCGGAGGCGTCGCCGGCGAGCGGGCCGGCGCTGCGCGAGGCACTGCGCCACATCGCCGTCCGGCCCCGGCTGCGGGCGCTGGTCACGGTGAAGTCGGCGGTCGGCCTGGGCAACGGGGTGCTGACCGTGTTCCCGTTGATCGTGGCCGCGCACGGCGCCGGCGAGCTGGGCGCCGGCCTGCTCTTCGCGGTCCGCGGGCTGGGCGCGCTGGTCGGGCCGTTCGTGATGCGCCCGGTGCTGGCCCGGCCGGCCTGGCTGTTCACCGGCCTGGCCCTGTCCATGGGCCTGTACGGCCTCGGCTACCTGGGGGTCGCCGTGACCCCGTGGTTCCCGCTGGTGCTGCTGCTGGTCTTCGTCGCACACTTCGCCGGCGGCGCCAACTGGGTGCTCTCCAACGTCGCCCTGCAGGCCGAGGTGCCGGACGGGCTGCGCGGCCGGGTCTTCGCCACCGACCTGATGCTCGCGACGCTGGCTATCGCGGTCAGCCAGCTGGGTGCCAGCGCGGTCGTCGACCGGGTCGACCAGGCGGTGGTGATCGCCGGCTGTGGCCTGGTCACGCTGGTTTACGCGATCGGCTGGTGGCTGGCCACCCGGCGGCTGGCGGCGGATTCCGGGGCCGGGAATGGGATTGCCGGGGCACGGCATCCGTCCTGAGATGATCAAGTCATAGCATGTGGCGATGGGCCTGACCTTCGTCACCGAACCGGTATCCGTCAGCACCCCGGCGACCAGTGCGAACCTGGGCCCGGGCTTCGACGCGCTGGGCCTCGCGCTGAGCCTGCACGACGACCTGACCGCCCGGGTGACCGAGGGCGGCTTCCACGTCGAGATCAGCGGGCAGGGCGCCGGTGAGCTGCCGGCCGACGAGGAGCACCTGGTCGTGCGGGCCATGCTGGCCACCTTCGACGAGCTCGGTGAGCGTCCGCCGGGACTCGCGGTCACCTGCGTCAACCGGATCCCGCAGGCGCGCGGCCTGGGCAGCTCCTCGGCGGCCATCGTGGGTGGCGTGCAGCTGGCCCGCGGCCTGGTCGCCGGCGGCCTGGAGCTGATCGACGAGGCGGCCGCGCTGCGCATCGCGGCGCGCATCGAGGGCCACCCGGACAACGTCGCCCCCTGCCTGCTCGGCGGCTTCACGGTGGCCTGGACCGAGGCCGGTGGCGCCCGCGCGGTCACCTTGACGCCGGCCGAGGGCGTGCGCCCGACGGTTTTCATCCCCGCCGAACGGGGGTACACGGCGACCGCGCGGGCGGCGCTGCCGGCCGAGGTGCCGCATCGGGACGCGGCGTTCAACGCCGGGCGGTCCGCGCTGCTCACCCACGCCCTGACGAGTGATCCGTCGCTGCTGTTCCCGGCCACCGAGGACCGGCTGCACCAGGGATATCGCGCCGCGGGAATGCCGGGCACGTCGTCGCTGGTGGCGGCGCTGCGTTCGGTGGGCGTGGCCGCCGTGGTCAGTGGCGCCGGGCCGACCGTTCTGGCATTGACCGAGGTCCCGGGTGATTTTTACCCGGGCGCGCACTGGCACGGCGAAGTGCTGGGCGTGGACGGCGCCGGTGCTGTTGTGAAAGGGGGTATGGTGGAACACGCCGAGCGGGGCCCTGTTGCCGCAGGTCGCAAGAGTTGATTACGCTCTAGACCTAGCACAGCCGCGAAGCAAGCGATCTCTGCGGTTCGGCGCACCCCCGAGATTTCTGGGCCATCCTGGTCTATCTCAATTCTCACCAAGGCTTTCGCCGGGCAGCAGTCCCATAGATCGCTGCACTCGCCGAGACCTACCCGTCACGGTATGACGGGCAGGGATACCGTCGAGCTGCCGTGCCGCATTAACTCCCGCGCCGCTGCTGCGAAGCGGGTTCCGAGGGCACCCGGCCCAGGATGCAGTTCCGGGTGGACTCGGGTTTTTCCGACGGAAGGAATCCATTGAGCGACACCACCGACGTGACGTCGGGTGTTTCTGACGTCGCTGACGGCGCCGGCACCACCGCGACCGCCACGAAGCGCCGCCGCGGCGGCACCGGGCTGTCCGCGATGCTGCTGCCCGAGTTGCAGAGCCTCGCCGCCTCCCTGGGCATCTCCGGCACGGCCCGGATGCGCAAGGGCGAGCTGATCACCGCGATCTCCGAGCGGCAGAGCGGTGGCTCCGCCGCGGCCGAGCCGGCTCCGCGGCCGCGGACCGAGGCCGCCCCGGCCCAGTCGGCCCCCGCTTCGGCCCCGGCTCCGGCTTCGACTCCGGTGGAGAAGCCGCAGGCCGCCGCTCCCGCGGACAGCGCGCCGGCCGCCGAGGCCGCCCCGGCCACGGAGCGCCCGTCCCGGCGCAGCCGTGAGCGGGCCGCCCGGGAGACCACCCCCCGCGAGGCCACCCCGGTGCAGGCCGAGGCCGCCCCGGCCGTCACCGAGCCGGCCGCCGTGGCCGCTCCCGTGGCCGACACCACCGAGCGCGCCGAGCGCCCGGAGCGTGGCGACCGCACCCGTGACCGGCAGCGCGGTGAGCGCACCGACCGCGGTGAGCGCACCGACCGCGGTGAGCGCACCGACCGCGGTGAGCGTCCGGAGCGGGCCGAGCGTGCCGACCGCGGTGACCGCGCCAACGAGCGCGGGGAGCGCACCAACGACCGGGGCGACCGCAACGACCGCGGGGACCGGAACAACGACCGGGTCAACGACCGTTCCGGCGACCGGGGCCCGCGCACCGACCAGGGTCACGACGACGACGACAACGACGGTGAGGGTGGCCGCCGGAGCCGGCGCAGCCGTTTTCGGGACCGTCGCCGTGGCCGCGACCGCGACGACAGCCCGCGCGAGGACAACCGGCGTGACGGTGGCGGCCGTGAGCCGCACGTCTCCGACGACGAGGTGCTCGTCCCGGTGGCCGGCATCCTCGACGTGCTGGACAACTACGCGTTCGTCCGGACCACCGGTTACCTCTCCGGCCCGAACGACGTGTACGTCTCGATGTCGCAGGTCAAGAAGTACGGCCTGCGCCGCGGGGACGCGGTCACCGGTGCGGTCCGCTCCGCCCCGCGCGACGGCGACGGGCAGCGGCGGGACAAGTACAACCCGCTGGTCCGCCTGGACACCATCAACGGGATGGAGCCCGACGAGGCCCGCCGGCGTCCCGAGTTCTACAAGCTGACGCCGCTCTACCCGCAGGAGCGCCTGCGGCTGGAGACCGAGCCGCACATCCTCACCACCCGCATCATCGACCTGGTGATGCCGATCGGTAAGGGCCAGCGCGCGCTCATCGTCTCCCCGCCGAAGGCCGGTAAGACGATGGTGCTGCAGGCTCTGGCCAACGCGATCACCCGCAACAACCCCGAGTGCCACCTGATGGTCGTGCTCGTGGACGAGCGGCCCGAAGAGGTCACCGACATGCAGCGCACGGTCAAGGGCGAGGTCATCGCGGCCACGTTCGACCGCCCGCCGCAGGACCACACCACGGTCGCCGAGCTCGCCATCGAGCGGGCCAAGCGGCTGGTCGAGCTGGGCCACGACGTCGTCGTGCTGCTCGACTCGGTGACCCGCCTCGGCCGGTCGTACAACCTGGCCGCGCCGGCCTCCGGCCGGATCATGTCGGGTGGTATCGACTCGACCGCGCTCTACCCGCCGAAGCGGTTCCTCGGCGCGGCGCGCAACATCGAGAACGGTGGCTCGCTGACCATCCTCGCGACCGCGCTGGTCGAGACCGGGTCGATGATGGACACGGTCATCTTCGAGGAGTTCAAGGGCACCGGCAACGCCGAGCTCAAGCTGGACCGGAAGATCGCCGACAAGCGGGTCTTCCCGGCCGTGGACGTCTCCGCCTCCAGCACCCGGAAGGAAGAGATCCTTCTCGGCAAGGAGGAGCTGGCGATCATCCACAAGCTCCGCAAGGTGCTCAGCTCGCTGGAGTCCGGCGCCGCCCTGGACCTGCTGATGGACCGGCTCAAGCAGACCCGGACCAACATCGAGTTCCTGATGCAGATCGCCAAGTCGACACCCGGCGAGTAAGCAGCCCGATCGCCACGAGGCCCACCCGTTAGGGTGGGCCTCGTCGCTTTTGTCGCACAAGCTGTCTGATTCGGCACGTACGTGGTCGTGCGAACCTCCGGTATCCCTCTCCTCGATCCGCCGGAGGATTTCGATGATCGTGCCCGGCTACCGGGACCACCCGACCGAGCCCTGGGACCCGGACAGCCCGGCCGACCCCGGTGAGGCGGAGGATTTCCTGCGCCGGTGCTACACCGAGAACCCCCGGCTCGGCCCGGTCGAGCCCCGGCTCGCCATCATCCGCGCGCAGATCGCCGCCACCGGCACCTACGTGCACACCCCCGACGAGCTGACCCACGGCGCCCGGATGGCCTGGCGCAACGCCAGCCGTTGCATCGGCCGGCTCTACTGGCGGAGTCTGCTGGTCCTCGACCGGCGCCGGGCGCGGACCGCCGACGAGATCTACTCCCTGCTGGTACGTCATCTGCAGACCGCCGGCGACACCCAGATCCGCCCGGTGATCAGCGTCTTCGCCCCGGCCCGGCCCGGCCAGCCGTACGCCCGGGTCTGGAACGAGCAGCTCATCCGGTATGCCGGCTACCGCACCGAGGACGGCGACACGGTCGGTGACCCGCGGCTGCGCGAGTTCACCACCGCGGTTCGGGCCTTCGGCTGGCGGGGCAAGGGGGAGGCGTTCGACGTGCTGCCCCTGGTGGTCGAGACTCCGTCCGACGGGATCCGCCTGTACGAGCTGCCCGAGCAAACCATCTGCGAGGTGCCGATCAGCCACCCCGAGTACGCCTGGTTCACCGAGCTCGGGCTGCGCTGGCACGCCGTACCGGCGATCGCCAACATGCGGCTCACCATCGGCGGGGTGCACTACCCGCTGGCCCCGTTCAACGGCTGGTATCTGGGCACCGAGATCGGCGCCCGCAACCTGGCCGACGCCGACCGGTACAATCTGTTGCCGGTGCTCGCCGCCCGGATGGGCCTGGACACCAGCCGGGAGTCGACGCTCTGGCGCGACCGGGCCCTGGTCGAGCTGAACCGGGCGGTGCTGCACAGCTTCGAACGGGCCGGGGTGAAGATGAGCGACCACCACACCGAGTCGCGGCGGTTCCTCCAACACCTGAACAACGAGGAGCGGGCCGGCCGCCCGGTGCCGGCCGACTGGACCTGGATCGTGCCGCCGATGTCCGGCGGGATCACCCCGGTCTTCCACCGGTACTACCGGGAGATGGACCTGCGGCCGGCCTTCTACCTCGACGACGAGGCGGCGGCACTGGCCCGTGAAGGGATGCGCGGCTGCCCGCATCCGCACTGACGTCTCAGGCGAACTCGTTGACCGCGAAGTCGTCCCGGTGGCGCCAGGCGGCGTCGGTGCGGACGTGCTCCGCGCGGACCCACTTGAGCAGCTTGAGGGGGAAGTCGGCGGCCGGGATCCGTCCGGTCACCCGGACCACGTACCCCTCGGAGGTCTCCTCGCTGCGCTGCGCGGCCCAGGCGGCGCACGCCTCGGAGAGGCTCCCGCCGCGGTAGAGGAGCGGGACCATCGGCAGCTCCAGCCGGCGGGCCCAGTCGACCGTGTCGTCCCAGCCGAGCAGGGTGTCGGTCTCGTCCCAGATGCCGAAGACCAGGAACACCCCGGGCAGGTCGGTGTAGGCGACGCTGCGGCGGGCCCACATCGACTCGCCGCAGACCCGCCACCCGTCCGGAATCCGGTACGACGTCATCGCCCACAACGCCTTCGCCGGGCGGTCCCACGGGTGGGTGCCGGAGTCGGGGGAGCGGGCGTACATGGCGTCGCGGGTGAAGGTGAGGTTCCCGCCGTCCATCTTCTCGGTCACCACGAGCTCGCCGTCCAGCCACGACAGGTCCGTCTGGATCCGGTCGTCGGCCGAGGCGCCCGGGGAGCCGGGCAGATGGCAGGTCCGCGGATACTTCCGCACCTCAGAAGTCCCCCTCCGCCACCTGGAACACGGTCAGGCCGAGCGCACGCCACATGCGTACCACCTGCTGCCGGTCGTCGAACACCCCGACGACCCGCCACCGGTCCCGGATCTCGGTGTCGAAGATCTCCCGCTTGACCACCGCATCCTTCCGGCTGTCGCCCTCCGGGCGCAGGAACAGGCCTTCGTACGGGACGTCGACGAACAGCTCCAGCCAGGCCTCCGTCTCCGCCCGGCACACCTCGTCGCGGCCGGAGCAGAAGACGATGGCGTGCCCGGCCGCGTGCATCGCCCGGACCGCCGTGATCACCGCCGGGTTCGGCTCGTCCTCGCCGACCCGGTGCCACTCGAACGGACTGCGGCCGGTCATCAGCGCGACCGTGCCGTCGATGTCGACCAGCACCACCGGCGGCAGCTCCGGATCCGGCGCGTAGACCACCCCGGGGCCGCCCGGGTCGACGAACGGCACCGGCAGCGGCACGTTGCGCCCGGCCAGATAACGCTCGTGCATCCGGCGGATGACGTCCGCGCCGACCCGGTCCTGCTCGGGCCGCCCGGCGTCGCGCCGGACACACTCGGCCAGCGGCACGTCGGTGAAGTCGTGCACCTCGAACGACGCGCCGTAGCGGACGGCGAGCTCGGCCCACTCCCGGACCACCCTGGCCCGCAGATTGGTGTCGTCCACGATCACCGAGGCCCGGGCGCGCAGCAGAGCCTCGACCGCGGCCCGCTGCGCGTGCGTCACCTGCGACTCCGACCACTGGGTGAAGAGCCGCTCGCCGTGCAGCATCCGCCGGAGGTCGTCCCGGTTGACCCGGACCACCCCCGGCTGCAGCTTCCGGGCGAACGTGGTCTTCCCGGACGCGGGCAGGCCCCGCGTGATCAACAGTCGTGTCATTCCTCGGTTCCTCCAGCGGCCGCCCGGTCGGCGGACGGTCGCACCCGCTGCCACAGACCCGGACGGTAATCATGACCGTCCAGGCGCTGGAACAGCTCACCCCGGTGCGGGCTGCGCACCGCGGCCAGCGCGAACTCCTTGCGCCCCCACCCGTCGGGCAGGGCGGCGACGATGCCGGCGTAGGCCGCCTCGACCGCGGCGGCGCGCGCCTCGACCTCGGCGGTCAGCTCCGCGGCGACGCCACGGGCCCATACGTGGAACTCGTCCGGCAGCGGCTCCAGCAGGGCGTCGAGGTCACCACCGGTGGCGAGGATCTCCCAGACGCTGCGCGGGGTGAGGCCGGTCACCAGGCGATGCAGGCGTACGTAATCCGCGTATTTGATCTTTACGCGCTGATCGGCCTCGGTGAAGTGGACGACCAGCCCTTCCCGGCCGGCGCGCGGCGCGGCGGCGAGCGCCTCGGCCAGCGTCGCGTAGCCGAACGTCTCGACCACCGGGCCCGGCCAGTCCGGCACCGCGGCCGGGCCGTGCGAGCGGCCGGTGGCGATCTCCACGGCGCCGAGTAGCACCAGGTCGTCGAGCCCCTGGTAGTCCACCACGATCCGGTTGGCCGGAAAGATGATCTCCACGAGCACGGTGAGGCCGTCCGGCGGCGTGAACGACCCGTACCGGGTGCGCAACAGTGTGGTGGCATGGATCGCCTGGTCGGAAGCGAACGACCCCCTCGTGGCGACGGCGTAGCCGGAGCCGTCGTGGTAGATGATGCCCAGGCTGCCGTCGACCTTGTCGGTGACCGCCACCGGCGCGGCGGCGTCCAGGGCCGGTGCCTGCGCCTCGGTGTGGTTGAAGAACTTGGTCAGCGGCCGGGCCACGATCCGTCCCGACGCGTCCACGATCAGGCCGCGGCAGGCCAGCGTCACCGGTGTCCACGCGCCGGAGTACTGGCAGGCCTCGGTGTAGTTGTAGATGGTCAGCGGCAGGTGGGGGTGACGCTGCGTCCGGACCAGCCCGTTCTGGACCGCTTCGGTCAGCGTGACCGGATCGAAGACGTCGTGCAGCAGCGTCATGGCAGGGTCTTTCGTGAGCGGGAATGACGGGAAGGCCGCTCACGTTATGGCTTGCGAAACCAGTTGCACCTCCTGATTTCCGGCCGGTACGGGAGGCATGGCAGACTGGTACATCGGCCAGTAAGGGTTCCGGTTCCCGCTCTCACTCATCACAGAGCGACCCGGCGGCCCGCATCATCGAGAGGGACCGAGAAGACATGAAGAGCGGTATCCACCCGGAGTACACGACCACCGAGGTCATCTGCTCCTGCGGCAGCACCTTCAGCACCCGTAGCACCGCCAAGGGCGGCGAGATCCGCGTCGAGACCTGCAGCGCCTGCCACCCGTTCTACACCGGCAAGCAGCGCGTCCTCGACACCGCGGGCCGGGTCGCGAAGTTCCAGGCGAAGTACGCCAAGGTCAACGCCGCGAAGAAGAAGTAACTGCTTCAACGGCGCCCGTCCCGGAGAACCGGGGCGGGCGCCGTTCGCATGTGCGTCCGTTTTTCCAGGCCCGGAGATTGAAGAAGATGAGCAACGACCGTTTGAGCACGCTTCTCGCCGAGTACGCGGACCTGGAGAAGCGGATGGAGGACCCGTCGATCCACGCCGACCAGGCGCTGGTCCGCCGGGTGGGCCGCCGGTTCGCCGAGCTGGCGCCGCTCTACGCGGCGCACGCCGAGCTGGAGGCGGCCCGCGCCGATCTGGCCGCCGCCAGGGAGCTGGCCGCCGAGGATCCGGCCTTCGCCGGTGAGGTGGAGGCGGTCGCCGCCGTCCTCCCGGCGCTGGAGGAGAAGCTCGGCGAGATGCTGATCCCGCGCGACCCGAGCGACGCCAAGGACGTGATCATCGAGATCAAGGCGGGCGAGGGCGGGCAGGAGTCCGCGCTGTTCGCCGGCGACCTGCTGCGCATGTACACCCGGTACGCGGAACGCCGCGGCTGGGTGGTCGAGGTGATCGACTCGCAGGAGTCGGACCTGGGCGGCGTGAAGGACATCTCGGTCGCGGTGAAGACCAAGGGGGTGCCGGAGGGCGGTCACGGGGTCTGGTCCCGGATGAAGTGGGAGGGCGGCGTGCACCGGGTGCAGCGCGTCCCGGTCACCGAGTCGCAGGGCCGGATCCACACCTCGGCGGCCGGCGTGCTGGTGCTGCCCGAGGCCGAGGATGTGGACGTCCAGATCGAGCCGGGTGACCTACGGATCGACGTCTATCGCTCGTCCGGGCCGGGTGGGCAGTCGGTCAACACCACCGACTCCGCCGTCCGGATCACGCACCTCCCCACCGGCACCGTGGTGAGCTGCCAGAACGAGAAGAGCCAGCTGCAGAACAAGGAGTCGGCGATGCGCATCCTGCGGTCCCGGCTGCTCGCCCAGGCGCAGGAGGCGGCGGACGCCGCGGCCGGCGACGCGCGCAAGGCGCAGGTGCGGACGGTGGACCGCTCCGAGCGGGTGCGGACGTACAACTTCCCGCAGAACCGGATCACCGACCACCGGATCGGCTACACCGCGTACAACCTGGACCTGGTGCTCGGCGGTGAGCTGGACGCGGTGCTGGACGCGCTGGCCGAGGCGGACCGTCAGGCCCGGCTCGCCGGTGACACGGAGCTCAGCCGGCGGTAGTGAGCCCGGCGGCGGCGACCAGGTCCGTCACGCCGAGCCGGCCGCCGCCGTAGCAGAGCAGGCGGGGGCCGGTCATCGAGCAGGTGTCGGTCCGGCCGGGAAGTGAGCCGAGCAGCGCTTGCCGGCCGGTCGCCGGATCCCAGCGGGCGACCGCGACGTGGTTCACCGGCGCGGTGACGTCCCGCAGCACCACCAGATACCTCTTCCCGGTCACGGTCAGCACCGCGCCGCCGGGCGGCGCCGTCGCCACCGTGGCCCCGGTCCGGGAGTCCACCACGGTCCAGGCGGACTGCTCGTCCCGGCTGCCGACCAGCAGATGGCCGTCGTCGATCCGCTCGATGGAGGACTCGGCCAGCTGCCAGCGCCGCGCGCCGGTCGCCGGGTCGAGTGCGATGGTCAGATGCGTGTCGCTGACGCACACCACCGGGCCGCAGTCCTGCACGTACACCGCTCCGGAGGCGGTGGCCCGCCACGTCTCGGTCAGTGTGTCCACCCGGTAGGCGGTCACCGCGGTGTCGGCCGGGGTCCGCCGGATGTCGTAGAACAGGCCGTTGAGCACCTGGGGTTGCCAGGACGAGCCGGGGGTGCCGGCCTGCGGCGGGTCGATCCGCCGGGTGGCCAGCGGCACCCCGTCGCTGAGGCGCAGCGTGGTGATCTCGCCGCCGGTGGTGTCGAAGACGATCCGCCCGTTGTCGACCACGGCGTTCTCCACCGGGGTGATCGGGCGCTGCCAGAGCTCCGTCGCGTCGGTGGCCCGGACCAGGTGCAGCCTGGTGATCAGACCGGTGTCGTCGCGGTCGCCGAGCAGCACCTCACCGGCGGTGGCGCCCACCTGGTCGCCGTCGCGCTGCCAGATGGTCCGGCCGGTGTGGCCGTCCACCGCCATCGTGCCGGTGCCGAAATAGGCCACCCCGTCGGTGAGCTGCACGGTCCGGGTGTGCAGCGCGGAGTAGAGCCGGCCGTTCTCCGGGCTCCACGACAACCCGTTCGGGAACTCGCCGTGGGTGGCCGCCCAGCGGGTCGCGCCGGTGGCCGCGTCGAGCGCCCTGACCTCCGGTCTGCCCGGGTCGCCGCTGTTGATCAGGACGATGTCCTGGACGGCGTACGGGTAGGAGTCCACCGGGACCGTGGCGGACCAGCTCTCGGCCAGGGTGGGTGGCGCGGGGCGGGCGGCACCGCCCAGGCCGACCGCGCAGAGCACGGCCAGCCCGGCCGCGACCGCCCGGCTCACGGTATGCCGGCGGAACCGGAACTCCGGTCCCGGCTCCGGCTCGGCGTCCGGCGGACCCACCTGGCCCAGCTCGATCACGGTCATCGTGCCGTCGATCCTATGACCGGGGTCATATCCGGGCGACCGGCGCCCGGTCTGCCTCGTGGCCCGGCGCCCGGTCTGCCTCGTGGCCCGGCGCCCGGTCTGCCTCGTGGCCCGGCGCCCGGTCTGCCTCGTGGCCCGGCGCCCGGTCTGCCTCGTGGCCCGGCGCCCGGTCTGCCTCCTGGCGCGGCACCCGGTCACCGGAGCCGGCGCAGCGCCGGGTGTCGACGATCGCCGCGGGCCGGCTGACCAGCTCGGCCAGGGCGACCGCCGCCGGCCGGACCCGCCACCGGGGGCGGCGGCCGGACGTCGGCCGGCGCCGGCTCGCCCGGTCCGGTGACGGTCATCTAGGTCGGTTTCCGGCTCGCCGCGGCGGCCGCCAGGGCGGCGCCGAGGCCCCGCCCGTTGGTGCCCACCTCGGACCAGCCGGCGGCCAGCCCGATCGGGGTGCCGGGGACCAGCACCTGCCAGTTCTCCGCGGCCGCGGCGGCGCTGATCCGGCGGGACACCTCGGCCGCCTGGTGCGGGCCGGCGCCCGGCAGCACCAGGACGAACTCGTCGCCGGCGAACCGGGCCACGAAGTCGCCGCGGCGCATCACCCGGGCCAGCACCCCGGCGATCCGCTGCAGCACCAGGTCGCCGCAGTGTCGGCCGTGCCGCATGTTGACCGTGGTGAACCCGACGATGTCGCAGACCCCGATCGCGGCGCGCTCGCCCCGGGCCAGCAGGGCGTCCACATAGTGCTCCAGCTGGCGGCGGTTGGGCAGGCCGGTGAGCGGATCGGTGAGCGTCTCGTCGCCGTAGCGGTGCGGGTCGCGCTGGGTCTCCTGGGCGTCCAGCCGGGCCGCGACCCCGTCCAGATAGCCGTCGCGGAGCTGGTCGATGCGCTGGGCGGCGAGCCGGAACGCGTACCGGTCGGCGGCGTGCGCGGCGGCGTGGTCGCCCGCGCTGGCGTGGCAGATGCTGCGCAACCGGGCCGGCTCGGGGGCGCCCAGCACCTCGGCCGAGACCGGCACCGTCTCGAGCATGGTGAGCGCCCGCTCCGGCTTGCCGGCCGCGATGGTCAGGCAGACCGCGCCGAGGTGCTGCAGGTCGCGGGTGCGGACGCTGTCGCCGCCGCCGGTCAGCCAGCGGGCCGCGCCGTCCTCGGTGGGCTCGCCCAGGGCCGCGCGGCGGGCCAGCGCGTAGCCGTAGACCGCGCGGCTGCCCGGGCGCAGCTGGTCGGTCGCGACGTACCGGGACAGCTCGGCGTCGATGTCGCGCAGCACCCGCAGGCAGCCGTCGGTGTCGCCCTGGTGGTCGAGGGAGACCGCGTTGCGCAGCCGGATGCCGGGGGCGGCGAACACCTCGGGGGTCAGCCCGGCGCTCGCCCCGACCTCGCGGGCCTGCTCGATCGCGGTCAGCGCCTGGCCGTGGAAGCCGAGATACGAATACGCCATGGCGAGGTCGTGCCAGCCCCAGGCGGTCTCCTCGTCGGCCTCCGGCACCGCAGCCAGCGAGCGGGCGGCCTGCACCAGGTGGGTCACCCCGCGGTCCAGATTGCTCTGCAGGTGGGCGCCGAGGGCGGCGAAGGCGTGCATCTGGCCACGCAGATAGGGGTCGGGGACCTCGCGCACCGCCTCGGCGGCCGCCGCCATCGCGACCGCGAGCTCGGCGACCCGGCCCAGGTTGATCAGCGCACCGAAGCGCTGGATCAGCGCGTAGGCGCGGGTGGTCGGATCGGTGGCGGTGGACAGCACCGCGTCCAGGATCGGCAGGGCCTGGGCCGAGCGGCCGTTCTGCTGCAGGCCCCCGGCCCGGCGCAGATCATCGGCATGCTCCGCGAGCTGGTCCAACCAACCCACCAGGCGCCTCCCCGGGCTCGGCGCGGCGCTGGGCGACCCGGCCGGTCCCCGGCGTGCGCGACGTCTCATGATTATGCCGTGACACCGCCTGACGAACACCCCCGCCGGACCCGTCTGGCACCCGAACTCGCATCGGCGGCCGCCGAACTCTCCGCGTCCGGTGTGTCCTCTCCGCGGGTCGACGCCGAGTTGCTCGCCGCCCACGTGCTGAATGTGCCCCGCGGGCGGCTGATACTGATCGACGCGATCCGCGCGGACGAGGCGGCCCGGCTGCGCGAGTTGGTCGCCGCGCGGGCCGAGCGGATCCCGTTGCAGCACCTGCTCGGCACGGCCGCGTTCCGGCACCTGGAGCTCGCGGTCGGGCCCGGGGTCTTCGTGCCCCGCCCGGAGACCGAGCTGCTGGCCGGCTGGGGCATCGAGCGGACCGCGCCGGGCGCGCTGGTGGTCGACCTGTGCAGCGGCAGCGGAGCGATCGCGGTGTCGGTGGCCACCGAGTCGGGCGCCGGCCGGGTGCTCGCCGTGGAGCGGTCGGCGGACGCCCTGCCCTGGTTGCGGCGCAACAGCGCGGGCGTCGGCAACCTGGAGGTGGTCGAGGCCGACGTGACCGATCCGGGTCTGCTGTCCGACTTGCACGGTCAGGTCGATGTGCTGCTCTGCAATCCGCCGTACGTCCCCGACGGCACCCCGGTGCCCCCCGAGGTGTCCGATCACGACCCGGCCGAGGCGGTCTTCGGCGGGGCCGACGGGCTGTCGGTGATCCGGCCGGTCATCGCGAACGCCGCGGCGCTGCTCCGGCCGGGCGGCTGGATCGGCGTCGAACACGACGACGTGCACGGTGCGGCGGTGCCCGGCCTGCTGCGCGCGGACGGCCGGTTCACCGAGGTGACCGCGCACGACGATCTCACCGGCCGGCCCCGATACGCCACCGCCCGCCGCCGGTGACGGCATGGCAGACTGCACGTCGTGATGCTCTACGACTGCACCGCCATCGCCGATCGTGATCGTGGCATCGCGGCGGCCGTCGAGGCGGCCAGGAGCGGTGAGCTCGTGGTGCTGCCCACCGACACGGTGTACGGGATCGGCGCCGACGCGTTCACCTCGCACGCGATCACCCAGCTGCACCACGCCCGCGGCTCGGACCGCCGGGTGCCGCCGCCGGTGCTGGTCGGCTCCCGGCACACCCTGGACGGGCTGGTCTACTCGCTGCCCCGGGCCGCCCGGGACCTGGCCGACGCGTTCTGGCCGGGCGCGTTGACCATCCTGGTGGAGCATTCGCCGAGCCTGCAGTGGGACCTGGGGGAGACCGGCGGCGTGGTCGCCGTCCGGATGCCGCTGCACCCGGTCGCCCTGGAGGTGCTGCGCGAGGTCGGCCCGATGGCGGTCACCACCGCGAACAAGGTCGGCTCGCCCTCCCCGCTGACCGCCGAGGAGGCCCGCGACCAGCTGGAGTATGCAGCGCGCGTCTACCTGGAGGCGGGCCCGGCGACCGACCCGTGGCCGAGCACGGTGGTCGACGTGACCGGTGACGTGCCCCGGGTCCTGCGGGTCGGCTCGATCCCGGTGGAAAAACTGCGCGACGTCGTTCCGGAGATCGTCGAGGGGCAGGCCTGAGGTGGCGCCGTTCACCGTCCTGCACATCTGCATGGGCAACATCTGCCGGTCCCCGATGGCCGAGCGGCTGCTCGACCGGGCGGTCCGGGACCGGGCCGAGACGTCCGGCGGCCCGTTGCTGCGCAGCGTCAGCGCCGGCACCGGCGGGTGGCACGAGGGCGAGGAGATGAATCCGCCGGCCGCCCGGCAGGTTCGCGCCCGGCGTGGCTCCGACGACGGCTTCCAGGCGCGCAAGCTGCGCGGCGACTTCATCGACGAGGCCGACCTGATCCTCACCGCGACCGCCGACCAGTTCGACTACGTGGTGGCGCTGCGCCCGGACGCCGCCGACCGGACATTCGTGCTCGGCGAGTTCGGCCGGCTGCTCGGCGCGGTCGACGCCGCCGCGCTGCCCCCGGCCAAACCCGAGGCGGAGTCGGTCCACCAGCGCGGGGCGGCCATCGTCGAGGCGGTGGCCCGGCTGCGCGGCGCCGAGGCGCCGCTGCTCACCGACGACCTGGACGACCCGTGGGGCCGCGGCGACCAGACCTTCCAGCGGGTGGCCGACGAGATCGAGGACACCACCGTCCCGTTCGCCACGTTGCTGCTCCCGTGAGCCGGCTTGCCCCGCCGGACGCCGCGGGCATCGACCGGGCGGTCGCGATTCTGCGCGCCGACTCGGTGGTCGCCTTCCCCACCGAGACCGTCTACGGCCTCGGTGCGAACGCGTTCTCGAAACAGGCGATCGGCGAGGTCTACCGGCTCAAGAACCGGCCCGCCTGGAACCCGCTGATCGTGCACGTGGCCACGGTCGAAGCGGCCCGTGCCCTGGCCGCCGAGTGGCCGGCCGCCGCGGACGCGCTGGCCGCACGGTTCTGGCCCGGCCCGCTCACCCTGGTGGTGCGCCGCGCCGCGCACCTGGCCGGGGTCGGCGCGGACAACGACACGATCGCCGTGCGCATCCCGGCGCACGAGGTGGCGCTGCGCCTGCTCGAGGCCAGCGGACTGCCGCTCGCCGCCCCCAGCGCCAACCGCTCCGAGTCGATCTCGCCGACCACCGCCGGCCACGTGCTGCGCAGCCTGCCCGACGTGCCGCTGGTGCTCGACGGCGGCCCGTGCTCGTGGGGCATCGAGTCGACCGTGCTGGACCTGACCACCGGGGTGCCGACGCTGCTGCGCCCGGGCGCGCTGAGCCTGCGCGCGCTGCGCGAGGTCACCGGCACGATCGCGCTGCGCGACACGGAGACCGCGGACGGCACGGCCCGGCCGTCACCCGGGATGAGCCGCCGGCACTACGCGCCGCGCGCCAGGACCATCATGCTGCCGGCGCTGCGGGAGGCGGACCGGTCCGGGCTCGCCGGGCCCGTGGCGATCCTGTCGTACGAGGGTTGCCCCACCCCGTCGTACGACCTGATCGAGATCCTCTCCGCCGACCCCCGTGAGTATGCGGCGGACCTGTACGCCGCCCTGCACCGCCTCGACGACGCGGGCGCCGGCACGATCCTGGTCCAGGAGCCGCCGCGCACCGAGGACTGGCTGGCCGTCCGCGACCGCCTGTCCCGCGCCGCCGCCTAGCCTCGCGGGCCCGCACCGGCGGAGCCGGCGCGGGCCCGGATTGCTCATCCCACCGGTCGCACGAGCTCGCCGGACCGGTTGCCGGCCCGGTCCACCGCGATGACGTGGACGGTGTGCGGCCCCGGCGACAGGCCGTCGAGCGGGATCACCCCGCGGCCGAACCGGACGTCGACCCATCCCGCGGCGTCGCTGTCGGCGGGCGCGTCGACGGCGTACCGGAAATGGTCGATTCCCGACTCGTCGAAGGACCCGACCGTCAGGGCGGCCGGAGCCCCGGAGTCCGGGACGGTCGCCGGGTACCGCCGCACGCCGCCGCTGTCCCAGCGGACCAGCAGGTCTCCCCGCGGATCGCGGATCATGTCGGCGGCGCCGGTCCAGGCGCCCACCGGGAAGACCCCGTCCCGGGTGGTGAACCCGCCGGCGTCGTCGGCCACCCGGGCGGTGGCGGCGCCGTCCGCGGTGCGCAGCACCACGGCCCGATGCCCGTCGATCGTGTCGGCGTACATGCCGACCGTGCCGGTGTCGCCGGCCGGCCGGATCACCACCGGCACGCCGGCCGTCAGGTCGCCGGACGCCGGACTGCCGAGCACCGGACAGCCGAGTACCCGACCGTCGGCACAGCGCAGCACCAGGTCGTCCCGGCCGTCGCCGAGCACGTCACCGGCGGTCAGCTCGGCGATGCCGCGGCCGTCGCACCAGCCGCCGGACGGCGCCGCCACCGGCTGTCCGGGGTGCGCCGGCGACTGCCCGGCCCGGAACGGAACGGGCACCACCGAGACCGCGTCGGTCCCCTGCCGGATCACCACGTCGTCGAGCCGGTCGCCGAGGTTCAGCGGTGCCATGTCGCGGACGTCGTCCCACCGCAGGTAGCCGCCGTCCGGAGCCATCGCCGGGGTGACCGTGCCGGTGTCCCAGCGGGCCACCACGGCGGGCGCCTCCGGGTCGGTGAACAGGCCCGCCGTCAGGTGGGTCGCCCCGGCGAAGCCGAACTCGGCGTCCGCCAGCGCGGGTTGTTCCCGCGTCCCGTCGGCGCCGATCCGGTAGCGGTGCAACCGGCCGTCGTCGGCGGGCGCCGCCCTCTGCCGCCGGCCACGGGTGACCAGGTCGTCCACGCCGTCGCCGTCGAAATCGCCGAGCGCCGTGGCGGCGACCACGTTCCGGCCGTCGGCCGCGGCCGCCTGGACCTGCGCGAAGGGCTGGAAACCGCTGCTGCCGCCGGGATAGGCGTACAGGCTGCCGCTGTTCCAGCGGACGAAGAGGTCGTCGTAGTGATCAGCGGCGCCGGGCCGCGGGCCGTACGCGTCGCCGAAGGCGATGTGCCGCGCGTCCGTCAGGCTGCCGGCCGGCATCAGCTGCCGCGCCGGCGCGGCCGTGGCCCCGGTGATGGTGATCGCGGCGAGCGAGCCGTCGTCCCGGCGGATGATCAGGTCGTCCCGGTTCTTCGCCGGGTCGCCGTCGACATCCCCGGCGGTGATCTCCGTGACGCCGTTCAGGCTCCACACCGGCAGCACCGGCGTGCTGACCCGCAATCCGTCCTTGCCGTAATAGACGAACAGACTGTTCCGGCTCCAGCGGACCGCGAGATCGGCGAGGTGGTCGCCGTCGAAGTCGCCGGCGGCGATCCCGGCCGCGTCCGACCAGCCGCTGCCCTGGGTGCTGCGCACCACCACGGGCCGCCCCAGCCGGCCGCCGGGCAGGCCGGGATACAGGTCGACGGCGCCGTCGTACCAGCGGACCACCAGGTCGTCGATCGCATCGGCGGTGAACTTCCCGGTCACCATGTCGGTGGCCCCGGACCAGCCGCTCCGGGAATCCGGAACCAGCTGGTCGGCGGCGGGCTGGACGACCGGTACGGCCGGCGGCTGCCGGTCGTCGGCCCAGACCGCCTCGCCGCGCAGGATCTTGTGATCGCGGCGGCTGAACCCGGGATCGACGGTGTCGCCCCGCACCCAGCGCACCTGCGCGGCCGAGCCGAACATGTAGTCGAACTTGCGGGCCGGCTTGGGCCTGCCCGCCTCGTCGGTGCCGGCGAAGGTGGTGGTTTCGCCGGACCGGCAGAACGCCAGTTGCCGGCACCCGTCGGTGAAGTAGGCGCGGTCCTGCTCGTCGACCTCGCGGAAGGCGCCGGTGCCGCCGCCACCGGAGTAGAACGCCCCCAGGTTCGGGTCGAACGGGTCGGCGTTGAAGTCGCCGGCGAGGATGATCGGCCGGCCGGCCGCCCAGCTGGTCATCTGCGCCGCGGCCTCCGGCATGCCCTGGTCGACGCTCACCGTGTCGAGGTGCACCGTGCAGGCCAGACTGTCCCGGCCCTGGACGACGGTGCCCATGCAGAGCACTTCGCGCTTCTCCTCGGAGGCCGCCGTCGCCGTCCGGCCCTGGTCCCACAGCTCGGTCAGCTCGTGGGAGTAGGTGGTGGCCGGCGAATCCGTGCGCACCAGCACGGCATCACCGAAGTCGTCGTCGGCGGTCACCCCGGGCACCAGCCACTTGTCGCAACCGTTGTCCCCGGACCGGTTCGTCCACCAGGCGATCCGGTAATTCGCCGGGAGCCGGTGGGCGAGCAACTCCCGCTGCCCCGCGCACATCTCCTGGAACACGGCGACGTCCGAGTCCCAGGCCCGGACCTGCTGGGCGACCCGGTCGGCCCAGGTGTCCGCCGCCTCCAGTGGCCGGCAATCGGCCTGATACGACCCGCACACATTGAAGCTCAGCACCCTGACCGACCGGGCTGTCGCGGCTTCGGCCCGTCCACCGGGCGGTCCGAACGCCAGCACCATCAGCGCGACGATGAACGCCGCCATCCCCCGTTGCCTTGCGAAGATCATGCGAAAGTGTGCCACGGCATCGACGTCCGGCACTGCCCCGGTCGGCTAGGCGCGGCGGATCGCGTCCACCTCGATCTCGATCTTCATCCGCTCGTCCAGCAGGCCGCAGACCAGCATCGTCGCGGCCGGGCGGACGTCGCCGAAGGCCTCGCGCAGGGCCGGGCCGCAGGCCGGGAAGTCGGCCGCGTCGGTGAGCAGGTAGCGGACCCGGACCACGTCGGCGAGCGAGCTCCCGGCCTCGGCCAGCGCCGCCGCGATGTTCCGCAGGCACTGCGCGGCCTGCTCACCGGGGTCGTCCGAGATGGTCATCGACGCGTAGTCGAAGCCGGTGGTGCCGGAGACGAACACCCGGTCGCCGTCGGCCACCGCCCGGGCGTAGGCGAACTCCTCCTCGAACGGCGAACCGCTGAAGATCCTCAATTCTCCGCTCCCCGGGCGATGTTGCGGGCCATGCCGTTGAACACGATGCCATGGAACGGCCAGACCGACGCCCAGTAGAGATGCCCGGCCAGCCCGTGCGGCAGGAACACCGCCCGCTGCCGGTAGACCGAGCCGCCGTCGCCGTCCGGCTCGGCGCGCATCTCCAGCCAGGCCCGTCCGGGCACCCGCATCTCGGCGCGCAGCCGCAGTAGCCGGCCGGGCACGATCTCCTCGACCCGCCACCAGTCCAGCGCCTCGCCGACCCGCAGGTGTTCCTGGTCGCGCCGGCCGCGGCGCAGGCCGACGCCGCCGGCCATCCGGTCCAGCCAGCCGCGCACCGACCAGGCCAGCGGGAACGAGTACCAGCCGTTCTCCCCGCCGACGCCCTCGATCACCCGCCACAGCCGGTCGGCCGGGGCGTGCACCTCGCGGGCCCGCTCGTCGGTGTAGATGCTGCCGCCGGACCATTCCGGGTCGCTGGGCAGCGGCTCGGCGGCGAAGTCCCGCCCGGAGGCGCCGGTCCAGCGGGTCTCCACGTCCGCGTCCCGGATCCGGCCCAGGGCCAGCCGGACCGACTCGTCGAAGCCGAGCGGCGGCGGGCCGGGCAGCAGCGTGGCCAGGTCGTTCTCCCGGGCCACCGCCTCGTGCACCAGGCTGGCCACCAGCGGGCGGGCGATCGCGTTCGGCACCGGGGTGACCAGGCCGACCCAGTGCGCCGACAGCCACGGGCTGAGCACCCGGGTGGGCAGCAGGACCCGGCGGGGCAGGCCGGCCACGACCGCGTACCGCCGCATCATCTCGGCGTAGGTCAGCACGTCGGCGCCGCCGATGTCGAAGCCGCGGTGCACGTCCGGCGGCAGGTCGGCCGCGTCGATCAGATACCGCAGCACGTCGCGGACCGCGATCGGCTGGATCCGGTTGTCGACCCAGCGCGGGGCGACCATCACCGGCAGCCGCTCGGTGAGGTAACGCAGCATCTCGAAGGAGGCCGAGCCGGACCCGATGATCACCGCGGCCCGCAGCACCGCGGTCGGCACGCCGCCGGCCAGCAGGATCCGGGCCACCTCGGCGCGCGAGCGCAGGTGCGGTGAGGGCACGTCGCCGGGCGGCGGCTCCGGGCCGCCGAGGTAGATGATCCGGCGTACGCCCGCGGCCCGGGCCGCCGCGGCGAAGTTGGCCGCCGCCTCCCGGTCGCGGCGCTCGAAGTCACCCTGGCCCAGCGAGTGCACCAGGAAGTAGGCGACCTCGATCCCGTCGAAGGCCGGCGCCAGGGTGGCCGGATCGGCGAGGTCGCCCTCGACGATCTCCACCTGGCCGGCCCACGGGACGTCGCGGAGGCGGCCGGCGCTGCGGGACAGGCAGCGCACCCGATGGCCGGCCTCGACCAGCCGTGGAGCCAGCCGGCCCCCGATGTACCCGGTAGCTCCCGTGACAAGACAGCGCATAACTCCAGACTGTGCCCCGAACGGGGGTGCTTCAGCCATATGCTCGATCCAGGCCGCGTTCGCCGAGCTCGGGAGGCCTGGTGGAAACGTTCTGGGGTCCGGATTTCGCCGCGCTGGAGCGGGACGACCCGGAGATCGCCGACGTGCTGCTCGACGAGCTGACCCGCCAGCGCGAGACGCTGACGCTGATCGCCAGCGAGAGCTTCGCCTCCCCGGCGGTGCTGGCCGCGCTCGGCTCGACGCTGGCCAACAAGTACGCCGAGGGCTATCCGGGCAACCGGTACTACGGCGGCTGCGAGCACGCCGACCGGGCCGAGGAGCTGGCGGTCGGCCGGGCCGTCGAGCTGTTCGGCGCCGACCACGCGAACGTGCAGCCGCACTCCGGGGCCTCGGCGAACCTGGCCGCGTACGCCGCGCTGGCCGAGCCGGGCGACCCGGTGCTGGCGCTGGGACTGCCGCACGGCGGGCACCTGACCCACGGGAGCCGGGCGAACTTCTCCGGCAAGTGGTTCCACCCGATCGCGTACCGGGTCGACCCGGCCACCGAGCTGATCGACTACGACGAGGTGCGCGACCTGGCCCTGGCGCACCGGCCCAAGCTGATCATCTGCGGCGCGGTGTCGTACCCCCGGCTGATCGACTTCGGCCGGTTCCGGGAGATCGCCGACGAGGTCGGCGCCTACCTGATGGTCGACGCGGCGCACCTCATCGGCCTGGTGGCCGGCCACGCCGTGCCGTCCCCGGTGCCCTACGCCGACGTGGTCACCTGCACCACCCACAAGGCGTTGCGCGGTCCCCGCGGCGGCATGATCCTCTGCCGGGCCGACCTGGCCCGGCGGGTGGACAAGGCGGTCTTCCCGTTCGCCCAGAACGGGCCGATGATGCACGCGGTGGCGGGCAAGGCGGTGGCCCTGCGCGAGGCGGGCACCGCGGCCTTCCGGAGGTACGCTTCGCAGACCGTGCGTAACGCGCAGGCGCTGGCCTCCTGGCTGACCGCCGAGGGGATGCGCCCGGTGACCGGTGGCACCGACACCCATCTCGCCGTGCTCGACCTGCGCGAGCTGGGCGTCAGCGGCCGGGACGCGGAGGCGCGCTGCGCCGCCGCCGGGATCGCCGTCAACAAGAACGCCATACCGTACGACCCGGAGAAGCCCGCCGTGGCCTCCGGGATCCGGGTCGGCTCGCCGAGTGTCACCTCGCAGGGCATGGGGGAGGCGCAGATGCGCCGGATCGCGGAGCTCGTCGGGATGGCGGTGCGCTGCGATCCGGAGACGGCCACCGGGACGACCCGGCTGGCCGCCGTCGGCGAGGAGGTGACCGACCTGGTGCGGCGCTTCCCGTTCTACCTGAAGCAGGAGGTTCTGGCGTGAGCGGCGTAATCCCCGCGGCGGTGGAGAAGGACGTGGACGACGACCTTCCGCTGCCCGATCTGCCGCCCCTGCCCGCCGACCCGCGCTGGAAGGTCGAGCATCTCGGCTTCCTGACCGCGGTCTCGGTCGCGCTGCTCCTGTGTGCCGCCTCGGCCGGCTTCCTGTCCGGCGGTCCGGCCTACGCCCTGGCCGCGGCCGGTGGCGTGCTGATCGTGACGGTCAGCCACACGCTGACCACGCTGATCGTCGCCTGGGCCGACACGGTCCGCCCGGCCCTGGTCATGCCGCTGGGAATGTTGACGTATGTCGTCAAATATTCTTTGTTCGGGATTATTCTGGCGTTTGGCGTCTCGTCCGATTGGCCTGCCAAGACGGCGCTGGGGCTCGGTGTCGTGGCCGGGGTCATGGTCTGGACCGGCGTGCAGGCCTGGCAGGTAACCCGGGCGACACTCCGAAGGTGATCTGCAGCACGAATATCACCCCAGCTCAGCGGAGGTTTAGCTGATCAACTGCCACGATCCGGTGATGTGTCCCGCCGTGCCTTGTTCCGTTTTGGCGCGACAGGAGTACCGTGTGCTTCCAGTTGCGAGACCCCTGACGCCTGGACAACTGCGGTTGTGCGGGGGGTCCCGCTTAGCTTCGTATTAGCTGCTGATATCGTTCGGGCCGTCATGACCGGCCAAGAACCTCCCCACGACAAACGCGGTGACGAAGGCCCCACCCCGCCCGATTCCGGTGCGGGCATGACGGCAGTCACCTACCTCATCGCGGGCATGTTGGTCTGGGGTGGGATCGGGTGGCTGGTCGACCACTACGTCGGAACTGAGGGCATCTTCGCCGGCATCGGCGCGGTCCTCGGCATCGGCCTAGGTGTGTACCTCATCGTGCGCCGGCTCGGCGCCTGACAGGAAGGGCCATGGTGATCGTTCAGTCGGCGGTCCTCGCGGCAGAGTTCCCGCCCAGCGTCGAGGACTTCTACCTGCCCAGCATCCTGCCGTGGGGCGCGGAGAGCAATTACTGGTTCACCAAGATCACGGTGCTCGTCTGGATCGCGGTGGCGGCGATCATCGTCTTCTTCCTGGCCGCGTACCGGAAGCCGCAGCTGGTCCCGACCAAGAAGCAGTGGCTCGCCGAGAGCATCTACGGCTTCGTGCGGAACAACGTCGCGATCGACATGATCGGTCCGCGCGGGGTCAACTTCGCGCCGTACCTCACCACGCTGTTCATGTTCATCATCGTGAACAACTTCTTCGGCATCCTGCCGTTCGTGCAGCTCTCGCCGAACTCGCACATCGCGTTCCCGGCGTTCCTCGCGGTCATCAGCTATGTGATGTTCATCTATGTCGGCGCCCGGAAGCACGGCTTCTTCAAGTACCTGAAGCACGCGCTGATCCCGCCGGCCCCGTGGTTCATCCTGCCGCTGCTGATCCCGATCGAGTTCTTCTCGAACTTCCTGGTCCGCCCGTTCTCGCTGGCCGTCCGTCTGTTCGCCAACATGTTCGCCGGGCACATGCTGCTGCTGGTGTTCACGCTCGGCGGGTTCGCGATGATCAGCGCCAACGGCTTCCTCGCCCCGGTGTCGATCCTGTCCTGGGCGCTGAGCATCGCGCTGACCTTCCTCGAGTTCCTGGTGATCTGTCTCCAGGCCTACGTCTTCACGGTGCTGACGGCGAGCTACGTCCAGGGCGCGCTCGCCGACGGGCACTGATTTTGTCCCACCCGCAACACCCCGTTTGTCGTCCCGCGTGACAGTCACGCGAGATACCAGGAGGAACTGAGAATGCTGCTCTCCGAAGTTGTTGGTAGCACCGCCGCCATCGGTTACGGTCTCGCTGCCATCGGCCCGGGTATCGGTGTCGGTCTCGTCTTCTCGGCCTACATCCAGTCGACCGCCCGCCAGCCGGAGTCGTCCCGCCTGACCCTGCCGTACGTCTGGATCGGCTTCGCGGTCGTCGAGGCGCTCGCTCTGCTGGGCATCGCGTTCGGCTTCATCTGGGCCGGCAAGTAACTCCCTCTGCCTCGTTGGGAGGTCTCCATGCTCACGTATTTGGCTGAAGGGGCCGCGAAGACGCCGAACCCGATCCTTCCTGCCTGGCAGGAGATCGTCGTCGGGACGGTCGCGTTCATCGTGCTCTGCTTTGTCCTGATGAAGTTCGTCTTCCCGCAGATGGAGAAGACGTTCCGCGCTCGCGTGGACGCGATCGAGGGCGGCATCAAGCGTGCCGAGGCCGCCCAGGCGGAGGCGAACGAGCTGCTCGAGCAGTACCGCGCGCAGCTCGCCGAGGCCCGGACCGAGGCCGCCCGCATCCGCGACGAGGCCCGGGCCGACGCCGAGGGCATCCGGCAGGACGTGCTGGCCAAGGCTCGCGAGGAGTCGGACCGCATCATCGCGGCCGGCAACGAGCAGCTGGCCAACCAGCGCGAGTCGATCGTCCGGGAGCTCCGTGCCGAGGTCGGGACGCTGGCCGTGGACCTGGCCGGCAAGATCGTCGGTGAGGCGCTGGCCGACGAGGCCCGCACCCGTGGCACCGTCGAGCGCTTCATCGCGGACCTCGACGCCGCCGGCACGGCGGGCGGGCGCTGATGGCGTCCGGCGTGACCAACCAGGCCTACGCCGACGCGGCGGAGCGGCTGCACGCCGCCACCGCCACGTCGACGGGCGCGCAGCTGGCCACAGTCGCCGACGAGATCCTGTCGGTGGCCGGCCTGCTGCGCGGTCAGCCCCGGCTGCGCCGGGCGCTGACCGACCCGTCCCGGCCCGGCGAGGACCGCGGTGATCTGCTCCACTCGCTGCTGTCCGGCAAGGTCACCAAGGTGACCGTCGACGCGCTGGCCGCCCTGGTGGCCGGCCGGTTCTCCAAACCCGGCGACCTGCTGGACGCCACCGAGCGGCTGGGTGTCGACACGCTGCTCGGTGCCGCCCAGAAGGACGGCAAGCTGGCGGAGGTCGAGGACGAGCTGTTCCGGTTCGGTCAGATCGTCGCCGGCAGCCCGCAGCTGGTGGCCACGCTCAGTGACATCGGTGCGCCGGTCGCGCCCCGGGCTAAGCTGGTCCGGGATCTGCTCGACGGCAAGGCGCAGCCCATCACGGTGTGGCTCGTCCGGGTCGCGCTCGAGGGATTCGGTGGCCGTGGCTTCGAGGCCTCGCTGACCCGGCTGGTCGAGCTGACCGCCGCCCGGCGGGACCGTGAGGTGGCGTATGTGACGGTTGCGAAGCCGATCACCGACGCCGAGGAGTCCGCGCTGGGCGCCAAGCTCGCCGCGATCTACGGTCGTGAGGTCTCGCTGAAGGTGGACGTCAATCCCGCCATCATCGGCGGGGTCAGCGTCCGGGTCGGCTCGGATCTCTACGACGGGACGATCCTGCGGCGGCTGAACGCCGCCAAGCAGGCGTTCGCCAAATAGTCTTTTTCCCCTCGATTTCCTATCGAGAAGCCCCTCGGTGGCGGCGACGTCCCGAGCTAGACAGAGAAGGCAGAGGATGGCCGAGCTGACCATCTCCTCGGACGAGATCCGGGGGGCGCTAGAGCGCTACGTCTCGTCCTATTCGCCCGAGGTCTCCCGCGAGGAGGTCGGCATCGTCTCCGATGCGGGCGACGGTATCGCGCACGTCGAGGGCCTGCCCTCGACGATGGCGAACGAGCTGCTCGAGTTCGCCGACGGCACGCTGGGCGTCGCGTCGAACCTCGACGTCCGTGAGATCGGCGCCGTGATCCTGGGCGACTACGCGAACATCGAGGAGGGTCAGCCGGTCAAGCGCACCGGCCGGGTCCTCTCGGTCCCGGTGGGCGACGCCTTCCTGGGCCGCGTGGTCGACGCCCTGGGCCAGCCGATCGACGGTCTCGGCGAGATCGCGAACGAAGGCTTCCGCGAGCTGGAGCTGCAGGCGCCGAACGTGATGGCGCGCCAGCCGGTGAAGCAGCCGCTGCAGACCGGCATCAAGGCGATCGACGCCATGACGCCGATCGGCCGTGGCCAGCGCCAGCTGATCATCGGCGACCGCAAGACCGGCAAGACCACGGTCGCGCTCGACACGATCATCAACCAGAAGGCGAACTGGGAGTCGGGCGACCCGGCCAAGCAGGTGCGCTGCATCTACGTGGCGATCGGTCAGAAGGCCTCCACCGTCGCCAGCATCCGGGGCACCCTGGAGGCGCAGGGCGCGCTGGAGTACACGACGATCGTGTCGGCTCCGGCCTCCGACCCGGCCGGCTTCAAGTACATCGCCCCGTACACCGGCTCGTCCATCGGACAGCACTGGATGTACAACGGCAAGCACGTCCTGATCGTCTTCGACGACCTGACCAAGCAGGCCGAGGCGTACCGCGCCGTGTCGCTGCTGCTGCGCCGCCCGCCGGGCCGCGAGGCCTACCCGGGCGACGTCTTCTACCTGCACTCCCGTCTGCTGGAGCGCTGCGCCAAGCTCTCCGACGAGCTGGGTGGCGGCTCGATGACCGGTCTGCCGATCATCGAGACGAAGGCCAACGACATCTCGGCCTTCATCCCGACCAACGTCATCTCGATCACCGACGGTCAGATCTTCCTCGAGACCGACCTGTTCGCCTCGGGTGTCCGCCCGGCGATCAACGTCGGCACCTCGGTGTCGCGCGTCGGTGGCTCGGCGCAGGTCAAGGCGATGCGGACAGTCTCCGGCCGGCTCCGTCTCGACCTGGCCCAGTTCCGTGAGCTGGAGGCCTTCTCGGCCTTCGCCTCCGACCTGGACCGCGCGTCGCGGGCGCAGCTGGAGAAGGGCGTCCGGCTGGTCGAGCTGCTCAAGCAGCCGCAGTACTCGCCGTACTCGACGGTCGACCAGGTCATCGCGATCTGGGCGGGCACCACCGGCCAGCTCGACGACATCCCGGTCGCCGACGTCCGTCGTTTCGAGCAGGAGTTCCTGCAGTGGTTCAAGTCGCACCAGAGCGACGTCTACACCGCGATCGAGTCGACGAATCTGCTGACCGACGACAACCTCGAGTCGCTGAAGTCGGGTGTCACCGAGTTCAAGAAGTCGTTCCAGTCGAGCGCGCCGGCCGAGAGCGGTAACTGAGCATGGCCGGTCAGGTACAGGCGCTGCGTCGGCGGATCAAGACGGTCAAGTCGACCAAGAAGATCGCCAAGGCGCAGGAGCTCGTCGCGACCAGCCGGATCGCGAAGGCCCAGGAACGGGTCAACGCGTCCCGGCCGTACTCGGTGGCGATCACCAAGGTGCTGGCCGCCCTGGCGTCGAACGCGTCGGTGGACAACCCGCTGCTGGTCGCGCGTGAGCGCGTCCAGCGGGCGGGCGTCCTGCTGATCACCAGTGACCGGGGCCTGGCCGGCGCCTACAACGCCAACGCCATCCGGACCGCCGAGCAGCTGATCACTCAGCTCCGCTCGGAGGGCAAGGAGGTGGCGCTGTACGTGGTGGGCCGCAAGGGGGCCAGTTACTACCGGTTCCGGAACCGGGAGATCGCGGCCAGCTGGACCGGCTTCTCGGAGCGTCCGACCTTCGCCGACGCCAAGAAGATCGGTGACGGTCTGATCGAGGCGTTCGCGGCCGGTTCGGAGACCGCGGGCACCTTCGGTCCGGAGGGCATCGCCGGCGTCGACGAGCTGCACATCGTGAGCACCGAGTTCAAGTCCCTGATGACCCAGACCGCGAACGCCAAGCCGCTCGCCCCGGTCCAGGTCGAGGACGAGACCGAGGGGCAGTCCGACGGGCTGCGTCCGGCATACGAGTTCGAGCCGGACGCCGACGAGCTGCTCGACGCGCTGCTGCCGAAATACCTCAACACGCGGATCTACGCGGCGTTGCTGGACTCGGCGGCCAGCGAGTCGGCCTCCCGGCGGCGGGCGATGAAGAGCGCGTCGGACAACGCCGACGACCTCCTCAAGCGGTACACGCGCGAGATGAACTCCGCGCGGCAGGCTGCGATCACCCAGGAAATCAGTGAGATCGTCGGCGGCGCCAACGCGCTGGCCGCGGCGGGAAGTGATGTGTGATGACTGTTCTTGCCACCTCCGGTGCATCCGAGCCCACCAAGGCGGAGACCGCTGTCGGCCGTGTCGTCCGGGTCATCGGCCCGGTCGTCGACGTCGAGTTTCCCCGTGACGCCATGCCTCCGATCTTCAACGCGCTGCACGTCGAGGTCACCCTCTCCGAGGGCACCAAGAAGCTGACGCTGGAGGTCGCCCAGCACCTGGGTGACAACCTGCTCCGCGCGATCTCGATGCAGCCGACCGACGGCCTGGTCCGTGGCAAGGAGGTCACGGACACCGGCGCGCCGATCTCGGTGCCGGTCGGTGACGTGACCAAGGGCCACGTGTTCAACGCCCTCGGCGAGGTGCTCAACGTCGACCCGTCGACGCTGGACATCCAGGAGCGCTGGTCGATCCACCGCAAGCCGCCGGCGTTCGCCGACCTCGAGCCGAAGACCGAGATGCTGGAGACCGGCATCAAGGTGCTCGACCTGCTCGCGCCGTACGTGCGCGGTGGCAAGATCGGCCTGTTCGGTGGCGCGGGCGTGGGCAAGACCGTGCTGATCCAGGAGATGATCATCCGGGTCGCCCGCAATTTCGGTGGCACCTCGGTGTTCGCCGGCGTCGGCGAGCGCACCCGTGAGGGCAACGACCTCATCCTGGAGATGGACGAGGGTGGCGTGCTGGACAAGACCGCCCTGGTCTTCGGCCAGATGGACGAGCCGCCGGGCACCCGTCTGCGGGTCGCCCTGACCGCCCTGACCATGGCGGAGTACTTCCGGGACGTGCAGAACCAGGAGGTGCTGCTCTTCATCGACAACATCTTCCGGTTCACCCAGGCCGGTTCCGAGGTCTCCACCCTGCTCGGCCGCATGCCGTCGGCCGTGGGTTACCAGCCCACCCTGGCCGACGAGATGGGTGAGCTGCAGGAGCGGATCACCTCGGTCCGGGGCAAGGCGATCACCTCGCTGCAGGCGATCTACGTGCCCGCCGACGACTACACCGACCCGGCGCCGGCCACCACCTTCGCCCACCTGGACGCGACCACCAACCTGGAGCGGTCGATCTCGGACAAGGGCATCTACCCCGCCGTGGACCCGCTGGCCTCCAGCTCGCGGATCCTGGCCCCGGAGTTCGTCGGCGCCGAGCACTACACGGTGGCCCGTGAGGTCCAGCGGATCCTCCAGAAGTACAAGGACCTGCAGGACATCATCGCCATCCTCGGTATGGACGAGCTCTCCGAGGTGGACAAGGTCACGGTCGCCCGGGCTCGCCGGATCGAGCGGTTCCTGTCGCAGAACACCTACGCGGCGGAGCAGTTCACCGGTGTTCCCGGCTCGACGGTCCCGCTGAAGGAGACCATCGAGGCGTTCAAGAAGATCTCCGAGGGTGAGTACGACAACTACCCGGAGCAGGCCTTCTTCATGTGCGGTGGGCTTGAGGACCTGGAGAAGAACGCGCACGAGCTGATGAAGGGCTGATCTCAGCCCTCGTCAAGTCCGACGTACGACGAAGCCGTGCCGGTGCTCACCGGCACGGCTTCTCGTTGTGCTGGGCGTGAAAGGTGTCCTGGGAACGAGGAACGTCCCGCGCTGGGCCCGGCTCGCCGCCGTGTTCGGCTCGGTGCTGATGATGATCAGCGGTGGAGTGCTGGTCGGTGGGCGAGCGCTGATCTCGCGGTACACCGCCGGGCTGGACGCCGACGGCAGCCTGATCGGCGCGGGCACCGGTGCCGCCGAGATCCGGGGCCCGATCAACATTCTGCTGGCCGGGATCGACCCGCGGGACGACCACACCGCGCCGCTGTCCGACTCGATCATCGTGGCGCACATCCCCGCCTCGATGGATCAGGTCTACCTGTTCTCCATCCCGCGGGACCTCTATGCGGCCATCCCGCCGTTTCCGCCGACCGGCTTCGCCGGGACCAGATCGAAGATCAACGCCGCGATGTCGTACGGCAGCCAGGTCGCCGGTGGCCGTCACGACGTGCGGCAGGGGTTTCGCCTGCTGGCCCAGACGGTCAGCGGGCTCACCGGGATCCGGGACTTCCAGGCCGGCGCGATCATCAACTTCGGCGGCTTCAAACAGGTCGTCGAGGCGATGGGCGGGGTGACGATGACCGTGGACATGCCGGTCCGCTCGGAGCACCTGCGGCCGGACGGGCGGCCCCGGCCCCGCCGGCCGGAGTGCGCCGACAACTCCTGCCCGCACCCGTACATCGGGCCGCAGAAGACGTACCGGCCGGGCACCTACCACCTGCAGGCCTGGGAGGCGCTGGACTACTGCCGGCAGCGGTACGGGCTGCCGCACAGCGACTACGACCGGCAGCGCCACCAGCAGCAGTTCCTCAAGGCGATGGCGAAGCAGGCGCTGAGCCGGGGCATGGTGACCAACCCGGCGCGGATGTTGCGGGTGCTGGACGCGGCCGGTGACGCGCTCACCTTCGACGGCAACGGTCACAGTCTGCTCGACTGGGGCCTGGCCCTGCGCAACCTGAACACCGACGACATGGTCTCGATCAAACTGCCCGGCGGCGCGCTGGTGGAGAACGGCACCTATCTCGGCGAGCAGTTGGCGCCCGGCACCGGGGATTTCTTCGCGGCCGTCCGGGAGGACCACATCCAGGAGTTTCTGCTGGCCCACCCGGAGTTCGTGAACCGGAACAGCTAGCCCCGGGCGAACGCCGGCGCCCGGCGCCGTTTAGACTTTCACCCGAACAGGTCTGCAGCGTCAGAGGGAGACAGCGTGGCCAACCAACTTCACGTCGAGGTCGTCGCCGTCGAGGAGAAGGTCTGGGCCGGTGAGGCCGAGATGCTCGTCGCGCGCACCACCGAGGGTGAGATCGGTGTGCTGCCGGGCCACTCTCCGCTGCTCGGCCTGCTCAAGGAGCCGTCCCAGGTGCGGGTGAAACTCGCCGGTGGTGAGCAGCTCACCTACGACGTCGCCGGTGGCTTCCTCTCCATCGACGCGAACGGCGTCACGGTGCTCGCCGAGAGCGCGACGCCGGCCACCCCCGAGCAGCACTGACCTCCGGCGATGCGGGTTCTGGAAGTTTTCGGGATCTGCCTCGTCGCGCTGCTCGCGCTGCTGTTCGCCATCTTCTTCCGCCGCCGGCTGCTGATGCTCGGCGGCGGCACCATCCGCCTGCAGGTCCGCACCAGCACGATGGTGCCGGGCCGCGGGTGGTCGCCCGGGCTGGGCCAGTTCGTCGGTGACGAGCTGCGCTTCCACAAGATGTTCAGCCTGGCGTTCCGGCCCAAGCGGGTGCTCGACCGGCGCACCCTGGCGATCGCCGAGCGTCGCCTGCCGACCGGTCCCGAGCGGCTCACCATGCCCGGCCACTGGGTGGTGCTGCGCTGCGCCACGGCCGGCGTCGACCTGGAGATCGCCATGGCCGAGACCACGGTGACCGGGTTCCTGTCCTGGCTGGAGGCGGGCCCGCCGCGCGATCCGGGCAGTGTGCCCGGCCGCTCCATCTTCGGCCCCCGCTCCCTCGAAAGCTGACGACCGCCTCTCGCGGATTGGCCGTCGCGGACCCGCGGCCGGGCGCCTAGCGTCGGGTTCATGCGGATTCGTATCGTCGACGCCTTCACCGACCGCCCGTTCGCCGGCAACCCGGCCGGCGTGCTGATCCTGGACGGGGACGGGTTTCCCGCCGCCGACTGGATGCAGCGGGTGGCCGCCGAGGTCAACCTGTCCGAGACGGCCTTCCTGCACCGCCTCCCGGCCGGCTCGGACGCCGGCTGGGCGCTGCGCTGGTTCACCCCGGGCGCCGAGGTCGCCCTCTGCGGCCACGCCACCCTCGGCACCACGCACGTGCTGCACCGGGCCGGGCTGCTCGACGGCGCCGCGGTCCGCTACGCCACCCGGAGCGGCATCCTGGCGGCGACCGTCGCCGCCGACGGACTGATCACCATGGACTTCCCGGCCGCCCCGCTCAGCCCGGTCGAGGTGGCCCCGGAGCTTGCCGCGGCTCTCGGCGTCGACGCCACGGCCGGTTTCTGGACCGGCCCGAACACCGACGACATCCTGATCGAGCTCGCCGACGAGGCGGCGGTCCGCGGTCTCACCCCGGATTTCGGCGCGCTGGCCCGGCACACCCGCCGTGGCGTGGCGGTGACCGCCCGGTCCGCGGAGCACGACTTCGTGTCCCGTTTCTTCGCCCCGGCGGTGGGCGTCAACGAGGATCCGGTGACCGGTTCCGCCCACACCGCGCTGACCCCGTACTGGGCCGGGCGGTTGGGCCGGACCGAGCTCACCGGATACCAGGCGTCGGCCCGCGGCGGTGTGGTCCGGGTGGCCCTGCGTGGCGACCGCGTCGACCTGGCCGGTCACGCGGTCACCACGATCGACGGCGAGCTTCAGGTGGCGATCTCCGCCTCGTAACCCCAGCCGTCCTCCAGGTACGCCGCGTAGCTGTCCGGTCCGCCGGCGTGCGGGTGCCGGTCGGCGAACATCAGCGACCACCCGTGCGCCGGTGCGGCGGCGGCCAGCCGGTCCACCTCGGCCGGCCCGGCCGCGGCGAACGCCAGATGGTTGAGGCCGGGCGCGAGCCGGTCGTGGACGCCGCCGGAGAGCGCCGGCGACTGCTCCATCACCAGGTAGGTGCCGCCCGGGTGCCGCCAGGACCGGCCGCCCGGCCAGTCCTGGAACGGCGCCCAGCCGAGCTCACCGAGCAGCCAGTCCCACGGCCGCAGCGACCCGGTGAGATCCGGCACCCAGAGCTCGACGTGGTGCAGCCCGCCGGAGGTCACCGGGAGCCGCCGGGCACCCACTTCACGTCGCCGTCCGGGTTCGCCACCCGGGAGAGGATGAACAGCAGGTCGGAGAGACGGTTCAGGTATTTCGCCGGCAGCACCCCGGTCCGCTCCGGGTCCGCCTCGATCAGCGCCCACGCCGACCGCTCCGCCCGCCGGGCCACCGTCCGGGCCACGTGCAGCAGGGCCGCCCCCGGGGTGCCCCCCGGGAGGATGAAACTGTCCAGCGCGGCCAGCCGCTCGTTGAACTCGTCGCACCACCCTTCGAGGCGGGTCACGTACTCCTCGGTGATCCGCAGCGGCGGGTAGGGCGGGTTCTCGTCCAGCGGGTTGCCGAGATCCGCGCCCAGGTCGAAGAGGTCGTTCTGGATGCGGCCCAGTACCACGCGGACGTCGTCGGGAAGCGAACCGAGAGCCAGAGCGGTGCCGAGAGCCGCGTTGCACTCGTCGGCGTCGGCGTACGCCGCGATCCGTGGATCGGTCTTGGCCGCCACCTCGTTGTTGACCAGCCGGGTCTGCCCGGCGTCGCCGGTTCGGGTGTAGATACGCGTCAGATGCACAGCCATACGCCCACCCTATGCAGTCCCGGCGGGCCCCGGCCCATACGATGGCCCGCGTGGATGTGATCAGGGTGAAGGGCGGCGCGCCGCTCACCGGGGACGTCACGGTCGGTGGCGCCAAGAACTCGGCGCTCAAGCTGATGGCGGTCGCGCTGCTCGGCGAGGGCCGCAGCGTCGTCGCCAACGTCCCCCGCATCACCGACATCGCGATCATGGCCGAGGTGCTGCGCCGGCTGGGCTGCGACGTCACGCTGGAGGGCACCGACGCGGTCATCGACGTGCCGCTGGAGCCGGGCGCCGAGGCCGACTACGACCTGGTCCGCCGGCTGCGCGCGTCGATCTGCGTGCTCGGCCCGCTGCTGGCCCGCCGGGGCTACGTGCGGGTCGCGCTCCCCGGCGGCGACATGATCGGCTCCCGCGGTCTGGACATGCACGTCTCCGGCCTGGCCAGGATGGGCGCGGAGATCTCCAACGAGCACGGCTTCGTGATCGCGTCGGCCCCGGCCGGCCTGCGCGGCACCAAGATCTGGCTGGACTTCCCGAGTGTCGGCGCCACCGAGAACCTGCTGATGGCCGCGGTGCTGGCCAAGGGCGTCACCGAGATCGACAACGCGGCCCGCGAGCCGGAGATCGTCGACATCTGCGACATGCTCACCGCGATGGGCGCCCGGATCGCCGGCGCCGGCTCGTCCACGCTGGTCATCGAGGGGGTGGACGGCCCGCTGCGGCCGGTCCGGCACACCACGATCGGCGACCGGATCGTCGGCGGCACCTGGGCGTACGGCGCGGCCATGACCCGTGGCGACGTCACCGTGCACGGGGTGCGCCCCGAGTTCCTCGACATCGCCCTGGACAAGCTGGTCACGGCCGGCGCCACGGTGGAGCCGGGGGACAACAGGTTCCGGGTCCGGATGGCCGAGCGGCCCCGGCACGTCGACATCGTCACGCTGCCCTACCCGGGTTTCGCCACCGACCTGCTGCCGATGGCGCTGGGCCTGGCCGCGGTCGCCGACGGCCCGTCGCTGATCACCGAGAACATCTTCGACGGCCGGTTCATGTTCGTGAACGAGATGGTCCGGCTCGGCGCGGAGATCCGCACCGACGGGCATCACGCGGTCGTCAACGGGCGGGAGCGGCTGTCCGGGGCGCCGGTCCGGGCCACCGACATCCGGGCCGGGGCCGGCCTGGTGATCGCCGGGCTGTGCGCGGACGGGGTCACCGAGGTCGGTGAGGTGCACCACATCGATCGGGGGTACCCGGACTTCGTGGCCGACCTGGCGCGTCTCGGCGTGGAGGTGGAGCGCACCGACGTACCGGAGCCGTCCTTCGATTTCTAGCTCGATCCGACGAGGCGGCGGGCTTCCTCCACCTCTTCGGCGAAGACCAGCACGCACACCCGGCCGTCGCGGCGGGTCGCGCTCGTGGCGCGGATGCCCGCGGCGGACAGCAGCCGCCGGATCTCGTCGGCGATCTCGGGCTCGTCGGTGACCGCGGCCGGGGACAGCAGGCCGTAATCCTCCTGCTCGCCGAAGATCGCGAGGCCGTCCGCGTAACCGTCCGCACCGACGGTGGGTTGCAGGCCCATGCGCCAGAAGACGGCGCCGAGAAAGCCGACCAGACCGACGGCGATCAGCGGGCCGATCAGATACCAGCCGTCGCTCGTGGCCATGCGCACAGTCTGGCACCGTCAGGGTGGGATTTCCGGGCCTTTGCCCCGATCGGGAAGCACCCCTTAGTTTCCGTTAAGTAACCCCGCTACACTGTCGCCCTCTAACGAAGGAGTGGAGCATGGCGGGTCGTCTCGCGGTCATCGGGTCGGGATTGATGGGTTCCGGCATCGCGCAGGTCTCGGCGCAGGCCGGTTGGCAGGTCACCATGCGGGACGTCGACGACGCCTCGCTCAAGCGCGGGCTCGGTGCGATCCGCGATTCGCTCAGCCGCTTCGCGGCCAAGGGCCGGATCGCCGAGGGCGACGTCGAGGCCACCCTGCAGCGGATCACCCCGACCACCGATCTGGAGGCGGTCGCCGAGGCCGACATCGTGATCGAGGCGATCTTCGAGAAGGTGGAGGCGAAACACGACGTCTTCAAGCAGCTCGACAAGATCTGCAAGGCGGGTGCGGTGCTCGGCACCAACACCTCGGCCATCCCGATCACCCAGATCGCCGCGATCACCTCGCGCCCCGAGTCGGTGGTCGGCATCCACTTCTTCTCCCCGGTCCCGATGATGAAGCTCGTCGAGCTCGTCCGCGGCTACCAGACCTCGGACGCGACCGTCGCCGCGGCCCGCGACTTCGCCGAGGGCGTCGGCAAGACCTGCGTCGAGGTCAAGCGGGACGTCGCCGGCTTCGTCTCCAACCGGCTCTTCTCGGCCCTGCTGGTCGAGGCGATCAAGCTGGTCGAGTCGGGGGTGGTCTCCGCCGCCGACCTGGACACGGTGATGAAGCTGGGCTTCGGGCACGCGATGGGCCCGCTGGCCACGGTCGACCTGACCGGTCTCGACGTGATGCTGAACGCGGCGGGCAACATCTACCGCGACACGCAGGACGAGAAGTTCTTCCCGCCGGAGCTGCTGCAGCGGATGGTGACCGCCGGGGATCTCGGGCGCAAGACCGGCAAGGGTTTCTACAGCTACTGACCGGTCGCCATCTCGGCGGTCGCTTCCTGGACCGTCGCATCTCCCGCCGAAGCCCCGTGGTTGCTACCGCGGGGCTTCGCCGCTTGGCGGTACGCCGTGGCCGGCCCGCCGTGCGTCACCGGTTTCAGTGGGTGGCGAAGGAGAGCGACAGGAGGGTGGCGGCGACCATGCCGCCGAGCAGGGTGAGGCCGATGCCGCCGATGTCCAGGCGGGCGTGCAGGCGACGGTGCGCGAGCACGGCGGCGGCCGGAACCCCGGCGGACGGGGCGATCAGGAAGGTCAGCCACCCGAGGCCACGGATCAGCAGCCCGCCGAAGACGGCGGTGTGGCCGAAAGTGACCAGGCCGGCGGCGATCAGGCCGGCGACGGTCGAGGCGATCGCGCCGATCAGCGGGAGCAGGGGCAGCGACCAGCGGGGCAGTGGGCGGCGGCTCCCGGGGCGGAAACGGTCGTCGATCCGGTCGGCGGCGCGGGCCAGCAGGGCGCGCGGCGACTGGCGGCCGGGGACGACGACGCTGCCGTCGATGTCCGGGGAGTCGGCCGAGCCGGCCGGGCGGCGTTGCAGGGCGACCCGGGGGAGGGCTTCGATCGGCGCGGGTTCGGGGACTTCGCCGAGAGCGCGGACCCGCATGCCGCGGGCGCGCCGGAGCTGGTCCCAGAGCCGGGCCGCCTCCCGGTCGACGTCGAGCACCTGGGCCGCGGCCGCGCCGGCCCAGCGGTCGGCGGCCAGGGCGTCGTTCTCGGCGCGGGACAGTTCGCCGGCGGCCCGCGCCGCGCTGTCCTGATAGGCCTGTTCAGCCTGGCCGAGTTCGGCGTCGCGGCGGCGGGTCACCTCGGCGAGGGCGCTCACCATCAGCTGGTAGTCGCGGGTGGGCGGCTGCCGGTCACGTGCGGTCACTGGTCACCTCATAGGGGATGATCACTTCCGGGGTGCGGTGCACCGATCGGTCGAAGAACAGCGCCCGCCTCGGGCGCGGGTACCACGCCGGGCCGCCCGGCTGCGGGTGCAGCGGGGCGAGGTCGGCGCCGTGCACGTCGAGGGCGACCCAGGCGCCGATCGCGTCGAAGCGGGCGCCGACGCCGCCGAGGTCGTCGCGGAGGCGGGGGACCGACCGCCACCAGCCGAGGGTGTGGGTGCGCCGCTCGGGGCCCTCGGCCAGCAGAGTCCGCAGGCCGGGCTGCCGGGCGGCGTCCAGCGCGAACCCGATCACGTAGTGCGGGACGTCGGTGAACGCCAGGTCGAAGTGGACGTTGCCGGCGTCGTACCAGTCCGCCGACGGCAACTCGGTGTACAACCGGTTCGCGGCCGCCTGCGCCGACGGGTCGAGGCAGATCACGCTGAAGTGGGCCGGGCCCTGCGCGGCCAGGCTGAGCGCCGCCGCGGACAGCACGTCGCAGGCTTCGGTGACCCGGGTGCCGAGCACCGCCAGGTTGCGTCCGGGCATCCGGCCCAGCCGCAGCCGGGCGGGCTGCGCGGCCACGTCGATCCGCTCGCCGAGCACCGCGCCCGGCGACGACCCGATCGGCGCGTCCCCGGCCGGCATCCGGCCGGCCGGGCGCAGCGACCCGGGCAGCCGGGGCACCGCGTCCCCGTCGAAGATCCGTGGTTCGGCGCAGCCGGCCGGCCGTTCCCGCCACAGGGTGCGCTGCAGGGCGCGCCAGACGAGACGGTCACCGGCGTCCGGCAGGCGGACGATCCGGTTCGCCCCGGACAGCCCGGACTCGGTGTTCACCACCGCGTGGAAGCGGGGGATGACCGCGGCGGCCAGGTTGTCCTCGGCCAGGATCCGGCGCGCCTTGGGCAGCGCGATCCGCAGGGTGAACTGGGCGATCAGCCCGGGCCGCCCCCACAGCGCCTGGATCCCGGCCACGTCCTGGCTGGCCAGGATCAGGTGGATGCCCTGCGAGCGGCCCCGCCGGGCGAGGTCTTCGAGCAGGTCGACCGCCTCGTCGGCGACCGCGTCCCGGCCGGCCAGCAGCACCTGGAACTCGTCGATCACCGCGACGATCCGCGGCCAGTGCCCGGCCGGGTCCTCGGCCCGCAGCTCGGACAGTTTGCCGGCATCGCAGCGTTTCGCCGCCTGCGCCCGGGTGCGCAGTTCCTCACCCAGGTGCCGGAGCATGGCCAGGCCGAACTCCCGGTCGCCGTTGACGTTGATCCCGGCGAGCCGCACCTGCGGCAGCCAGCTCGGGTCGCGCGGGCCGGGGGCGTACCGGGCGAACGACACCCCTTCCTTGAAGTCCAGCAGGTACAGCGCCAGCTCTTCGGGCCCGTACCGGGTGGCCAGCGAACCCAGCCAGGTGTAGATCAGGTTGGTCTTGCCGGACCCGGACGGCCCGCCGATCAGCGCGTGCGGCGGGTCGTCGCCGAGCGGCACCTCGACCAGTGTCCCGTCGGTGCTGTCGCCGATCGGGGCGACCAGCCCGTGCACCGACGACTCGGTCCAGTGCTTGGCCGGCTCCAGGTCGGCGAGCCGGGCCGGGCCGGCGCCGGCCTGCAGCCGCTCGGCGGTGGTCCGGCAGAAGGCCGCGATCCGGTCGGGTGGGGGCGGCGGGTCGAGGCGGATCTCCAGGCTGCCGAGCGAGCCGCAGGTGGCGATCTGCTCCCGGACCACGATCCGTTCGATGCTCGGATCGTCCGCCAGTTCCAGGCCGCGGACCACCAGGTGCACGCCACAGGCGACGCCGGTCCGCACGATCCGGCCCAGTTGAGCCCGCTGCGCCGTGGTCATCTCCACCGAGGTGGCCCGGTCGGCGAGCAGCACCACCAGTTTCCACGGCTCCAGGCGCGGCCCGGGCCGGGCGGCGACCATGTCGGCCAGCGTCGGGTACTGCCCGCCGAGCGACTCGTGCACCCGGCAGATGTGCTCGGCCAGGTCGTCGAGGAGCGAGCCGAGTCCGCCCGGCCCGACGAAGGTCGGGTTGAGCGGCGCGAACGGGGCCAGGGTGCCGCCGAGGTTTTCCGGGTCGTAGACGGTCAGGTGCACGTCCCCGGCCCGGGTGCTGCCCAGCGCCCGCAGCAGCACCCCGGTGATCAGGTCGTCGACCTGCGGGGACGGACCGCTGACATGCAGGTGCACGGCGTCCAGCAGCGGGATCAGCCCGGGCAGGGCGGCGGTCTCCTCGAAGGTGATCGCGCCGATCCGGAGCAGGCCGGGCCGGCTGCCCGGATCGGGTTCGCTGGGTGACCACAGCCGCCACGGCGCACCGGCCGCGCCGGTGGCGCTGGAGGTGGCCAGGCCGCGCAGGTGCCCGGCGAGCCGGGTGGCCTCGCCGCGGAAGCGTCGCTCGATGTCGTCGCGGGCCGCCTCGCGGGCTTCGGCGAGCTGGTTGAGGCAGGTGGCGTACGCGTCGCGGACCAGCCGTCGCCGGCCCTGCGCCTCGCCGCGCGCCGACTCGGCGGCGGCCAGCACCGCCCGGGCCGTGCCGCGTGCTTCGGCGAGCTCCTGGCGGACCGCGGCGACCAGCGCGTTGCGGTGACTACCCACGCGACCCCCCGGACTCCATGTGGGGGGATTTTAGCGATTTTCCACCATTACGACGGATTGGACGCTGCGTGTCGTGATCTGTCGTCAGAAAGGGCCTCGCTCCACAGGTGGCCCGCGACGATCATCGCGGCCTCCCGGTGCCACTGCCGCATGGTGTCCTCCGGCACGTTGCGCCGGAACCAGTCGACCGCCATCCGGGCCTCCCGGCTCAGCCCGTCCAGCCGCTGCCGCCGTGCGTACGGATCCAGCCCGAGCACCCCGCAGAACTGCAGCGTGTTGTAGTACCGCCAGTCCTCGGTGGTACCGAACGGGCCGGTCGGCCGCAGCGCCGACACCGACTCGCGCAGCACCGCCCGCAACTCCCGGGCCCGGGCCCGCGGCTGGTCGTCCCCACGCCCGGCGATCCGCCGGGCCACCACCGGCAGACCGGTCAGCGGGCTGCGGGACAGCCGGTTCAGATCGTTGAAGTCGGCCAGTGCCCGCCGGGTCAACCGGAGGAACTCCGGCTCGCCCAGCTCGGCCAGGGTCCGGCGCTCCCGGCGGCGCAACAGCGCGTCCGCGTTCAGGAACAGCGCGGCCCGGTCGTGGCGCAGCCGCACGTCCCCGGCCAGCGCGACCCGGTCGAGCAGCCGGCTCATCCGCCCGGTCAGCCCGGCCGCGGCCGCGGCGACCCCGACCGGCACGAACTGCAGGCAGGTCACCACGGCGTCGGCGGGAACGACGTACAACGTCAATGTCGCCGGCAGGCCGACCAGAACCAGGACGGCGGCCGCGGCGGCCAGCGACCGGCGCAGGTCGGGCCGGAGCCGCTCACCGCCGGTCACCGCGTGCGCGACAGCGATCAGATAGCCGAACACCAGCAGGTCCACCCCGGAGGCGGCGAGCGCCGGCACCGGGCCGCCGGCATCGAGCGGGACCAGCAGCGCGGTCATCGCCGCCGCGTACAGCAGAGCCATCAGGGTCAGGGCGAGCGGCAGGCGACGCGGCACCACCTGCGCCCGCCCGCGCCACAGCAGGAACAGCGCACCGCCCAGCGGGGTCAGCCCGACCAGCTTCCCGGCGCCCGGCAACGCGATCACCAGCAGCTGGAACGAGACGCCGAGGACCAGGGCGCCGACGTCGATCGGGCGCCGCTCGGCCGGCGGCAGCGGCAGCAGCGCGACCACGCTGCCGGCCCAGGCCAGGGCCGGCAGGCAGATCAGGATCTGGGCGGTCCGCCCACCGGGGTCGACGGTCCAGGCGGCGACCCCGACGCCGTACGCGGTCAGGCCGGCGCTCGCCCAGCGCAGTGCCGGCCGCCCCGGGTCCCGGCCGATCAGGTAGGCGGCGAGCCACCAGCTGAGGGCGAACGCGGGAACGGCGAAGGCGAGCACCCGCAGAGTCAACCAAACAGGCGACGCGTTTCGACACCCGCGAGCCGCGCCTGCTTGCGCCGCTTCCGTCGCTGGAACACCCAGACCGCGGCCCAGACCAGCAGGACCAGGCCCACCAGGACCAGTACCGGCAGGAGAATCGCCAGCACCGAGAGCAGCACACTGGTGATGTCCTCGGCGGTGCTGGCCACCGGGGCACCGAAACCGGCCGTGGTGACGTTCACCACCGGCCGGGACGCCGCCTTCACCCCGTGCACGCAGAACGCGATCAGCACCCCGGCCGCGATCGGCACCCACTGGTGCGAGCCGAAGAACTGCCCCGGGTCGGTGACGGTGGCCGTCTCCGACGACGAGCCGGCCCCGAACGCCAGGCCGCCCGCGGTCGGCCGGACCAGCGTCTGCACCACGTCGTTGAAGTGGTCCACCACCGGCACCTTGTCGGCCACCACCTCGATGGCGAGCAGGATCGCCAGGATCACGATGGTCCAGCCGTTCTGCAGCCACGACCAGCCGTGCGGAAGATCGATCGCGTCCGTGTAGCGGGCCAGCAGGCCCATACTGAGCAGGGGGATGTATGCATTGAGGCCGGCGGATGCCGCCAGCCCGGTGCCGGTCAATGCTTCTAACACGATCTCAGCATGGCACCGGCACGCTCGTCCTGCCGGACGGGGCGGGTCGGGTAGGGTCGCCGGGTGCGTCTGGTCATCGCGAAATGCTCCGTGGATTACGTCGGACGGCTCTCCGCTCATCTCCCGCTCGCCACGCGGCTGCTCATGGTCAAGGCCGACGGCTCGGTGTCGATCCACGCCGACGACCGCGCCTACAAGCCGCTGAACTGGATGAGCCCGCCCTGCAGGCTGCAGGAGGCGCCGGGTGTCTGGAAAGTGGTGAACAAGGCCGGCGAGGAGCTGCGGATCACCCTGGAGGAGGTCTTCCAGGACTACTCCTACGAGTTGGGTGTCGACCCCGGCCTGCAGAAGGACGGTGTCGAGGCGCACCTGCAGGAGCTGCTCGCCGAGCACCCGGAAACCTTCGGCGAGGGCTACACGCTGGTCCGCCGCGAGTTCATGACCGCGATCGGCCCGGTCGACCTGCTGCTCAAGGACGCCGGCAACGCCTCGGTCGCGGTCGAGGTGAAACGCCGCGGCGAGATCGACGGCGTCGAACAGCTCACCCGGTACCTCGAACTGATGAACCGGGACCCGCTGCTCGCTCCGGTCAAGGGCGTCTTCGCGGCCCAGGAGATCAAGCCGCAGGCCCGGGTCCTGGCCACCGACCGCGGCATCCGCTGCGTCGTCGTGGACTACGACAAGCTGCGCGGCATGGAACGCGACGAGCTCACCCTGTTCTGACCGGTCACTCCAGCGTGATCGCGGCCAGCCCGGCCGCGATCCGCTCGGCGGCCTTCCGGCCGGCGTACTGCTTGATCAGGCCTTCTTTGGCGACCCCGCGCACCCGGACCACCGTCTCGCAACCGCGGTGCTCGCCGGCCCCGCCCTCCCCGTGCGTGCCGCCGCTTTCGGCGACGACCGCCACCGTGACGACGGCCGGGTTCAGGTCCATCGCCCCGGAACCGACCACGGCCCATAGCCGGCCGGCCGGCCGCCCGGCGCGGTGCAGCACGGCCCCGGCGATCCTCTCCGCCTCGTCGCGGGGCAGCGGCAGGGCCACCTCGACCTCGTGCACGTCGGCCGGCATGAGCCGCGCCACCAGGCCGGACAGGGGGCCGCCGAGTCGCCTCAGGCCGTCGGCCAGCAGCGCGTTCTCTTCCGGGGTAACCGCATCCACCACGACGCCGATCCTGACATTGCGACGCCGGTGCCGAGGGCCCGGGTCCACCCCGCGTAACCCGTCGGACCCTTGATTCTTCGCATTACGCTCGGTGACGTGAAGACGCGGGTGACGGTCGCCGCGGTTGCGCTGCCGCTTCTCGGCCTGGCCTGGCTGGCCACGATGGCGCGGCTGGTCATCGGCGCCATCGGCGAGGGGCTGGTGGTGAATGCGAACGCCGGCCAAGGTGCCGCGGAGACAGCGGCCGCGGAGCGGGCCACGGCCGATTTCCGGCGCTGGGCGACCATCGCGGTGATCGAGCTCGCCGCCTTCACCGTCGCCGCGTTCGTGGCGCGGATCCGCTGGGTGGGGTGGGTCTCGCTGGCCGTCACCGTCGCCTTCGGCGGCTTCGCCGGGCTGTCCCTGCGGGACGACCCGGCCGGCCCGCAGCCACGGCCCACGCCGACCGTGTCGCAGTGCATCGAGCGCAGCGGGGGCGACACCCGATGCCCCGGGGGATGAGTCAGTCGCGCAGCGGCCCGGGAACCTCGACGTCGGCGAAGGCGGCCACCGTGCGATCGGCGTACGCGTTCATGTCGCCGCTCTCCATCGGCCCGTCCCACGTACGCGGCAAGGGGGTTGTCGTCGTGCCGGGCGCGACGCGCCGGACGATCTCGTCCAGCACCTTTTCCGCGTCGCCGACCCACAGATGTTTGGCACCGGGCACCGGGACGACCTCGGCCTGCGGTATCGCGGCGAAACGCTCGGCCGCGGCGTCCGGGCGCAGGTAGTCGTCGAATTCCGGGATGAGCGCGGTGACCGGTTTCCCGTCCGCCGCCCACGCCGCCAGGTGGGCGGGCTGCGAGAAGCGCAGCGGTGGCGAAAGCAGGATCGCGCCCTGCACCGCCGGGTCCAGGCCGTACATCAGGGTCAGATCGGTACCGAAGGACCAGCCGAGCAGCCAGATGTTCGGCAGGTCGTGGAACTCCGCGAATTCGATGGCGGCGGCCACGTCGTATCTCTCGTCGGTGGCGGCCGCGAAACTGCCGCCACTGGTGCCGCGGACGCTGCCGGTGCCCCGCGTGTTGAAGCGGAGCACGGCGAGGCCGGCCAGGGCGGGCAGGCGCCACGCGGCCTTGCGGAAGACGTGGCTGTCCATCATGCCGCCGTGGGTGGGCAGCGGGTGCAGGCAGACGAGGGTGGCGACCGGCTCGCGGTCCAGCGGGACGGCCAGCTCACCGACCAGGGTGACGCCGTCCGCGGTCTGCAACTCGATGTCCTCCCGCTTGGCGGGCAGGATGGAGTTGGCGCGGATCTGGTTGCTCATGACCGCCATCCTCACCCATAGCGGGGAGCGTTGCGCGAGCGCTCCACCCCCGGGCCGCGCCGGTCCCGGGCCCGCCAGCAACCGGTGTGCCAGTGCCGGCGGTCGTCGCCGGCGCCGTCGTGCGGCCAGGCGACGATGTGCGCGACGCCGGGCCGGATGTCCTGCAGGCAGCCGGGGCACAGATAGGTCTTGGTGGCGGCCGCGCCGAAGATGTTACGCACCATCCAGTCCCCGTCCTGCCACTGCTGGACGCGCTGCTCGGTGATGCCGGGGCGTTGCGACCCGGTGTCGGGTTCGGCGTCGCGGCGGGGACGGTTGCGGCGGGGACTCACGAGTTAAGAGTACGTAGTGACTCATCGGTAACATTGAGCCTAGACTCCCGGCATGACGGCGACTCACGTTCCCGGCCTGCCCGTGATCGAGGACGGCCAACTGATCTCCACCAACCCGGCGACCGGCGAGGTGGCCGGCCGCGTGCCGGCCGCCGACGAGAAGGCGGTGGTGGCCGCGGTCGAGCGGGCCCGGGCGGCCGCCGCCTGGTGGCAGGGCCTCGGCTGGGACGGCCGCCGGACCCGGCTGCTGCGCTGGCGCACCCTGCTCGTCGAGCGGATCCAGGAACTGGCCGAGCTCACCCGGCTGGAGAGCGGCAAGCCGGTCAACGACGGCATCATCGAGGTGACCGCGGCCGTCGAGCATCTCGACTGGGCGGCCCGGAACGCGAAGCGGGTCCTCGGCCCGCGTCGGATGCGGACCCGGCTGCTGCTCGCCGAGCACGTCGGCCACCTGGAATACCAGCCGTACGGCGTGGTCGGCGTGATCGGCCCGTGGAACTATCCGATCGTCACCCCGATCGGCCCGATCTCGGGGGCGCTGGCCGCCGGCAACGCGGTCGTCTTCAAGCCGAGTGAGTACACGCCGGTGGTCGGCCAGTGGCTGGCCGACACGTTCGCCGAGATCGTGCCGGAGCACCCGGTACTGCAGGCCGTGCACGGGCTGGGCGACGTCGGCGGGGCACTGTGCCGGTCCGGAGTGGGCAAGGTGTCGTTCACCGGGTCCACGGCCACCGGCAAGAAGGTGATGGCCGCCTGCGCGGAGAACCTGGTGCCGGTGGTGATCGAGGCGGGCGGCAAGGACGCGCTGATCGTCGACGAGGATGCCGATGTGCAGGCGGCGGCCGAGGCCGCGGTCTGGGGCGCGATGACCAACGCCGGGCAGACCTGCATCGGCATCGAGCGGGTGTACGCGGTCGCCCCGGTCTACGACGCGTTCGTGAGCGCCGTGGTGGAGAAGGCCGGCAGACTGCGCACCGGCGAGGAGATCGGCCCGATCACCATGCCCCGACAGCTGGAGATCATCCGCGATCACATCGAGGACGCGCTGGCCCGTGGTGGCCGGGCGGTGCTCGGCGGGGCCGACGCGGTGAGCCCGCCGTACGTCGCCCCCACGGTGCTGGTCGACGTCCCGGACGACTCGACCGGGATCCGCGAGGAGACCTTCGGGCCGACGCTGACCATCACCAGGGTCCGCGACGCGGAGGAAGCGATCAGCAAAGCCAACGACACGGCGTACGGGCTGGGTGGCTCGGTCTTCGGGAAGAAGAACGCGATCCGCATCGCCCGGCGGCTGCGCTCCGGCATGGTGGCGGTGAACGGCACGCTGACCTTCGTCGGGATGGGCAACCTGCCGTTCGGCGGCGTCGGCGAGTCCGGGTTCGGCCGGATCCACGGCGAGGACGGGCTGCGCGAGTTCGCCCGGCCGAAGGCGATCACCGTGCGCCGGGCGCGGTCGCTGCTGCCCGCGATGACCTTCGAGCGGACCCCGGCGCAGGTGCAGCAGATCGTCAAGGCCCTGCGCCTGCTGTACGGACGGAAACCGTAGTCTGTCCGGGTGACCGACCACCCCGCGGTTGAGGTAAGCGATCTCACGGTGAGTTATGGCGCGACCCCGGTGCTGGACGGGGTCGCGCTCACCGTTCCGGCCGGCACCGCCGTCTGCGTCACCGGGGAGAACGGCATCGGCAAGTCCACCCTGCTGCGCTGCGTCAGCGGCCTGCAACGGGCGGACGCCGGCCGGATCCGGGTGTTCGGCGCGACGCCCGGCTCCAGCCCCGAGTTCTGGGCCGCGGTGGTCACCACCGTCGAGCCGCCCACCTGGTATCCGGGGCTCACCACGCGCGAGCACGTCGAGCTGGTCTGCCGCGCCCACGGCCAGGATCCGGACGAGGCCGGCGTCGACGAGGCGCTGGAGCGGTTCGGGCTGGCCGGGCACGCCGACGCGATCCCGCCGTCGCTGTCCTCCGGGCAGAAGCAGCGGCTCACCCTGGCGATCGCGCTGATCCGGCCGAGCTCGCTGCTGATCCTGGACGAGCCGGAGCAGCGCCTCGACCCGGACGGCCGGGCGATGGTCGCCGCGATGCTGGTGGACTATCTCGCCACCGGCGGTTCGCTGCTGATGGCCAGCCACGACGACAAGTTCGCGGTCGCCTCCGGGGCCGAGCTGACCACGATGGAGTCGCTGACCCCATGACGATCATGGTCGAGTTGGGCCCGGTCCGCCGCTGGATCCACCAGCGCCAGGTCTCCCATCGGGAGCGCGGGGCGACGCTGGGCAACCTGTACGTCGCCGCGCTGGTCGTCGCGGTCTTCGGCGCGATGACACACCGGCAGCTCACCAGGGGTTTCTGGCCGGCCCACCCGGATCTCGGGGCGCTGCCCGCACTCGCTCTCGGGCTGCTCGGCATCGGCTTCCTGACCATGACGCTGCGCGCGATCGGTCCGGTCACGCTCGGCCGCCCCGCGGCGTACTTCCTGCTCACCGCACCGGTCAGCCGCCGCCGGCTGCTGCTGCCGTCGTTGCGGTTCGCCGCGCTCGGCGCGGCCTTCGCCGGCGCGCTGATCACCTTCGCGATCACCGGGCACGCCGCGCCGCACGACCGGGTGCCCGCACTGATCCTCGGCGGCGCGCTGATCGGCATCGGTCTGCTGCTGGTCGCGGTGGTCGCGCAACGGGTGCGCCGCTGGGCCACGCTCACCGACCGGCTCGCCGTGCTCACCGTGGCCACCGGCGTCGCGCTGCTGGTCATCGACCGGGTCACCGCTGCCGATCGGCCCGCCTCCGGCGGATGGCCATCGGCGCCGGCGCTGCTCGCGGTCGCGGGTGCCCTCACGGTCGCGGTCACGGCCGGGTTCCTCGTGACGGTACGTCTGCTGCCCCGCACTCCGGACGACCGGATCCTGGAAGCCTCGAAGGTGACCGGAACCCTGTTCGACACGGCCTTCGGGATGGAGCCGTCGTTCGTCACCGAGATGGTCGCGCGGCGCTACTGGGCGAACCGCCGGCTGCGCACCACCCGCCCGCCGGCCCGCCTTCCGGTGCTGACCGGCCAGGACTTCCTGCTGGCCCGCCGCCGCCTGCCCCGGCTGCTGTGGCTGCTCGCCGCCACCCCGATCCCGCTGCTGCTGACCGCCGCCCCACCCTGGGTCGCCGCCCTCGCCCTGCTGCTCGGCGCGATGATCGCCGGTGGCACCACGACCGCCACGGTGAACACCGACGCCGGCAACCCGGTGCTGCTCCGGCTGTTGAGCCTGAGCTCCCGGCAGGCGCTGACCCAGCGTCTCTGGGTCCCCGGGGTGCTGGCGTTCGCCTGGTCGCTGATCGCGCTGATCCTGATGGAGACCACCGGGCATCTGCCGGCCGGACGGTGGTGGCTGCTCAGTGTCCCGGCCGGGGTGATCGGCGGGGTCGCCGCGGTCCGCCGGGCCCGCGCCGGATTCGTCCGCAACGACCTGCTGCCGCTGGACACGCCGATGGGCACGGTCTCCACCGGCCCGGTGGTCTACGCGGTCGCCGGCCCCGACGCCCTGATCCTGGGCATCCCGATCGTGATCGCCTTCGGCCGGGGCACCCCGCTGAGCCTCGACCTGCTGCTGATCCAGACCGCTCTGGCCCTGCTGGGCGCCCGCGCCTACCTGGCCGGCACGACCGACTCGGCCCGGGTGGACCTGCAGCCCTGATCCGGCTCGCACGGCGCCGCGGCCGGAGCGGTCGCCGCACTTCGGCGGTCACCACCACTCACTGCTCGGGCCGGAACTTCTTGCGCAGCAGGTCCAGCTGCGCGCGGTCGGTGATCCATTCCCGGACCAGGCCGCACTGCAGGCAGATCACCCGGGAGAACGGGATCGTCCGGAAGGCGCTGACCGTCATGCCGCTGCGGTTGTAGCCGTCGTTCATGCTGCTCGGCACGCAGATGATCTCAGCGCTCCCGCAGTGCGGGCACGTGAAGGTGGTGGCATCCATGGCTTGATGATCACAGTCGTTCGCCGGCGGTGGCTCTCCGTCCTCGCCTCGCACCGGCCCACGCCGTACGACGGGGCGGTGACCTCGACGCCGGAAACCGGGCCGGAGCGCCGAGTGGGTGGATCCGGGGTGAGCGGCCGGAGAACAGATCACGGGTGCGGCAGCATGGGGGAATGAAGCGCCGCTGGCTTTTCGCCGATCAGTTGGGGCCGCATTTTCTGGACGAGCCGGGGCAGCCGGCTCTGCTGATCGAATCGAAGGCGGTGTTCCGGCGCCGCGCCTTTCACCGGCAGAAGGCTCATCTGGTGCTGTCGGCGCTGCGCCACCGGGCGAGGGAGGGTGACGCGCGGCTGGTGCGCGCCGAGACGTACCGGGAAGGGGTCGGCGAACCGGTCAGCGTGTGCCATCCGACCTCACGGGCGGCCCGCGGTCTGGTCCGGCGACTGCCGGATGTCGAGATGCTCGGGCCGCGCGGGTTCGTCACCTCGCCGGAGGACTTCCTCGCCTGGGCCGGTGGGCGGGAGCACCTGCGGCTGGAGGACTTCTACCGGTATGCGCGCCGCCGGCATGACGTGCTGATGGACGGTGCCGAGCCGGTGGGCGGGCGGTGGAATCTCGACGCCGACAACCGGGAGCCACCGCCGCGGGGGGCCGGGCGGCTGGACGTGCCGGTGCCACCCGTGATCCGCGAGGACGAGATCGACGAGGAGGTGCGCGCCGACCTGGACCGCTGGGAGCGGGAGGACGGGATCACCTTCGTCGGGCACGACGGGCCGCGGATGTTCCCGGCGACGCGGGCCGAGGCGCTGGAGCGGCTGCGGCACTTCGTCGAGCATCGGCTGCCGTCGTTCGGGCCGCACGAGGACGCGATGCTGGCCGGTGACCCGCTGATGGCGCACAGCATGCTCAGCCCGGCGATCAACCTGGGGCTGCTGGATCCGCTGGAGGTCGTCGAGTGCGCCGAGGACGCGTACCGGCAAGGGGCTGCGCCGCTGGCCAGCGTGGAGGGTTTCGTCCGGCAGATTCTCGGGTGGCGGGACTTCATCTGGCACCTGTACTGGTATTTCGAGCCGCAGTACCGGGCCGTGAACGAACTGCGGGCGCGTCGCGAGCTGCCGGAATGGTTCGCTCGCCTGGACGCCGACGCGGTGCAGGCGCGCTGCCTGTCCGACGTGCTGGCCGGGGTGCGCGACCGCGGTTGGGTGCATCACATCCCGCGGCTGATGGTGCTGGGCAACTACGCGATGCAGCGCGGCTGGCGGCCCGGGGCGGTGGCCGACTGGTTCCACCGGTGCTTCGTCGACGGCTACGAGTGGGTGATGACGGCCAACGTGATCGGGATGAGCCAGTTCGCCGACGCCGGACGGATGAGCAGCAAGCCGTACGCCGCGGGCGGCGCCTACCTGAACCGGATGAGCGACTACTGCCGCGGCTGCCGGTACGACCCGAAGGTGCGCGTGGGTGAGCAGGCCTGCCCCTACACGGCCGGCTACTGGGGTTTCCTCGCCCGCAACGAGGAGGCGCTGACCGGCAACCACCGATTGGCCCAGCCACTGCGTCTGCTGCACCGGCTGACCGACCTGGACACCCTGGTCGAGCAGGAGGAGCAACGCGGCTCCCGGGCGCCGTAGTCGCGACCGACGCCACGGTGACCAGGCACTCGGCCCGCCGTGAAGAGGAGACCGGGTGCCGGACGGGCCGGCCGCGCGGCTCCGGGGCCTCATCGGGCTCCGGAGCGACGGCTTCGGGCGCGGCTTCGGTCGACATGGGACCGGACGGTATCGCCCGGGCGCAAGCGTTCGCCGGCCGGTTCTACTCCGCGTCGGCGGGCACCCGGCTCGCCTGCGGAACGGTCACCTTGGCGGACGCGGACACCTTTTCCGACGACTTGTCCACCGGAGCCGACCCGGAAGCAACCGGAGCCGACCCGGCGGCGACGGGGGCGGACCCGGAAGCAACGGGGGCGGAGCCGGAAGCAACAGGGGCGGACCCGGAAGCGACGGGGGCGGAGCCGACGGCGGCCGACTCCTGATCGTCGGGGGAGGCGGCGGCCGCCAGCACCGCGGCGGCGGCCAGCTCGGCCACCCGCTTCGCCTCCATCTGCACCTGCCGGCGGACGTCCGCGGCATGCCGCTCAGCGGCCTCCCCGGCCCGCTTGGCGTCGGCCACCCGCTGCAGCTCGGACTCCAGTTCCCGGGCCGCCTCGGCCTGGCGCTGCCGGACCCGCTCGGTCTCCTGCTCGGCGGCCTCCGCCTGCTCCCGGGCGGCGGCCAGCCGGCGTTCGGTCTCGGTGACCTCGGCCTGGGCGGCCTCCAGCTCCCGGCCGGCCTGGGCGATCTTCTCCTGGTGCGCGGCCAGCTCCTTGCGGGTGGCGGTGGCCTGCTCGTCGGAGCGGCGCAGCACCTCCTCCGCGTACTTGTCGGCCTCGCTGCGCAGGTCGGCGCACTGCTTCTCGACGCCGGAGCGCATCTGGCCGAGCTCCTCGATCACCGCGTGCCGGCGCAGCGCCAGCTCGTGCTCGACGGCGGCCTTGAGGTCGGCCTGCTCCCGCTCGGCCTCGGTGCGCCGGGCGGTGATCTCCTGGTTCGTCTTCTCCCGCAGGGCTTTGAGCTCCTGCTCGGTCTGCACCCGGGTCGACTGCACGTAGCCGTCCACCTCGGCGCGCAGCCGCTGTGCCTCGGCGGCCGCCTTGTCGGCCAGGTGCTGCGCCTCCGCCCGCGCGCGGGCCAGCAGGGCCTCGCTCTCGGTGCGGATCTGCTCGGCGGTCTGCCGGGCGGTGGCGACCGCCTTGTCGGCGGCGGCCCGCTTGGCGGCGTCCGCCTTCTCCTCCTCGGCCCGGCGGGCGGCCAGCGCGATCTCGAAGTCGCGGATGCCGTCGTGGGCATGCGCCTCGGCCTCGGCCCGGATCCGTTCGGCCTCGGCGAGCCGGCCGGCGATGTCGTCGGTGGCCGACGCCTTGATCGCCTCGGCCTGCTCCTCGGCGAGGACCAGGATCTGCTCGACCCGGGGGCCGAGATGCCGGAAGGAGACCTCACCGGACATCCCGGAGTTGCGCCGGGCCTGGGTGATCTCCTGCTGCAGCCGCTCGATCTGGGCCGCCATCGCCTGGATCTGCGAATACGCCTGCTCCCGCTCGGCGGCGAGCGCGGCGATCTCGTTCTCGGCACGGGCGACGTAGCGTTCGACCTGCTTCCGTTCGTAACCGCGGATCGCGAACTCGAAGCTGGGCTCGGTGGCCGAGTCTCCGTTCAGGCCGAAGATTTCACCGCCGTGCGACATGCTTTCCATCCTCACATACGCGTAGTCCCGGGGCGTGTGGTTACACACCGGCTTGCGGGGGACTACGCGGGTAGTTACGAATTGTCCGACCGGGCGCCGGGCGGAACACAGGCTACGCGCCAAAACGAGTCAGGCCGCCCCGGAGAAACTCCGGTACGGCCTGAGTCACACAAAGCCGACCCGAACAACCGTCGCGCACCCGGGAGGAGAGCGCAACCGCAGGGGTCAGGAGTTGGTCTTGGCGGGCTCCGCCTCGGCCTCCTCGGCCGGCTCGGCCGGTTCCGCCTCGGCGGCCGGCTCGGCGGCCTTCTGAACGGCGGCGGCGACCGCGGCCGGGGCCGCACCCACGCCGGGAACCAGGCCGGACAGACCGGACAGCATCTGGCCCAGCTGGTTGGTGACCGCGTCCTTCTGCCGGGTCAGGTCCTCGACCTCGCGGCGGGCCGCCTGGGTGGTCAGCTCGGCCTCGGTGCGGGCCTCGCTGAGCAGGCGGGTGGACTCGGAACGGGCCTCGGAGACGGTCTTGTCGGCGAGGGCGCGGGCCTTCTCCACCGCCTCGGCGGCGGTGCGCTCACTCTCGATGCGGCGGCTCTCGGCGCGCTGCTCGATCTCCTTGGCGCGGTCCTCGGCGGCGCGGGCCCGCTCCTCGGCCTCGGACACCATCTTCTGCGTGGCGGCGACCTGGGCGGCGTGCCGCTGCGACTCCTCGGACTCGGCCTTCTCCCGGCGCTCGGCGATCTCCAGCGCCAGGGCCTGCAGGTCCTTGTCGCGCTTGTCGCGGGCGTCGGCGAGCATCTTGGTGGCCTCGGCGCGTTTCTCCTCGGCCTCCCGGCCGGCCTTGGCCCGGGCCTGGGTGATCTCCCGCTCGGCGGTGGCGCGCAGCGAGGAGACCTCGCGCTCGACCGTCGACTTGAGCTCGGCCACCTCGTGCGCGGTGACCGTGCGCAGCTGCTTGGTCTCCCGGTCGGCGTCGGAGCGCAGCGTGTCGGCCTCGCGACGGGCCTGCACCCGGGTCTCGGCGGCCTCGCGCTCGGCGTGCGTGCGGACCTGGCCGGCCTCACGCTCGGCGGTCGCCTTCATCGCGGCGGCCTCGGCGCGGGCCTTGTCGGTGATCTCCCGGGCCTCGAGGCGCGCGGCGGAGAGGATGCCCTCACTCTCCCGCTTGGCCTCGCCGCGGTGGTCGTTGGCCTGCTCCTCGGCGAGCCGGAGAATCTGCTCGACCCGGGTGCCCAGCCCGGAGAGCGTCGGCCGGTTGTTCTCCTCCAGCAGTTTGTTGCTGTCGGCGAGTTTCTGCTCCAGCACGTTGAGCCGCTGCTCGGCCTGGCGGAGCCGGCGCTGGGCGTCGTTCATCCGCTGTTCGGCCTCACCGCGGGCCTGCTCGGACTGGTTCAGCGCGGCGAGCAGCCGGCCGATGTGTCCGTCGACCTGGTGACGGTCGTAACCACGCAGGACGACCGTGAAGTCGTGCTGGGTGTTCGCGGTCTCGAAGAAGGCCAGGTTCTGATCCTGCTGCTGGGGCATTGCGCCATCCTGGCGAGAAGGGGGCCGAGTTGCAAGGGCGGGGTGACTCTCAGACCCCAATGTAGATCAGCTTTGACCTGGAACGCAGACGGGTGCCGGGCCGTTCGGGGGACGACCGTCACTCACCCGGCCCGTCCGGCGTGGTCCCGTCGCTACCTGCTGAGTCGGGGCTTCGGGGGCGCAGCGTCCCGCTGAGGGGTCGGTCGGCCCTGCTCAATGGCACCGATCCTGCCAGCCGGCCGGTCCGCCGTCAGGCTGAATCACCCGGTCGGCGTACCGGCCCGGCCGGCTCGACCAGCTCGACCAGCACCCCGCCGGCGTCCTTGGGGTGCACGAAGTTGATCCTCGATCCGGCCGTGCCGCGTTTCGGGGTGTCGTAGAGCAGCCGCATGCCGCGGGCCCGCAGAGCGTCCGCGGCGGCCTCCACGTCGGCCACCGTGTAGGCGAGTTGTTGCAGGCCGGGGCCGCTGCGGTCGAGGAACTTGGCGATCGCCGAGTCGGGCCGGGCCGGGGCGAGCAGCTGGATCCGCGGGCCCGCGCCGTCGCCGACGGCGAGCATCGCCTCCCGGACACCCTGTTCGTCATTGGTCTCTTGATGCACACACCGCAAACCGAACTTTTCCCCATAGAAGCGGATGGCCTCGTCCAGGTCGGGCACCGCGATGCCGACATGGTCGATCCGGAGGAGGCCGATCCCCGGCAGGTCGTCGCCGGCGAGTGTGAGATTCTCGCGCCGACCGGTACTCGATGTGTCGTCAGTCATGCCATTAGTCTCGGACCTGACTCTTCGTTAAGCCGGCCGGGGTGTCCACCGCACCCGGCCGCCGCAGATCGGACGTGACCCGTGACCAGCTCTGTGATCGTCAGTGGCGCCCGCACCCCGATGGGGCGGCTGCTGGGCAACCTCAAGCACCTCCCCGCCACCGCGCTGGGTGCGCACGCCATCGCCGCCGCCCTGGCCCGCGGCGGCGTCGCCCCCGACCAGGTGCAGTACGTCATCATGGGCCAGGTGCTGCAGGCCGGCGCCGGCCAGATCCCGGCCCGCCAGGCGGCCGTCGCGGCCGGCATCCCGATGTCCACCCCGGCGCTCACCATCAACAAGGTCTGCCTCTCCGGGCTCGACGCGATCGCGCTGGCCGACCAGCTGATCCGGGCCGGCGAGTGCGAGATCGTGGTGGCCGGTGGCATGGAGTCGATGACCAACGCGCCGCACCTGCTGATGGACCAGCGCAAGGGGACCAAGTTCGGCGACACCACGGTCCGTGACCACATGGCGCTCGACGGCCTGACCGACCCGTGGGCCGGGGTGTCGATGGGCGAGTCCACCGAGGTGGCCGGCGGCACGCTGAACATCAGCCGGGCCGAGCAGGACGCGTTCGCCGCGCTCAGCCACCAGCGGGCGGCCGCCGCGCAGCGCGAGGGCCGGTTCGCCGAGGAGATCGAGCCGCTGCCCTCCGGTGACCGTCGGGCGCCCGGCCCGATCGACACCGACGAGGGGGTGCGCCCGGACACCACCGCCGAGGGCCTGGCCAAGCTGCGCCCGGCGTTCCGGCCGGACGGCACGATCACCGCGGCCACCTCGTCGCCGATCTCCGACGGCGCCGCCGCGGTCGTGGTGATGAGCCGGGCCAAGGCCGAGGAGCTGGGCCTGACCTGGCTCGCCGAGATCACCGCGCACGGCAACGTGGCCGGCCCGGACAGCTCGCTGCAGTCGCAGCCGGCCAACGCGATCAAGCACGCGCTGGGCAAGGCGAACCTGACCGTCGAGGACCTCGACCTGATCGAGATCAACGAGGCCTTCGCGCAGGTGGCGATCCAGTCGATGCGCGAGCTGAAGGTCGACGAGAGCAAGGTCAACGTCAACGGCGGGGCGATCGCTCTCGGTCACCCGATCGGGATGTCCGGCGCCCGCCTGGTCCTCACCCTGGCGCTGGAGCTCAAGCGCCGCGGCGGCGGCACCGGTGCGGCGTCGCTGTGCGGCGGCGGTGGCCAGGGCGACGCGCTGATCATCAAGGTTCCTGCATGAGCCGTACGCGTGATGTGCCCTCCCTGGTCGCCAAGGCCCGGGAGGGCGATCCGCGGTCGGTCGCCCGGCTGATCAGCCTGGTGGAGAACGGCGACCCGGCACTGCCCCAGGTCGCCGCCGCGATGGCGCCCTACGCCGGCCGTGCCCAGGTGGTCGGGCTCACCGGCGCCCCCGGCGTGGGCAAGTCGACCACCACCAACGAGCTGGTCCGCGCCCTGCGCGCGGCCGGTCGCCGGGTGGGTGTGCTGGCCGTGGACCCGTCCAGCCCGTTCACCGGGGGTGCGATCCTCGGCGACCGGGTGCGCATGCAGGAGCACACCGCGGACCGGGGCGTGTACATCCGCTCGATGTCCAGTCGCGGTCAGCTCGGCGGACTCTCCGCGGCCACCCCGCAGGCCGTCCGGGTCCTGGAGGGAGCCGGCTGCGACGTGGTGCTGGTCGAGACGGTCGGGGTGGGTCAGGCCGAGGTGGAGATCGCCTCGCTGGCCGACACCACGCTGGTGCTGCTCGCCCCGGGGATGGGCGACGCGATCCAGGCGGTCAAGGCCGGGGTGCTGGAGATCGCCGACGTCTTCGTGATCAACAAGGCGGACCGGCCGGGTGCGGACAACACGTACCGCGACATCCAGGGGATGCTGGCGCTCGGCGAGCGGACGGCCGGTGACTGGCGGCCGCAGGTGGTCCGCGCGGTCGCGGTCAAGGGCGAGGGTGTCGACGACGTGGTCGCCGCGATCGAGAAGCATCGCGCCTGGATGACCGAGAGCGGCGAGTTGCGGGCCCGCCAGGAGCGCCGGGCGGCGGCTGAGGTCGCGGCGCTGGCGCTGGGCACGCTGCGCGCCCGGATCGGCGATCTGCGCGACGGCACCGCGCTGCCCGCGCTGGCCGCCAGGGTGGCGGACGGCGCCATCGACCCGTACGCGGCCGCCGACGAACTCCTGAGCGGCCTCTAGGAACCGAACTGGGCCATGGTCGCCTGGATCATGGTCCAGTCCCAGGTCAGCGTGCCGTTCTCCAGGTCACGCACCACCGCGCGCAGCCAGTCCAGCTCGGCGCGCAGCAGGGCGGACCGGTATTCGTCCTCCAGCAGGAACAGGCGCGGCAGCCCGGGCGGTGCCTGGGCGTCGATTCCCGCGGCCCGCTCGGTGAGCGCCTCGATCCGGCGGTGCAGCAGCTCCCGGGTCTCCGCCGGGCTCAGCATGGCGAGGAACGCCAGGGCCACCGGGAACTCCGGGAACTCCCGGGCCGGCGCCGGCAGCATCTCCAGCAGCCAGCGGCGCAGCATGGCGCGTCCCTCGTCGGTGATCTCGTAGACCGTCCGCTCCGGCCGCCCGGCCTCGCGGACGGTCTCCCCGGCGCGCGCCAGGTTCTCCCGGACCAGCCGGTCGAGAGCCTGGTAGACGCTGTTGCGCTGGGCGACGTTGACGAGCTGGTCCTGCCCGCGCTCCTTGATCACCTGCTGCATCCGGTACGGGTGCATCGGCGCCTCCGACAGCAGCGCCAGCAGCAGCATCGCGGTGGGGGAGCGTTTCATGCCGATCACCCTACGGTCCCCTGGAGCGGCATAGTCATTTTATGTATAGTCATTACATGACTAAAAATGCTGCCGTGATCGGCGGGGGCGTGGCCGGCACCGCCGCGGCCATCGCCCTGCACAGCGCCGGGTTCGACCCGGTCCTCTACGAACGCACCGCGCAAGGCGTGGCCGACGAGCGCGGCGCGTTCCTCACCGTCGCGATCAACGGGCTCACCGCGCTGGCCGCGCTCGGCCTCGACCCGGCGAAAGTGCTGGACAAGGGCTTCCCCACGCCGGCCATGGAGCTGCTCGGCGCGTCCGGGCGGCCGCTCGCCAGGATGTCGCTGGGCGAGGGCACGCTCACCATCCGGCGCTCCGACCTCTCCGCGCGGCTGCGGGCCGAGGCCCAGGCCAGGGGCATCCCGGTGATCCACGGCGCGGCACTGACCCGGGCGGTCACCGGTGCGGACCGGGTCGAGGCGGAGTTCGCCGACGGTCGCCGGGTCACGGCGGAGCTTCTGGTGGGAGCGGATGGGCTGCGTTCGCGTACGCGGCAATCGCTTGATCCTTCCGCGCCGGAACCGCACTATCTCGGGCTGCTGAACGCCGGGGGTTTCACCGCCGGCCCGGTCGATCCGCGTCTGGCGCCGCCGCCCGGCCTGATGCGGATGGCCTTCGGCCGGCGGGCGTTCTTCGGCTGGGCGACCGCGCCCGACGGCTCGGTCTGGTGGTTCGCCAACCCGCCCAGCAAGCGGCCGATCGACGCCACCGCCGTCACGCCGGCATCGTGGCGGGCGCATCTGCTGGACCTCTTCGACGGCGACCCGTCGTCACCGGCCGCCGAGCTGATCCGGGCCAGCGACGAGATCGTCGGACCGTGGAACACCGAGGACATGGGCCCGATCCGGACCTGGCACGACGACCGGATCGTGCTGGTCGGCGACGCGGCGCACGCCCTCGCGCCGACCTCCGGGCAGGGCGCCTCGCAGGCCCTCGAGGACGCCGTCGTGCTGGGGCACGCGCTGCGGAGCAACCCCACGATCACCACCGGATTGCGGGCGTACGAGAGCAGCCGCCGTCCCCGGGTGGCGAAGGTCGCCGCGCACGGCCGCCGCGGCAACAGCAACAAGGTGATGGGGCCGGTCGGGGCGGCCATCCGGGACGCGATGCTGCCCACGATCTTCCGCCTGCTCAACCGGAAGGGCGACCCGCAGGCGTGGATCTTCGAGCACCGGCTGCCGCCGTTGCCGGTCAGGCCTTAGTAATCGTTCAGTTCTGGCTCTAGGATGGCTCGCATGGACGCAGCCGAGATCCAGGCCGGGCGCGAGCGCTGGCAGCGCCGCTACGACGCGGCCCGCAAACGCGACGCCGACTTCACCACGCTCTCCGGGAACCAGGTGGACCCGGTCTACGGCCCGCCGGCCGGAGCCACCCACCCCGGCTTCGAACGGATCGGCTGGCCGGGCGAGTTCCCGTACACGCGCGGCCTCTATCCGACCGGCTACCGCGGGCGGACCTGGACCATCCGGCAGTTCGCCGGCTTCGGCAACGCGCAGCAGACCAACGAGCGGTACAAGATGATCCTGGCCGCCGGCGGCGGCGGGCTCAGCGTGGCGTTCGACATGCCGACCCTGATGGGCCGCGACTCCGACGACGCGCACTCGCTCGGCGAGGTCGGCCACTGCGGGGTGGCGATCGACTCGGCGGCCGACATGGACGTGCTCTTCGACGGCATCCCGCTGCAGGACGTCACCACCAGCATGACGATCTCCGGCCCGGCCGTCCCGATCTTCGTGATGTACCTGGTGGCCGCCGAGCGGCAGGGCGCCGACCTGAGCAAACTCGACGGCACCCTGCAGACCGACATCTTCAAGGAGTACATCGCGCAGAAGGAGTGGCTCTTCGCCCCCGAGCCGCACCTGCGACTGATCGGCGACCTGATGGAGTACTGCGCGGCCGAGATCCCCAAGTACAAGCCGCTGTCGGTCAGCGGCTACCACATCCGGGAGGCCGGGGCGACCGCCGCGCAGGAGCTCGCCTACACCCTGGCCGACGGGTTCGGCTACGTCGAACTCGGCCTGTCCCGCGGGCTCGACGTCAACCAGTTCGCGCCCGGGCTCAGCTTCTTCTTCGACTCGCACCTCGACTTCTTCGAGGAGATCGCGAAATTCCGCGCCGCCCGCCGGATCTGGGCCCGGCACCTGCGCGACGAATACGGCGCCACCAGCGAGAAAGCACTGTGGCTCAAATTCCACACGCAGACCGCCGGGGTGTCGCTGACCGCCCAGCAGCCGGTCAACAACGTGGTCCGGACCGCGGTGGAGGCGCTCGCCGCGGTCCTCGGCGGCACCAACTCGCTGCACACCAACGCCCTCGACGAGACGCTGGCCCTGCCCACCGACGAATCCGCCGAGATCGCCCTGCGCACCCAGCAGGTGCTGATGGAGGAGACCGGGGTGGTCAACGTGGCCGACCCGCTCGGCGGATCGTGGTACGTGGAGGCGCTCACCGACCGGATCGAGGCCGAAGCCGAGGAGATCTTCCAACGGATCCGCGACCTCGGACACGACGGCAGCGTGACGGCGGGCATTCTGCGCGGCATCGAGGACGGCTGGTTCACGGCGCACATCGCCGAGGCGGCCTTCGCGTACCAGCAGGCCTTGGAGAAGAACGACAAGCGGATCGTCGGGGTCAACGTGCACACCGGCACCGTCGCCAAGGAGCTGGAGATTCTGCGGGTGTCCCACGAGGTCGAGGTGGAACAGCGGCGGGTGCTCGGCGACCGCAGACGCCAGCGGGACGCGGCGCGGGTCAAGGCCGCGTTGGACGAGCTGGTGGCGGTGTCCCGGACCGAGCAGAACATGATCCCGGCGATGCTGGAGGCGGCCCGGGCCGAGGCCACCCTCGGCGAGATCTGTGACGCCCTGCGGGACGAGTGGGGTGTCTACCGGGAGCCGGCCCGCTTCTAACATTCACGGCTTTTTCCCGGCGGTCCGTGGGTTGCTCTGTGACGTCCGATATCGCCCGCCCGGCGGCGGCGCGAACAGGCCGGACAGCGTGCGAGACTAGGTAACCATGAGCGACCCACGGACCACTCCGTCGATCTTCACCCGCGGCGCGGTCGATCTCAGCGCGCTGCGTACCCCGGCGCCGGCCAAGCCGGCCGCGCCGAGCCGATCCGCCGCCGCCGACGGCGCACCGGCCGGCGGCGTGCCGGGCACCCTGCCGGGCCTCGCCCCGGAAACGATCGTCGACGTCACCGAGGCCAACTTCCAGAGCACCGTGCTGGAGCGGTCGCTCACCGTCCCGGTCGTCCTCGACTTCTGGGCCGACTGGTGCGGGCCCTGCAAACAGCTCTCCCCGGTGCTGGAGAAACTCGCCGTCGAGGGCCAGGGCGCGTGGGTGCTCGGCAAGGTCGATGTGGACGCCAACCCGCGGCTCGCCCAGGCGTTCCGGGTGCAGGGCATCCCGATGGTGCTCGCCGTCATCCAGGGACAGCCCGTCGAAGGCTTCACCGGGGTGCTCCCCGAGATCCAGGTCAAGCAGTACATCGACGCGGTGCTCAAGGCCGCCGGGGTCAGCACCGGCGCGGCCGCGCCGGAGGACCCGCGGCTGGACGCCGCCGACGACGCGCTGATGGTCGGTGACCTCGACGCCGCCGAGGCGGCGTACCGGAAGATTCTCGCCGAGTCACCCGCCGACGCGGCCGCCGAGGCGGGCCTGGCGCAGGTCGAGCTCTACCGCCGGATCGGCGGCGCCGACGCCGAATCGGCGCTGGCCCGGGCCGCGGCCGCCCCCGACGACATCGAGGCGCAGCGGCTCGCCGCCGACATCGAGGTGCTCAGCGGGCAGGCCGACGAGGCATACGCGCGGCTCGTGGCTCTCGTCAAGAAGACCAGCGGAGAGGATCGTGACGTGGTGCGCAAGCATCTGCTGTCGCTGTTCGCCGTCGCCGGGCCGGACGACCCGGCGGTGGCGGGCGCGCGGCGGGCACTGGCCAGCGCGCTGTTCTAGCCACCGTCAGACGACACAAGCGGGGGAGGGCGTCGTGCGACGCATCGCCGTTCTGGACGCGCCGTCCAATCTCGGCCTGCGCCCGCCGACGCCCACATCGGTGCCGGGCTGCGCCAAGGCGCCCGGCGCCCTCCGCGACCAGGGGCTGCTGCCCCGGCTCGGCGCCCGCGACGCCGGCTGCCTCACCCCGCCCCGATACGACCCGGGTGACTGGCGTCCCGGCGACGGCGTCGCGCACGCCGCCGAAATCGCGGCATACTCGCGCGCCCTCGCCGACCGGATCGGCGCCATCATCGACGGCGGCGAGTTCCCGGTCGTGCTCGGCGGCGACTGCTCCATCCTGATCGGCTCCGGGCTGGCCATGCACCGGCTCGGGGAAGCCGTCGGCGGCCGGATCGGCCTCGTCTTCGTGGACGGTCACTCCGACTTCCGGCACCCCGGCAACGCGTCCTACGTGGGCGCCGCCGCCGGCGAGGACCTCGCCCTGGTCACCGGCCGCGGCCAGGCCAACCTGGCGGCGATCGAGAGCCGCCGCCCCTACTTCCGCGACATCGACGTGGTCGTCCTCGGCATCCGCGCCCAGGACGAATATCGCCTCGACCTGCAAGCCGCCGGCATCGTCACCCGCCCGGTCCCGATGCTGCGCGCCGAGGGCGCCGCCCGCAGCGCGCAGTGGGCCCGCGACCAGCTCGTGGACTGCGCGGGCTACTGGGTGCACGTCGACGTCGACGTGCTCGACCCGGCGGTGATGCCGGCGGTCGACGCACCGGACCCGGGCGGGATCGCCTTCCCCGAACTCGAACTGCTACTGACCGGGCTCGTCGAATCACCGCACTGCCTCGGCGTGGAGATCACCGTCTTCGACCCGGACTACGACCCGGACGGCCGCTACGCCGCGGAGATCACCTCAGCGGTGGTGAGCGGCCTGGCGCCGGTCCGCACGGTGACGCCGCGGCCCGACCTGATCGCCGCCCGCAAGGACCTGGCCAACCAGCCCGCCGCGGCGCCGGCCGCGCGGAATGAGTCGGCCCCTGCCGTCGGGTCGGCTGTGGGGGCTGGGGTCCGGGCGGAGTCGGCCTCTCCCGCTGAGGACGCCGCCGTCGTGGGGGCTCCCGCGTTTGCCGAGGCCGTCGAATCTGCTCCCGCCGCGGAGCTTGGCCCGGCTTCTGGGCGTGCCGCGCTTGCGGAGCCCGCCGGGCTTGCCGCGCTTGCGGAGCCCGCCGGGCTTGCCGCGCTTGCGGAGCCCGCCGGGGCTGCCGAGGCGGAGGCGTCGGTTATCGCGCCGTCGGTGGCTGAGCGGGCCTCCGATGGCTTTTTAGCCGAAATTTCGGACAGTGGTGCGGAGACCGGTGCGGAGCCTGAGCGGGCGGGAACCCCCGCTGAGGACCCCATCGATCGCGACCCAGCCGAATCGACCGGCGAGGAGCTGTCCGACGGCGACCCGGCCGCGCCGGTTGGTGGTGGGCTGTCCGACGGCGACCCGGCCGGGCCGGTTGGTGGTGGGCTGTCCGACGGCGACCCGGCCGGGCCGGTTGGTGGTGGGCTGTCCGATGAGGAGCCGGCTGCATCGGTAGATGTTGGGATGTCCAGCGACGATGCGGTCGCGCCGGTTGGTGGGCCTTCCGGTGACGATGCGGCGATACCGGTTGGCGAGGAGCTGCCCGGCGAGGAGCCGGCAGATGCGATCGGCGAGACGCTGTCCGACGAGGAGTTGAGCGAGCCGGGAGCTGCGTCCGAGTCCGAGTCCGAGTCCGAGTCTGAGCTTGAAAACGATAAGGACGGCCCGGTTTCGGTCGTTCCCGCGGCCGAAAAACCGGTGCGACCCGAGATCCCGCTGCTCTCCCGGCCGCTGGGCTCGGCGCCGCTGCTCGACTCGGAGCCGCTGCCGGCCACCAGGCCTGGCATGCTGCGCCCCCGCACCCCTGCCGACCCGCCCGCTGTCGGCGCCGCCGCCGTGCCGCGGCCGGGCTTCGGCCCAGCGATCCCGCCGGTCTACTGACGAGCGAGCCCCGTCACCGGCGGGGCTCGCCTGTTCCGGCGGGCTTGAGGTGGGCGGTGGTGAGTGGGCCGTCCCGGGTGGGGCCTGTCTTCGTATGGTGGTGAGCGAGCCGCACCGGTGGTGGTAAGCGAGCCGCACCGGTGGTGGTGAGCAAGCCGCCCGGGTAGTGGTGAGCGGGCCGCACCGGTGGGCGGGCAAGCCGCACCGGGTGGTGGTGGGCTTGCCGCCCGGGTAGTGGTGGGCAAGCCGCATCGGTGGGTGAGCGAGCCGCACCGGTCGGTGGGCAAGCCGCACCGGTGGTGGTGGGCTTGCCGCACCGGTGGTGGTGGGCTTGCCGTTCGCGGGGGTCACTTCGTCAGAGTGGTCAGGAACTGGTTGACGATGGGGACGGCGGCTTCGGCGCCGGCGCCGCCTTTCTGCACCATGACGGCGAAGGCGATGTCGTCCTGGTAGCCGATGAACCATGAGTGGGTCTCGTCGGAGCCGGTGGCGAATTCGGCGGTGCCGGTCTTGCCGTAGACCGGCTTGCCGGGGACGGCTTTGAGGGCGGTGCCGGTCCCGCCGGTGACGACCTCGCGCATCATCGAGCGCAGCGCGGGCAGCGCGGCCGGGTTCAGGGCGGCGGGGGCGGGCGCGGCCGGCGGGGCCGGGTCGAGGACCAGTTTGGGGGCCTGGAAGCCGCCCTTGGCCACCGCGGCGGTGGCGACCGCCATCGCGATCGGGCTGACCGCGGTGGTGCCCTGGCCGAACGTGGCGGCGGCCAGCTCGGTCGGGCTGGCCCCGTCGGACACCTTGCCGGTGAACGCGTCGACGCCGATGGTCCAGCCGCCGCCGAGGCCGAGCGCGGCGGCGGCCTGCTTCAGCCCGTCGGCGCCCAGCTGGCTGGACAGGCCGACGAACGCGGTGTTGCAGGACTTCGCGAAGTCGACGTGGAACGGCACCTTGCCGAGCGCCTCGTCGTGCGAGTTCTTGAACGTCTGCCCGTCGACGACCCGGGTCCTGGGGCATTCGACGACCGTGTCGGCGGTGACCTTCCCGGTGCTGAGCAACCCGTACGCCGAGATCATCTTGAAGGTCGAGCCGGGCGGCACCTGGCCGGTCAGCGCGGTGTCGACCCCGCCGGCGTCCGGCCCGTTGGCGACGGCGAGCACCGAGCCGTCGCTGATCCGCAGCGCCACCATCGAGCTGGGCAGTTTCTGCGCGCCGATCGCCCGGTCGGCCGCGTTCTGGGTGGCGGTGTCCAGGCTGACCCTGATGTCCTTGCCGTTCACCGGCGGGGCCGTGAAGATCGGCTTCTCCTGGACCGACGCGTCGGCCGCCTCGGCGGAGGCCACCACGGACAGGCCGGGGGTGCCGCGCAGCTGCTGGTCGTACCGGCCCTGCAGGCCGCCGTGCCCGACCTGGTCGCCGGCGGTCAACTCGCTCGGCCGGTTGTCCAGGTCGTCCTTGGTGGCCGGGTCGACCGTGCCGAGCAGGGCGCGGGCGAACACCCGGGTGGGTGCCAGCTGCCGGGTCTCCTCCCGGAACACGGTGCCGGGCAGGGGCCGCACCTGATCGCGGATCGTGTCGTAGTCGGGCCGGCGCAGGGTGACCAGGTCGAGGAAGGCGCCGGGGTCGGCCTTGGCGACCCGGTCCTTGAGGCCGGCCAGATCGACGTCGACCTTGATCTTCTTGAACGCGGCGGTGAGCGCCTTGGTCAGCGCCGGCAGATTCGTGATCTTCTCCGGGCTGACCCCGATGACCACCACCTTCTGCGGGCCGACCAGGGGCTTGCCGGCGGCGTCCAGGACGGTGCCGCGCTGGGCGGGCACCCGGTGCAGCCGGAATTTCTCGCCCTGGTCGAGCTGGGGCTGCAGCACGGCCGGCTCCCAGATCACCTGCCAGCCGTCGCCGCTGCGCCTGGTCATCCGGACGCTGGACCTGTACTCCCAGATGACGTTGCCGGGCAGAGTCCACTTCAGGTCGATCGGCGTGGTGGCGACGTCGCCGGACTCGGTCGGGTCGCCGGCCACCGAGACGGCCAGGGGCTGGTCCTTGAGGTCGCCGTAGGTGCTCTTGATCGCGGCGAGCACGTCGGCCGAGGCGATCTTTCCGCCGCCGGCCGTGACGAAGCCCACCTTGCCGAGGTCGCCGTTCTTCCAGCCGTTGACGAAGTCCACCACGGTGTCCTGTGGCTTGTCGCCCGAACACCCCGCTAAGCCGGCGGTGGCCAGCGTGAACAGGGCAGTCAATCCGACAGTGGCGCGGCGCATGAGGTTTCCCCCCGTGGGTACGTCTTGCTGGGCTGCTCGCACGGTAGTCCTCGAAGGCCCGCCGCGCCGCCCCGCATCGGGCGAAAGCTCGCATACCTGCCCACCTGTCGGGCTGGCACACCCGGGGTGTGAAGCTGTCGCGCCCCGTCGTTCTAGGCTGTGCCCGACACGTTCGAACCCACAGTGCCGTGGGTGAGGGGAGCGCCGGACCATGCCTGTCGCCGACGAGGCAGCGACCGATTCTGATCAGAAAGATTCCAGGGGGCCAGGGCCTGATCTTCCAGCGCCCGGTCCCGGGCTGGCCCTGACCGGCCGGCTCGGAGCCTCCACCGACCAGGGAGAGCTCGACGAGCCGCTCCCGAATGCCGAGCGCCTGGTCGCCCAGGCCGTGGAGCGAGCCGGCGACGACCACGCCACCGCGTTGCTGGTCGACCGCTTCTGGCGGTTCGCACCCGACGAGGAGCTGGTCGGGTACACCCCGGAGGAGATGTTCACCGCCGCGGTCGAGCACCGCGAGCTGGCCCGCAACCGTCTCCCCGGCGAGCTGAAGCTGGATCTCACCGAGCCGCGCGGCGCCCAGTCGCACACCGTGCTGCAGGTCGTCACCGACGACATGCCGTTCCTGGTCGACTCGGTGATCGCCCTGCTCACCGCGCACAACCTGCAGGTCCACCTGATGGTGCACCCGCTGATCGTGGTGCGCCGCGAGCCGCTCGGCGCGCTCAGCGAGCTGGAGGCGGACGTCGAGCCGGACGACGCCATCGAGGGCGACATCGTGGAGAGCTGGATCCGGATCGAGATCGACCCGGTCCGTCGCGGCGAGGCCCGCGACCAACTGCTCAACGAGGTCCGCCGGGTGCTCACCGACGTGCGCGAGGCGGTCGAGGACTGGCCGCGGATGCGCCAACGGGCCCTGGTGATCTCCGACGAGCTGGCCACCGCCCGCGGCTCGGACCGTCGGCTGCCGGTCCCGGAGAAGGACGTCACCGACTCGATCGAGCTGCTCAAGTGGCTCGCCAACGACCACTTCACCTTCCTGGGCTACCGCGAGTACCGGCTGGACGACGGGGTCCTGACCGCGGTGCACGGCAGCGGCCTGGGGATCCTGCGCGGCGAGAGCCGCCCGCGCCGGCTGGACACGATGGCGCCCGAGGCGTACGAGCGGGCCATGGAGAAGCGCCTGCTGGTGATCACCAAGGCGAACTCCCGGGCCACCGTGCACCGTTCGGCGTACCTGGACTACATCAGCGTCAAGGTCTTCGACACCGCCGGCGAGGTGGTCGGCGAGAAGCGGTTCCTCGGCCTGTTCTCCAGCTCGGCGTACCGGACCAGTGTCCGGGAGTTGCCGGTGGTCAAGCGCAAGGTGACCGAGGTGATGGACCGCTCCGGCCTGTCGCCGCGCGGCCACTCGGGCAAGGACCTGCTGCAGATCCTGGAGACGTATCCGCGGGACGAGCTCTTCCAGATCAAGACCGATGACCTGTACGAGGCGGTCATCGGCGTGCTGCGGATGGCCGGCCGCCGTCAGCTGCGCCTGTTCCTGCGCCGGGACGGGTACGGCCGGTTCATCTCGTGCCTGATCTACCTCCCCCGGGACCGGTTCACCACCGGCAACCGGCTGCGCATGCAGGAGATCCTGCTGCGCGAGCTGAACGGCGTCGGGGTCGACTACACCACCCGGGTGACCGAGCGGATGCTGGCCCGGGTGCACTTCATCGTGCGCACCGACCCGGCCGCGCCGCCCGGCAACCTCGACCCGAACGTGCTGGCCGAGCAGCTCGCCGACGCCACCCGGATGTGGGACGACGACTTCTCCCTGGTGCTGGAGCGCAAGCTCGGTGACGAGCCGGCCAAGGAGCTGTTCAACCGGTACGCGCACGCCTACCCGGAGAGTTACAAGAACGGCCACACGCCGTACGAGGGCATGCAGGACCTGGCCAAGCTGGAGCTGCTGGAGGAGCCGGGCCAGCTGGAGATGCACCTGTACCGCCGGCGCCGGCTGGGGGCCGACGGGTCGCCCGAGCCGGACGACCACGACATCCGGTTCAAGGTGTACCGGTTCGGTGAGCCGATGATGCTCTCCGCCGTGCTGCCCGTGCTGCACTCGCTGGGCGTGCAGGTCAGCGACGAGCGGCCGTACGAGATCCGCCGCGACGACGGACTGGTCTACCTGTACGACTTCGGGCTGACGCCGCCTAAGGTGCACCGGGACCTGTCCGAGGTGCGCCCGCAGGTGGAGAACGCGTTCGCGGCCACCTGGCGGGGCGAGGCCGAGGTCGACGGCTTCAACGAGCTGGTGCTGCGCGCCGGGCTCACCTGGCGCCAGGTGGTGGTGCTCCGGGCGTACGCGAAGTATCTGCGTCAGGCCGGGAACGTCTTCTCCCAGCGGTACGTGGAGTCCACCTTCATCGCGTACCCGGAGATCGCCCGGCTGCTGCTGCAGCTGTTCGAGGCCCGGTTCTCGCCGGCCCTGCAGATCGGCGAGTCGGATCGCACCCGGCGCGCGGGTGAGGTGGCGGCGAGGATCACCGAGCTGCTCGACCAGGTGGAGAGCCTGGACCAGGACCGGATCCTGCGGTCCTACCTGACGCTGATCGAGGCGACCCTGCGGACCAGCTTCTATCAGCGGGGTCCGGAGGGGCGGCCGAAGTCGTACGTCGCCTTCAAGCTGAACCCCGAGGCGATCCCGGACCTGCCGCAGCCCCGGCCGAAGTACGAGATCTTCGTCTACTCCCCGCGGTTCGAGGGCGTGCACCTGCGTTTCGGCGCGGTCGCCCGGGGTGGCCTGCGCTGGTCGGACCGGCGCGAGGACTTCCGGACCGAGGTGCTCGGCCTGGTCAAGGCGCAGATGGTGAAGAACTCGGTGATCGTGCCGGTGGGCGCCAAGGGCGGCTTCGTGCTCAAGCAGAAGCCGGGCGACCGGGACGAGGCGGTGGAGTGCTACAAGCGCTTCGTGACCGCCCTGATGGACGTCACCGACAACATCCTGAGCGGCAAGATCGTGCCGCCGGTGGACGTGGTCCGGCATGACGGCGACGACCCGTACCTGGTGGTCGCCGCGGACAAGGGCACCGCGACGTTCAGCGACATCGCCAACGAGATCTCGGTCGGCAAGGAGTTCTGGCTCGGCGACGCGTTCGCCAGCGGCGGCTCGGCCGGCTACGACCACAAGAAGATGGGGATCACCGCCCGGGGGGCCTGGGAGTCGGTCAAGAAGCACTTCCGCGACCTGGGCAAGGACACCCAGTCCGAGGAGTTCACCGTGGTCGGCGTCGGCGACATGTCCGGCGACGTGTTCGGCAACGGGATGCTGCTGTCCGAGCACATCCGGCTCGTCGCGGCCTTCGACCACCGGCACATCTTCCTGGACCCGGCGCCGGACGCGGCCACGTCGTACGCCGAGCGCCGCCGGCTGTTCGACCTGCCGCGCTCGTCGTGGGCGGACTACGACGCCGGCCTGATCAGCGAGGGAGGCGGCGTCTACCCGCGGAGCGCGAAGAAGATCCCGGTCAGCCCGCAGGTACGCGCCGCGCTGGACCTGGCCGGGTCGGTGACCGCGCTCAGCCCGGTGGAGCTGATGCGGGCGATCCTCAAGGCGCCGGTCGACCTGCTCTTCAACGGCGGCATCGGCACCTACGTCAAGGCGGCCGGCGAGTCGCACGCCGAGGTGGGCGACAAGGGCAACGACGCGATCCGGGTGAACGGTTCGGAGCTGCGGGTCAAGGTGGTCGGCGAGGGCGGCAACCTCGGGCTGACCCAGCGCGGGCGGATCGAGTTCGCGCGCGCCGGCGGCCGGGTCTTCACCGACTTCATCGACAACTCGGCCGGGGTCGACTGCTCGGACCACGAGGTCAACATCAAGATCCTGCTCGGTGGAGCGGTGACCGACGGCGAGCTCGGCATGCCGGAGCGCGACGAGCTGCTGGCCGCGATGACCGACGAGGTCGGCGCGCTGGTCCTGCGGGACAACTACGAGCAGGCGACGGCGCTGGCCAACGCGCGGGCACAGGCGCACTCGCTGCTGCCGGTGCACCGGCGGATGCTGATCGCGCTGGAGCACCGCGGTGAGCTCAACCGGGAGTTGGAGGCGCTGCCCACGGACCGCGAGCTGGCGCTCCGGTACGAGAACGGCGAGGGGCTCAGCGCACCCGAGTTCGCGGTGCTGCTCGCCTACGTCAAGATCAGCCTGGAACGCGAGGTGCTCGCCGACGAGCTGGTCGACGAGGCGTGGACCAACCAGGTGCTGCACCGGTACTTCCCGACCCCGCTGCGCGAGCGGTACGCCGCGCGGATGGCCGGTCACCGGCTGCGCCGCGAGATCATCTCGACCGCCCTGGTCAACGAGGTGGTCAACCGGGGCGGTACGTCGTTCGTCTTCCGCGCCATGGAGGAGAGCGGGGCGTCGGCCGCCGACGTCATCCGCGCCTACGTGGTGATCCGGGACGTGTACGGTCTCACCGAGATCTGGGCGGCGGCCGAGGCGCTGGACAACAAGGTGCCCACTCCCGCGCAGACGCTGGTCTTCCTGGAGACCCGGCGACTGCTCGACCGCGCGGTCCGCTGGCTGGTCAGCACCCGCCGCTCGCCGATCGACGTGGCCGGCGAGATCGCCAAGCTACGTCCCGGCGTGGCGACGCTGCTGCCCCAGCTCCCCGAGGTGATCGTGGGGGCGGAGCGCCGCTCGTTCGAGGAGCGGGTGACGACGCTGGCCGGCAAGGGCGTCCCGGACGACCTGGCGGACAAGGTGAGCCGGGTCTTCTACGGCTTCGGGCTGCTGGACATCCTGGAGACGGCGACCGCCATCGAGCGGGACGTGACCGAGGTGGCCCAGGTCTACTTCGTGCTCTCGGAGCGCTTCGGTGTCGACGCACTGCTGTCGCAGATCTCCCGCCTGCCCCGGGGTGACCGGTGGCAGACGCTGGCCCGGATGGCGTTGCGGTACGACCTGTACGCCGCCCTGGCCGCGCTCACGGCCGAGGTGCTGCAGTCGACCCCGGAGACCGCCTCGCCGGACGACCGGGTCTCGGAGTGGGAGCAGGTCAACGCGGCGTCGATCGCGCGGGCGTCGAACGCGATGGGTGACGTCGGGGAGTCCCCGGCCGACCTGGCGGCGCTGTCCGTGCTGCTCCGTCAGATCCGCACCCTGGTGAAGACCTCGTCGGCGGCCTGATCGGCGCGCTGGGCCTGCCGGCCGAGGTCGGCGGGCCCAGCGCTGGACAGTGACGTCGCTCACCGCGACAGCGGGCGGCGCGCGGGTCGGCCAGCCGGCATCAGCGCGCGGGAAACAAGCGTGAAAATGCCGGTGAGCCGGGCCGCGGCGGACTGCTCCCGAAGTCCGTTGCCGCGCCCGGCTCACCCGTGGCGTCGTGGGGGCATTTTCCCGATGGCACCCCGCGACGTCTCCCCAGATCCACCTTCGGATATGACGCTACGTGAGGGTCGCCGGGAGCGGGAAGTGCTCAGCGTGCACTCTGGCCGTTCGTATGAGGGGATTTAACCCTCGGTTATCCGCTTTTTCCGACATCGGCTACGGACCGTGACTACACGCCGTCGTAACGTTCGGTGATCAGACCCAGGGCGGCGGCGGCGACCTCGGCGCTGGCCAGGCTGGCTCCGTGGGTGACCAGGAAGGCGCGTGCCCCGTCCGGTCGCCAGGTCGACGGCCAGCCCATCTCCACCACCGCCACGGGCCAGGCCGCGGCCAGCTTCTCGGCCAGCTCCCGGCTGGCCGCCGCCTGATGCACCCGCCGCCCGACCAGCACGATCGGCCGCCCCGCGGCGCGCGCGATCAGCTCGTCCGCGCTGGTCTCGGCGGCGTTCACGTCGATCTGCTCGACCGCGCCGAGGAACGGCCGCAGGCCCCACGGCAGCTTGCCCTCGGCGATCGAGTAGCCGCTGCCCAGCTGTACGACCAGCGGGGCGGCCAACGCGGCCGGGTCACCCTCGACCAGCAGCGCCCGGCGGGCTGCGGTGCGGCCCAGCTCCGCCGAGGTGGTCGCGGCGGTGCGGCCCGGCGCGGCCGAGGTGGTTGCGACGGTTGCGGCGGTACGGTCCGGCGCAGGTGGGACGGTTGCGGGGATGCGGTCCGGCGCAGGTGGGACGGTTGCGGGGATGCGGTCCGGCGCAGGTGGGACGGTTGCGGAGATGCGGCCCGGCGCAGGTGGGACGGTTACGGCGGTGCGGCCCGGTGCGGTTGCGGTGGTCGCGGCGGGGCGGGTGATCCGCTGGTGTGCCGCCCAGGCGGCGAGGTCGGCGTTGCGGGCGGCCGCCTGCTCAAGACGTACGACCGCGAGCCGGCCGTCACCGACCGCGGCCGCGACCTCGTCGGCGACCGCGAGCACCAGCTCCCTGTCCACCTCCGCGCCGATGCAGAGCAGGTCGGCGCCGGCCGCGAGGGCGGCGACCGCGGCCTGCGGGATCCCGCCCGCGGCGCCGGCCGCGCCGCGCATCTCCAGGGCGTCGGTCACGATCACGCCCGCGAACCCGTACTCGTCGCGGAGCAGACCCTGCAGCGCGGCCCGGCTGAACGTCGCCGGCCCGTCGCCGGTCAGCGCCGGCACCCGGATGTGTGCGCTCATCACCGCCCGCGCGCCGGCCGCGACGGCCGCCGCGAACGGGGGGAGATCCCGCTCCCGCAGCACCGGAAGCGGCACGTCGACGGTCGGAAGATCGAGATGAGAATCGGTCACGGTCGCGCCATGGCCCGGAAAATGTTTGGCACACGCGGCCACTCCGGCCGACTGCAGGCCGGCGATCGCGGCGCCGGTGTGCCGGGCGACCAGTCCGGGGTCCGCGCCGAACGAGCGGGTGCCGATGATCGGGTTCTCGGCCACCGAGTTCACGTCGACGGTCGGCGCCAGGTCGAGGTTCACTCCGGCGGTGGCCAGGTCGGCGCCGATCGCGGCGTACACCTGCCGGGTGAGGTCGAGGTCGTCGGCGGCGCCCAGCGCGGCGTTGCCCGGGTAGGGGCTGCCGGTCCGGTGGCCGAGCCGGGTGACGTCGCCGCCCTCCTCGTCGATCGCGATCAGCGCGTCCGGGCGAGCCGACCGCAACCGCGCGGTGAGCTGGGATAATTCGTCGGATGAACCGACATTGGTGCCGAAGAGGGTGTGTCCTGCGAGGCCGTCGGCGAGCAGATCCAGTGCCCAGTCCGGGGCGGACGTCCCGGGGAAGGCGGCGAGCAGGGTGCGCAGGGCGAGGCGGCGGAGCCCCGGGTCGATGGCCATGGTGTCCTTCCGGTGACGGAGCTCTGGCCACCGGCGGCGGCGAGCTGCCATGATCGCTCGGAGTCGATAGCCACCGTACGGGCGGGCACCATCGCCGACCGTTACGCTGCGGCTGCTCTCCGAGCGCCGACACTGTAACAGGAAAGAATCCTTACCATTAGGGGTACGACCATGGCCGCCACCCGCCTCCCGGGCACCCCCCGGTTGCTGCGCGCCCTCAACGACCGCGCGGCGCTGGACCTGCTGCTCAGCCGAGGTCCACTGACCCGGGCCCAGATCGGCGAGCTGACCGGCCTCAGCAAGGTCACCGCCTCCCAGCTGGTCGAGCGTCTGGAGGAGCGTGGCCTGGTCCGCCGGGTCGGCGAGCAGGCCGGCGGCCGCGGGCCGAACGCCCAGCTGTACGCGGTCACCCCGAGCAGCGCGCACGTGATCGGTGTCGACGTCGGCCCGGACTCGGTGATCGCCGCGTGCGCCGACATCACCGGCGCGGTGATCGGCCGGGCCGAGCTGAGCACCAAGGACACCGACGACCCGGTCGGCGTGGTGCACCAGGCGGTGGTCCAGGCCGCCGCGGACGCGGGCACCGACATCACCTCGGTGCGCCGGGTCGTGCTCGGCACCCCCGGCCTGGTCGACCCGGCCACCGGCGAGATCTCCTTCGCCTGGGACCTGCCCCGCTGGCATCGCGGCCTGCTCGCCGACCTGCGTCGCGACCTGAGCACCCCGGTGGTCTTCGGCAACGACGTGAACCTGGCCGCGATCGCCGAGTCCAGCAACGGTGCCGCCCGCGGCGTGTCCGACTTCGCCCTGGTCTGGATCGGTCGCGGGGTCGGTCTGGCCAGCGTCATCGGCGGCCGGTTGCACCAGGGTGCGACCGGCGCCGCCGGCGAGATCGGCTACCTGCCGGTGGGTGGCGCCGAGGTGCCGCACAACGCCTCCAAGCGCGGAGTCAAGGGCGCCTTCCAGACCCTGGCCGCCGCCGAGGCGGTCAAGGCGATCGGCAAGCAGCACGGCTTCCGGGGCGCCGAGGCCGCCGACGTGGTGCGCGCCGCGGTCGCCGCCGGCCCGGCCGGTGAACCGGTTCTGGACGAGCTGGCCCGCCGGCTCGCCCTCGGTGTCGCGGCCACCTGCCTGGTGCTCGACCCACCGCTGGTGGTACTGGCCGGCGAGGTGGGCCGGGCCGGCGACGCCGCGCTGGCCGACCGGGTGGAGCGCGAGGTCGCCGCGATCACGCTGGTCTCGCCCAAGGTCGTGGTGACCGGGGTGGCCGCCGAGCCGGTGCTGCACGGTGCCCTGCACACCGCCCTGGACGCGGTCCGCGACGAGGTGTTCGGATCGACCACCGACTGACCGGGTGAGCCGCGGCACGCCGTCGCCGGGAGCGGTCCGCGCACATGGTTGGATGGACGGCGTGCTGGAGGCTGCCGTAACCGTTCCGCCCGACGAGGACACCGTCATCGCGTTCGACCGCGTCAGCGTGGTCCGCGGCGGGAGTCACCTGATCAACAGCCTGTCCTGGCAGGTGGAGCTGGACGAGCGATGGGTGGTGCTGGGCCCCAACGGCGCCGGTAAGACCACCCTGCTCAACATCGCGTCCGGCCGGCTGCACCCGACCCGCGGCCAGGCCTGGGTGCTCGGCGACAGACTGGGCCGGGTCGACGTCAACGAGCTGCGCACCCGGGTCGGGATCACCACCGGCCGGCTCGCCGACCGGATCCCGCCGGACGAGAAGGTGCTCGACGTCGTGGTCACCGCCGCCTGGTCGGTGGTCGGCCGCTGGCGTGAGGAGTACGACCCGCAGGACGTCGCCCGGGCCAGGGAGCTGCTCGCCCAGCTGGGCATGGGGGCGCTGGCCGACCGGGAGTTCGGCACCCTCTCCGAGGGGGAGCGCAAGCGCACCCAGATCGCCCGCGCGCTGATGACCGACCCCGAGCTGATGCTGCTCGACGAGCCCACCGCCGGTCTCGACCTGGGCGGCCGGGAGACCCTGATCGGTCACCTGACCGAGCTGGCCCTCGACCCGGACGCGCCGGCCATGGTGCTGGTCACCCACCACGTCGAGGAGATCCCGCCGGGCTTCACCCACGGGCTGCTGCTGCGCGAGGGCAGTGTGGTCGCGGCCGGCCCGCTCGGCGAGGTGATGACCGCGGAAAACCTGACCAAGACGTTCGGCCTGCCGCTGCTCGTCGACCGTTTCGGCGACCGGTACACCGCCCGGGCGGCCTGACGTGCCACCCCGGGTGGTGGTCGTCGGCAGCGCCAACATGGACCTGGTCGGCCTGGCCGCGACCCTCCCGCGGCCCGGCGAGACGGTGCTCGGCGACGACTTCGTGATGACCCCCGGCGGCAAGGGCGCCAATCAGGCGATCGCCGCGGCCCGGGCCGGCGCCGCCACGACGTTCCTGGGCGCGATCGGCTCCGACGCGTTCGGCGTGACGCTCGGCGCCCGGCTGGCCGCGACCGGGGTCGACATGGCCCACGTGCGCACGAGTTACGGCCCGTCCGGCGTCGCGGTGATCATGGTGGACCGGGCGGGGGAGAACTCGATCCTGGTCAGCCCGGGGGCCAACCGGACGTTCGTGGACCTGACCGAGGCGGAGCGGGCCTGCATCGCCGGGGCCGACGTGCTGCTCTGTCAGCAGGAGATCCCGGCCGGGACGGTGGCGGCGGCACTGGCCGCGGCCCGGGCCGCCGGGACGCGGACGATCCTGAACGCGGCGCCCGCGCGGGAGTTGTGGCCCTCCGTGCTGGACCTGGTTGATTTGCTGGTGGTCAACGAGACCGAGGCCCGGGCCCTCACCGACATCACCGATTCCTCGGCGATGTCCGGCTTGCTGGCGCTGGTGCCGCGGGTGGTGCTCACGCTCAGCGGCAACGGCTCCCGTTACGCCGACCGGGACGGCACCGACGTGCACGTGCCGGCCTTCCCGGTCGAGGTCGCCGACACCACGGCGGCGGGCGACGCGTTCACCGGCGCCCTCGCGGTCGCCTGGGCGGAGGGCCGCGCTCTGGTCGAGGCGGTGCGCTGGGCGAACGCCGCCGGCGCGGCCTGTGTGCGCAAGGTCGGCGCCAGCAACGCCCTGCCGGAACGGGCCGAGATCGAAGCGATCTTCGCCGGCTGACCATCGGGCCGGGGTGCGCCCGGCTTCACCGGGAGACCCGCAGGCCCCAGGCGATCAGCGGCGCCTGCAGCGGCAGCCGTCCGAAGGCGATCGCCCGCCGGGCCGGCGGGGCGTGCCGCCAGTCCCAGGCCATCTTGACGTTGGCCGGGAAGACCGCGGCGAACAGCGCGGCGGCGGCCAGTCCACCGGCCCGCCGGGTCCGCGGATGGGCGACGGCCGCGGCCACCGCCAGCTCGGCGGCCCCGCTCAGGTAGGTCCACGTGCGGGGCGAGCCGGGCAACGCCCGCGGCACGATCGCGTCGAACGGTTTCGGCGCCACGAAGTGCAGCACGCCGCTGGTGGTGAGCAGGGCGGCCAGCCCGGCCGCGTCCCGCCTCACCGGGGCACCGCCGGCTCCAGCGCGCGCAGCAGGGCCCGGTAGATCCGGCCGAACCGCTGCGCGTTCGTGGTGCGCAGCAGCAGCACGTCGCCGGCGGGCACCCGGCCCCAGATCTCGATGGTGCGACTGCCCGCGTCGTAGGACCGGTCGACCCGCTCCAGCAGCAGGTCGGCGACCGGCACCACGGCCAGCCCGACCAGCACGCCGCCGATCAGCATCGCGACGGTGTGCAGCGCATCGGTGTGGAGCAGCAGCGCCACCACGACCGCCAGGGCGCCGACCGCCAGCGGCGACAGGATGGCCAGGCCGAGCGCGCCGCGCCGGGCGATCACCGACCAGGACCGGGCACCTCTGGTGTGCCAGATCCGGCGCACCTCGGGCAGCCGGAAGTCGCGGCCGTTCATATGGATCCCGGACGAAGTGATCAGCACGTCCGGATCCCGGTAGTACGTGGTCATCTCTCCTCCCCCGGGGACCCAATCTAACCGGTACCCGTCGTAGGCTGGCGTCCAAACGGCTACCAACGGAGGTCGGCGTGGGCGAGTTCGTACGGCTGGAGATCGCGGACGGCATCGGCACCATCCGGTTCGATCGGCCCCCGATGAACGCGCTGAACACCCAGGTCCAGGAGGAGCTGCGGGCGGCCGCCACGGCCGCGGCCGGCGACGAGTCGGTGCGCGCCGTCGTGGTCTGGGGCGGGGCGAAGGTGTTCGCCGCCGGCGCCGACATCACCGAGTTCACCACGGTCACCTACCAGCACATGGTGGGCCGGGCCGCGGCGCTGTCCGGGGCGTTCGACGCGGTCGCCCGGATCCCCAAGCCGGTGGTCGCCGCGGTCACCGGGTTCGCCCTGGGCGGCGGCTGCGAGCTGGCCCTGGCCTGTGACTGGCGGGTGGTGGCCGAGGACGCCAAGCTGGGCCAGCCGGAGATCAAGCTGGGCATCATCCCGGGGGCCGGCGGCACCCAGCGGCTGGCCCGGCTGATCGGCCCGGCCCGGGCCAAGGAGCTGATCTTCTCCGGCCGGATGGTCGAGGCCGACGAGGCGCTGCGGATCGGCCTCGCCGACCGGGTGGTCCCGGCCGAGAAGGTGTACGAGACGGCACTCGACCTGGTCCGCCCGTTCGTCACCGGGCCGGCCCTGGCGCTGCGCGCCGCCAAGCAGGCGATCGACGCCGGCCTGAGCATGGATCTGCCGGCGGGTCTGGCGCTGGAGTCGCAATTGTTCGCCGGGTTGTTCGCCACCGACGATCGGGTGGAGGGCACCACCGCTTTCGTCGAGAAGCGCAAGCCCAAGTTCACCGGACAGTAGCGAGCCGTGGTCCTGTCACCGGGACCGCCTAGACTGCGGGGCATGTCCATCGACCAGGGAGGCCCGAAGTATGCCCTCGGCATCGACTTCGGCACCTCGAACACCGTCGCCGTCGCACGGTGGCCGGACGGGCGTGCCCGTCCGATCCTGGTCGACGGCTCACCGCTGCTGCCCTCCGCCGTGTTCGCCCAGGCTGACGGCACGGTGCTGGTCGGCCGGGACGCGGTGCACAGCGCCCGGCTGGAGCCGGCCCGCTTCGAGCCGAACCCGAAACGGCGCGTCGACGACGGCTCGGTCCTGCTCGGCGAGCAGGAGTTCGAGGTCGTCGACCTGATCACCGCGGTGCTCGCCCGGGTGGTCGAGGAGTGGCACCGCGCCGTCGGGCCGTACCGTCCGGAGACCACGCTGACCTGCCCGGCCACCTGGGGCGCCACCCGGCGCACGCTGCTGGCCGAGGCGGCCGCCCGGGCCGGCCTGTCCGGCGTGCGGCTGGTCGCCGAGCCGGTCGCCGCCGCGACGTACTTCGCCGAGGTGCTGGGCCGGGACGTGCCGATCGGCTCGGTGCTGATGGTGCACGATTTCGGCGCCGGCACGTTCGACGCCAGCCTGGTCTCGCGCACCGCCACCGGCTTCGAGGTGCTCGCCGTCGACGGCCGCGACGACCTGGGCGGCCTGGACGTCGACGCCGCGCTGGTCGAGCACCTGCGCGGCGACTCCTGGCAGCGGGTGCTGGAGCCGTCCACGGTCGAGGAGCGCCGGGCCCGCCGCGCCCTCTGGGACGACGTGCGGATCGCCAAGGAGCGGCTGTCCCGCGCCCAGTCCGCCGACTTCGTGGTCCCGCTGCTGGACACCGAGGTGCACCTGACCCGCGAGGAGCTGGAGCAGGTCGCCCGCCCGGTGCTGGAGCAGACCGTCCGGATCACGCAGAACCTGCTGAAGTTCGCCGACCTGCCGGAGGGCCGGCTGGCCGGGGTGTTCCTGGTCGGCGGCGCCAGCCGGATCCCGCTGATGGCCACCCTGCTGCACCGCGAGCTGGGCGAGCCGCCGGTGGTGATCGAGCAGCCCGAGCTCGTGGTGGCCGAGGGCAGCATCCTGGCCCAGGCGGCGCTGCTGACCTCGGAGCCGGCCGCGCCCGGGCTGACCGGGCAGATGCGGTTGCCGTCGCAGACGTTCGGCGAGGAGACCGAGGTGGCGTCGGTGGCTCCGGCGCCCGAGCCGGTCGAGGTCACGCCGGTGCCCGCGCCCGCCGCGACGCCCACCCCGGCGGCGGCCGAAACCGCGCCCGCCGCGACGACGCCGGTCACGATGACGACACCGGACCCGGTCGACAACCGGGAGACCGAGATCCGCCCGGAGCTCGTCGTCCCGCTGCACCTGCGGCCGCCGGTCGACCCGTGGGCGGACGCGGAGCCGCCCACGTGGCAGCCCGACCCGGATGCCACCCTCCCGACCAGCCCGTCGCCGGCGATGCGGCACACACCCGTACCGCATCGGCAGTCCGCGCCGAAAGCGGCGCCGCAGACGACCGCTTCCGGCCGTGCCGTGGTCGCCCCGCCGCCGGCGCCGAAGCAGCGGCCCAAGCCGCCGCAGAGGGCCAAGCCGGCACCCCGGCAACAGCAGCAGCCGCAACGACCGACCGGGTCGAAGCGGCGCCGCAGCCGGACGCTGCGCTTCTTCCAGATCGTGCTCAGCGTGCTGACGATGATCTGCGTCCCGCTCGCCGCGCTGATCCTGTCCTTCGGCTACGGCAACGGGAAACCGCTGCAGAGGGACGCGGTCGAGGTCTTCCAGGACATCGGCACCCTGCTGCACCTGTACCAAGACCAGAAATGACGCCGGTCGAGGGCCACGGCGGGGAGCTCGCGCTCGCGGCCCTGCGGGCCTTCGGGGTGACCGAGATGTTCACCCTCTCCGGCGGTCACGTCTTCCCGCTGTACGCGGCCGCCCACGAGTCCGGTTTCGGGCTCTACGACGTCCGCCACGAGCAGTCCGCGGTCTTCGCGGCCGAGGCGGTGGCCAAGCTGACCCGTCGCCCGGGTCTGGCCGTGCTGACCGCCGGCCCGGGGGTGACCAACGGCATCTCCGGGTTGACCAGCGCCTATGTCAACGGCTCCCCGGTGCTGGTGCTGGGCGGCCGCGCGCCGGCTTTCCGCTGGGGTTCGGGCAGCCTGCAGGAGCTGGACCACGTGCCGCTGGTCGCGCCGGTCACCCGGTATGCCGCGACGGTCACCGGCACCGCGGACATCCCGGGCGCGATCGGGGCGGCCCTGACCGCGGCGCTCACCCCGCACCGCGGCCCGGTCTTCCTGGACGTCCCGCTCGACGTGATCTTCTCCACCGGCCGGGCCGCGGCGCCCGGCGAGCCGGCGATCGGGGTGCTGGAGCCCGACCCGGACGAGGTGGCCACGGCCGCCCGGCTGCTGCGGGACGCGGCCCGCCCGGTGATCGTGGCCGGTTCCGACGTGTGGGCCGGCGACGCGGTCGCCGAGTTGCGGACCGCCGCCGAGGCGCTGGACGTGCCGGTGTTCACCAACGGGATGGGCCGGGGCGCCCTGCCGCCGGGGCATCGGCTCGCCTTCTCCCGGGCCCGGCGGACCGCTCTGGGCCAGGCCGACGTGGTCGCGGTGATCGGCACCCCGCTCGACTTCCGGCTGGGATTCGGCGATTTCGGGTCCGCACGGGTGGTGCACGTCGTGGACGCGCCGGAGCAGCGCGCGACGCACGTCACCCCGGCTGTCTCGCCCGCCGGGGACCTGCGCCGGATTCTCGCCGCGCTGGCCGGTACGACGGGCGGGCACCCCGAGTGGATCACCACGCTGCGGGCCGTCGAGGACGCGGCGAGGGCCCGCGACGCCGAGGCGATGGCCGCCGAGACCGATCCGATCCGGCCGGCCCGCGTCTACGGGGAGCTGCGCAGGGTGCTGGCCCCGGACGCGGTCACGATCGGCGACGGCGGCGACTTCGTGTCGTACGCCGGCCGATTCCTGGAGCCCGCCCGGCCCGGCACCTGGCTGGACCCGGGGCCGTACGGCTGTCTCGGCACCGGCCTGGGCTATGCGATGGGCGCCCGGGTCGCCCATCCCGGCCGGCAGATCTGTGTGCTGATGGGCGACGGCGCCGCCGGTTTCTCCCTGATGGACGCGGAGTCCCTGGTCCGGCAGGGGTTGCCGGCGGTGATCGTGGTCGGCAACAACGGCATGTGGGGTCTGGAGAAACACCCGATGCGTGCGCTGTACGGCTTCGACGTGGCCGCCGATCTGCAGCCGGGCCTGCGCTACGACGAGGTGGTGCGCGCGCTGGGCGGCGCCGGCGAGACCGTGGCCAGGGCGTCCGAGCTCGGCCCGGCCCTGCGGCGCGCGTTCGACTCGGGCGTCCCCTACCTGGTCAACGTCCTCACGGATCCGGCCGACGCGTACCCCCGGAGTGCGAATCTGGCGTAGAGCGACACCCATGTCGGCCCATACCCGTAGACGGCGACGGATCGTCCGATCCGGACAGTCACGGGACGCGACGGGTTCACATCCCTATTTCAGCGTCCGGGTCTGCTCGATCCGGTGAGACCGCTACCGCGATCGAAATGAGCGGGCACCTGAGGCAACCGTACGGTCGACCTGTTGGTCCTTCCTTTGACAACCGGCGACAACGGGGAGGGTGCGTGGATGCCGAGGAACGCGTACGGCAGGCATATGAGGCCTACTACCGACGGCTGGTCATCCAGGCCACGGGCCTGGTAGGTGACCTTGCCGAGGCGGAGGACGCCGTGCACGAGGCCTTCGCGCGGGTGCTGGCCTCGCCGCAGTCCTTCCTGCGGGCCGACGACGCCGAGCGGTGGTTGCGGGTCGCGGCCCTCAATGTCGCCCGGACCCGCTACCGGCGGCGGTGGCTGTTCGACCGCCTGGTCCGTTCGGGCCGTGTGGCGATCGCCCCGGCCGCGGTACCGGGGATATCCAGTGATCGGGTGGCGCTGTTCGCCGCGTTGCGGCGGCTGGCGACACCGACCCGGGAAGCGGTGGTGCTGCACCACCTGGCCGATCTGTCGGTGGCGGAGGTCGCCGCCACCCTCAACGTGCCGGTGGGCACGGTCAAGGCCCGGCTGGCCCGAGGGAGAGCCGCGCTCGCCCACCATCTTGCCGACGATGAATTCCACCCACTGCCCGCGGAGGTAGGCCATGCGTGAACCCAGCTTCGACAAGCTGCGCTCCGATGTCGGTGACGCGGTGCGCCAGCCCGACTTCACCACCGTGCAGCACAGGGCCGGCCGGATGGGCCGGCGCCGGCACGCCCGGCGCTGGGCGGTCACCGGCGCAGCGGTGATCGCGGTCACCGGTGCGGTCCTGGCGATGCCCGGCCTGGGCGATGACCGCAACGGAGCCGCCTACGCCTCGTGGACCGCCAGTCCGGAGACGCTGTCCGCCGGGGACGTCCAGGCCATCAGCCGGGGCTGTGTGGCGAAGATCGATCCACTCTTCGGCTACACCACGGCGCAGCTGGCCGCCGCCCGCAAGATCGTCTCCGAGCGCCGCGGGAGATACGGCTTCCTCTCGATCGTCACCCACGACTGGGTCACCACCTGCTTCCGAGACAGCACCGGCACCGTGCGGAGCCCCAGCAACATGGGGCGACCGGTCAGTGACGAAGCGCTCGGCCGCACGGGTATCGAGCTGCAGGGCTGGGGTGAGCTGCAAGCCGGCGAAGGCTACATCCTGATCATGGCGGGGCACCTCGGCACCGACGTCACCGCGGTAGACGTCAACGTGCCCGACGGCAGGACGGTACACGCCACCGTCGACGACCACTACTTCCTGGCCTGGCTGCCCCAGAAGGCAGGCGACGGCGCCGGCATCACCTTCACGATGACACTCACCGACGGAACGACCATCAAGGACATCTCGGCGAGGAAACTGACGGATAAAATGGGGACCGGCGAACTCGCCGATTCGTCCGGCCCATCATGATGGCCTCGCGGTCGGCGCGTGCATCCGTCCCGGCCCGGTGACACCGGTTGGCGGTCGTTTCTAAGGTTCGTCGTCCTGGTGCAGCTCGCGCTCCCACTGGGCGAGCAGTTCACGGTCGCGGCGGGACTGCTCGGAGTCCATCGCGCGCAGGAAGTCCGGGTCGTCGTCCGGTGCGGACGGCCGGGGGGCGGGGCGGCGGGCGGCCGTCCGCACCGGGCGGCCCCACAGGAAGTAGGCGATCGGGCCGGCCAGCGGGACGAGCACCACCACCAGCACCCAGAACGGCCGGGGCAGGACACGCACCCGCTCCGCCGACAGGCAGGCGATCAGTGCCAGGATCAGCAGGACCAGCGCGACCGCGGTCAAGAAGATGAACAACCGGACCATGCCGCAATGATGCCCCGCCCGCGGCGTACCGGCGACGATCAGAGCATGACAACCAGCCCGCCGAGGACCGCGAACGCCGCGGTGATCAGCGCGTACGCCCGGATCGTCCGGGCCGGCGACCGCGGCGGGCGGGCCCGCAGGGCGGGGGAGCGGTGCAGACCCAGACCGGTCAGCGTGGCCCAGCCGGTCATCGCGGCGCCCGCGATCAGCCATTGCGCCGGCCCGGCCGCCGGGTGGAAGGCGGGGCGGACGGCGAGCAGTGCGACCGCGGCCGCCGACATCCCGGTGCGCCGCCAGGCCAGACGGGTGCGTTGCGCGGCGGCGCCCGGATCGCTCATGCTGCGAAAATCCGATAGAGGACCATGCTGACCAGCAGCACCGCGCCGAGCGCCACGACGATCGCGAGGATCGCCGGGAACCGGGAGCGGGGCAGGTCGACACCGAGCCGCATGGCCCGCTCGGCGCGCGCCCAGTGATCAACGGCACGCAGGGCGACCACCCCGCCGAGGATCAGCAGCGCGATCGCGATGATCTCGCGGAGCCGGACGATCGGCAGCGGCGGCAGGAACTGGGCGCAGGCCAGGCCGCCGGCGATCAGCGCCAGGCCGGTGCGGATCCAGGCCAGGAAGGTCCGTTCGTTGGCCAGCGAGAACCGGTAATCCGGCGTGGTGCCCTCCGAGTGGGCGCTCTCCGGGTCGAACCACTGCAGCAGGCCACCGAACACCCGCCGATTATTGACCGGATCGGTCAAGAAGGTGATGCCACAGATTGCGTACTTCGTCACTCACGCACGCCTCCCGGAGGTGGCCGCAGCGGCACCAGGGCGAGTCAGGATCGGATCTGCCATGGGCGTGCGGCTCCGTTTCTCCGCGGTGTGCGAGAGGATGGGGGCCGGTCAGGTGCACCGTGCCGGACATGTCAGGAAACCTCCTCATGGAAATGCTAGTGAGGTGTGTCACTCCGGGTGGCCGGCAATCGAGAAGCTACTGGCGGGTAACCTTTTCGTCATGCCCGCGGCCAGGCTTGGCCGGCCGACGTGCGAGAGTCGATCGCAACGGTGCGTTCAATACAGGAGGGTCGTAGTAGCGCGATGAACATCGTCGTACTGGTGAAGCAGGTGCCCGACTCCGGTGCCGAGCGCACCCTGAGCGCGAGCGACAACACGGTCGAGCGGGGCCCGGGGAACGTCATCAACGAGATGGACGAGTACGCCATCGAGGAGGCGCTGAAGATCAAGGAGGCGCACGGTGGTGAGGTGACCGTCCTCACGGTCGGCCCCGCGGGTGCGACCGACTCGATCCGCAAGGCCCTCTCGATGGGCCCGGACAAGGCCGTCCACGTGCAGGACGACGCCCTGCACGGCTCCTGCGCGGTGGCCACCTCCAAGGTGATCGCCGCCGCCCTCGGTCAGCTGAACGCCGACCTGATCCTCTGTGGCGCCGAGTCCACCGACGGCCGGGTCCAGGTCCTGCCGCACATGCTCGCCGAGCGCCTCGGCGTGGCCGCCCTCACCGGCGCCCGCAAGCTCACCGTCGACGGCTCGCAGCTCACCATCGAGCGGCAGACCGACGAGGGCTACGAGGTGGTCACCGCCGCGACGCCGGCCGTGGTCAGCGTCTGGGACACCATCAACGAGCCGCGGTACCCGTCCTTCAAGGGCATCATGGCCGCCAAGAAGAAGCCGCTGCAGAGCCTCTCCCTGGCCGACCTGGGTGTGTCCGCCGACGAGGTCGGCTTCGCCGGCGCCACCAGCCAGGTGCTGGAGTTCGCCAAGCGCCCGGCCCGCTCCGGCGGCGCCAAGGTCATCGACGAGGGCACCGGCGGCGAGCAGCTCGTCGCGTACCTCGCCACCGAGAAGTTCGTCTGAGAGAGGGTCTCGTCATGGCTGAAGTACTCGTTGTCGTCGAGGCCGGCGTCAAGAAGGTCACCCTCGAGATGCTCACCATCGCCCGCGGGCTGGGCGAGGTCTCCGCGGTGGTGTTCGGCGAGGCCGACCAGGCCAAGCTCGCCGAGTTCGGCGCCGCCAAGATCTACACCGCGTCCGGCGAGGACGTGGAGAACCACGGCGCGGCCCCCAAGGCCACCGCGATCGCCGAGCTGGTCAAGCGCGTGCAGCCGGCCGCCGTGCTGCTCGGCTCCACCCAGGAGGGCAAGGAGATCGCCGGTCGCCTGGCGGTCAAGCTGGACAACGGCCTGCTGACCGACGCGGTCGAGCTGGCCGCCGACGGCACCGCCACCCAGGTGGTCTTCGCCGGCTCCACGATCGTCAAGTCCAAGGTCACCCGCGGTATCCCGATCGTGACGATCCGTCCGAACTCGACCACTCCGGTCGCCGCCCCCGCGTCGCCGTCGGCCGAGGCGCTCGCGGTCACCGTCAGCGACTCGGACAAGCTGGCCACCATCACCCAGCGGGTCGCCGAGCAGAAGGGTTCGCGCCCCGAGCTCACCGAGGCCGGCATCGTCGTCTCCGGCGGCCGCGGCGTCGGCAACGCCGACAACTTCAAGCTGGTCGAGGAGCTCGCCGACCTGCTCGGCGGCGCCGTCGGCGCGTCCCGCGCGGCCGTCGACTCCGGCTACTACCCGCACCAGTTCCAGGTCGGTCAGACCGGCAAGACGGTGTCGCCGCAGCTCTACGTGGCGCTGGGCATCTCCGGGGCGATCCAGCACCGGGCCGGCATGCAGACCTCGAAGACGATCGTCGCGGTCAACAAGGACCCGGAGGCGCCGATCTTCGAGCTCGCCGACTTCGGCGTGGTCGGCGACCTGTTCAAGATCATCCCGCAGGCGGCGGACGAGATCCGCAAGCGCAAGTAAGGCTCGCTCCCCGTTACGGCCCGGCGGTTCGCTGCCGGGCCGTTTCCCTTTTCGCGGTACGGGGTCCGGCCGCAGCCCCGTGGGTCCACGCCCGGCCGCGGCGACCCCCGGATCGCTGGGCGGCATCCGGGCTGGGGGCGGCCCCTCGCGGTGGTCCGCCCTCTGCGGGGGCTGACGACCGCCGGCCGGCCTTCCGATCGTCGGTCCGCTGACCGCCGGCGCTCCGCCGCCCGAAGCGTTCCACGGAACAGGTTCTAGAGTTGGTAGATATGGCCTACCTCGATCATGCGGCGACCACGCCGATGCTGCCCGCAGCGCTGGACGCCTATGCGGCCGCGGCCCGGGCGATCGGCAACCCGTCCTCCCTGCACGCGGCCGGTCGCAGCGCCCGCCGGATGGTCGAGGAGTCCCGCGAGCGGATCGCCGCGGTGATCGGCGCCCGGCCCTCCGAGGTGATCTTCACCGGTGGCGGGACCGAGGCGGACAACCTGGCCACCAAGGGCGTCTACTGGGCGCGGCGCGACGCTGACGGCAAACGCCGCCGGGTGGTCGCCTCGTCGGTCGAGCACCACGCCGTGCTCGACGCGGTCGACTGGCTGGGCCGGCACGAGGGCGCCACGGTCAGCCTGCTGCCCGTCGACGGCGCCGGGCGGGTCGATCCGGACGGTTTCGCCGACCTGGTGCGCGCGCACGGCGACGAGATCGCCGTGGTCAGCGTGCAGTGGGCGAACAACGAGGTGGGCACCGTGCAACCGGTGCCCGCCCTGGCCGCGATCGCGGCCGGCGCCGGCATCCCGTTCCACACCGACGCGGTGCAGGCGGTCGGCCAGGTGCCGGTCGACTTCGCGGCCGCCGGCGTGGCCGCGCTCACCCTCACCGGGCACAAACTCGGCGGTCCGGTCGGCGTCGGCGCCCTGGTCCTGGGCCGGGACGTGAGCTGCACGCCGCTGCTGCACGGTGGCGGACAGGAACGCGACGTGCGCTCCGGGACCCTGGACACACCCGGCGTGGTGGCGTTCGCCGTGGCCGTCGAGACCACCGTCCGGGAACGCCTCGACTATGCCGAGCGCGTCGCCGCCCTGCGCGACGAACTGGTCCGGCGGGTGCTGGCCGCGGTGCCGGACGCGATCTACAACGGTGACCCGGACCACCGGCTGCCCGGCAACGCGCACTTCTCCTTCCCCGGCTGCGAGGGCGACGCGCTGCTGCTGCTCCTCGACGCGCAGGGGATCTACTGCTCGACCGGGTCGGCGTGCTCGGCCGGGGTGGCGCAGCCCAGTCACGTGCTGCTGGCGATGGGCGCGGACGACGCCCGGGCCCGGTCGTCGCTGCGCTTCTCGCTCGGGCACGACAGCGGCGAGGCGGATCTGGACGCGCTGCTCGCGGCGCTGCCGGCGGCGGTGGAGCGGGCACGACGGGCGGGGTCCTGGAAGACGCCCCGTTAGACGGCGGGGTGCTCACCGCGTACGAGCCCATCGTGTGGTGACCGGTTCCTGGTGGTTTTCTCGGCGGGATCCGTGCGCGACGAGGGGTGCGACGGGGCCCGGATAGGCTGGTGGCATGCGAGTTCTTGCGGCCATGTCCGGCGGTGTCGACTCCGCGGTCGCGGCGGCCCGGGCCAAGGATGCCGGGCATGACGTGACCGGGGTGCATCTGGCTCTGGCGCGTAACCCACAGACCTATCGGACCGGCGCGCGCGGTTGCTGCACGCTGGAGGATTCGCGGGACGCGCGGCGCGCCGCCGATGTGATCGGGATCCCGTTCTACGTCTGGGACATGGCCGACGAGTTCCACGCCGGCGTCGTCGACGACTTCGTCGAGGAGTACGCGGCGGGCCGCACGCCGAACCCGTGCCTGCGCTGCAACGAGAAGATCAAGTTCGCGGCGGTGCTGGACCGGGCGGTGGCGCTCGGCTTCGACGCCGTGGTGACCGGGCATCACGCCCGGCTCGGGGCGGACGGGCTGCTGCGGCGCAGTGTCGACCTGCCCAAGGACCAGTCGTACGTGCTGGCCGTGCTGACCCGCGAGCAGCTGGATCGGGCGATTTTCCCGCTCGGTGACTCCACGAAGGAGCAGGTGCGGGCCGAGGCGGCCGCGCGGGGGCTGGCGGTGGCGGACAAGCCGGACTCGCACGACATCTGCTTCATCGCCGACGGTGACACCCGGGGCTTCCTGGAGCGGCGCCTGGGCGCCGCGCCCGGGGACATCGTGGACGGTCGGACCGGGGCGAAGCTGGGCACGCACAACGGGGCGTACGGGTTCACGATCGGCCAGCGGAAAGGGCTGGACCTGCGGGTTCCGGCCCCGGATGGGCAGCCCCGGTATGTGCTTTCGATCACGCCCGTGTCGAACACCGTGACGGTGGGCCCTCGGGAGGACCTCGAGGTGGACACGGTCACGGCCACGCGTCCGATCTGGCACGACGGTTCCGACGAAACGGAGTGCGAGGTGCAGCTCCGGGCGCACGGGGAGGTGGTGGCCGCCACGGTCGCGGTGGATTCCTCGGGATTCGTCGCGACGTTGCGGACGCCGGCTCGCGGGGTTGCCGCGGGGCAGGCGATCGTGGCCTACCGGCCGGATGCCGCGGGGGACATCGTGCTGGGATCGGCGACCATCACGGCCGCGACGCGGTCATCCGCTGCGACGACCCTGCCGGAGTCCGCGCATGCCTGATCTTCCATGGCCCGCCGGTGCCGCGACCGGGATCGGATCCCTGCCCGGCACGGACGTCGCCGAGGCGCAGCGGATCGTCCTCGGTGAGCTGCCCGCCCTGCCGCACCTGCCCGAGCTTCCCGAGCGTGGCCCGGGCGCCGACATGATCGGGCGCGGCGCCGGGTTCCTCGTCGAGCTGCCGGTGCAGCTCTACGCCGGGCGCTGGCAGATCGCCGCGCGGCCGGGCCGGGACCTGCGGCGTACCGCCGATCTGCTGGAACGCGATCTGGACCAGCTCACCGAGCAGGCCGACGGCTTCACCGGCGCCGTCAAGATCCAGGCGGCCGGCCCGTGGACCCTCGCAGCGAGCGTCGACCTGCCGATCGGCGGCCGGCTGCTGCGCGACCCGGGCGCGGTCCGGGACCTCACCGACTCGCTCGCCGAGGGGCTCCGGCGGCACGTCGCCGACGTCCGCAAGCGGGTGCCCGGCGCCACCGTGCTGCTGCAGCTCGACGAGCCGTCGCTGCCGTCCGTGCTGGCCGGGCGGGTGCCGACCGAGAGCGGGCTCGGCGCCTACCGGGCGGTCGACGGCCCGGACGCCGCGGCCCGGCTGCGGACCGTGGTGGCGGCGGTGGACACCCCCACCGTGCTGCACTGCTGCGCGCCGGACGTGCCGTGGCAGGTGATCCGGGACGCGTCGTTCGCGGCGGCCGCCTTCGATCTGTCGCTGCTCAAGGATCTGGACCCGGTCGGCGAGGCGATCGAGGCCGGGCTGGGCCTGCTGGTGGGCGCCGCGCCGACCCGCCCGGTGGCCGAGCGGCGACCGGACGCCAAGCAGATCGCCGAGCGGGTGCAGACCCTGTGGCGCCGGCTCGGCTTCCCGGCCGCCCGGCTGCCCCGGCAGGTGGTGATCACGCCGGCCTGTGGGCTCGCCGGTGCGCCCCAGCCGTACGTCCGGGCCCTGCTCAAAGCCTGTCACGAAGCGGGCCGGCGGATCTCCGAGGTGTGATCCCGAAATTGTCGGGGGGTGGGACTACCGTGCGTCCTAGGTGTTCGCAGACACGGAGGTTCCGGTGACCACACCCAGCGCAGAGCCCACGGCGGTGGCCGCCGCCCGGCACGCCGAGCTCGCCGACGAGATCCGCGACCATCAGTATCGGTATTACGTGCTCGACGCCCCGATCATCTCCGACGGCCGGTTCGACACGCTCCTGCGCGAGCTGGAGGCGCTGGAGACCGAGTTCCCCGCGCTGCGCACCCCCGAATCGCCGACCCAGCTCGTCGGCGGCTCGTTCTCCAGCGACTTCGCCCCGGTGCGGCACGCCGAGCGGATGATGTCGCTGGACAACGTGTTCAGTTTCGACGAGCTGAGCACCTGGGCCGAGCGCACCGTGCGGGACGCCGGTGGCCCGGTGGCGTTCCTCTGTGAGCTCAAGGTCGACGGCCTGGCGATCAACCTGACGTATGAGAAGGGCAGGCTGGTCCGCGGCGCCACCCGGGGCGACGGCCGCACCGGCGACGACGTGACCCCCAACGTGCGCACCATCCGCGAGATCCCGGAGCGGCTGGCCGGCGACGATGTGCCCGACCTGCTCGAGGTGCGCGGCGAGATCTACTTTCCGGCCGAGGCGTTCGCCGATCTGAACGCGTCGCTGGTCGAGCAGGGCAAGGCCCCGTTCGCCAACCCGCGCAACGCCGCCGCCGGCAGCCTCCGGCAGAAGGACCCGCGGGTCACCGCCTCCCGCGGCCTGCGCATGGTGGTGCACGGCATCGGCGCGCGCGAGGGTTTCCACCCCACCTCGCAGTCGCATGCCTACGAGGCACTCCGGGCGTGGGGGCTGCCCACCAGCAGCCGGTGGAAACTCGTCGACGACATGCCCGCCGTCCGAGAGTTCATCGAGTATTACGGCGAGCACCGGCACGACGTCGAGCACGAGATCGACGGTGTCGTGGTCAAGGTCGACTCGGTGGCGATCCAGGGCCGGCTCGGCTCCACCAGCCGGGCGCCGCGCTGGGCGATCGCCTTCAAGTATCCGCCCGAGGAGGTCACCACCAGGCTCCTCGACATCGCGGTCAACGTCGGGCGCACCGGCCGGGTCACCCCGTTCGCGGTGCTGGAGCCGGTGCTGGTGGCCGGGTCCACGGTCGCCCAGGCCACCCTGCACAACGCGCAGGAGGTGGCCCGCAAGGGCGTGCTGATCGGCGACACCGTGGTGCTGCGCAAGGCCGGCGACGTGATCCCCGAGGTGCTCGGCCCGGTGATCGACCTGCGCCCGGATGACGCCCGGGCGTTCGTGATGCCCACCGAGTGCCCGTCCTGCGGCACCACCCTGGCCCCGGCCAAGGAGAACGACGTCGACATCCGCTGCCCCAACAGCGAGTCCTGCCCGGCCCAGCTGCTGGGCCGGCTGGCCACCCTGGCGAGCCGCGAGGTGCTCGACATCGAGGTGCTCGGCGAGAAGTCCGCGGCCGCCCTGCTCGAGTCCGGCGTCCTGCACAACGAGGGCGACCTGTTCGACCTGACCGAGGACGACCTGCTGCGGGTGCCGTTCTTCGTCAACAAGAACGGCAAGCTCGGTACGAATGCCGGCAAGATGCTGCAGAGCCTGGCCGAGGCGAAGGGCCGGCCGTTCGCGCGCTATCTGATCGCCCTGTCGATCCGGCACGTGGGACCGACGGCGGCCACCGCGCTGGCTCGGGAATACGGGTCGATGGATCGGCTGGAGGAGGTGCTCGCCCAGACCGCGGCGCAGCCGGCCGCGGTCGCGGCCAGCGCTGAGGCCGCCTCCCTCGCCCAGGCCGCTTCCGCCGTTGAGGCCGCTTCCGCCGCTGAGGCCGCTTCCACCGCCGAGGCCGCCGGCACCTCCGCCTCGGTCGCCGGATCCGCTGCCTCTTCCGGGTCGGTCTCCTCCGATGCGTCCGGCTCCGGTGCGGCTTCCCCGGGGACCGCGGACCCGGCCAGGGGAAGCGACGGGGCGGATTCCGCGGACCCTACCGGGGAGGGCGACGGGGCGGATTCCGCGGACCCGACCGGAGAGGGTGACGGGGTGGATTCCGCGGGGGCCGCCGTCGAGCAGGCGAAGCGGAAGGCCAAGGCGATCGATCCACTCGCCGCCGTCGACGGGGTCGGGCCGATCATCGCGGACAGTCTGCGCGAGTGGTTCACCGTGCCGTGGCATCGGGAGATCGTCCGCAAGTGGCGCGAGGCCGGCGTGACGATGGTCGACGAGCGGGTCGAGGCCGGTCCGCGCACGCTGGAGGGGCTGACCGTGGTGGTCACCGGGACGCTGGCCGGCTTCACCCGGGATCAGGCGGCCGAGGCGGTCACCTCCCGCGGCGGCAAGGTCAGTGGCTCGGTGTCGAAGAAGACCGGCTTCGTGGTCGTCGGGGAGAACCCGGGCGGCAAACACGACAAGGCCGTCAGCCTGAAGGTGCCGGTGCTCGACGAGGCCGGCTTCGAGGTGCTGCTGAAGGACGGTCCGGAGGCCGCGCGGGAGGTTGCCGAGCTGGGCTGAGGCGACGGTCCCGACGGCGCGCGGAGGGACAGCACCAGGCGGTGACCTGTCATGCCATGGAGTGAATTGCGGCTTTGGTTGCTTCTGCGGATTCCGTTACGGGTAAGACGTTGGCGGCATTTGCGCGATTTAGATCTATGGTGTGAGCGATCGGTGATCGAGGCCAATCGTGGAGGTCGCATGGATGCCGTTCGTCCCCGTACGGCCGCCTCCGGGCCGCGTCGGCGGCGCGCGCTGCTCGTCACCGTGGGTTCGACCGCGGGCGCGGAGCTGAGTCTCTGGGGGGCCGCGCCCGGGATGTTCCGCGGGCTGCCGGCCGTCTACTGGATCATGGCGGGGCTGGCGGTGGCCGCCGACCTGCGGCCGCACCCGCTGCCCGGCCGGCGGGTCAGCCGGGTCGTGCTGCCGTCCATCTGCTTCACCTTCGCCATCGTGCTGGCCTGGGGTCTGCTGCCGGCGCTCGCCGTGCAACTGGTCGCGGTGACCGTGGCCGGCGCCCGGATGCGCCAGCCGGTCCCGCGCACGGTCCACCTCGCCCTGCAGCACGTCGCCGGCCTGGGCGCGGCGGCCCTGGTCATCGCACTGACCGGCGGGCGGATCAGCCCGAGCCCCGGTCCGCGCGACGTGGCGCTCACCTGTGCCGCGGCGGGCGCCTGGATCGCCGCCCGATACGCCGTGGCGTCCCTGGTGCGCCGGTGGACCGCGGAACGGCGTACCCGCAATCGCCGCCGGGCCCCGGCGGACCTGATGGCGACGGCGGCCCTGCTTCTGCTGTCCCCGGTGCTGCTCGTCGCCGCGCGGGTCAGCCCGGCCCTGCTGCCGCTCGCCCTGGTGGCGCTGCACGCCGTGCACCGGATGGTCCGCTGGGCCGGCGAGTCGGAGCGGGCCACCCGGGTCGACCCGCTGACCGGCCTGCCGAACCGCCGCGCCCTGCAGTCGACCATGTCCGAGCGCGGCCCGGACCGGCAGCGCGCGCTGATCCTGCTCGACCTGGACCGGTTCCGCACCGTCAACGACGCGCTCGGGCACGGTGCCGGCGACCGGCTGCTGGCCCGGGTCGCCGACCGGCTGACCGCCGCCGTGCCCCGGCACGACCTGGTGGTCCGGCTCGGCGGCGACGAGTTCGCGGTGCTCGCCACCCGGGTCGAGGGCGCCGCCTCGGCCCGCCGGATCGCCGAGCATCTCACCGAGGCGCTGAGCCGGCCGTTCCCGATGGACGGCACCCCGGTCGAGCTGACCGCCTCGATCGGGATCGCGCTGCAGTCCGGCCGCCGCGACGGCGCCACCCTGCTGCGCGAGGCGGAGACCGCGATGTACGAGGCCAAGCAGCGTGGTGACCAGGTGGCGGTGCACGGCCCGGACGCGCCGCACGCCTCCCCGGAACGGCTGGCCCTGCTCGCCGACCTGCGTGACGCGCTGCGGCACGACCCGCCCGCCGACGGGATAGTCCTCTACTACCAGCCGCAGATCGCCATCGCGACCGGCGAGGTGGTCGGCGTCGAGGCGCTGCTGCGCTGGCGACACCCGCGGCGCGGCCTGGTCGGTCCGGACGAGCTGCTCCGGGTGGCCGAGCCGACCCCGGTGATGCGCCTGCTCACCGCCCGGGTGCTGGACGAGGTGATCGCCCAGCTGGCGCGGTGGCGCTCGGAGGGGATGCCGCTGCGGGCCGCGGTCAACGTGAGCGCCCGGGACCTGCACGCCGGGGAGGTCGCCGACCGGGTCGGCCGGCTGCTGCGCGACCACGAGGTCCCGGCCGACCTGCTGCAGCTGGAGATCACCGAGAGCGCGCTGATGACCGACCCGCACCGGGTGCTGGACACGATCACCCGGCTGGACCGGATGGGTGTGGCGATCTCCCTGGACGACTTCGGCACCGGCTACTCCTCGCTGCAGCACCTGCGTCGGCTGCCGCTGGCCGAGGTGAAGATCGACCGGTCGTTCGTGCTCGGCATGGCCACCGATCCGGGTGACGCGGCGATCGTGCGCTCGGTGATCGGGTTGGCCGACTCGCTGGGGCTGCGCGCGGTCGCCGAGGGGGTCGAGGACGAGGCCACCTGGCTGCTGCTCGCGGCGGCCGGCTGCCATGCCGCGCAGGGCTGGTTCCACGCCCGTCCGATGCCCGCCGACGAGTTGGTCGAGTGGTTGTCGCGGTACCGGCCGATTCGCCCCGGGGTTCGGCGCGGGCCGTGGATCCCGGCGAAATAGACTCGGTGCCTGCATGCACGCATACATCAAGAACGAGGGGGCAGGATGGCCGCCATCTCCCGCGAAGAGGTAGCGCACCTGGCGCGCCTGTCGCGGCTCGCCGTGACCGAAGAGGAGCTGGATCGATTCGCGGGTCAGCTCGACGTGATCCTGCAGTCGGTCGCCCGGGTCGGTGAGGTGGCCGCGGAGGACATCCCGCCGACCTCGCACTCGGTGCCGCTGACCAACGTGTACCGCGACGACGTTCCCCAGCCGAGCCTCGACCAGGACGCCGCCCTCTCCGGCGCGCCCGACGCGTACGAGGGCCGGTTCCGGGTGCCGCGCATCCTGGACGAGGAGGACTGATCGTGACCGACCTGACCAAGCTGAGCGCGGCCTCGCTGAGCGGGCTGATCGCGGCACGCGAGGTGTCGGCTGTCGAGGTCGCCACCGCGCACCTGGACCGGATCGCGGCCGTCGACGATCGGGTGCACGCGTTCCTGCACGTCGACCGGGAGGGCGCGCTGGCCGCCGCCCAGCGGGTCGACGACGGCGAGATCACCGGTCCGCTGGCCGGCGTGCCGATCGCGGTGAAGGACGTGGTGACCACCAAGGGCATCCCGACCACGGCCGCGTCGAAGATCCTGGAGGGCTGGAAACCGCCGTACGACGCGACGATCGTCGAGCGTCTGAAAGCGGCCGGCATGCCGATCCTCGGCAAGACCAACATGGACGAGTTCGCGATGGGCTCGTCGACCGAGTACAGCGCGTACGGCCCGACCAACAACCCGTGGGACCTGGGCCGCATCCCGGGCGGCTCGGGCGGTGGCTCGGCGGCGGCGCTCGCGGCGTACGAGGCGCCGCTGGCGATCGGCACCGACACCGGTGGCTCGATCCGCCAGCCGGGTGCGGTGACCGGCACGGTCGGCGCGAAGCCCACCTACGGCGGCACGTCCCGCTACGGCCTGATCGCCTTCTCGTCATCGCTGGACACCCCCGGCCCCTGCGGGCGTACCGTCGAGGACACCGCGCTGCTGCACGCCGCGATCGCCGGCCACGACCCGCGCGACTCCACCTCGATCGCCCAGCCGGTGCCGGACGTGGTCGCCGCCGCCCGCCGTGGCCTGCAGGGTGACCTGACCGGGGTGAAGCTCGGCATCGTCAAGGAGTTCGCCGGCGACGGCTCCGAGCCGGGCGTCCTGGCCGCCTTCAAGGAGTCGCTGGAGGCCCTGGTCAAGCTCGGCGCCGAGATCGTCGAGGTGTCCTGCCCGCACTTCCAGTACGCGCTCCCGGCGTACTACCTGATCGCGCCCAGCGAGTGCTCGTCGAACCTGGCCCGTTTCGACGGTGTCCGTTACGGCCTGCGGTCCGGCGACGACGGCAGCCGCTCCCTGGAGGAGGTCATGTCGCTGACCCGCGAGGCCGGTTTCGGCCCCGAGGTCAAGCGCCGGATCATCATCGGCACGTACGCGCTGTCCAGCGGCTACTACGACGCCTACTACGGCCAGGCGCAGAAGGTCCGCACCCTGATCACCCGCGACTTCGAGGCCGCGTTCGAGCAGGTCGACGTGCTGGTCTCGCCGACCACCCCGTTCGTCGCGTTCCCGTTCGGCTCGCGCACCTCGGACCCGTACCAGATGTACCTGGCCGACCTGTTCACCATCCCGACCAACCTGTACGGCGGCCCGGCCATCTCGGTCCCGTGCGGCCTGTCCGAGGGTCTCCCGGTCGGCTTCCAGATCATGGCCCCGACCATGGCCGACGACCGCATGTACCGGGTCGCCGGCGCCCTGGAGTCCGCCATCGGCACCTTCACCCCGCCGACCCTCTGAGCAGCGGCACCGGCACGGCTCTCGCAGCCGTGCCGGCGCCGTCGCCCTACTTCGGGGTGGACGGGGAATCGAGCCAGCTGTCGATCAGCTTGCTGTAGTCCGTGCCGGTCTTCTCCCGGACGAAGGCGGTGAACGCGGCCCGGTCCTGGTTCGTCCCCTTGTGCTCGGCGACCCACGCCTTCATCAGGTCGAAGAACTTCTTGTCGCCCAGGGCGTCGTTGAGCTGCTTGAGCATCGCCGCGGTGCACCGGTAGACGTTGCTCTCGGCGAAGTTGGCGGCTTTCGGCTTGCCGGGCGGGCCCACCGATTTGCGCAGCCGGGCGTCCTGCTGGCGGAGGAAGGTCTCCAGCTGGGCGTCGGTGAGCTTGTAGACCTTCTGCTCGTACAGGTACTGCATGTACTGGGCGAAGCCCTCGTTGAGCCACAGGTCGGTCCAGTCGGACGGGGTGACCGCGTCGCCGAACCACTGGTGGGCGTACTCGTGGACGAGGATCTCGTCGAAGTACGCCGGGTCGAACTTCTGGCCGGTGGCCTGACGGCCGATGCTGAGCATCTGCTGGGTCTCCATGGCCGAGACCGAGTCGCTGAGCACCGCGCCGGCGGTGTCGAACGGGTACGGGCCGAGTTGTGCCTCGAGCCAGCTGACCAGTTGCGGCGACTTCTTCAGCTCGGTGAGCAGTCTGTCGTCGGTCTTCGCCACCGTCCAGTAGGTGAACTTCAGGCCGTGCGCGCCGGTCTGCGACGTCTTGCGGAACCGGTCGACGGCGAGCGTGGTCAGGTACGCGGCGGTCGGCGCCGCCGAGCTGTAGTGGTACGTGGTGCCCTCGACCGGGCCGGGGGTGCCGCTCGCGGCGGCCGCCCAGCCCTGCGGCACGGTCACCGCGATGTCGTACAGCGCCTTGTCGGAGACCAGCTCGTTGGCCGGGTACCAGGTCATCGCGCCCCACGGTTCCTGCATGGTCCACAGGCCGCCGCTCCTGGTCGGGCGCAGGCCGACGCCCTCGGCGGCGTCGCCGCGGTGGGACGGGTAGGCGACCTGTCTCGGTGTGCCGTGGTAGTCGACGACCAGGGTCACCGGCTGTTCGGCGGTCAGGGTGGCGGGGACGGTCAGCTTGTCCTTGGCGAGCGTGCCGGTGGCCGGCCGTCCGTCGACGGTGACCTTGTCGACGGCCAGGTTGGCGAAGTCGAGACTGATCTCACTCGCCGCGGTGACCGGGCGGATCTGCAGGGTCGCCGTCCCGGTCAGCACCTTGCTCGTGGGCTGCCAGTCGAGTTTCAGGTCGTAGTGCAGGACGTCCAGGCCGGCATTGCCGTGCTCGGGGTACAGCCGGTCGGCGACCGTGACCGACTTCCCGCCCTGCCAGGCGGTGTAGTCGATCGCGGGGGCGGCGGCGGGCTGCGACGCGGTGGCGACGGCGGGTGGTGCGGCCTTGTCCGTGCAGCCGGCGCACAGGACCGTCGCGCCGAGCGCCACGACGGCGAGATATCGATGCATGCCGCGCAGGTTATCGTGAGGAATATTCGCGGTGGAACCGATGAACGGCCGCTCGCAAACCCGACGACGGGACGTCATACCGGACGACTAGGCTAGTCGGGAAGTACGTACACCCGATGCCGCAGTGAGCCGGAGCCGAAGCACATGACCACGATCGCGCTGCCGTCCTACGACGACGCCCTCAGCCGTTACGAGCCGGTCATCGGCCTGGAGACGCACGTCGAGCTGGGCACCCAGACGAAGATGTTCTGCGGCTGCCGGACCGAGTTCGGCGCCGAGCCGAACACCCAGGTCTGCCCGGTCTGCCTGGCCCTGCCCGGCGCCCTGCCGGTGATGAACCGGGCGGCCATCGAGGCCACGATCCGGATCGGTCTCGCGCTGAACTGCTCGATCGCGTCGTGGTGCCGGATGGCCCGGAAGAACTACTTCTATCCCGACATGCCGAAGAACTTCCAGACCTCGCAGTACGACGAGCCGCTCTGCGTCGACGGATACGTGGACGTCACGGTCGACGGCAAGGAGTACCGGGTCGAGATCGAGCGGGTGCACATCGAGGAGGACACCGGCAAGACGCTGCACGTCGGCGGCGCCACCGGTCGCATCCACGGCGCCACCGAGTCGCTGGTCGACTACAACCGGGCCGGCATCCCGCTCGTCGAGATCGTCACCAAGCCGGTCCCCGGCCTCGGCGCGCTCGCCCCGGAGATCGCCAAGGCGTACGTCGCCGAGCTGCGCGACATCGTCCGCTCGCTGGGCGTCTCCGACGTGCGGATGGAGCAGGGCTCGATGCGCTGCGACGTCAACACCTCGCTGAACAGGCCGGGCGAGGAGTGGGGCACCCGGACCGAGACCAAGAACGTGAACTCGCTGCGGTCGGTCGAGCGGGCCGTCCGCTCCGAGATCATCCGGCAGGCCGGTCTGCTCGACGAGGGCGTCCGGATCTTCCAGGAGACCCGGCACTTCCAGGAGACGACCGGCGACACCCGGCCCGGCCGCTCCAAGGAGACCGCGACCGACTACCGCTACTTCCCCGAGCCCGACCTGGTTCCGATCGCGCCCGACCCGGCGTGGGTCGAGGAGCTCAAGGCGTCCCTCCCGGAGAAGCCGAGCGTCAAGCGGGCCCGCCTCCGCGAGGACTGGGGGATGACCGAGATCGACATGCAGTCGGCGGTCAACGCCGGCGCGATCGAGCTGATCGAGGAGACCATCGCGGCCGGCGCCTCCCCGGCCGGTGCCCGCAAGTGGTGGCTGGGTGAGCTGGCCCGCCGCTCCAACGAGCTGGGCGTCGAGCTGGCGCAGGTCGGCGCCACCCCGGCACAGGTTGCTGAGCTGCAGAAACTCGTCGACGACGGGAAGCTCAACGACAAGCTGGCCCGCCAGGTGCTGGAGGGCGTGGTCGGTGGTGAGGGTTCGCCGGCGCAGGTGATGGCCGCCCGCGGCCTCGAGGTGGTCTCCGACACCGGCGCGCTGCAGGCCGCGGTTGACGAGGCGATCGCCGCGAACCCGGACATCGCGGACAAGATCCGGGACGGCAAGGTCGCCGCCGCCGGTGCGCTGGTCGGCGCGGTCATGAAGACCACGCGAGGCCAGGCCGACGCCAAGACCGTCCGCGACCTCATCCTTTCCCGGCTCGGCGTCTCCTGATTGCCGCGGTACGCCGTAATCCGCCCGGCCCGTCGCCCCGACGAGCCGGGCGGGTCCGGTTCAGCGGCTCGGCGTGACGGGTGGATCCGGTTCAGCGGCTCGGCGTGACGGGCGGGTCCGGTTCAGCGGCTCGGCGTGACCGCCGGGCTGCGTCCCGCCCCTGACGGCACCGAGGTGGCCGGAGTGACAGCCGGCTGCTCCTTGTCCAGGCCGACCACGTTGCGCTGCATCTCGACGTTCGATTCGCCGGTGCCGCCCAGCCGGATGTCGTCGTACGCCTTCAGATTGTGGTTCTCGTCGAAGTAGAGGACCGACAGGGAGAGCGGGGTGGGCTCCTCGCCCTCCAGACCGCGCAGGCCGGCGCCGCCGGTGGAACCCTCGACCATCAGCCGGGTCGCGATCGGCGGCGGCGCGGCGGCCGCCGACACCGACGGGGTGGGGGAGGGGGCCGCCGAGGCGGACGGGTCCGGGGCCGGCGGCTTCCAGGCCGGCAGCATGGCCACCGAACGCTGGTGCCGGTGCCCGGCCAGCACCAACGGCACGACACCGGCCAGCGGCGGAGCCATCTCCGGGTCGTGGATCAGGGCGATGTCGACCTTTTTGCCGGAGTCGCGGATGGTCTTGGCGAGCCGGTCGCCGGCCGCGGTGAGAATCTCCGAACCGGAGGTGTCACCGGCCTTGTTCGTCTCGCTCTTGTCCGGGGTGAACTGCGGATCCCCGATGCCGGCGACGGTCAGCCCGTCGACCGTGGTGAGCTTGTCGTCCAGCACGACCGCGTTGCGCTGGCGGGCGACCGCGGACTGGATCGCCACCGAGTCGTGGTTGCCGCGCACGTAGAGATACGGCACGTTCAGCGACGGGATGCTCGACACGTACGACGTCTCGGCGCTGCTGCCCCAGTCGACCATGTCCCCGGTGTCGATCACCGCGTCGATGTCGAAGGTCTGCACCACGGTGCGGATCAGGCCCCACGACGACGGGTTCAGGTGCAGGTCGGAGACGTGCAGGATGCGGGTGGTGTTGCCGGCCGGCTCGTACACCGGCAGCGCCGACACCGTGGTGTAGATCCGGCTGACGTTGCTGACGATCTGCTGCAACTGCTCGGCGTACCGCCCGTAGTTGTCGGCGATCCGTCGCGCGTCACCGACCACGGCCGGGGCGTTCACCAGCAGTCCCTCGTACCGCGGCTCGCTGATCGCGTCGGGCCGCAGGGTGGCGGCGGCCACGCCGAAACTGCCGGCGCCGACCACCAGCGCGGTCACGCCGGCCGCCGCGGTGCGCCGGACACTGCGGAAGATCAGGGCGGCGGCCAGGATCGCGCCCAGCACGGCCAGCCCGATGGCGCGCAGGGCCAGCCGGGTGACGCCGGTGGTGACCTCCTCGACCGCCCGGTCCCCGGCCGAACTGATCGCCGCCGGATTGTCGATCAGCGCCTCGGTGCGGCTCTGGTCCAGCGAGCCGAGCGCCACCTTGAGGTGCAGGGCGCCGCGGTGGCTGTCCAGGTGCAGCGAGCCGAGCGGCGGGATGTCCACCTCGGTGCCGCCGGCCAGGGACGGGCTCAGCGACATCTCGGCGCGGAACGGTCCGACGTTGATGCCGGTGTGCGCGAACAGCATCACCCCGATCATCGCGGCGGTGATGCTGACCAGGCCGACCGCGGCGCTGATCCGGGCGCCGCGGAACCAGCGGTGCCGCCACACCCGGACGGTGGAGTCGGCGGTCGAACGCAGGCGTCGGCGCCAGGAGGGCGTGGGCTCACTCATCGGGGCCTCACCTGCCCAGCCCGGCCCGGCCCGAAACAGTCATCGCCGTCTCATCCCCCCGCACGGTCATCCGTCGTCGCGCTCCCGCCCCGCTCACCGGCACCGCGGTGGCTGGGCAGTCGTCGTGGTCATCGCCGGCTCAGCTCCGGCCGGCGCCGCCGTCCGAGAAGACGAGCCGGATCAGGCGGTCGTCCTCCGGATCGGGCTCGCCGGCGTCCTCCTGGTTGGAGGTGCTCACCCAGAGCGAGCCGTCCGGCGCGGCGACCAGCGCCCGCAGCCGGCCGTACTTGTCGGTGAGCAGCTGTTGCGGGGTGCCCAGCACGGTGCCGTTGGCGGTCACGTTGAGCAGGTAGATCCGCTTGCCGAGCAGACAGGCGGTGGCGACCAGGCTCTCCATCGCCGCCACGCCGCCGCACGACGACTCGGCGCTCGGCCAGGCGGCCAGCGGATCGGTGAGCTTGCTGTCGCCCGCCTTACCGTCGGCTTTCGGCCAACCGTAGTTGCTGCCCTTCTCCACGATGTTGAGCTCGCCGAATTTCGGCTGGGTGCTGTCGGTGGCGAACATCCGTTTCGTCTTGTCCCAGGTGATGCCCTGCACGTTGCGGTGCCCGGAGCTCCAGACCGGCGAATCCTTCACCGGGTTGCCCGGGGCCGGCTTGCCGTCCCGGGTCAGCCGCAGGATCTTGCCGCCCAGACTCTTCGGATCGGGCGCCTGGGTGCCGGTGGTGGTGCCGTCGCCGGTGCCGGCATAGAGGAAACCGTCCGGCCCGAAGGCGAGCGCGCCGCCGTTCTGCTGGGCCGAGCGGGGGATGCCGGTCAGGATCGGCTCCAGCGGTTTGCCGAGAACCAGCCGGCCGATCCGGTTGTCGGTGGCGGTGGAGTAGTAGACGAAAACCGTCTTGTCGGACGCGTATTTCGGGGAGATCGCGATGCCGAGCAGGCCACCGTCGCCGGAGGCGCGCACCTCGGGCAGCCGGGCCGCCTCGGCGACCTTGAGACCGTCGGCGTCCGACCCGGGGCCCACCTTCAGGATGCGGCCGGTGTCGCGCTCGGTGACCAGGGCCGACCCGTCGGGCAGGAAGGCGATGCCCCACGGCACGTCCAGACCCTTGGCCAGCACGGTGGCCACCACGTCGGGCTCACCCGGGTCGGCGCTGGAGGTGGCGGCGACCGAGGGGCCGGGCAGGTTGGGCGCGCTGCCGGCCTCATCCGGGCCGGGCGGGCCGAAGCTGCACCCCGAGGTCAGGGCCAGCACGACGGCGAGTGTCGCGATCGCGGCACGGGCCCGGCGGGAACGCACGGCGGAACCACCCCCTAGCTTGTCTGCCGATCAGGGTAGCCGCGTCCGCTGACAACTCCCGGGGAAGTGGTCACCGGTCCACTTCGGCGGGGTCCGCCGCGTCGACCGGCTCGTCGGTGCCGGTCGCGGGCTCGTCGGCCGGCTCGTCGGTGCCGGTCGCGGACTTGCCGGCCGCGTCCAGCACCAGCGAGACGTTGTCCCGGGTCACGCCGGTCAGCCGGATCACGTTCCCGTTGTCGAGCAGGGCCGACACCCGGCCGCGCTGGTCGGGTGCCAGCCCGGTGATCCGGCTCCAGGGCACCCGGGTGCCGCCGAACAGGGCCCGGACGAGCACCTCGTCCGGGAAGACGTCGGTGCCCGAGCGCCACGCCCAGACCAGCGCGGTCAGCGGGATCAGCAGCAGCGGCGCGAGCGCCCAGGAGGTGCCGGCCAGCGGCACCGCGCTGACCACCGCGATCCCGGCGGCGACCAGGGCGGTGCCGGATTTACGGACGCGGAGGGCGGGACGTCGGCTCACCCGGCCATTGTCCCACTCGCGTTCGACGAGCCCCACCCGGGTTTTCCGGCCCTCCGGCCCCCGGCCCGCACCGTCATCCACAGGGTCGGGCGCCGGAGTCGTCCACCGGCCCGATTGACCGCCGTCCGTCCATGGTCGACGATCCGGGATGAGGCCACCCGTAACCCGTTCCGGCGAATCCTCGTTGTTCGGGTGCAACGACCTCTTGTTCCGCCCCGCATGTCGGGAGCCGTTCCCCCGGCACGAACGCAGAGGACCTGTCGTGGCTGTGTCGCCCCTCGCGCCGGCCCGGCCGAGCAACACCGGCCGGGCGGCCCTGTTGGCCGTCTGCTCGGCGGCCGCGCTGGTGCTGCTCACCGGCGTTTTCGGCCTGTTGCCCGGCCCGCTCACCCTGGCCGTGGGCGTGGGCGTCGCCGGCCTGTGCGCGTCCGCCTACCTGGTGCACGCCGCTCTCGACATCCACCACGCCGACGGCACCTTCGTGGCCTGCCGCGGCGCCGGCTTCGTCGGAATGGGCGCACTGGCCACCGCCCTCACGGCGCTGATCCCCTGGTGGTCGCCGCCGCACGCGGTGCTCTGGCTGACCGCCGGGCTGGGCGTGGCCGCCGGCTGCTACGTGCTGGGCGCCGCGCTGCTGCCCAACGCGGCCCGCACCTGGCCGATCCGGCTCCGGCGCGGCTTCGACGGCCTGGGCCTCGGCGTCAGCCTGGGATACGCGGCCTATCTGATCCCGCCCGACGGACAGACCCGCCCGGCCGCCCTTCCGGCGCTGCTGATCACCGCGGGCGGCGTGTCGATCGTCACGGTCGTGGTGCTGCGCGCTCGGCCCCGCCCGGTCCCGACGGTCTGGTGCGGCTGCGGGGCGGCCGTGGTGCTGGCCGCGCTCGCCGCCCTCGCCGAGGTGCTGGCGCTCGGCCTGACCGGGCCGGCCGTGCCGCTGCTCGGGCTGGCGATGGTGGCCGGGCTGGCCGCGGCGGCCGGCGGCGGTTCCCGTCGCGGCCTGCCGGTGCCGCCCGCCGAGCCGCGCAGCCCTGATCAGTATCTGGCGAGCTATCCGCTGCTGGCGGTCCCGGCCGTGGTCGGGGTGGCCGCCGCGCTCTGGCACCTGGTCACCACCCGGCACTTCGACGCCGGGGGGATCGTCTTCGGCATGGTGATGGTCAGCGTGCTGGTCCTGCGCGAGCTGCTGGTGGTCCGCGACATCCGGCGGTACGCGGGCCGGCTGCGGATCGCCGAGGCGCACTTCCGGTCGCTGGTGGCCGGGGCCACCGACCTCACCCTGGTGCTCGACGACCGGCTCACGGTCCGGTGGCAGTCACCGGCCGCGGCCCGGCTGTTCGGGCTGCACGACAACGAGGTGGTCGGCCGGGCGTTCGGCGACCTGATTCATCCGGAGGACGCCGGCGACGCGCTCGCGGTGATCGGGTCGGTGCTCGCCGGTGAGCACGAGGGCGGGCCGCCGGTGCTGGTCAGCGCCCGCCTGCGGGACGGCTCGCAGCTCTGGCGGGACACCGAGTCCACGATCTCCGACCAGCGCGCGGTGCCCGAGGTGGCCGCCCTGGTGGTGCACGTGCGTGACGTCGGCGAGCGCCGGCACCTGGAGCGCACCCTGCACCGGATGGCCTACCTCGACCAGCTCACCGGCCTGGCGAACCGGCGTGCCCTGATGCGCGACCTGCTGGCCGCCCGCCGCCGGCCGGGTGGTCCCGGCACCCTGCTGGTGATCGACCTGCACGGGCTGGCCGAGGTGAACGACACGCACGGCCGGGCGGTCGGCGACGCGGTGCTGACCGAGGTGGCCCGCCGGCTGCGCGCGCTGTCCGGCGGCGAGGACGTGCCGGCCCGGCTGGCCGGCGACGAGTTCGCGGTGCTCACCCCGGAGTCCGCCGTCCCGGCCTATGCGCTGGCCACCCGCCTGGTGTCGGCCCTCGCCGAGCCGTGCCAGCTGCCCGGGGCGCAGGTGCGGCTGCACACCAGCGTCGGCCTGGCCGAGCTGGCCGGCGCCGCCGGCCCGGAGGAGGTGCTGCGCCAGGCCGACCTGGCCCGGCAGCGCGCCGCCCAGCTGGGCCGGGACGCCGTCGAGTGGTACGACCCGGACGTCGAGCTGCACCTGCAGCGCCGGATGGAGCTGGAACGCCAGCTGCCCGGCGCCGCCGCCCGGGGCGAGCTGGACCTGGTCTTCCAGCCGGTGAGCGACCTGCGCGACGGCCACCCGGCCGGGGTGGAGGCGCTGCTGCGCTGGCGGCATCCGGCGCTGGGCACGATCCGGCCCGAGGAGTTCCTGCCGATCGCCGCGGGGCTGGGGATCACCGACACGCTGAACGAGTGGGCCCTCAACGACGCCTGCCGCCACCTGCGGAACTGGACCGGTGGTGACGACGACTTCTGGGTGTCGGTCAACGTCGGTCCGCGGGAGCTGCTCACCGCCCGCTTCCCGGAGCAGGTGCGGACCACCCTGCGGCGGCACGCGGTGACCCCGGAACGCCTGGTCGTCGAGGTCGCGCAGACCTGGATCGCGGAGGACGTGCCGGCCGTGGTGGCGGCGCTCGCCGGACTGCGCCGGCTCGGGGTCCGCGCGGCGCTGGACGACTTCGGCTCCAGCCAGACGTCCCTGACCCACCTGCGCCGGCTGCCGGTCGACATGGTGAAACTGAGCGCCGAGCTGGCCGGTGCGGAGGCCGGGAAACCGGTGCTCGACGTGGTGGTGGGACTGGCCAAGCGGATCGGTCTCGACCTGGTGGCCAAGGGCCTGGAGACACCGGAGCAGATCGAGCGCGTCCTGGCCGCGGGCTGCCGGTACGGCCAGGGCACGGCGCTGGTGCCCCCGGCCCCGGCCGAGCGGATCGAGGCCTACCTGGAGACGCACCGCGCCGACCGCGGCAGCTGACCGGTCGCCGCCACCGCCCGCCGCGGGTCAGGCGGGGCGGGGTGGGGCGGTGCTGCCGCGGGGGGTGAGGTGCGCGGTCTGGGCTTTGACGTTGCCGACCCGTCTGCCGTCGATGGCGGTCAGGAGCTCGCGGGCGGCCTGGGCGCCGTAGCCGGAGACGTCCCGGCTCAGGGCGGTCAGCGGGGGGTGGACCAGGCTGCACAGCGGGGAGTCGTCCCAGGCGACGATGGACAGGTCGCCGGGGACGGAGAGGCCCATCTCCTGTGCGACGGCCAGGCCGGCGACCGCCATCACGTCGTTGTCGTAGATGATCGCGGTGGGGCGGCCGCCGCCGATCAGCAGCCGGCGGGTGGCACGGCTGCCCTCCTCGCCGGTGTAGTCGGCCGGGACGGTGACCGCGTCGCCGAGGCCCAGGGCGGCGCAGACCTCGTTGAACGCCTTCGTGCGGACCTGGGTGTGCAGCAGGTCGGGCACCCCGCTGACCCGGGCGATCCGGGTGTGGCCGAGCGCCACCAGGTAGCGGACCGCCTCGGTGATCGCGCCGCCGTCGTCGGACCAGATCTGGGTGACGCCGCCGGGCTCGCCGGAGCCGCCGATCACCACCGCGGGCAGCTGCAGCTGCTGCAGGACCGGGATGCGGACGTCGTTCTCCCGGAGGTCGGTGACGATCACGCCGTCGATCCGGCGCTCGCCCCACCAGCGGCGATAGACCTCCACCTCCTGCTCGGGGGTGGCGACCACCTGCAGGGTCAACGCGTACGACTGGGCGCCGAGCTCGGCCTCGAAGCCGCTGATCAGGCCCATGAACCAGGGCTCGATGCCGAGGATCCGGGCGGGCCGGCACAGGGTCAGACCGACGGCTCGGGCGCGGGCGCCGGAGAGGGCTCGGGCGGCGCTGTTGGCGTTGAAGCCGATCTCCTGGGCGATGGCCAGGATCCGCTTGCGGGTCGCCTCGGACACGCCGGGCTGGCCGTTCAGCGCGTAGGACACGGCGCCCTTGGACACGCCGGCCCGCCGGGCGATGTCGGCGATGGTGGGCCGTTTCACGCAGTCTCCCGTTCCGGGGGTGGTCCGAATTGCCGCTGAGCCTATCCGGCGGTGATGCGGCGAACCGGACCCGACCAGGTGATCCATAGTGTACTTGACCGGTTAAGTCAGGGGGAGATCAATCGGGATCCCTCTCGGGGCCCGCCGAGCATGATGTCGTGGGCGGTCAGCTCGCCGATCAACTCCACCCGGTCGGCCACCGGCGGGTAACCGCTCGCGGTCACCGTGTAGGCGCCGGGCACCAGGTCGGCGAAGGCGTACCGGCCGTCGGCGTCGGTCCAGGTGGTGGCGACCACGGCGCCGGCCTCGTCGACCGCCATCACCGAGGCTTCCGGGACCGGGTGCCCGGAGGCGGCCGCGCGGACCTGTCCGGTCAGCGTGCCGTTGCCGGCCAGCAGCAGGTCGGCGCGGCTGACCCCACCGGTGTCCAGGACCACGGTGCGGGCGGCCGGGCGGGCGCCGGGCGCGATCCCGGTCAGCGTGTACTCGGCCGGGTACAGGCCGGCGAGCACGTATCCGCCGTCCGGGCCGGTGATCGCGCTGGCGACCACCGCGCCCGCGGCGTCGGTGAGGGTGACCGTGGCCGCCGCCACCGGCCGGTCGTGCTGATCGACGACGTCGCCCTCGATCCGCCCGCCGGCCGCCAGGCGGACGTCGCGGGCGTCGGCTCCGGTCACGGTGAGCCGGATCGCCGCCGGTTGATGCCGGTCGGCGGCGCAGATCAGCAGGTACGCCCCGGCCACCTCCGGGGTGAGCAGGTACCGGCCGTCCGGTCCGGTCACCGCCCGGGCCGCCTGGCCCCCGGCGAGGTCGGCCAGGGTGAGCCGCGCCCCGGTCAGCGGCCGCTGGTCAAGGCCGGTCACCACGCCACTGAGCGAGAGCGCGTCGACCGACCGGGCGGGCGGGGAGGGGGAGTGGGGCGATCGGGAGGACGCGGGGCTGGCGGTGGCCGATCCCGGGGACGGGGAGAGGTCGGTGGCCGAGCCCGAGGACGGGGAGAGCTCGGCGGGGCCGGCCGGCGCGGAGCCGCGCAGCGGCACCTGGGGCAGGAACGCGAACAGGATCAGCGCCACCGTCAGCACCCCACCCGCCACCAGGCAGATGTCGGCGATCGTGGCGGCGAACCCGCTCTCGAACGGCCGCGCCAGTACCGGGTCGACGTGCCGCAGGAACGAGGTGTCGTCGAGCGAGCCGCCGAGCACCCGCCGGTTCGCCGGGTCCGCCATCAGCTTCTGGAACGCCGGATCCGCCCCGGCCACCCGCAGCGCGTCCCGGATCCGGTCGCCCACCCGGGAGAAGAGCAGGCTGAGGAAGACCGCGGTCCCGGCGGTCGCCCCCATCTGCCGGAAGAAGGTCGCCGACGCGGTCGCCACCCCCATGTCCTGTGGCGGCATCGCATTCTGCACGGCCAGTGTGACCGGCTGCAGCACGAAACCCAGGCCGAGACCGAACAACCCCATGAAGACCCCGGTTCGCCAGTACGGGGTGTCCACCGCGAGTGAGTGCATCAATCCCATCCCACCGATCATCAGCGGGGCGCCCAGCATCGGCCAGACCCGGTACCGCCCGGTGGCGCTGATCGCCCGACCGGAGATCAGCGAGCCGGCCATGATCCCGGCGGTCAGCGGCAGCAGTTGCAGCCCGGAGCGGGTGGGCGAGGCGCCGTGCACGATCTGCAGGTAGAGCGGGAGCAGGGCGAGCCCGCCGAACATCCCCATCCCGGTCACGAACCCGGCGAACGAGGTGAGGGCGAACGTCCGGTTCCGGAAGAACCGCAGCGGGATCAGCGCCTCGGCGCCCATCCGGGCCTCGGCGACCAGGAACGCGACCAGTCCGGCCGCGCCGACGGCGTAGCAGAGCACCGTGCGGCTCCCCGTCCAGCCCCAGGTCCGGCCCTGTTCGGCAGCGGTCAGCAGGGGCACCAGGCAGACGCACAGCGCGACCGCACCCCACCAGTCGATGCGGTGGTCGCGGCGGGTGTGCCGCAGGTGGAGCACCTTGGCGACCACGACCAGGGCGACCGCGCCGATCGGCACGTTGACCAGGAACACCCAGCGCCAGCCGGACAGGCCGAGGATCTCGTCGGCGCCGGCGAAGAAGCCGCCGATCACCGGGCCGAGCACGCTGGACGCGCCGAACACGGCGAGGAAGTAGCCCTGGTAGCGGGCGCGTTCGCGGGGCGGGACCAGGTCCCCGATGATCGCCAGGGCCAGCGAGAACAGGCCGCCGGCGCCCAGGCCCTGCACCGCGCGGAAGACCGCGAGCTGGTACATCGAGGTGGCGAACGAGCAGGCCGCGGACCCGACCACGAAGATCGTGATGGCGGTGACGAAGAACCGCTTCCGGCCGTAGATGTCGGAGAGCTTGCCGTACAGCGGGGTGCTGATCGTCGCGGTGATCAGGTACGCGGTGGTCACCCACGCCTGCAGGCTGAGCCCGTGCAGGTCGTCGCCGATGGTCCGGATCGCCGACGCGACGATGGTCTGGTCCAGCGCGGCCAGGAACATGCCGAGCATCAGGCCGGAGAGCACCTGCAGGATCTGGCGATGGCTGAGCGGCGGCGCGCCGCCGGTGGCACTCATTCGGCTTACTCCTCGCGATAACGGTTCCTGCATCGATACCGAGGAGCTGGGGCCGGAGGTTACCGGCTAAGCGGGGACCGTTTTCCGCTTCGCGGACCCGGCGTACGCATTCCCGGCTCCAAGGGATCCGCCAGTCAGGACTCAGGAATCACTCAGCTTTCGCTGAGCCGGTCCAACGCGGCCTCCCGCAGGCTCGCGAATCTTCGCAAGCTAAGAGGAGTCCGATGAAATCCCATCTCGCCCGATGGTCGCTGGCCGCGGGGGTGACTCTCGCGGTGATCGCGCCGCTCGCGGGGAGCGCCGCCGCCACCGTGATCGCCCCGCCGACCCCGAGGGACGGCCGGCTCACCCAGGTCGGCCCGATCGCCGAGCACGGCTTCCCGGCCTGGTACCGGGACAGCACCGGCGCCCGGCTGGAGCCCTGCACCACCCTCGACGACCCGCTCTGTGCCGTGCTGCCGACCGAGGTCCCCAACGCGGACCTGCCGGTCTCCTACCCGGACAACTTCCCGGGCGAGTTCTTCTACCAGCTCGCCGACGCGACCCTGACGCTCACCGACGGGACCAAGGCCACCATCGGCCTGAACGTCGAGGGCGCCTGGGCCAACAACGCGGTGATCCCGGGCGACCAGATGGTCTTCGGCCGGGTCCGGATCCGCTTCGCGGCGGCGGCCGGCCGCCGGTTCCGGATCACCCATCCGTACGGCATCGACGACCTGACCGCGGACGACAAGGGCGTCCGGATGACCGAGGACGCCGGCGCCATCCCCGGCGCGTTCGGCAGCGTGCTCAACGGCCGGGTCGGCCCGTTCCTCAAGTGGGACCCGGCGGTCGCGCCGGCCGCCCCGATCGGCTACATCGGCGACCCGGGCGTCACCCATCCGGTGGTGGGCAGCCCGTACGGCACCAACTTCGTCCGGATCGAGGAGCTCGACCCGCAGTCCGGCGCGGTGCTCGGCCAGGTCGGCTTCACCGACCAGTTCACCGTGCAGGGCCGGTACGCCACCAACGCGGGCGTCGACGTCGACCAGGCCACCTTCACCAGTGGCCCGGACGGCTCCGGCGCGGTCGAGGTGTACGCCACCAGCGAGCCCGGTCAGGCGATCGAGATCGCCGCGAACCCGGCGCTCGGCATCCGCGGCACCCGGCTGCGCGGCTCCGGCAACGGTCGTTACTACGGCCGCTTCGCGGTGGCCGGGCCGCTGCCGGCCGGTGCCTCGGTGGAGATCGTCAACGCCTCGGACCGGCCGGTCGCCCGCAAGACCCGCAGACTGGTCGACGTCGTGCAGATCACCGAGGCGAGGTACGACGCCGACGCGCAGACCCTGACCGTGGCCGCCACCAGCAGCGACCGGGACGCCCAGCCAGGCGTGCTGAGCGTGGCCGGGTACGGCCCGATCACCGGCCAGCCGTTCACCGGCGTGCTGGCGGCGCCCGCCACGGTCACCGTCAACTCGTCCAGCGGCGGCGCGGCGACCGCCTCGCTGCTCGGCTCGGGCGCGGGGTTCGGCCCGGCCCGTCCGGTGGCCGGGGCCACCACGGACGCCTCGCCGGTCGCCGGCCAGGTCGTGAAACTCGACGGCACCGGCTCGACCGGGGAGATCGACGCGTACAGCTGGACCCAGACCGCGGGCCCGGCGGTCACCCTGACCGGTTCGGCGACCGCCACCGCGTCGTTCGTCGCGGCGACGCCCGGCACCTACACCTTCTCGCTGACCGTGTCCGGGCCGGGCGGGCAGAGCCTGCCCACCGCCGTCACGGTGACCGTGGTCCCGGCCGCCAAGCCGGTGGCGGTGGCCGGCGCCGACCAGACGGTGCTGCGCGGCAAGGTGGTCGCGCTGGACGGCAGCGCGTCGACCGGGGCCGAGTCGTACAGCTGGAAGCAGATCTCCGGGCCGGCGGTGACCCTGGCCGGGGCGTCGTCGGCGAAGCCGACCTTCACCTTCCCGGCGCAGGCGCTGCCCGCCGCGCCCGGGCCGAACGCCGGTTTCGTCTTCGACAACGACCCGGTGGTGCTGGAGCTCACCGCGACCAACCCGAACGGGACGGCCACCAGCCGGATCACCGTCCGGCCGCAGGCCGAGACGTTCCCGGGCGGGGTCACCGCGCGGTACCGGACCGGCAACAACGAGTGGCGGATCACCGGCACCAGCAGCCTGATCGCGGGTCAGCGGATCACCGCGGTGCTCGGTGACACGCTCACCGGCCGGGTGATCGGCACCTCGCCGGTCGACGCGGCGGGTGCGTACAGCATCCGGGTCACCGGGCCGGCGCCCGGCGCGGTCCGGACGATCAGCGTGGTCACCACGGTCGGCGGCCGCCAGCTGGCGGTCGCGGTGACCATCACCAACTGAGTCACCGGACGCGACACCGCGGCGGCGGTCCCCTGAGCAGGTCTCAGGAGGCCGCCGCCTGCTGTTTGCGCAGGTAGATGGCGGTGGCCGCGGACACCTGGGCGGCCACCGCGTCGCGGATCAGCGAGGCGGCGTGGCCGACCTTGCCGTCCGGGCACTCGCGCAGCAGATGCGCGTGCACCAGCGCGTCGACGCAGCCCAGCACCTCGGTGACCGGCTGCCCGGTGAGCCCGGCCAGTTCGGCCGCGCCCAGGTCGCCGAGCACCGCGCAGACCCGCAGCAGCTCCCAGGCCAGCGGCGGCATCCACTCGGTGCGCCGCCGGGCCACCTGCATGGCCACCGCGCCGGCCACCTCGGCCGGCCGCCGGGCCACCGCCACCAGGGCCGGGATGCCACCGGTCAGGGCCGGCACCGCCGGATCGCCGAGCGGCTCCAGCTCTGCCGGGGTGAGCGGGCTGAGCCGCATCACCACCGGCGTGCCCAGCCCGGCCAGCGGGCGCCCGGACAGCTGGGACGGGTAGTCGTAGGTCAGCACGATCCGCAGGCCCGGGCAGTGCCCGCTGAGCCAGGCGAGCTCGGCGACGCTGGCCGCGTCCAGATCCCGGGCGTCGTCGACGGCCAGGTAGACGGTCTCCGGCCGGTCGAAGGTCTGCCCGATCAGCTCCAGGTCGGCCTGGCACAGCGGCTGGTCGGGCCGGGCCCGGTCGACCGCCCCGATCGCCTCGGGCGCCGCGTCCAGCGCGGTCAGCGCGCTGCGCAGCCAGGACAGGCGGAGCACGCCGACGGCCGGGCCGGCGTCGCCGATGCCGATCCGCCCGGGGGTGTGCCGGCCCAGTTCGGCCAGGAACGCCGACTTGCCGGAGCCGCTCGGCCCGACGAAGTGCACCACCGGCGGGGTGCCCGGCTCGACCATCAGCCGGATCTCGGTGAGCCGGCCCAGGAACCGCTCCCGGAGCGCCGGCTGCGGTGGCCGGGCGACCGGCGGCGCCGGCTGCGGCGTCGGGGCGACCGGCGGAACCGGGGGTGGCGTCGGGGCGACCGGCGGAACCGAGGCCGGCACGGGCGTGGTGGCCGCGGGCGGAGCCGGAACCGGGGCCGTTTCGCGGCCGGCCAGCACCGACTGCTTGATCATGGCGAGCTCGGCGGACGGGGCCACCCCGAGCTCGCTGTTGAGTACCTGGCGGCAGCGCTCGAAGATGCGCAGCGCGTCGTCCGGGCGGCCCATCGCCACCGCGGCGGTCATCGCGGCGTGGTAGCCGGACTCCAGGAACGGGTTCAGCTCGATCGCCTCGTGGGCCAGCCGCAGCGACCGCGGGGCGTCCTCGGCGAGCGCCGCGGCGGCCAGCCGGAGCAGCGCGTTGACCGCGGCGACCGAGACCTCGGCGCGCACCGGCTCGGCCCAGTCGGCGTACGGGTCCTCGGGGAACGGCAGGTGCCGGGCCAGCTCCAGGATCTGCTGGTGCACGGCCAGGTCGTCGGGTCCGAGCGAGTCCAGCCGGCGGACCAGGTGCCGCAGGTCGGCCAGGTCGAGCCCGGCCCGCGCGGTGTCGAACAGGTAGCCGCCGGAACGGGTGACGATGAACCAGCTGGCCGGCCCGCCCTGCGGCTGCAGCCGGCGGCGGATCACCGAGACGTAGTGCTCCAGCGCGCCGGCGTGGTTGCCCGGCAGGTCCTCGCCCCACACCGCGTCGGCCAGGGCGTCCTTGGACTGGATCCGGTCGTGCCGGGCGGCCAGCACGGCGAGCACCTGGCGGGCGCGGCGGGGCAGCTCGCCGGCGGGCAGGACGCCGCCGTCACCGTCGACGACGGTGAGTTGTCCCAGCACGCTGACCTGTAGCCACACGTTGTGGTGATCGCCCGAAGCGGGCCGGAGTTGAGAAACGGACCTCAGTAAGGCCAACGGAACCCCTCAGCGGCCGACTCTACGTTTCGCATCCCTGTGCAAACCCTGGGAAGAAGAGGTGTGGGATGGGCCGCGGGAATCTGAGTCGGCGCGACGTGCTCAAGGGCGCGCTCGCGCTCGGTGGCGGTGGACTGATCGTGATGACCGCCGGCGGTGAGGTGGTGGCGGCGTCGAGTCAGCTCGCCGCCAAGAACATGCCGACCCCGTTCACGAACATGTTCCGCCGCCCGCCGGTGCTGATGCCGGCCGAGGAGGGCGTGGACGACATGGGCCCGTACCAGAAGTACCGGCTCACCCAGAAGCTCGGCCGGGCCAGCATCGTGCCCGGTCTGACCACCACGATCGCCGGTTACAACGGGATCTTCCCCGGCCCCACCATGCGGGTCCGGCAGGGCACCCGGACCGAGGTCCGGATCTGCAACGCGCTCTCCGACGTGAACAAGCTCAACGGACGGCCGTTCAGCACGGTCACCCACATGCACGGCTCCGCCTCCCTGCCGCAGTACGACGGTTACGCCAACGATCAGACGAAACCCGGTCAGGTGAAGACCTACAAGTACCCGAACTGGCAGCAGGGCCGGACCCTCTGGTACCACGACCACAACCACGGGGACACCGCGCAGAACGTGTACTCCGGCCTGGCCGCCCAGTATCACCTGAAAGACCCGTACGAGACGGCGCAGTTGCCGCAGGACGAGTTCGACGTGCCGCTGATCGTCAGCGACGTGGCGTTCAACGCGGACGGCTCGGTCGCCTTCGTGCCGGAGGGCAACTCCGGCTTCATGGGCGACATCATCATGGTCAACGGGGTGCCGTGGCCGAAGATGAAGGTCAAGCCCCGGGTGTACCGGTTCCGGGTGTTGGCCGCCACCATCTCCCGGTCGTTCCGGTTCGCGCTGAGCACCGGCGACCCGTTCTACATCGTAGGCAACGACGCCGGCATGACGCCCAAGGTGAACGCGGTGCAGTCCTGGCGGCAGGGCGGGGCCGAGCGGTACGAGGTGCTGATCGACTTCCGGAAGTACAAGCCGGGCACCAAGGTCGACCTGCAGAACCTGAGCAACAAGAACAACGTCGACTTCGCCAACACCGGCAAGGTGATGCAGTTCGAGGTGGTCGCGGACAGTGGGCCGGCCGACACGTACAAGATCCCCTCGACTCTCGACCTCGGTCCGCAGCCCTTCGCGAACCGCGGGGCGATCGAGGTCAACAAGCTGAAGCCGGAGATGGCCACCGCGCGGCGCCGGCTGCGGGTGGAGCGCAAGCAGGGCGAGTGGACCGTCAACGGGGAGACCTGGGCGGACGTCGAGGCCTCCAACTTCACCCGGATCCTGGGCAACCCCAAGCCGTACGACGTGGAGATCTGGGACCTGGTCAACGAGTCGGGCGGCTGGTACCACTCGTTCCACATCCACCTGATCGACGCCCAGATCATCGGGCGCAACACCACCGCCGACGGTAAGGCGCATCCCTGGGAGGGTGGCGGCAAGGACGTCTTCTACCTGGGCGAGAACGAGACGGTCACCGCGCTGATGCAGTTCACGACGGGGGACGGCAACGCCGGTGGCCGGTACATGACGCACTGTCACAACCTGGTGCACGAGGACAGTGACATGATGATCCAGTTCGCGGTCGGTGACCTGGAGACGAACAACCCGATCATGATGGATCCGCCGCGGCCGGAGACCGAGGCCGAGATGCCCGCGGTCTACGCTCCGAGCTACCCGCTGGGCACCTGATGGTCGCCAAGCTCCGCGGACCGGCGCTCAGCCTGCTGCTGGTGCTCGCCGCGTTCACGGTCGCGGCCTGGTCGGGCGGCTGGTTCGCCACCCGGCCGCCCGGGTCGCCGGCCGCGGCCGCGGTGATCAGCGACGACGCCGGCGACGAGATCGCCACCACCACCTTCGACGGGCCGATGGTGCGCAAGCGGGCGGCGCTCGCCGTGCACCCGGCCAAGGGCGCCGACCGGGCGCACATCGCGGCCGAACTCCGGACGGCGGCGACGGCCGCGGGGATCGGTGAGCTGACCGACGCGACGTTCGCCGTGTTCAGCGCCGACCTGCTGCGATATCTGGTGCCGGAGGTGACCCTGGTGCTGCCCGAGGGGATCACGGTGCAGCGGGCCGAGGCGTTCATGCGGGACCACCAGCCGGACGACGTGGCGTTCTACGTCGCGCAGACGGTGCTGGTGCACGACGTGACCTTCGCGGTGGTGACCGGCGGGGTGGCGCCGGCCGAGGCGCAGCGGCGGGAGGACGCCGAGGGCATCCTCAGCGACTCGCTGAACCACTACGTGACCACCGTGCAGCCGGCCGGGCTGACCGTGCGCTACTTCGGGGCGCTGCTCAGCGACGGTCAGATCGGGGCGGTGCGCACGGCGATGGCCCGGGCGGCCGGGACGACGGCGGATCGGGTGAGTGTGGCGGCCAGCGAGCCGGGGGCCGGCGTGGACCTGTCCGGCGGCCTGCCCGACCTCGACGCACAGGCGGAGCATCACGGACATTAACCCCATGATGTCGTACGGCGGCAATCGGATGTTGATCTTGATAGATCGGCTTCAGCTCGGCTAAAGCTGGACCTCAGCCGCCCATCCCAATATGTACGAAATTCCCGTGCTAAACGGGCATCGTTCCGGGAGGGCAAGCTTGCTGAAGCCGAAGCTCCGTTCCGTCGGCGTCGCGCTGGCGGTGCTGGTCGCCGTGATCATCACGGCGCCGGCCGCCGCCGTGGCCGCCCCGATCGGCCAGGGGTTCACCGTGACCCCGGCCGACCTGGCCTACATCCTGCAGCAAATCAAGATCGCTGAGGCGCACGTGGCCGGCACCACCAGCGCGACCGGACCGTGCGGCGCGCTGGCGATCGGCCCGCTGCAGCCGTTCGGCCTGCGCACGGTCGACGGCTCGTGCAACCACCTCGGCAAAGGTCAGGAGCTCTTCGGCGCGGCCGACCGCAGCTTTCCGCGACTCGTCCCGGCCCAGCTGCGCCCCGGCTACACCGGCCGGAACGCGACCGACGCCGCCCCGCGGCAGATCAGCAACCTGATCGCCGACCAGAGCCGGGCGAATCCGGCGGCGGTCGCGGCGGCCCACGGCGGCGACCCGGCGGCCGGCATCCCGAACGTCACCCCGGACGCCGGCCTGTCCGCGCCGTACAACTCCTGGTTCACCCTCTTCGGGCAGTTCTTCGACCACGGCGTCGACCAGACGGTCAAGGGCGGCGGCGCGGTGATCATCCCGCTCGCCGCCGACGACCCGCTGGTGATCAGCGAGAAACTGCCGCCCGGCCTGCGGTTCATGATCCTCTCCCGGGCCGCCGGGGCCGGCGACGCCAAGAACACCGACACGCCGTACGTCGACAACTCGCAGACCTACTCGTCGCACGCCGCCCACCAGGTCTTCTTGCGCGAGTACGACGAGCGCGCCCAGGACACCGGCCGGCTGCTCAGCGGTGCCGCCGGTGGCCTGCCCACCTGGGACGACGTGCGGCGCCAGGCCCGCGACGTGCTCGGCCTGCAGCTGAGCGACACGGACGTGCTGAACGTGCCGGCGGTGCTGGCCGACGCGTACGGCGACTTCGTCCCCGGGCCGGCCCGCGGCCTGCCGCAATACGTGACCGCCAGCGGACTGGTCGAGGGGGACACCGCGGCCCCGGTCGCCGTGCCGGCGAACGTGCTGCATTTCGACACGCCCTTCCTGGCCGACATCGCGCACGCCGCCGACCCGTCCCAGCCGGGCTACGACCCGGCCCTGCTCGGCCGGCACTACGTGGCCGGGGACGGCCGGGTCAACGAGAACATCGGGCTGACCGCGATCCACCAGATCTTCCAGTCCGAGCACAACCGCCTGGTCGGCGACATCCAGCGGGTCGCCGCCGAGGCCGGGACCGGCGCCGAGTGGACCGGTGAGCGGCTCTTCCAGGGCGCCCGGTTCATCAACGAGATGGAATACCAGCACCTGGTCTTCGAGGAGTTCGCCCGCAAGATCCAGCCGGCGATCGACCCGTTCGCCGGCTACCAGGAGCAGATCGACCCGGCGATCACCGCGGAATTCGCGCACGCCGTCTACCGCTTCGGCCACTCGATGCTGACCGAGACCATCGCCCGCACCACCGCGGACGGCGGCGACGACTCGATCCCGCTGCTCGACGGCTTCCTCAACCCGGACGCGTTCACCGACCACGGGACGCTCAGCCCGGAACAGGCCGTCGGCGAGCTGGTCGACGGGATGGCCGCGCAGACCGGTAACGAGATCGACGAGTTCGTCACCGACACGCTGCGCAACAAGCTGCTCGGGCTGCCCAGCGACCTGGCCGCGATCAACATCGCCCGGGGCCGGTCCGAAGCCATGCCGTCGCTCAACGCCTTCCGGCGCGGCGTGCGGCTCACCCCGTACGTCAACTGGGCCGACTTCGGCGAACACCTGCGACACCCCGCGTCGCTGGTCAACTTCATCGCCGCGTACGGCAACGACCCGTCGATCCGGGCGGCGGACACCGTCCCCGCGAAGCGGGCGGCCGCCCAGGCGTTGCTGAACTCGCCGGACTTCCTCTACGCCCCGGCCGCCACCACCGGCGTCGACGACATCGACCTGTGGATCGGCGGGCTCGCCGAAGCCGCCGTCCCGTTCGGCGGACTGCTCGGCAGCACCTTCAACCACGTGTTCGAACGGCAGCTGACCGCCCTGCAGAACGGCGACCGCCTCTACTACCTGGCCCGGACCGCCGGGATGAACCTGCGCACCCAGCTCGAAGGCAACACCTTCGCCGAGCTGATCATGCGGAACAGCACCGTCCGGGGGCTGCGGGCGGACACCTTCGCCACCACCGACTGCACCTACGACCTGACCCGGCTCACCTTCGCCGGCAGCCGCGTCCTCGACGACCCGGCCTCCGCCTGCGACGAATCCGCCCAGCTGCTGCGCCTGCCGGACGGCACCGTCACGCAGCGCGCGAAATCCAAGGCCCAGTCCCTCTGGCTCGGCGGCGAGGACACCGACCGGGTCGGCGGCGGCATCGACGACGACACCGTGTGGGGCGCCGAGGGCGACGACGTTCTCGACGGCGGCAGCGGCAACGACGTGCTGATCGGCGGCGAGGGCGACGACATCCTCACCGACCCGGCCGGCAACGACATGCCCCGCGGCGGCCCCGGCGACGACGCCATCGACGCCGGCCCCGGCACCGACGTGGTGCTCGGCGGCGACGGCCACGACTTCACCGACGGCGGCGCCAACGGTGACGAGACCTTCGCCGGTGAAGGCGACGACCTGATCTACGCCGGCGACGGCGCCGACACCGCGCAGGGCGACGCCGGCGACGACTGGATCGAAGGCGGTGACTCCGCCGACACGCTGCACGGCGACAGCGCCAACCCGTTCCCCCTCGACGACGCCAACCGGGCCGGCAACGACGTGCTGCTCGGCGAGGGTGGCGACGACGACTACGACATGGAGGGCGGCGACGACATCGGCGTCCAGGGACCCGGCGTCGACCGCTACCGGGGCGGCACCGGATACGACTGGTCCGTCGCCGACCCGGCCGACCCCCAGCCGATCGACGCCGACCTGCTGCGCAACCTGGCCGAACCGGTCACCGCCGACACCCAGGACCGCTACCGCGAGGTCGAAGCGCTCTCCGGCGGCGCCGGCAACGACGTCCTCCGCGGCGACGACGTGGTGCCGACGCAGTCGCCACTGCTCGGCTGCGACGCGCTGGACGCCGCCGGAATCGCCCGGATCCCCGGACTCGACCGGATCGTGCCGGCGCCGCTCACCCCGCAGTCGGTGGTCACCAACCGCACCGGGCAGCCCTGTCACCTGCAGGGCAACGTCTGGGGAGCGGGCAACATCCTGCTCGGCGGCCCCGGCGACGACACGCTGCAGGGGCGCGGCGGCGACGACGTCATCGACGGCGACCGCTACCTCACGGTCCGGCTCGTGGTCCGCGACGCCGACGGGCACGAGATCCGCTCGGCGCACTCGATGCGCGACCTCGAAGCCGACGTCCTCACCGGCACCATCAAGGTCAAGGACATCGCCTTCGTCCGCGAGATCGCGACGGCGCCCGGCGTCGACACGGCCGTGTACAGCGGCGACCGGGCCGCCTACGCGATCACGCCGGTGACCGGCGGCCTGCAGGTGTCCGGGCCGGACGGCACCGACCTGGTCCGCAACGTCGAACGGCTGCAGTTCGGCGACCAGACCGTGGACGTGACCGGGCTCCAGGCGTACCTCGGAGTGTCGGCGTTCGCCGGGGCGGGGGCGGCAACCGTGCTGATCACCGTGCCGGAGGGGGCGTCGGTGAACGGGCTGACTCTGGAGCGGACGTCCAGCGAGGGGGTGGTGCGGACGTCGTTGGCGGCTTCCGCCCGCAGTGTGGTGGTGGCCGGGTTGACGGCGGGGGTGGCTTACACGTTCCGGGTGCGGGCGGAGAGCGCTGCGGGGAGTGGCGCGTTCAGTGCGCCGTCGGATCCGGTGACGCCGGATGCCGCGTCCGCGGACCCGTCGGGGGCGGGTGCTCCGGGGACCGGTGGTCCTACGACCGCTCCTGGCACGGCTGTTCCTACGATCGCGGTGCCGACGACCGCTCCTGGGGTCGGTACTCCCACTGTCGCCGTTCCCACGGTTGCCGTTCCTACGATTGCCGCTCCTACGGTCGCGCCTCCGGCGCCGACGAATCCCGCGCGGCCGGTGATCCCGGTGGCTCCGGACGCTCCGCGGATCGGCCTGGCGACCGCCGGCGACGAGAGTGCGACCGTCCAATGGACAAAGCCGGTCAATGATGGCGGAAGCCCGATTTACGGGTATGAAGTTCAAGCCCTCGATGACCAGACCGGCATCGTCGTGGGCGTGGACGCCGCCGACGCCAACGCCACCTCCCTCACCATGACCGGCCTCACCAACGGCCAGCCCTACGCTTTCTGGGTCCGCGCCGTGAACGCCGCCGGAGCCAGCGACTTCTCCGCCATCTCCAACCGCGTGATCCCCGGTCCCGCCGGCGGTGCCGGCGCCCCGTCGGGCGGTTCGTCCGGCGGTGCGGGTTCCTCGGGCGGTGCCGGTTCGTCCGGCGGTGCCGGTTCGTCCGGCGGTGCGGGTTCGTCGGGCGGCTCGGGCTCGGCGGGTGGTTCCGCCGGCGGATCCTCCGGTGGCTCTTCCGGTGGCTCTTCCGGCGGGTCGTCGGGTGGCGGCACGCCCGGTGGTTCCGGAACGACGCCTCCGTCGACCGGTCCCGGCACGCCGGCCGGCCCGGCCGACCCGTCGACGACCGAGCGCACCGTTCCCGGAGCTGCCCGGATCGGCACCCCGGTCGCCGGCAACGCGCTGGCCGTGGTTCGCTGGACCGCCCCGGTCAGCAACGGCGGCTCGCCGATCCTGCGCTACGAGATCCGTGTCCTGGACTCCAGGAATCGGCAGGTCGGAACGCTCCGGGACGCTGACGCCACCGCCGCCGCCCAGACAGTGAAGTCCCTGGTGAACGGCACTTCGTACCACTTCCGGGTCCGAGCCGTGAACGAACTCGGCGCCGGCCCGTGGTCCGGATCGAGCGGCGCGGTCGTCCCGCGGACCACCCCGCCCGCCCCGCGCTCACTGACCGCCACACCCGGAAAGGCGGGTGGCGCCGGCACCACCGTCCTGCGCTGGACGCCGCCGTCCTCCACGGGGGGTGCCCCGATCACCGGGTACCGCCTCACCGTCCAGCGTCTGACCGGCAAGGGGAAGCCCACCGGCGCCTCGGTGACGTTCGCCTTCTCCGGCTCCGTCAGGTCGGCGACGTTCACCGCCCCTGGCGGTGTCCCGGCCGGAACCCGGTACCGCTTCACCCTGCGCGCGGTGAACACCGCCGGCCAGGGTCAGGCCCGCTCGGTCCTCGGTTCGGTCCGCTGACCCGGCGCATTACGCAGAATCACCGTGAGGCCGGCACCCGCACCGGGGCCGGCCTCGCGGCCTGAGCGACCCCCTTCGCCAACCATCAGAATGCCCCGACACCGTCGGCAGCGCTGCGCCGGCGCCTCCGCCACCACCGAAGCGAACTCCAAGGTCAACTCCAACACCCGGTCCCGGGCAGCCCGCGGGCACCAAGGGCGCGGTGGCCGGAGCATTCAGCGGGTTTCCGTGACCAACCGCGGATGTGGAAGGGTGCGGCGATTGTCCTGGACGCGCCAGCGGCCAAATCGCCGTGCCCACTCGCCCCCGATGGGCGACGATCGGTTATCGGCCGCAGCGCATGACATCAAGATCTTCGCTATCGATCTTCGATGTTGGTTTCAGCGTCGTTCCCCAGCCCTGTCGCGTGGCGGAGAAGGCAATGTCGCTCGTCGAGGAGGCGGCCTTCCGCGGCCGGGGAGAATGGCGGCCCGGGAAGCCCCGAGCCGCCATGATCGCCACCGTGGGAACTATTCCGGAACCCGCCGGTAAGCGCCGTCGCTCGCGCTGGTCGCCATCGATGCGTAGGCGCGCAGCGCCGCCGAAACCGGCCGCTGACGGTCGACCGGCGAGTACGGCTTGGGCCGCCGTTCCTCCTGGTGCCGCCGCTGCGCCAGCGTCTCGTCGTCGACGTTCAGGGTGATGCTCCGCCCCGGGATGTCGATCGTGATCTCGTCGCCGGTCTGGACCAGTGCGATCAGTCCGCCGCCGGCCGCTTCCGGGGAGACGTGGCCGATGGACAGGCCGGAGGTGCCGCCGGAGAAGCGGCCGTCGGTGATCAGCGCGCACGCCTTGCCGAGGCCGCGGCCCTTGAGGAAGGACGTCGGGTACAGCATCTCCTGCATGCCGGGACCGCCACGCGGACCCTCGTAGCGGATGATCACGACGTCGCCGGCGACGACCTCCTTGCCGAGGATGCCGGTGACCGCGTCGTCCTGGGATTCGTAGACCCGGGCCGGGCCGGTGAATTTCCAGATGGACTCGTCGACGCCGGCGGTCTTGACGACGCAGCCGTCCGGGGCGAGGTTGCCGAAGAGGATGGCGAGGCCGCCGTCGACGGTGTACGCGTGTTCGACGGACCGGATGCAGCCCGCGGCCGCGTCGGTGTCCAGGGTGGCCCAGCGGTTGGTGGTGCTGAACGGCTCGGTGGTGCGCACCCCGCCGGGGGCGGCGTGGAACAGCTCCAGCGCCTCGGGGGTGGGCGACCCGCCGCGGATGTCCCAGTCGGTGAGCCAGGCGTCCAGGGACGGAGCGTGCACGGCGCGGACGTTCGTCTTCAGGGAGCCGCCGCGGTGCAGCTCGCCGAGCAGCGCGGGGATGCCACCGGCCCGGTGCACGTCCTCCATGTGGTATTTCGGGCTGTTCGGTGCGACCTTCGACAGGCAGGGCACCCGACGGGAGATCGCGTCGATGTCCGCGACGCTGAAGTCGATCTCCGCCTCCCGGGCGGCGGCCAGCAGGTGCAGCACCGTGTTGGTGGAGCCGCCCATCGCCACGTCCAGCGCGACCGCGTTCTCGAACGCGTCCCGGCTGGCGATCGAGCGGGGCAGCACCGACGCGTCGTCCTTCTCGTAGTACTCCTTGGCGATCTGCACGATCAGCCGGCCGGCCTCGGTGAACAGCGCCTTGCGTGAGGCGTGCGTGGCCAGCGTGGAGCCGTTGCCGGGCAGGGACAGGCCGATCGCCTCGGTCAGGCAGTTCATCGAGTTGGCGGTGAACATGCCGGAGCAAGAGCCGCAGGTCGGGCAGGCCGACCGCTCGATGGTGTCCAGCTGGGCGTCGGTGACGTTGTCGTTGGCGGCGGCGCTCATCGCGTCGACCAGGTCCAGCTTCTCGTGGACGATGCCCTCGATGGCGACCGTCTTGCCGGCCTCCATCGGGCCACCGGAGACGAACACCGTGGGGATGTTGAGCCGCAGCGCGGCGATCAGCATGCCGGGGGTGATCTTGTCGCAGTTCGAGATGCAGACCAGGGCGTCGGCGCAGTGCGCGTTCACCATGTACTCCACCGCGTCGGCGATCAGCTCGCGGCTGGGCAGCGAGTAGAGCATGCCGCCGTGACCCATCGCGATGCCGTCGTCGACCGCGATCGTGTTGAACTCGCGGCCGACGCCGCCGGCCGCGGCGATCGACTCGGCGACCAGGCCGCCGAGGTCCTTGAGGTGCACATGCCCGGGTACGAACTGGGTGTAGCTGTTGGCGATGGCGACGATCGGCTTGCCGAAGTCGTCGTCGGTCATGCCGGTGGCGCGCCACAGGGCGCGGGCACCGGCCATCGTCCGACCGTGGGTCGAGGTCCGGGAGCGCAGCTCAGGCATTTCCCCATAGTGCCACCGAGCAGGGCCGCGACGGCCAGCGACGTCCACAGCGCGGGACGCGAACCCTTCCGTGATCGATGAAGATCCGGCAGAGTGGCAGCGTGCACTCACCGTCCGGTATGGAGCTGGCGGGCCTCGCGGGCCTGCTGGCCGCCGTCCCGGCGGTCGCCCTGCTCGGGCGCTCCGGCCGCCGCCACACCGGGGACGCCCGCCGGGCCCACCTGCTGCTCGCCGGCGGTGGCGCGCTGATCACCGCGGCCGCCCTGGCCGGGATGGCCACCGCGCTGCTCACCGAGCACCACCACGGCCTGGCCAGCCGGACGCTGGCCACGCTGATGGCGATCGGCATGGGATGCGGCACGCTGACCCTGCTGGCCGGCACGGTGGCGCTGCCCGGCGCGGCCCGCGGCCCGGCCGCCGCGCTGCGGCACGTGCTGGACGGGCTGGTGATCGCGGCCGCGGTCTGGTTCGTCGGCTGGGTGCTGATCGTCCGCCCGACCCACCTGCTGGGCGCCGCCACGCCCTACGAGTGCGTCGCGGTGATCCTGCCGGCCGGGCTGGCGGTGGCCGGCCTGGGCCTGACCGGGGTGCTGGCCCTGCACGCGCACCGGCCGCGGCGGCACAGCGTGTGGGTGGGCGCCGGGGTGAGCCTGACCGCCGCGGCCTCGGCCGGGGTGTCCAGCGGTGTCTGCCGGCGGGGTGACGAGCTGGTGCTGAGCTCGGTGCTGCTGCTCAGCGCCGGGCTGTTCCTGATCGCCGGCGCGGTGCGGGCCGCCGACCGGCCGGTGCGGGTGACCGGCGACGTGCTGGAGCGCGGCGGGGCGTACGCGGTGGTTCCGATGATCGGCGTGGTCGGCGCGCTCGGCTATCACCTGACGCGCGGCGGGACGCTCGACGCGTACGGCTATTTCGGCCTCAGCGTGGAGGGCCTGGCCCTGGTCGCACGGCAGTTCCTGGCCCTGGACGACGTCCGGCGCTACACGGTCCAGCTGCGCCAGCGGGAGAAGCACTTCCGCGACCTGGCGCACACCGATCCGCTGACCGGCCTGGCGAACCGGCGCGGCCTGCAGCTGGCGCTCCGGGAGGGCGACCGGTGCAGAGCCCTGATCGGCATCGACATGGACGGCTTCAAGACGGTCAACGACCTGCGCGGGCACGACGTCGGTGACGCGGTGCTGGCCGAGGTCGGCGCCCGGCTCAAGCGCAACCTGCTGACCGGTGACGTGGCGGCCCGGCTGGGCGGCGACGAGTTCGCGGTGCTGATGCGCGCCGAGCCGGAGGAGGCGGTGCTGGCCGCGCACCGGCTGCTGGCCGTGCTGGGCGAGCCCTACGAGGTGGACGGCGGTCAGATCTTCCTGTCCGCGAGCGTCGGCGTGGCCAGCACCGGTGAGCTGCTGCACGACGCCGACCTGGCGCTGCGCTACGCCAAGCAGCGCGGCAAGAACCGGGTCGAGCAGTACCAGGCGGGGTACGACGAGCTGCTGCGCCGGCGCGGCACGCTGACCGGCGAGCTGCGCCACGCGATCGACCGCGATCAGCTGCGGCTGGTCTTCCAACCGGTGGTGGCGTTGCCGTCGATGCGCCCGGTGGGCGCCGAGGCGCTGCTCCGCTGGACGCACCCGGAGCTGGGACCGGTCCGCCCGGACGAGTTCATCCCGGTGGCCGAGGAGTCCGGGTTGATCAACCGGATCGGCGCCTGGGTGCTGGAGAACGCCTGCCGGCAGCTCGCCGACTGGCTGGCCGCCGGGCACGACATCTGGATGTCGGTGAACCTGTCGCCCAAGGAACTGCACAACGCCGACTACGCCGGGCAGGTCGCCGAGATCCTGGCCGACCTGGGTGTCCCGCCGCAGCGGCTGGTGCTGGAGGTGACCGAGCACGCGGTCGCCACCGACATGGAGGAGCTGGTCCGCCGGCTGGCCGAGCTGCGCGCGACCGGGGTGCGGATCGCGCTGGACGACTTCGGTGCCGGCTATTCGTCGCTCACCCAGCTGCGCACCCTGCCGGTGGACATCCTGAAGATCGACCACGCGCTGGTGGCCGAGCCGGAGTCGCGGACCGGCACGGCGGCGCCGCTGGTCGACGTGGTGGTCCGGCTGGGGCACCGGCTGGGGCTGGAGGTGCTGGCCGAGGGGATCGGCACGCCGGCCCAGCGCGAGGTGGTGGAGGAGGCCGGCTGCCGGCTCGGCCAGGGCTCGCTGTTCGGCTGGGGGGTGCCGGCCGAGCACTTCGAGTCGCGGCTGCGCACCATGCGGCCGAGCGGTCCGCGGCCACTGCCGGCGCCGCGTTCCGGCCCGCCGAAGAATGCGGCGGCGCGCAGCCAGGTGGTCCGCCTCGGCCCGGGAATGCGGCAGCTCAGAGCGTTGCTGCCGACCGATCCGGAGTTCGCGGCGCGGGTCGCCGATCAACTCGATGATCAAAATGTGGGATCAGTTGACTCAGGCCGTGAGATGGGGCAAGGTTAGTCGCATGTGCTTCGCGTCCCGAGTACTTCTCTAAGCGCACCACTCCTCACGAGGAGGGTGCGCTAGGTCCCGTGCATTCGCACGAGGACCTTTTTTGTTGCTCCAGTACCGGACGCCAAACCCGAAAAGGTCTAATGCCATGACGAGACCCACGCCCGAGTCCCTCGCCCACCGAGCCACGCCGGCCACCGTCGCGGCGGCCGTGAACACCGCCCCGGCCTCGACCGCTCCGGTAGCGACCACGGGCGCCGGCGCGCTCGTCCGGTCGCTCGAGGCGCTCGGCGTCGAGGTCGCGTTCGGCATTCCGGGCGGGGCGATCCTGCCGGCCTACGACCCGCTGTTCGACTCGAAGGTCCGGCACATCCTGGTCCGGCACGAGCAGGGCGCGGGCCACGCGGCGACCGGTTACGCGCAGGCCACCGGCAAGGTCGGGGTGTGCATCGCGACCAGCGGCCCGGGTGCGACGAACCTGGTCACCCCGATCGCCGACGCGTACATGGACTCGGTCCCGATCGTCGCGATCACCGGCCAGGTGGCCCGCCCGTCGATCGGCACCGACGCCTTCCAGGAGGCGGACATCCAGGGCATCACGCTGCCGATCACCAAGCACAACTTCCTCGTGCAGACCGCCGAGGAGCTGCCCCGGATCGTGGCCGAGGCGTTCCACCTGGCGGCCACCGGCCGACCCGGCCCGGTCCTGGTCGACATCCCCAAGGACGTGCTGCAGCAGCAGACCACGTTCACCTGGCCGCCGACCCTGGACCTGCCCGGTTACCGGCCGACCCTGCACCCGCACGGCAAGCAGATCCGTGAGGCGGCCCGGCTGATCGCCCAGGCCAAGCGCCCGGTGCTCTATGTCGGCGGCGGCGTGCTCAAGGCCGGCGCCACCGACGGGCTGCGCAAGCTGGCCGAGCTGACCGGCATGCCGGTGGTCACCACGCTGATGGCGCTCGGCGCGTTCCCCGACTCGCACCCGCAGCACCTGGGCATGCCCGGCATGCACGGTACGGTGCCTGCGGTCTACGCCCTGCAGAAGGCGGACCTGCTGGTCACCCTGGGCGCCCGGTTCGACGACCGGGTGACCGGCAAGCTGGACTCGTTCGCGCCGGACGCCAAGGTGGTGCACGCCGACATCGACCCGGCCGAGATCGGCAAGAACCGGCACGCCGACGTCCCGATCGTCGGCGACGCCCGGCACGTGATCGACGAGCTGATCGCCGCGGTGTCGGCCACCGCCGGCGGCGTCGAGCAGTACCCGGCCTGGTGGGCCACGCTCAACGACATCCGCGAGCGGTACCCGCTGGGTTACGACGAGCCGACCGACGGCACCCTCGCCCCGCAGTACGTGATCGAGCGGATCGGCGCGCTGGTCGGCCCCGACGCGATCTACTGCGCCGGCGTCGGCCAGCACCAGATGTGGGCGTCTCAGTTCATCCGGTACGAGAAGCCGGGCACCTGGCTCAACTCGGGCGGCGCCGGCACCATGGGCTACGCGGTGCCGGCCGCGATGGGCGCCAAGGTGGCCCAGCCGGACACCCAGGTCTGGGCGATCGACGGCGACGGCTGCTTCCAGATGACCAACCAGGAGCTCGCCACCTGCGCGCTGGAGGGCATCCCGATCAAGGTCGCCGTGATCAACAACGGCAACCTGGGCATGGTCCGGCAGTGGCAGACCCTGTTCTACGACGGCCGCTACTCGAACACCGAGCTGGGCACCCACAAGCACCGCATCCCGGACTTCGTGAAGCTGGCCGAGGCGCTCGGCTGCATCGGCCTGCGCTGCGAGTCGAAGGACGACGTCGACAAGGTCATCCAGCAGGCCATGGAGATCAACGACGCGCCGGTGGTCATCGACTTCACGGTCGGCAAGGACGCCATGGTCTGGCCGATGGTGGCGGCCGGCACCAGCAACGACGAGATCATGTTCGCCCGGGACGTGCGTCCCACGTTCGAAGAGGACGACCTCTGATGTCCAACAAGCACACGCTGAGCGTGCTGGTGGAGAACAAGCCCGGTGTGCTGGCCCGGGTCAGCGGCCTGTTCTCCCGACGCAGTTTCAACATCGACTCCCTGGCGGTCGGCGAGACGGAGAACCCGGACGTCAGCCGCATCACGATCGTGGTGGACGCCGAGTCGTCTCCGCTGGAGCAGGTCACGAAGCAGCTCAACAAGCTGGTGAACGTCCTGAAGATCGTGGAGCTGGACCCGGCGCAGTCGGTCCAGCGCGAACTCCTGCTGGTCAAGGTGCGCGCCGACCGGGCGCAGCGCGGCCAGGTGCTGGAGACCGTCGAGCTGTTCCGGGCGCGCGTGATCGACGTCGCTCCGGACACCCTGACGATCGAGGCCACCGGCAACCCCGACAAACTGGATGCGTTGCTGCGCGACCTCGAGCCGTACGGCATCAAGGAGATGGTGCAGTCGGGCCTCGTGGCCATCGGCCGGGGATCCCGCTCCATCACCACGGGCCCAGCCCTGCGTGCCGCCTGATTTTTCAAGACCAGAGAAGAAGGAAGTCATGACCGCCGAAGTGTTCTACGACGACGACGCCGACCTGTCGATCATCCAGGGCAAGAAGGTCGCCGTCATCGGCTACGGCAGCCAGGGCCACGCCCACTCGCTGTCGCTGCGCGACTCGGGTGTCGAGGTCGTCGTCGGCCTGCAGGAGGGTTCCAAGAGCCGTCCGAAGGCCGAGGAGCAGGGCCTGACCGTGAAGACTCCGGCCGAGGCGTCCGCCTGGGCCGACGTGATCATGGTGCTGGCGCCGGACACCGCCCAGCGCAAGATCTACGCCGAGTCGATCGCCCCGCACCTGACCGCCGGCAAGGCGCTGTTCTTCGGCCACGGCCTGAACATCCGCTTCGAGCTGATCAAGCCCCCGGCCGACGTCACCGTCGCGATGGTCGCCCCGAAGGGCCCCGGCCACCTGGTCCGCCGCCAGTACGTCGACGGCAAGGGCGTCCCCGCCCTGATCGCGGTCGAGCAGGACCCGGACGGCAACGGCCAGGCGCTCGCCCTGTCGTACGCGAAGGCGATCGGCGGCACCCGCGCCGGCGTCATCAAGACGACGTTCAAGGAGGAGACCGAGACCGACCTCTTCGGCGAGCAGGCCGTCCTCTGCGGCGGCACCGCGGCCCTGGTCCAGACCGGTTTCGAGGTGCTCACCGAGGCCGGTTACGCCCCGGAGATCGCCTACTTCGAGTGCCTGCACGAGCTGAAGCTGATCGTCGACCTGATGTACGAGGGCGGCATCTCCCGGATGCGCTACAGCGTCTCGGACACCGCCGAGTTCGGCGACTACGTCTCCGGCCCGCGGGTGATCAACGCGGAGACCAAGCAGGAGATGAAGCGGATCCTCGCCGACATCCAGTCCGGCGAGTTCACCCGCCACCTGATCGCCGACGACGAGGCGGGCGGCCCGGAGCTCAAGAAGTACCGCGAGCAGGGCGCGCAGCACCCGATCGAGGTCACCGGCAAGAAGCTCCGCGACATGATGAGCTGGGTGGACAGGCCGATCACCGAGACGGCATAGTCGGACGAAAGGGCGCCTGGTCGATTGCGGCCAGGCGCTTTTTCCTGCCCGAAATCAACGTCGAATTCCTCATATACGCAGGTCCAGCGGGGTGCAGATCGCATGCTCCCGCGCGGGCCGGGCCACGGCGATCTGGCCGCTGGCGCGTCCACAACGATCACCGCGGCCCTTCACTGCCCGTGGGTGGTCACCGAAAACCCGGTGCGGCTCGAACGGCGCACGGCGGGTCGCGGAAAACGCCGTACCATCTAATCTCGTCTATGCCAGCGAGTTGGGTGGAGGCTTGGTGACTTCCATTGTCCTGGTAACCGAGGAATTGGCCCCGGCCGCAATCGATGTTCTCGCCACGGATTTCGAGGTCCGTGCGGTGGACGGCACGGATCGGTCGGTGCTGCTCGACGCCCTGCGAGAGGCCGAGGCGGTGATCGTCCGGAGTGCGACGCGGATCGATGCCGAGGCCCTGGAACACGGTCCGCATCTGCGTGTGGTGGCGCGCGCCGGCGTGGGGCTGGACAACGTCGACATCGCCGCCGCGACCGCTCACGGGGTGATGGTGGTCAACGCGCCGACCAGCAACATCATCTCGGCGGCGGAGCAGGCGGTGGCCCTGCTGCTGTGCACCGCCCGGCACACCGCGACCGCCAGCGCCGCCCTCAAGGCGGGTCGGTGGCAGCGCGCGAAGTTCACCGGGGTGGAGGTGTTCGGCAAGACCGTCGGCGTGGTCGGTCTGGGCCGGATCGGCGTGCTGGTGGCCCAGCGGATGGCCGCGTTCGGCACCACCGTGATCGCCTACGACCCGTATGTGCAGCCGGCCCGCGCCGCGCAGCTCGGCGTCCGCCTGGTCACCCTGGAGGAGCTCCTCCGGGAGAGTGATTTCGTCTCGGTGCACCTGCCCCGCACTCCCGAGACGCTGGGGCTGATCGGCGAGAAGGAACTCGCCACGGTCAAGCCCGGCGTGCGGATCGTGAACGCGGCCCGCGGCGGCCTGGTCGACGAGCGCGCGCTGGCCGACGCGATCGCGGACGGCCGGGTGGCCGGCGCCGGCCTGGACGTCTTCGAGACCGAACCGCTCACCACCTCCCCGCTGTTCGGCTTCGACAGCGTGACGGTCACCCCGCACCTGGGCGCGTCCACGGCCGAGGCGCAGGACAAGGCCGGGCTGGCGGTGGCGCAGAGCGTGCGGCTGGCGCTGCGCGGCGAGTTCGTCCCGGAGGCGGTCAACGTGCGGGCCGGCGGGGCGGTCGACGAGGACGTGCGCCCGCTGCTGCCGCTGGCCGAGAAGCTGGGCCGGGTGTTCACCGCGGTGGCCGGTGGGGTGGCCGCCCGGGTCACCGTGGACGTGCGCGGCGAGGTGGCCACGCACGACGTCGAGGTGCTGCAGCTGGCCACCATGAAGGGCCTGTTCGCCTCGGTGGTGGCCGAGCGGGTCACCTACGTGAACGCGCCGCGGCTGGCCGCCGATCGGGGAGTGGCGGTGGAGCTGGCGACGTCGGAGGACGCCGGCGAGCACGCCGCCCTGATCGTGGTGCGCGGCGCGCTGGCCGACGGGCGGACCATCGCGGTGGCCGGGGCCGGCACGAAGCTGGTCGGGGTGGACGGGTTCGAGCTGGACCTGCCGGCCGACGGGGTGCTGCTGTTCGTCCGCTACCGGGACCGGCCCGGCGTGGTCGGCCGGATCGGCACCGGCCTGGGCGCGGCCGGGCTGAACATCGCGGCGATGCAGGTGGCTCGGGAGGCGGCCGGCGGGGAGGCGCTGATGGTGCTGCTGGTCGACTCCCCGGTCGAGCCGGAGCTGCTGGCCCGGGTGGCGGCTTCGGTGGACGCGAGCAGTGCCGTCTCGGTGGACCTGCGGGGCACCTGAGCGCGTCGTCGCCGGTCCCGGCCGGCGCTGTCCGCCGGCGTTTCCCCGCCCCTGACGGGCGCGCCGTCAGCGGACCTGCGTGGCGCGCAACGGCGGGTAGACCGTCCCGTCCTGCAGGTCGAGCAGGTCGAGGTTGAGCTCGGCGGCCAGCCGCTCGATCGTCTCCAGCACCTGGTCCGGGCAGTTCTCGTCGAGCCGCATCTGGATGTGGTCCGCGGCGGCGTGCAGCGGCGCGCTCGCCCACGGCGTGCCGGGCGCCGTCGCGCGCGGCCCACGATCCGGATAATTGCTGGTCAAAGCGTCGTAGAAGGCGACGACGCGGGGGTCGGCCGGGCGCTGCGGGTGCACGCCCTCGGCACACCGCGCATTGGCGGCGCGCACCTGTTCGGGCGCCGCCGCCGGGTCCATCGCCCACACCACTAGGTCGAAACTCACCGGCGCATGGTGCCATCACCGGAGCCCCCGGGCGCAGAAACCGTGGGCCGACACGCGGGGATGCGTCTTGCGCGTTTTTGGTCCGCATCGCTAGCGTTGTCCCCAGCCGCACGTCTCGGGTGGGCCTGTCTTCGGGTGACGGGATTCGCCGCGGGCCGCGCGGTCACCTTCTGGCGGGACCGAGCCACGCGTCATCGTCGCCACAGCCCCCGTGACCGTTTGCCGCGGTCCGGGGGCTGTTCGCTTCCGGGGTGGCCGACCGGGTCGAGAGTTCAAAAGATGGGACTCTCGTTCCGGTGTTCGGGAATCAGCGTTACCGTGTGTGTTGCTGAACCGGACGTGGGCAGGTCAGCCGGAGACAGGGGAGTCAGACGTGAGCGTGGCGCGGATCGCGGTCGTGGCCGGCGACGGCATCGGGACCGAGGTGACCGCGCAGGCGCGCAAGGTCATTGACGCCGTCCTCCCCGGAGTCGACTACCAGGAGTACGACCTGGGCGCCCGCCTCTACCACCGCACCGGCGAGGTCCTCCCGCGGGCCGTCGAGGACGAGCTGGCCGGCCACGACGCGATCCTGCTCGGCGCGATCGGCGACCCGAGCGTCCCGCCGGGCGTCCTGGAGCGCGGCCTGCTGCTGAAGCTGCGGTTCGACTTCGACCAGTATGTGAACCTCCGCCCGTCGAAGCTCTGGCCCGGCACCACCAGCCCGCTCGCCGGGGTGAAAGCCGGCGAGATCGACATGGTCGTGGTCCGCGAGGGCACCGAGGGTCTCTACGTCGGCGCCGGCGGCGTCCTGCACCGGGACACCCCCGCCGAGATCGCCACCGAGGAGAGCCTGAACACCCGGCACGGCGTCGAGCGGGTCATCCGCGACGCGTTCCAGCGCGCCCAGCGCCGCGAACGCCGCCACCTCACCTGGGTGCACAAGACCAACGTGCTCACCCACGCCGGCAACCTGTGGTCCCGCACGTTCGCCGCGGTCGCCGCGGAGTACCCCGAGATCACCACGGAGTACCAGCACATCGACGCGGCCAGCATGTTCATGGTCAGCAACCCGCAGCGCTACGACGTGATCGTCACCGACAACCTGTTCGGCGACATCCTCACCGACATCGCCGCCGCGGTCACCGGTGGCATCGGCATGGCGGCCAGCGGCTCGGTCAACCCCGAGCGGAAATACCCGTCGACCTTCGAGCCGGTGCACGGCTCCGCCCCGGACATCGCCGGCAAGGGCATCGCCGATCCGGCCGCCGCGATCCTCTCCGCCGCCCTGCTGCTGGAGCACCTGGGCCGGCACGCCGAGGCCGGGCGAGTAACCGAGGCGGTCGCGGCCGAGGTCGCGTCCCGCACGCCGGGCGCGCCGCTGCGTACCGCCGAGGTCGGCGACCGCGTCGCCGCCGCGCTCTGAGCCGGCTCGCCGCCGCGGTCTGAGCGGATTCCCTCCGTACGCCCGGGTTACCCGGGCGTAAACCCCGTGCCCGTTGTTTTAACGACCGTTCGGGGTACATTCATGGGCGCACTCCGGGTGCCCCTCGCATGCTTATTTCTGCAGAAAGCAGGTCCCCTTGCCATGAGCGGTGGTGACAACCTCGACTTCGAGATCCGTCCGAATCCCGCGCCCGTAGGAGACGCTGAGCGCGCCGCCCTGCTGGCGAACCCGGGGTTCGGACGGATCTTCACCGACCACATGGTCACCGTGCGTTATGCCGACGGCAAAGGCTGGTATGAGCCGCGGGTCGAGGCCCGGGCGCCGATCCCGATGGATCCGGCCAGTGCCGTGCTGCACTACGCGCAGGAGATCTTCGAGGGCCTGAAGGCGTACACGCTGCCCGACGGTGGGGTCGCCATGTTCCGCCCGGAGGCGAACGCCGCCCGGTTCGCCCAGTCGGCGGAGCGGATGGCCATGCCGGCCCTGCCCGAGGACCTGTTCCTCAAGTCCCTGCACGAGATCATCTCGATCGACCGGCAGTGGATCCCGGGCGGCGAGGACGGCAGCCTCTACCTGCGGCCGTTCGCCTACGCCAGTGAGGTCTTCCTCGGCGTCCGCCCGGCCCAGGAGTACCTCTTCCTGGTGATCGCCTCCCCGGTCGGACCGTATTTCTCCGGTGGCGTCAAGCCGGTCTCGGTCTGGGTCACCCCGGACTACACCCGGGCGGCTCCCGGCGGCACCGGCGCGGCCAAGTGCGGCGGCAACTACGCAGCCGGCCTGTCCGCCCAGGCCGAGGCCATCGAGCACGGCTGCGACCAGGTCGTCTACCTGGACGCGGTCGAACGGAAGTACATCGACGAGCTCGGCGGCATGAACGTCTTCCTGGTCCTCGACGACGGCACCCTGGTCACCCCGCCGCTGACCGGCACGATCCTGCCCGGCATCACCCGCGACTCGGTGATCAGACTGGCCGAGCGCGCCGGCCGCCGCGTCGAGGAGCGGGCGATCAGCCTCCAGGAGTGGCGCGACGGCGCCGCCTCCGGCCGCGTCCGCGAGGCCTTCGCCTGCGGTACGGCGGCGGTGATCACCCCGATCGGCACCATCCGCAGCCTGGACGGCGACTTCACCATCGCCGACGGCGGCCCCGGCGAGATCACCATGGGTCTCCGCAAGGAGTTGGTCGACATCCAGCGCGGCCGCGCCGAGGACACCTTCGGCTGGGTCCACCGCGTCTTCTGACGTCATCCACCGGGTTATCGATCCGTACCCACCGCTTCTTATGACGGTCGGCCCACGCGTCTTCTGGCGCGTGGGCCGACCGCTTTCTTCTCTCCGCGTGATCAGCCACCGACTCCACCGGCTGTGATCGACCTTTTCGTCTGCCGCCGACGCCAGTAGTGACAGCCGTTAACCCCTGTCGTGCGACTAGCCTTTATGCGTCAAGCTGTCTAGCGTCAATGTCATGCCCAGCCAAACGCACGAGACCCTCATCGAGATGTTCCGGGGCCGGCCGGCGCTCGCGGCGGATGTGCTCGACCGGACGTTGCGGATCCCCGTGCCGGAATTCGACGAGGCGCTCCTGGCCTCCGCCGAGCTCGCCGACGTCGCGCCCACCGAATACCGAGCCGACGCCGTCGTCACCCTGAGCCGGGCGGGCGTCGCGGTGCTCGCCGTCATCATCGAGGTGCAGCTCCGCGTCGACCAGCGCAAGCGCTTGTCCTGGCCGGCCTACGTGGGCACCCTCTACGCCCGGGTCGGCTGCCCGGTCGCGCTGCTGGTCGTCTGCCCACACCCCAAGATCGCCACCTGGGCGGCAACGGCGATCGCCGTCGGCCCGCCCGGCTCGACGGTGGCCCCGATCGCGCTCGGCCCCGAACAGATACCCGTCGTCACCGATCCCGACGAGGCTCGTTCCAGTCCCGAGCTGGCAGTCATGTCCACCCTCGCCCACCTCGCCCACATCACCGACTCCGAGCGGACCGCGCTGCTCAACGCCACATTCACCGGACTCGACACCATCGAACCGAGCCGCGCCGCTCTATACACTGACCTCATGCTCGCGGTCATGCCGCAGGCGGCTCGGAAGCTCCTGGAGGATTACATGATCACTACGGATAACCCTTACCAGAGCGACTTCGCCCGCCGCTACTTCGCCGCGGGTGAGGCCCGGGGTGAAGCCCGGGGTGAAGCCAAATCCGTCCTGGCTGTCCTCCATGCACGCGGCATCGAGACGCCGGAGTCGTTCCGCGCCAAGTTGATGGCCTGCACCGACGAGGCCCTGCTTGCCCGGCTGATCCAGCAGGCGGCCACTGCCGAGCAGCTGGGAGACCTGGACCCCGTTGACTGATCCGGCTCCTGACGTGCATCCGCAGATCCCGCCGTCCACCGGACGTCCGAGCCATGGCGCGCAGAGCGAGGCTGAGCTTGCCATGATCGCCGCGAGTCACCACTACCGCAGCGACTTCGCCCGCTGCCACTTCGCTGAGGGCTGGATCAATGGCCGGGCACAAGCCCGGGCAAAGACCCGGGCACAGGGCAAGGCCGAGTCCATTCTGACCGTCCTCGATGTGCGCGGGATTGAGACGCCGGAGTCGTTCCGCGAGAGGTTGATGGCCTGCACCGACGAGGCCCTGCTCGGCCGGCTGATCAGGCAGGCCAGCACTGTCGAGCAGCTGGACGACCTGGACTCGCTGGACTCCCTAGACGAACCCGAACCGTAGACGTTCCGGGCTCACCCGCCGGATGGCTCGGGCTTGCCGAGCGCCAAAGCGAGGCTGTGGCCGCCGCCGGCGCCTTTGCAGCCGCCGCCAGACGCAACTGGCTGCGGCCTGCGCATATCGGCGTGCCGCCGTCAGCCACCTCGTTGCCTGACCACCGCGTGGCGGCGCGGTTCTCAGCGGGTCGCGTTGGGAACTTCAGTCCTCGTCGCCGCGGCGGTTGCGTTTGATCTGGGCTCGGCGTTTCTTCTCGCCGATGCGGCGTTCGACCGAGCCGCGCGTCGGTTTGGTGGCGCGCCGCTGGCGGGGCGGGGCCGCGATCGCCTCGCCCACCCGCATGGCCAGGCGGGCCTCGGCGGCCTCCCGGTTGCGGAGTTGGGAGCGGTGCTCGGAGGCGGTGATCGTCAGCACCCCGTCGACCAGGCGGCTGCCCAGGCGTTCGACGGCCCGCTCCTTCAAGGCGGGCGAGAGCAGCCCGGAGGCGAGCAGGTTCCAGGACAGCTCCACCCGGGAGTCGGTGGTGTTGACGCCCTGCCCGCCGGGCCCGCTGGAGCGGGAGAAACGCCACGAGAGCTCGGCCTCGGGGATGGCCAGGCCGGGCCGGATCAGCACGTCGGCCATGACGTCCCTTTCGCAGAATGCCGGTGATCGAGTACGCGGCAAGTCTGGCACCCGTCCGCTCGATCCCGCCACGGGGTTATCCACGGACACCGGGCGGGGTCGCCGAGACGAACGCGGCGGACACCGGGCGGGGCCGCCGGGACGGCGGATGCGGGGCGCAGGAGGGACGGAACCGAGCGATACACGGCATGATGGGTCGGGTGACGTCACCATCCGCACCGGTCGCCACGACCGGGTATCCGTGGCCTATCGAAACCACGCGGCTGGCGAACGGCCTCCGGGTCGTCGTCAGCGAGGACCGGACCGCCCCGGTCGTCTGCGTCAATCTCTGGTATGACGTCGGCTCGCGGCACGAACCGCCCGGTCAGACCGGTTTCGCGCACCTCTTCGAGCATCTGATGTTCGAGGGCTCGCAGCATGTGAAGAAGACCGAGCACATGCGGCTCGTGCAGGGCAACGGCGGTTCGCTGAACGCGACGACGAACCCGGACCGGACGAACTACTTCGAGAGCATGCCGTCGGAGCATCTGGAGCTGGCGCTCTGGCTGGAGGCCGACCGGATGGGCGGCCTGGTTCCGGCACTCACCCAGGAGACGCTGGACAACCAGCGCGAGGTGGTGAAGAACGAGCGCCGCCAGCGGTATGACAACGTGCCGTACGGGGACGCCTGGCTGCGTCTGCTGCCGCTGCTCTACCCGCCGGGGCACCCGTATCACCATGCCACGATCGGCTCGATGGAGGATCTGAACGCGGCCGCCCTGGAAACCTTCCAGGCGTTCCACGCGCAGTATTACGCGCCGAACAATGCGGTGCTGACGGTCGCCGGGGATGCCCCGCCGGCCGAGGTGTTCGCGCTGGCCGAGAAGTATTTCGGCGGGATCGAGCCGGTGCCGGGGATTCCGCCGGCGCCGAACGGGCATCTGGCCGGGCCGGCGACCGAGCCGGTGCGGGAGACGGTGACCGCGGCTGTTCCGGCGCCGCGGATCTACCTGTCGCACCGGACGTATCCGTTCGGCACCGCCGGCTATGACGCGATCACCGTGCTGGCCACGGTGCTGGGCAGTGGCCGGGGCAGCCGGCTCTACCAGCGGCTGGCCGACGGCAAGCGGATCGCGCAGCCGGATTACATCGGGTCGTACGGGGTCGATCTGGCGCACGCGCCGGCTCCGCTGATCGTGACCGCGACCGCGAAGGACGGGGTGAGCGTCGACGAGTTGGAGGCGGGCCTGGACGAGGTGCTGCGCAGCCTGGTCGACGAGCCGGTCACCGAGGAGGAGCTGAACCGGGCCAAGGCGCTGCTGACCACCGGCTGGTGGCGGCAGGTGTCCACGGTCGGCGGCCGGGCCGACACGCTGGGGCGGTATGCGACGCAGTTCGGTGATCCGGCGACCGCCGGGTACCGCCTGCCGGCGTGGCTGGCGGTGACCGCCGACGATGTCACCGAGGCGGCCGCCCGCACGCTGCAGAAGGAGTCCCGGGTCACCCTCACCTACCTGCCGGAGAAGGCGGAGGAGGCAGCATGAGTCTCGTCACGACACGCCCCGAGCCGGGCACGGCCCGCCCGTACGCGTTCCCGTCGGTCCGCCGGGTGACCGCGCACGGCGGCACGGTGATCGCCGCGCACCTGCCGGGTCAGATGCTGGCCACCGCGATCCTGCTGCTGGACGCCAGCGCCGCCCGCGAGCCGGCGGGCCGGGAGGGCACCGCGACGGTGCTCGCCAAGTCGCTGGAGGAGGGCACGAGCAAGCGCGATTCCGCGGCGTACGCGCTGGCTCTGGAGGGGTTGGGCGCCGAGCTGTCCCCGTCGGTCGACTGGGACACCTTCCGGGTCGGCGTGTCGGCGCCGGCCCCGCAGCTGACCGGCGCGGTCCGGCTGGCCGCCGAGGCCGCCCGCACGCCGAAGCTGGATCCGGCGGATGTGGCCCGGGTCCGCGACGACGAGGTGACCGCGCTGCGGATGGACTGGGCGCAGCCGGGCCCGCGGGCGGACGCCGCGTTGCGCGGCGACCTGTTCGCCGGCGAGGGGCGGTACAGCCGGCCGTTGCACGGTGATCCGGCCTCGGTGGCCGCGGTGACCGTCGACGACGTGCTCGCCTTCCACCGCGAGTGGATGCTGCGGCCGGGGGTGCTGCTGGTCGCCGGTGACCTGGACGGGCTGGACCTGACCGAGCTGGCCGAGGCCGCGTTCGCCGGCACGTCCGGGCAGGCCCTGGCCGTGGAGGCGCCGCTGGGCCTGGTGGTTCCGGCGAAGCCGCACGTGATCCTGGTGGACCGGCCGGGCTCGGTGCAGTCGACGCTGCGGGTCGGTCACCGGGCGCCGGAGCGGGCCACCCCGGACTACGTGCCGATGACGCTGATGGCCACGGTGCTGGGTGGGGCGTTCACGTCCCGGCTCAATCACCTGATCCGTGAGGTGAAGGGTTACACGTACGGGATCCGCGGCTCCTATGCGATGACCCGCCGGGCGGGCCGTTTCGAGGTGGCCGCCGGGGTGCAGACCGCGGTGACCGGGCCGGCGATCGCGGACACGCTCGGCGAGATCCGGCGCACCCAGGTGGACGGGGTGACCGAGGCGGAGCTGGCGGTCGCCCGGTCGTGGCGGGCCGGTCAGCTGTCGGTGGAGATGCAGACGCCGGGGGCGATCGCCGGGGCGCTGGCCACCCTGGTGGTGCACGGGCTGCCGGACGACTATTTCGAGACGCTGCGCCGGGAGTATCTGGAGGCCACCGTCGAGCAGGTGTCCGCGGCCGCGGCCCGGCACCTGGCGGTGGACGGGCTGACCCTGGTGGTCGAGGGCGACGGCGAGAAGATCCGGGCGGAACTGGCGGAGTTCGGCGACCTGACCGAAGCGGCACTCTGAGCCCACTCCGGGGCGTCACCCGCCGGTGACGTCCCGGAGCTGGTCACGGGTCGATAGCGTCGGCCCCATGACGATCACCGAGGCGCCACCGGTCACGACCGGACGGCGCGGAGCGACGATCCTGTTCTGGCTGCTGCTCACGCCCGGTCTGGTCTGGACGGTGATCCGGCTCAGCGGCTGGGAGGCCGGTCGGCTCATCCAGGTGCTGCCGTTCACCCCGTACGTGGCAGTCGGATCGTGGTTGCCGGCCCTGCTGGCGCTGTTCTTCCGCCGGTGGGCGGCCGGCGCGGCCGGCGTTCTGATCGCGGTCGCGCTGGCCGCGTGTGTCCTGCCGCGCGCCCTGCCCGACCTGGACCGGGGCCCCTCGCACGGCGTCACGCTGCGGGTGATGACCGCGAACCTGCTGCTCGGCGGTGCCGACACGACCGAGATCACCCAGCTGGTCCGGGACAACGACGTGGCGGTGCTCGCGGTGCAGGAGTTCAGCCCGGCGGCGCAGGCCCGGCTGACCGAGGCCGGGCTGGACCGGCTGCTGCCCTACCATTCGCTGGCCGCCGAGCCGGGTGCCAGCGGTTCCGGGTTGTACGCGCGGTTCCCGCTGGCCGATCCGGGGCAGAAGCGCAACCACGGCGGGTTCCTGCAGACGTTCGGGACGTTGCAGGCGCCGGGCGCCGCCCCGGTCTTCGTCGAGTCGGTGCACCCGCTGGCGCCGTCGGCGCCGCTCACCTTCCACGCCTGGCGGGTCGACCTGCGCGAGGAGCCGCGGTCCGACGGCGACAATCCGAACCGGATCCTGCTCGGCGATTTCAACTCGACGCTGGACCACAGCGCGCTGCGGGACCTGATCTCGCACGGGTACCGGGATGCCGCGGACACCGTCGGCGACGGACTGATCGGCACCTGGGGACCGTACGACGGCGATATGATCCCCCCGGTGATCATCGATCACGTTCTGGTCGACGAGCGGATCGGAGTCCGTGAGGTGTCCGTGCACGGGGTGGACAGGTCGGATCATCGTTCGGTGATCGCCACGCTGACCCTGCCGGCGGCGTCGTGAACGTCACGATCCGTCCGGTGACGCTGACCGACGTGCCCGAGCTGACCGAGGTGATCAAGGCGAGCCGGGAGCACCTGGCGCCCTGGGAGCCGATCCGTGACGAGAGTTTCTTCACCGTCGCCGGCCAGTGGAAGATCCTCGACGATCTGCTGAACGCCGGGACCGGCCTGCCGCACGTGATCCTGGTCGACGGCGCGATCGCCGGCCGGGTGAACCTGCAGACCGTGGTGCGCGGCCCGTTCCAGTCCTGCACCCTGGGCTACTGGGTGGCGCCGGCGCACGGCGGGCGCGGGGTCGCCTCGTTCGCGGTGGGCGAGGTGCTGCGGCTCGCGTTCACCGAGTACGGCCTGCACCGGGTGGAGGCGGCCACCCTGCTGCACAACGTGCGGTCGCAGCGGGTGCTGGCGAAGAACGGCTTCGAGCGGTTCGGGATGGCCCCGCGCTACCTGAACATCGCCGGCGACTGGCAGGACCACTACCTGTTCCAGACCGTCGCGGAAAACTGGTTGGAGCAGCGCAAGGCCGAGTCCTAGTCTCGGGGGCATGCACAGCAGCAGCGTGATCACGACTACGCCGGCACGTCCCGGCGTCGAGTCGCGCTGACTCACCGACCCCGGGCGATCCGCCCGGGGCTTCGACACGGTGCCGTGCGGGTCGCTCCGACCCAGGAGACCCGTGATGATCGATCACCGCAAGCTCGGCCGTGAGCTGGACCTGTTCGACTCCGACCCGCTGATCGGCGCCGGCCTGCCGTTCTGGCTGCCGGCCGGCGCCGCCGCCCGCCACGAGGTGGAGTCCTACCTGCGCGAGCTGGAACGTCGCGCCGGCTATCAGCACGTCTACTCGCCGGCGATGGGCAAACGGCAGATGTACGAGATGTCCGGCCACTGGTCGCACTTCGCCGCGGACATGTTCCCGCCGATGCCGGTCGGCGACGACGAGCTGGTGCTGCGGCCCAGCCTGTGCCCGCACCACGCGCTGATCTTCAAGGCCCGCCGGCGGTCGTACCGGGAGCTGCCGCTGCGGATCGCCGAGATGGGTCAGATGTACCGCCAGGAGCGGTCCGGCGTGCTCGGCGGCCTGTCCCGGGTCCGCGCGATCGCGCTCAACGACGCGCACGTCCTCTGCGCGCCGGAACAGGCCGCCGAGGAGGTCGGCGGGGTGCTGCGGCTGATGCGCGAGGCGCACGACGCGCTCGGCCTGCGGCCGGCGTCGGTGCGCCTCTCACTGCGCGGGCCGGGCCGGCGATACGGCGGTCCCGAGTCCGGGTGGGCGCTTTCCGAGCGGTTGCTGCGGGGCGCGCTCGCCGACAACCGGATGGCGTACGTCGTAGGCCCCGGCGAAGCGGCCTTCTACGGCCCGAAGATCGACGTGCAGGTGGCCGACGCGGCCGGCCGGGAGTGGACCATCGCCACCGTCCAGCTCGACTTCCACCAGCCGGAACGCTTCGACCTGTCGTACGTGTCGGCGTCCGGGGCCCGGGCCCGCCCGGTGATGGTGCACCGCAGCCTGGCCGGGTCGATGGAGCGGCTGTTCGGTCAGCTGATCGAGGAGCACCAGGGAGCGTTCCCGGTCTGGTACGCGCCGGTGCAGGTGGCCGTGCTGCCGGTCGGCGCCTCGGGGACCGCCTCGTTCGCCGCCGACGCGGTCGCCGCGGGCCTGCGCGCGGTGGAGGTCCGGGAGGGCTCGCTCGGCGCCCGGATCCGGGCCGCCGCCAAGGTGCCGTACGTGGCGGTGATCGGCGCCCGGGAAGCCGCGGCCGGCCTGGTCTCGCTGCGGCTGCGGGACGGCCGGCAGCTGGACCCGATGCCCGGGTCGGCGGCGATCGCGCTGATCAGTGCGGTCGCCGCCGCCCGCCGACCCGGTCAGCTCCTGCCGAGTCCGTAGGTGAGCGCGTCGACCAGGGCGGTCCAGCTGGCCTCGACCACGTTCTCGTGCACGCCGACGGTGGTCCACTCGCGGTTGTGGTCGCCGGTCTCGACCAGCACCCGGGTGATCGCGTTGGTGCCGTGGCTGCCCTCCAGGATCCGTACCTTGTAGTCGTTGAGCTCGAACGACCTCAGCGCCGGATGGTGGTGGGAGAGCGCGGTGCGCAGCGCCTCGTCCAGCGCGTTGACCGGGCCGTTGCCCTCGGCCGTGGCGATCACCCGCTCGCCCTTGACCCGCAGCTTCACCGTCGCCTCGGAGATCACCTTGCCGTCTTCGCGGTGCTCGACCAGCACCCGGTACGACTCCAGGGTGAACGGGCGGGTCACGTCCTCGCCCGGCAGCTCGCTGCGCACCAGCAGCTCGAACGAGGCGTCGGCGGCCTCGAACGACCAGCCGGCCGCCTCCAGGTCCTTGACCTTCTGGGTGACCGAGGTGAGCGTGTCCGGATGGCCGGCCAGGTCGATGCCGAGCTCGCGACTCTTGAGCTCGATGCTGGCCCGGCCGGCCATCTCGGTCACCAGGATCCGCATGTCGTTGCCGACAACCGCCGGGTCGACGTGGTTGTACAGCAGCGGATCCACTTTGATCGCGCTCGCGTGCAGGCCCGCCTTGTGGGCGAACGCCGCGGCCCCGACATAGGCCTGGTGGGTGTCGGGGGCGATGTTGGCGATCTCGGCGAGCGCGGAGGAGACCCGCGTCGCCTTCTCCAGGCATCCGTCCGGTAGGACCTTCAGCCCGAGCTTGAGTTGCAGGTTGCTGACCACGGCGAACAGGTCGGCGTTGCCGGGGCGCTCGCCGTAGCCGTTCGCGGTGCACTGGAAGTGCCGCACCCCGGCCTCGACCGCGGCGACCGTGTTCGCGACCGCGCAGGCGGTGTCGTTCTGGCAGTGGATGCCGAGCCGGTCGGCGCTCACCCCGGTCCGCTCGACGACCTCGGTGATCGCCTTGGTGATCATCGAGGGGAGCATGCCGCCGTTGGTGTCGCACATGATCACGCGTTCGGCGCCGGCGTCGATCGCGGTCCGCACCACGCTCGCGGTGTACTCCGGGTCGAAACGGAAGCCGTCGAAGAAGTGCTCACAGTCGAGGAACGCCCGGCGGCCGTTGGCGACCAGGTGCCGGACCGTGTCCCGGACCATCGCCAGGTTCTCCTCCGCCGTGGTGCGCAGCGCCCGCTCCACGTGCCGGATGTCCGACTTGGCCACCACGCAGACCACCGGGGTGTCGGCCTCCAGCAGCGCCCGCACCTGCGGGTCGGCCGCCACGTCCACGCCGGCCTTGCGGGTGGCGCCGAACGCGACCAGCACCGCGTGCCGGAGGTTCAGCTCGGTCCTGGCGCGGGCGAAGAACTCGGTGTCCTTGGGCATCGCGCCCGGCCAGCCGCCCTCGATGAAACCGACACCGAAGTCGTCCAGCAGGCGTGCGACCGCGAGTTTGTCGGCGACCGTGTAGCTGATTCCCTCGCGCTGCCCACCGTCGCGCAGCGTCGTGTCGAACACCTGGTAGTCCATCGGGGAGGTCCTTTCAGTCGGCACCCACACAACAAAAAGACCCCCCGCGGATGCGGGAGGTCTGCGCGTCGGCGGAAGGAGGCCGGCGCGCTAGGTGCGAATAATCAGCACGAGGTGGGTCACGAGATGAAGCATGCCACTATCCGGGCTCAGGGGAGGCGCCGTTCCACTTATCGAGACTAGTTTTGTCACCGTGGTTGCCGAATCTTACTCGCGAAATCTCGGGTTCTCCGCCACCTACAACTTCCGCGACGTCGGCGGATACGCCGGCCTCGACGGCCGCACCGTGCGGTGGCGACGCCTTTTCCGGGCCGACTCGCTGCACCGCATCGGGGACGCCGACGCGGCCGCCTTCACCGCCCTGGGCATCCGCACCGTGATCGACCTGCGCCGTCCGCACGAGGTGGAGAAGTTCGGCCGGGTGCACGAACGCTACGGGACCGACTACCGCAACCTGGTGCTCAAGCACGTCGACTGGGAGGAGGTCGAGCACCCCGACGGGACGGTGCGCGAGCGCTGGCTGGCCGACCGTTACCTCAACTTCGCCGAGGACGGCCGGGAGGCGATCCTCGACGCGCTGCGGCTGATCGCCGACCCGGCGGCCGCTCCGGTCGTGGTGCACTGCATGGCCGGCAAGGACCGGACCGGCACGATCTGCGCGCTCACCCTGTCCCTGCTGGGCGTCTCCGACTCCGACATCGCCACCGACTACGGGCTGACCACCGAGGCGATGCGGCCGCTCACCGAGTATCTGCTGCGCGCCGACCCGGAAGCGGTCGAGGGCAACGAGCACATGTTCGACTCGCCGCCGGCCGCGATGCGGCTGTTCCTGGACGACCTGCGGGCGCTGCACGGCACGGTCGAGGACTACGTCCGGGAGATCGGGCTCACCAGCTCCGAGATCGACGCGATGCGGCGGCATCTGCTGGAGGGCTGAGGACGCCGGGATCGCCCGCCGGCCGGCGGGCGATCCCGGCACCGGATCAGGCCTGGAAGCGGGTACGCCGGCGGCGGGCGATGAGGAAGCTGACCGCGCCCGCGGCCACCAGCAGACCGCCGGCCCCGGCGATCGCGGCGCCCTGCGGGCCGGTGATCGGCAGGCCGGGCCCGTCCGAGCCACCGGTGCCACCGGTACCGCCGGCCGGGTTGAGCACCAGCAGCGCCTTGTCGTTCGACTTGTCGGTGTCCTTCGAGAAGATGTCGCACTCACACGCCGGGTTGGCCTCGACCGCCCCGGACGCGCCCGGCACGACCTTGTCGATCTTCAGACCGAATGTCCAGCTGACGGTCTCGCCGACCCGGAACAGGTAGCCGGTGGAGCAGACGTACTGCACCGCCTTCTTGTCGCTCTGGAGCCAGTCCGTGGCGACCGCACAGCCGTCCGGCACGGTGGTGACCTTGGCACCGGCCGGGATCGTGACGCGCAGCACGCTCGCCGCGTCGCCGGCGTGGTTGGTGTCCCGCGTCGCCGGGCCGTTGTTGCGCACCCCGACCGTGGCGTTGACCACGGTGCCGGCCGCGCCCGAGACCTTGTCGCCGATGGCCGCGATGTCGGTGCTCTGCTGACCGGTCACATCGACGTCGATCAGCGACCAGTTGTCGTCCGGGTTCGTGTCGGTCTGGCGGGCCCGCGAGGTGGCGGCGGCGACCTTCGTCAGCTTCAGCATGCCGCCGGTGCCGGCCGTGGTCTTCAGGGCCTTAGTCTGCGCGTCGTAGTCACCGACCGGCAGCCATTTGTACTCGGCCGCGCCGCCGCTGGGCGCCGCGGTGTCCGTGCGCACGCGGAACGGGAACTCCAGGGCGTAGGTGGCGCCCGGCTCGAGGTCCTGATCGAACCGGCAGTTCATCCGGATCTCGTGGTAGGAGCAGTTGGAGAACTGCGCGGTCGGCTCATAGGCGTAGTCCGCGTAACCGCTCAGGCCGACGCCGTGGACCGTCTTGTCGCTCTTGTTCGTCACCGTCACGGTGCCGGTGAAGGTCTCGCCGACCTTGACCTTGTGCTTGTCCGGCTTGCCGGCGACCAGGTCGACGCCCTCGGCGACGACGACGTTCGCGGTCGACTTGATCGGGGCCACACCGTCAGCGGCGAAGGTCGCGGTCAGCTTCCCGGTCGAGCCGATCGGCGTGGTGCGCGAGGCCTTCAGCGCGCCTTCCAGGTAACCCATCACACCGTACGGGCCGATGCTGATACCGAACGGCTGCTTGCAGACCAAGGTGGTCGGCGTCTGACTCGCGCAGTCTCCGAACTCGTCCGGGTTGGCCAGGGTGACCCCGGCCGGAGTGCCGGTGAGCTGGTACGTCATCACCGCGCCGGTGAGCTCGACCTCGCGGTCGGCCCGCAGCACCGGGGACACCTTGATCGCATACCCGGCGCCGATGGCGACATCGTCCAGGGTGACGTTGATTTTGGGCGTGGCGGCGAAGGCCGGTGTCGCCGTGGTGAGGGCGACGGCCGTGGCCGTGGCCAGTCCGGCGAGCAGGCGCCGGGCGGAGGGGCGGTGCATTGGAGAGTTCCTCCCGTGGAACGGTCCGAAGATCGCGAGCCCGCAGCATAGGGAAACCCCTGACCTGCCGACACGCCCGATGCAGGGGATCGCCTGGTTCCGTAGCCGAACCGCAACCCGCCGCACGGCGGTCAGGCGTCGAGATGGTCGACCGGGGCGCGCCCATCCGCCCGAGCCGCCGCCAGATGGGTCTGCAATCGCTGATACAGACGCGCGAGACGAGGGGAGTAAGGGTCCTCGCGGTCCGTAGCGGGCGGCGGATCACTTCACGTTCGATCGAAGGCGGACTTGCGGACATTCTGGACTCCCTGAAGCTGAAACCCGGGCGCCGAGATCATCGCACGTCGATGCGGGTGGCTGCCGGAACGATGTCGCGTATCGGGAGGGTCCATGGCTGCTCCCGAGCCGCAGCGGTCCGGGAGCGGACCGCGGGTCTCGCGGGGCGGCTGGGGGTGGACCACCGTAAGGGCACGCCCCGGCCCGGATGCTGCCCAGCGATCCGGGGGTGGCAGCGGTGTCGCGCTGACTCACGGGATGGGACCGGTGCGGTTGGGGGGACCGGGACCCCGTACCGCCGAAGTGTCTTTATCGGTGGTTGAAGGGGGCGACGGCCTCGCGGTTGCGGGCGGCCGCCTCCGGGCCGAGGAGGGCCTCGCAGACGCGGATCAGGCGGCTGCGGAGGGCGGCCGCGCGGCGGGCGAGTTCGCGTTGGCGGGCGACGTACTCGGCTTTGCCCTCCGGGGTTTCGATCTTGACCGGGGGGTGGCCGTAGGAGGCCAGGTCGTAGGGGCTGGCCTGCATGTCGAGGAGGCGGATCTCGCCGGCCAGGGCGAAGCAGTCGAGGGCGAGGGCGCCGGGCACGGCCGGGCCGAGTTTCTGCGCCCATTTGTGCACGTCCATCGCGGCGTGCAGGCAGCCGGGCTGGTCCAGGTCGACCTGGGTGGCGCGGGTGGGCTGCAGGCGGTTGAGGCCGACCGCCTCGGGGGTGAAGAAGCGGAACGCGTCGAAGTGGGTGCAGCGGATGGTGTGCTGCTCGACCACCTTGTCGGTCTCGGGCTGGCCCAGGCGCAGCGGGAGCGGGTGCCGGTGCTCCGGGTCGCGGTAGACCATGGCCCACTCGTGCAGGCCGAAGCAGCCGGAGAAGACCGGGCGGGACGCGGTGGCGGTGAGCAGACCGTGGATGTAGCGCACCGACTCGCCGCGGGCGTGCAGGAACGCGTCCTGGTCGAGGGCGACGACGCCGTCGTCGTGGGTCTGGTAGAACTTCCAGCCCGCGTGCTCGGCCAGGCCGTCGGGGGCGGCCACCAGGCCGGCGCCGACGCCCGGATGCCAGCGGCGCAGCATCGACGGGCGGGTGCCGTAGTAGTCGTAGAGGAAGTCCTCGATGGCGTGTTTCTCACCCGTCGCCCGGCGGGCACGGTGGCCCGCGGTCATCTGGTCGGCGCGCTCGGCGTGCGCCCGGGCGAGGGGTATCCAGGTGACCGAGGGCAGCGTGGTGGTGAGTGCCCTCACCTGCTTGATCCCCATCGCACCAATGTATCTAGCCGAAGCGATCAACACGATCACCGTTAGGCGCGAATGAGGTCCGCCACGGCATGTTCTTTCGGGGACCGGGCTGAGGTATTTCCGTCTTCTTCGGAATCGGGCGATTTGTGAACCGGGGCCGGCCAGCCCAGCCCGGGGGCTCCGGGCAGCGCGAAGCCCAGTCGGGGACCGAGTCCCAGAGTCAGGACAACGACAGAAGCCATACTCAACAATGTAGTACGTCTACTACAACTTTGATAGCGTGGTGGACATGACGGAGGCGGTAGTGCGGAGCATCGGCGGCGAGCAGTCGGTCGCCGAGCCGGTCATCGAGGTCCGCGACCTGCGGATGCGATACGGGCCCAGGGAAGTGCTGGACGGCATCTCCTTCACGGCGCGTCCCGGCGAGGTGATCGCGCTCCTCGGGCCGAACGGGGCGGGCAAGACCACCACCATCGAGATCCTGGAGGGCTTCCGGCGCCGGTCGGCCGGCCACGTCCGGGTGCTCGGCGCCGACCCGGAGCGCGGCGACGAGCGCTGGCGGGCCCGGCTCGGCGTGGTCCTGCAGTCCTGGCGCGACCACGGCAAGTGGCGGGTCCGTGAGCTGCTGCAGCACGTCGGCCAGCACTACACCCCGTTCAGCACCGGCCGGATCGTCCGGCCCTGGCCGGTCGACGAGCTGCTCGCCGCGGTCGGCCTGACCGCCGCCGCGCGGACCAGGGTCAGCCGCCTCTCCGGCGGGCAGCGCCGCCGCCTCGACGTGGCGATCGGCATCGTCGGTCGCCCCGAGCTGCTCTTCCTCGACGAGCCGACGGTCGGCTTCGACCCGGCCGCCCGCCGCGAGTTCCACGACCTGATCCACGGGCTGACCGACATGGCCGACACCACGGTGCTGCTCACCACCCACGATCTGGACGAGGCGGAGAAACTCGCCGACCGGATCCTGATCCTCGCCGGCGGCCGGATCATCGCGAGCGGCTCGGCCGACGCGCTGTCCCGCCAGGTGGCCGGCGAGACCGAGATCCGCTGGACCCGGGACGGGCAGCGGTTCGTGCACTCGGCGGCGGACGCCACGCCGTTCGTCCGCGAGTTGTTCCGGCAGTACGGGGAGCGGATCGGCGACCTCGAGGTGCGCCGGTCCAGTCTGGAGGACACCTACATGAAGCTGGTGCACGAGGCGGAGGGCGCCCGATGACCCCGATCCGGATGGGCCTGCGCCGCGGCGCGATCGAGGTGCGGCACACGCTGACCACGCCGAGCGACCTGTGGACCTACCTCTTCCCGTCCCTGCTGCTGCTCGGCACGATCTATTTCATGCGCGGCGCCACGGTGCCCGGCACCAGCTTCTCGCTGGGCGCCCGCACGCTGCCCAGCACGTTCGGCATGGGCTTCGCGACGACCGGGCTGATGACCACCGCTCAACTGCTGATGATCGACCGGGAGGACGGCACCCTGCTGCGGGCCAAGGCGGTGCCGCGCGGCATGACCAGCTATCTGATCGGCAAGGTGGTGCTGGTCGGCGGGATGGCGATGATCAGCTTCCTGCTCGTGCTGATTCCCGGCCTCTTCCTGGTCGACGGCCTGGACGTGACCGGCGGCGACTGGCTGACCATGCTCTGGCTGATCCCGCTCGGCCTGGTCGCCACCCTGCCGCTGGGCGCGGCGTTCGGCTCACTCTTCGAGGACCCGCGCAACATGGCACTGATCGTGCTGCCGATCTTCGGGAGCATCGCGATCTCCGGCATCTTCTATCCGATCAGCGGCTTTCCCGGCTGGCTGCAGGGTGTCGCCCAGAGTCTCCCGCTGTACTGGCTAGGGTTGGGCATGCGCTCGGTCTTCCTGCCCGACTCCCTGGCCTCGGCCGAGATCGCGCACTCCTGGCGGCACCTGGAAACGTTCGGCGTGCTGACCGGCTGGTCGATCCTCGGCCTCGTGCTGGCCCCGATCCTGCTGCGGCGGATGGCCGCCCGCGAGTCCGGGTCGGCGGTCGAGGCGCGACGCGAACGCGCCCTGCGGCGGGTGGGGCGCTGACCCGGCGATGGCGACGGAGATCACGTACAACCGGATCGCCATGCTCCGCGCGGAGCGCGGCATCTCCCGCCGGCAGCTGGCGGACGCCCTCGGCGTGCACTACCAGACCGTCGGCTACCTGGAGCGCGGCGAGTTCAGCCCCAGCCTCCACCTGGCCCTGCGGATCTGTCAGTACTTCGAGGTGCCGGTCGAGGTGGTCTTCGCGCTGGAGCCTTTCCCGCGGCTCGGGGCGGCTTCGCAATCGGCGTAGATTTTAGGGGTCCGTCCTTCTGCAGATGGGGATACCCGTGCGCTTCGCCCGTTTTGTTCATGCCGCTGGAGTGTCGTTCGGCGTCGTCGAGGGTGACGGCGCCTCCGGCCTCACGGTGGCCGAGATCAGCAGCCTGCCGTTCGAGAAGGTCGTCCGCACCGGCCAGCGCTGGGCCCTGCCCGACGTCCGGCTGCTCGCGCCGATCTTCTCCAGCAAGGTGATCGGCATCGGTCGCAACTACGCCGACCACGCCGCCGAGATGGGCAACGAGGTGCCCAAGGAGCCGCTGATCTTCATCAAGCCGTCCACCTCGGTGATCGGCCCCGGCGACGCCATCCGCATCCCCTCGGTCACCACCCAGGTCGAGGAGGAGGCCGAGCTCGCCGTCGTGATCGGCGCCACCGGTGCCCGCCGCCTCGACCGGGCCGCCGCCGAGAAAGCGATCTTCGGGTACACCTGCGCCAACGACGTCACCGCCCGCGACCTGCAGCGCAAAGATCCGCAGTGGACCCGGGCCAAGGGCTTCGACTCGTTCTGCCCGCTCGGCCCGTGGATCGAGACCGAGCTCGACGTCAGCGACCTGGAGGTCCGCTGCGAGGTCGGCCGCGACCCGGCGAACCTGGAGGTCCGCCAGATCGGCCGCACCAAGGACATGGTCTTCGACATCCCCAGCCTGGTGTCGTACGTCTCGCACGTGATGACCCTGCTGCCCGGCGACGTGATCCTGACCGGGACGCCGGCCGGGGTCAGCAGGATCGAGCCGGGGGACACGGTGTCGGTGAGCGTGCAGGGCATCGGGGAGCTGCGGAACTCGGTCGTCGCCCTCGACTGACCACCGCCATCGGGGAGGCGGATCCGGTCACGGCTGCGGCCTGCTCCCGATCCGCTTCCGATTGCGGCGTACGCCGTGGGCCGCCATACCCGCCCGGACCGGCCGTCCCCGGTTTGAGGGCGCGCCGCCCGCCCTGCCGTGCGGCCCTGGGTCCGATGGCGCTCGCCGCCCGCCCCCCGCCGTGTCGTCCTCGGTCCGATGGCGCGCCCCCCGCCGTGTCGTCCTCGGTCCGATGGCGCGCCGCCCGCCGTGCCGTCCTCGGCCCGATGGCGCGCCCCGCCCGCCGGGCTGTCCGGTGCCGTCGCATCGACCGGCGTTTGACCTGCTCGGACGCCTGGGGGTGGGTTACTGTCGGTGGGCGAGCCGTCACGCGGACCAGTTTCGGTAACCCGATTTGGCGGGCGGGGAGGGCTCGGGTAAAGTTCTCAACGGCTCGGCAAGCCGGGCCAAATGGGGTATGGGGTAATTGGCAGCCCGACTGATTCTGGTTCAGTTAGTCTAGGTTCGAGTCCTGGTACCCCAGCGTTACCAACCTCCGGGTTGGTGCCGCTGGAAGCGCTTCGGCGCAAACAGCAGTTCTGGTCCCGTCGTCTAGCGGCCTAGGACGCCGCCCTCTCAAGGCGGTAGCGAGGGTTCGAATCCCTTCGGGACTACATCGGAAACAACCCGCATCCATCGGATGCGGGTTGTTCGCTTTTCGGATCGTTTCCGGCCAAGCCGCTCGTCCGGACCGGTGAACCGGCTGCCTGACCATCAACCGCCGCCGGGCACTCCGCCCCGCCGGGCACTCTGCCCCGCCGGGCACTCTGCCCCGCCGGGCAGCCTTCTACGCCGCGCCCCGGCCTTGCGCCAGGCCGAGGCCCCGAGATCGTGGCCCTGCGCGGGTTGTGGCGCTGGGCCGGTTGTGGCGCTGGGCCGGTTGTGGCGCTGGGCCGGTTGTGGCGCTGGGCCGGTTGTGGCGCTGGGCCGGTTGTGGCGCTGGGCCGGTTGTGGCGCTGGGCCGGTTGTGGCGCTGGGCCGGTTGAGTCTCTGCGGCGTTTTTGGCCCCGCGTCAGCCCCGCTGTGGGCAGCGGTTGTGGGGGCCGTCACGGTGGGGCCGGTGGGGCAGGAGGTGATTCGGGGATTCGGCAAAGGTGCTGATAGAGTTCAGCGCGCCGCCCGGGCAGGGTGGTGGAAGAAAGTCTTGGTCCCGTCGTCTAGCGGCCTAGGACGCCGCCCTCTCAAGGCGGTAGCGAGGGTTCGAATCCCTTCGGGACTACCAAGCACAATGGCCCGCACCGTGATCGGTGCGGGCCATTTCTGTGTTCCGTGAAGCTTTGTGTCGCCGTCGGCTCAACGGAAGTCTTTAAGCCGAGTCCGATATCTCTGCCTGAAATGTGGCATTAGCAGACGGTGTGAGGGGTGCCGGGTCGGGTCCGGTGAGGGCGCCCGGTCTGGTGGTGCCCGGTTGGGTCGGATGAGGCCGCCCGCTCTGATGGTGCCCGGTTGGGTCGGATGAGGCCGCCCGCTCTGATGGTGCCCGGTTGGGTCGGGTGAGGGCGCTCGGTCTGGTGGTGCCAGGTTGGGTGGGGTGAGGGCGCTCGGTCTGGTGGTGCCCGGTTGGGTGGGGTGAGAGCGACCGGTTCGATGGCGGTGGCTCAATCGGGCGAGGGGCGATCGGGTCCGGTGGTGGCCGTTCGGTCCGGCGAGGGGCGATCGGCCCGACGACGGCGGCTCGGTCGCGGAAATGAATGCGCCCGATGGCGCGGGAGCGACATCGGGCGCGAGGTGGAGGTCGGGGCGGGTCGGGAGGTCGGGCCGGGGAGGGCTACAGCCCGGAGAGACGCTGGCCGGCTCGGACGACCGCCATGGCGTGGCGTTCGCCGGGGCGGCGGCCCAGGCGCTCGATCGGGCCGCTTATCGAGATGGAGGCGATGACCCGCCCGGTCCGGTCGCGGATCGGGGCGGAGACGCTGGCCACACCCGGTTCGCGTTCGGCGACGCTCTGCGCCCAGCCGCGGCGGCGGACCTCGGCCAGGGTGCGACCGGTGAACTTGCACCGGGGCAGCAGGGGCATGACGGCTTCCGGCGGCTCCCAGGCGAGCAGGATCTGGGCGGCGGAGCCGGCGACCATCGGCAGCACCGAGCCGACCGGGACGGTGTCGCGCAGGCCGCTGGCGCGTTCGGCGGCGGCGACACAGATGCGCTCGTCGGCGCGGCGCAAGTACAGCTGCGCGCTCTCCCCCGTGGCGTCCCGCAATGCGGAAAGCAGGGGCTCGGCGGCGGTCAGCAGAACGTCGGGTGCGGCGTTCGCCAACTCACCCAATCGAGGTCCGGGGCGCCATCTTCCTTGAGTGTCCCGGACCAGCATCCGATGGATCTCCAGAGCCTGTGCCAGGCGATGTGCGGTTGCCCGCGGAAGTTTGGTGCGCTCTACCAATTCGGCCAGGCTGGCGCCGTCGACACAGGCGGCGAGGATGACAACCGCCTTGTCGAGAACGCCTACACCGCTCATACTGTGTCCCACAAGCCGAAACATACATTCCAGAATTTAGGATGTCCAGATGGTGGGAGTCACTCCCGACAGCGGGAAACCCAGGACCCTGGCCGAGAAGGTCTGGGATGACCACGTGGTGCGCTCGGCCGAGGGAGAGCCCGACCTGCTCTTCATCGACCTGCACCTGCTGCACGAGGTCACCAGCCCGCAGGCGTTCGACGGTCTCCGGTTGGCCGGCCGCAAGGTCCGCCGCACCGACCTCACGCTGGCGACCGAGGATCACAACACCCCGACCGGGTATGCGGATCCCTCCTTCAACACCCGCCGCGGTGAGCTGCTGACCATCGCCGACACGGTTTCCCGCACCCAGATCGAGACCCTGCGGAAGAACTGCGCCGAGTTCGGCGTCGAGATCCGCCCGCTCGGTGACGTGAACCAGGGCATCGTGCACGTGATCGGCCCGCAGCTGGGCCTGACCCAGCCGGGCACCACGATCGTCTGCGGTGACTCGCACACCGCGACCCACGGCGCGTTCGGCGCGCTGGCCTTCGGCATCGGCACCAGTGAGGTCGAGCACGTGCTCGCCACCCAGACGCTGCCGCAGTCGAAGCCGAAGACGATGGCCGTCACGGTCGTCGGGGAGCTCGGCCCGGGCGTCAGCGCGAAGGATCTGATCCTCGCCCTGATCACGCAGACCGGCACCGGTGGCGGCAACGGCCACATCGTGGAGTACCGCGGCGAGGCGATCCGCAAGCTCTCCATGGAGGGCCGGATGACGATCTGCAACATGTCGATCGAGTGGGGCGCCAAGGCCGGCATGATCGCGCCGGACGAGACCACCTTCGCGTATCTGAAGGATCGCCGGCACGCCCCGCAGGGCGCCGACTGGGACGCCGCCGTGGCGTACTGGAAGACCCTGGTCACCGACGAGGACGCGGAGTACGACACCGAGATCATCCTGGACGCCACCAGGATCAGCCCGTTCATCACCTGGGGCACCAACCCGGGCCAGGGTGCCGCGTTGAACGACGTGGTGCCGAACCCGGCGGACTTCCCGGACGAGGTGGAGCGGGGCGCCGCCGAGCGCGCCCTGGCGTACATGGACCTCACCCCGGGCACCCCGTTCCGCGAGGTCCCGGTCGACGTGGTCTTCGTCGGCTCGTGCACCAACGGCCGGCTGGAGGACCTGCGGGCCGCGGCCGACGTGATCCGCGGCCGCAAGGTCGCCGCCGGCGTCCGGATGATGATCGTGCCCGGTTCCTACCTGGTGCGCGAGCAGGCGGAGGCCGAGGGCCTGGACAAGATCTTCACCGATGCGGGCGCCGAGTGGCGGTTCGCCGGCTGCTCGATGTGCCTGGGCATGAACCCGGACACGCTGAGCCCCGGGCAGCGCGCGGCGTCCACCTCCAACCGCAACTTCGAGGGCCGGCAGGGCAAGGGTGGCCGCACCCACCTGGTCTCGCCGCAGGTCGCCGCCGCCACCGCGGTGGTCGGCAAGCTGGCCGCCCCGGCCGACCTCTGAGCAGGAGTAAACAGACATGGACAAGTTCGTCACGCACAGCGGCAAGGTGCTGCCGCTGCGCCGCTCTGATGTGGACACCGACCAGATCATCCCGGCGGTGTACCTGAAGCGGGTCACCCGTACCGGCTTCGAGGACGGCCTCTTCAGCGCCTGGCGCGAGGACCCGTCCTTCGTGCTGCACAACCCGGCGCACGCCGGCGCCACCATCCTGGTGGCCGGGCCGAACTTCGGCACCGGCTCGTCCCGTCAGCATGCCGTCTGGGCGCTGCGCGACTGGGGTTTCAAGGTGGTGATCGCGGCCCGGTTCGGCGACATCTTCCGGGGCAACGCGCTCAAGGAGGGTCTGCTGCCGGTCCAGCTCGACCAGAAGATCGTGGAGAGCCTCTGGGATCTGGCCGAGAGTGAGCCGGAAAAGCAGATCACCGTCGACCTGGCCGAGCGGGTGGTGCGCGTGGATGACGCGGCGTACTCGTTCCCGATCGACGATTTCAGCCGTTGGCGTCTGCTGGAGGGGCTCGACGACATCGGACTGACGTTGCGCCACGAGGACGCGATTAGCGCGTACGAGAAGAGCCGTCCGTCTTTCAAGCCGGTCGTCGTTCTTTAACCCGAGACTGAATTCGCCCCTGTCGGTGTCGCCGATGGGGGCGAATTTCGTTGGGACACAACGGATTTTTGCCACGAATGTTTGTGTCTCCAGGTCAGAGGGCATACCGTGCGCGCAGAATGGCCTGCGACGGGCCAGTTCTCACGTCCGGGAGGAAACCGTGAACAAGGCCGAGCTCATTGAGGCGCTCGCCGTCAAGCTGGGGGACAGGAAGACGGCGACCATTGCGCTGGACGCGTTCATCAGTGAGGTGCAGAACGCCGTCGCCAAGGGTGACAAGGTCTCCCTCACCGGCTTCGGATCCTGGGAGAAGCGGACGCGTAATGCGCGCACCGCACGGAATCCGCGAACCGGTGAGCCGGTGAAGGTGAAGAAGACGTCGGTCGCCGCATTCCGGCCCGGCAACACCTTCCGGGACCTCGTCGCCAGCGGCAAACCGGCCAAGGTGGCGTCCGCCAAGAAGACCACGTCGGCGAAGGCGGCCGCCCCCGCGAAGACGACCGCGACCAAGACGGCCACGGCGAAGGCCACCGCCACCAAGGCCACCGCCACCAAGGCCACCGCCACCAAGTCGGCGGCGACCAAGGCGACGGCCACCAAGACGACCGGTACGACGGCGGCCAAGGCGACCGGTACGGCGGCCAAGGCGACCGGCGCGACGGCCAAGGCGACCGGTTCGACGGCCACCAAGGCCGGCAAGACGACGGTCACCAAGGCCACGCCGGCCAAGTCGGCGGCGAAGAAGACGGCGGCGCCGGCCAAGTCGGCGGCGAAGAAGACGGTCGCGCCGGCCAAGCCGACCGCGACGAAGGCGGCGGCCAAGAAGACCACCGCACCCGCCAAGACCACCACGACCAAGGCAGCGGCCAAGAAGACCACGGCCGCGGCGAAGAAGACCACCGCCCGCAAGACCGCGGCGCCGGCCCCGGCTCCGGCCCGGGCCAAGGGTGCCTCGACGGCCCGGGCCGCGTCGAGCCGCAAGGCGCGCTGACCGCACCGCACGACGAACAGGCAGGGCGTCCACCGTACGGGTGGACGCCTTTCGTTCGTCCCGGCCCCGTGCCGCCCCGGCTCTACGGTCCGGGCATGGAACGCGGACCGAGAGGGCTGCTCACCCGGGCATCGCTGGCCGCCGGCCTGTTCGCGGTGACCGTCGTCCCGGGATGGACGCTCGGCGATCTGGCCGAGCGTGCCACCGGCTGGCCGGCGCTGGACTGGTTGATCACCTGCGGCTGGTCCGGTGTGGTGGTGGCCGGGTACGCCCCGTGGACGTCGTACCGGGCGCGGGACGGACTGGCCGGCGCGGTCCCGCTCTACGGCTGGTATCTGGCCGGGGTGCTGAGCTGGCGGGTGGCGCTGCTGCCCTTTCGCGACTGGGAACCGCGCCGCGACGAGTTGTGGCGGGCCCGCTGGCTGACCGGTGACCTGATCGGTTTCTGGCGGGCCGATCAGGCCGGCGCGCGGCCGGTCACCAGCGCCCGATCGCGAGCAGTCGCTCGCCGGACCAGGTGAGCAGCCAGCCGTCGCCCTTGCGGGTCTTGAAGGGCTCCGGATCCGGTGCGTCGCGCAGGCCGGCGAGCAACTCCGGGATCACCTTGCCCTGGCTGCAGATCACCACCCGGTCACCGCGCCGCAGCTCGTCCAGCCGGCCGCGGGCCTCCTTGAGCCGCGCCGGCAGCCCGGCGGTCAGGTCGTCCGGCTCGGCGAACGCGATGTCCGAGACGATCGGCAGTCCGGTCGCCGCGGCCAGCGGCTGCAGCGTCTGGGTGCACCGCAGCGGCGTCGCGGCGACCAGCCGCCGCGGCTGGAAGGTGGCCAGCCGGGCGGCCACCCGCTGGGCCTGCCGGCCGCCCTTGACGCTGACCGGCCGCAGCGAGTCCGGACCGGACCAGTCTTTCCGGTCGCCGGCGTGCGCGTGCCGGACGAGCGCCACCACCGAGGTGATCGGCGGCAACCCGGCGACCCGGTCGAGCAGCGGCCGCTCGTCCGGATAGGTCAGTCGCGCGGCGGCGTCCGGCAGCGGCAGCCAGGCCAGCCTGTCGACCTCGGCGGTGTCCTGGATCGGGCCGGTCGTCCCGGCCCGCATCAGCCAGTACCGCACCGTTTTGGGGCGCCCACCGGGCAGCTCGTACGCGATCTCGGGCAGGGACATCTCCGGGATGCCGGCGACCCCGGTCTCCTCGGCCACCTCACGGACCGCGGCGGCCAGGGCCGGCTCGCCCCGCCGCAGGGTGCCCTTGGGCAGGCTCCAGTCGTCGTAGCGCGGCCGGTGGACCAGGCAGATCTCGGGCACACCGGCGCGGCCCGGGCGGTACAGGACCCCGCCCGCGGCGCGGACCGCTGCGGCCATCAGGCCTTCTTGCCGATGATGCGGCGCAGCAGGAGCTCCTGCAGGTGCGCCTGCGCCTTGGCGGTGTCGCCGCTGTGCCGGTGCCAGTCGCCGTCGCCGTCGAGGTCCCAGCCCTCGGTGCCGTCCGCCATGGACAGCTCCAGGACGTTGCGCAGCTCCTCGCGGGCCGACGGCATGGTCACCTTGACCAGCGCCTCGACCCGACGGTCCAGGTTGCGGTGCATCAGGTCGGCCGAGCCCATCCAGTATTCGGCGTCGTCGCCCGCGCCGAACCGGAAAATCCGGGAGTGTTCCAGGAACCGGCCGACGATCGAGCGGACCCGGATGTTCTCCGAGAGGCCGGGCACACCGGGGCGGATCGTGCACATCCCGCGGATGATCAGGTCGATTTTCACGCCGTCCTGCGAGGCGCGGTAGAGCGCGTCCGTGGTCTCCTCGTCGACCAGCGAGTTCACCTTGAACTGCACGAGCGCCTCGCCGCCGGATCGGGCGATCTTCGCCTGCTCGGCCAGCCGGTCCAGCAGGCCCCGGCGGACGCCGTGCGGGGCGACCAGCAGGCGGCGGTACGTGGTCTGCCGGCTGTACCCGGTGAGCACGTTGAACAGGTCGGTGACGTCGGCGCCCACCTCGGGATCGGCGGTCAGCATGCCGAAATCCTCGTACAACCGCGCCGTCTTGGGGTGGTAGTTGCCGGTGCCGATGTGGCAGTAGCGGCGCAGCTGGTTGCCCTCCTGCCGGACCACGAGCGCGGTCTTGCAGTGCGTCTTGAGCCCGACCAGGCCGTACACCACATGGCAGCCGGCCCGTTCCAGGGTGCGCGCCCAGGCGATGTTGGCGACCTCGTCGAACCGGGCTTTCACCTCGACCAGCACCACCACCTGCTTGCCGGCGGCGGCCGCGTCGACCAGTGCGTCGACGATCGGCGAGTCACCCGACGTCCGGTACAGCGTCTGCTTGATCGCCAGTACGTTCGGGTCGGCCGCCGCCTGCTCGATGAAGCGCTGCACGCTGGTGGAGAAGGAATGGTAGGGATGGTGGACCAGGATGTCCGACTCCCGCAGCCGGTTGAACACGCTGCGCGGCACCTCGCCGTCGGCCAGCTGCGGATGGGTCGCCGGGACGAAAGGGCGGTCCTTGAGATCGTCCCGATCGCACTCGCCGAACACCTGCCAGAGTGCCGACAGGTCGAGCAGGCCGGGCACCCGCAGCACGTCGTGGCTGTCCATGTCGAGCTCGCGGACCAGCAGGTCGAGCACGTGGTCGCTGATCGAGGCGGCCACCTCCAGGCGGACCGGCGGACCGAACCGGCGCTGCGCCAGCTCCCGTTCCAGGGCCTGCAGCAGGTCCTCGTCGCGGTCCTCGTCGACCTCCAGCTCGGCGTTGCGGGTCACCCGGAAGGCGTGCACCTCGAGGATCTGCATGCCCGGGAAGAGCTGGTCGAGATGGTTCGCGATCAGCTCCTCGATGGGCAGGAAGCGGACCGCGCGGCTGTCGTTCTGCACGGTCACGAACCGCGGCACGTTGTTCGGCACCTTGATCCGGGCGAACAGCTCGGGGTTGTCCCCGTCCGGATAGCGCAGGGCGACGGCCAGATTCAACGACCTGCTGGAGATGTACGGAAAGGGGTGCGCCGGGTCCACCGCGAGCGGCGTGAGCACCGGGAACACCTGCTCGCGGAAGAAGGTGCGCAGCCGGCCCTGCTCGGGGGCGTCCAGCTCGCGCCAGCTGACCAGCTCGATGCTCTCCGCGGCGAGTTTCGGCCGGACCTCGTCGGCGAAGCAGGCGGCGTGCCGGGTGACCAGGTCGGCGGTCCGGGCGGTGATCGTCTCGATCTGCTGCCGCAGGGTGGAGCGGTCACCGGTGCGGACCGGCAGTCCGGCGTTCAGCCGCCGTTTCAGGCCTGCGACCCGGACCATGTAGAACTCGTCCAGGTTGCTCGCGAAGATCGCCAGGAATTTGGCACGTTCCAACAGCGGCGTGCCCGGGTCCTCGGCCAGGGCCAGCACCCGGGCATTGAAGTCGAGCCAGGACATCTCCCGGTTGAGGAACCGGTCCTCGGGCAGGTGGTACTCGCCGTCGACCGGCTCCACCGGCAGCTCCGCCTCCGCCGCCTCGCCGCCGGCCGCCGCCGGCTCCGCGCCGATTCCCGCCTCCTGCACCGGGTCGGCCGGTGCGACGTCAACGGCGGGACCGGCGGGCACGACTCTGGTCAGGAAGCGGCCGTTCGGGCCACGCCGGCGGGATTCGGAGCTCCGGGGCGGGGTCTGCATGCGTCCATCATTGCCGCTCCGGCCGGAACGTGAAACGAACTACTGGATGATCGACTCAGGCGATTCCCGGAATTTTCACCTGGCGTACCACCCCGCCCGGTTCGGCCTCGATCGAGACCCGTTGACCGAGGCGCAGCAGCCGCAGCCCGGAACGGGCGAACGCGTCCGCCCCGAAGGCCAGTTCAGAGCCGTCGTCGAGGAGCAGCGTGCCGGTGCGGGTGGCCGGGTCGAAGGTCGCGATCGTGCCCTGCATTCCGCTGACGCTACCCGGCGCAGCCGGCCGGGGTGCACACCTGGTTGAGTCCGAGATCACGGAGCAGCTCACGGGTCCGCCGGCCGGCGCCCAGGGCCAGCACGGCGGCCAGGTCGGCGGGCGTGTCGACGTCCTGTCGCAGGCCCGGCCAGTCGCCGGCCAGAACGGTCGCGCCGGAGGTCCGGTGCGCGGCCGCCGAGCCCGGGCCGAACAGCGGATCGAGCCGCTGCCCGGGCGGCACGGCGAGCAGCACGGTCCCGGTCCCCGCGGCGTCCGGGACGAAACTGCGATGGGGTACGGCCGCAAGCGCCGCGTCGAGCTGGGCCGGGCGCAACGCCGGCAGGTCGCCGGTGAGCACCGCGCGATACGCGGCGAGACCGGCCACCTCGTCGGCGCCGGAGCGCATCGCGGCGTTCAGCCCGGCGCCCGGATCGGGCGCCACCTCGGCCCCCAGCCGTCGTACGGCGTGCCCGGCGACCGGATCGTCCGTGACGACGATCAACCCGGCCACCGTGGTGGCGCTCACCACAGCGGTCACGGTGTCGCAGAGCATCGCCAGCACCAGCTCCGGATGCCGTTCCTCGGGCACCGCGCCGCGCAACCGGCTCTTGGCCGCGTCCAGCCGCTTGACCGGAATCACCGTCATCCACTTCCGCACCGACACCCCGCAAGTCTGCATGACGTGTACCGGCAACACCCCTACCTGGTACGTCGGGCCGGCAGGGGGCATGATTTCGTCGCAGACGCAGGCGACATGGTCGCCGATCGAGGGACGGGAGAGGCCGTGGCGCAGCACAGGCTCGGATTCTGGCAGCGTTTCGCGGTGATGCTGGTGGTCCCCGTCATGACCGTCTGGACGAAGCGGACCTGGCTGAGGATGGACCGCATCCCGCAGGCGGGCGGGGTGATCCTGGTCCCCAACCACGTCTCGCACTTCGACCCGCTGGTCGTGGCGCACTACATCTACAAGGCCGGGCGCTGGCCCCGGTTCCTCGGCAAGGCCAGCCTGTGGCGGGTCCCGATCGTGGGACCACTGTTGGTCAAGACCAAGCAGGTCCCGGTCGAACGAGGCAGTGTGGAGGCGGTGAAATCCCTGGAGTCGCTGGTCGACGCGCTCACCGACGGCGGCGCCGTGGTCATCTATCCGGAGGGCACCACGACCCGCGAGCCCGACCTGTGGCCGATGCGCGGCAAGACCGGCGCGGCCCGGCTGGCGCTGCTCACCGGCGCCCCGGTGGTGCCGATCGCGAACTGGGGAGCGCAGCGCGTCTTCGACCCGCGCACCAACAAGCTCAAGCTGACCCGGGCCGGGGTCACCGTCACCACCGGCGACCCGATCGACCTGAGCCGGTGGGCCGGCGCCGAGCCGACCCGCGCGGTCCTCGACGAGATGACCGACCACATCATGCTCGGCATCCGTGATCTGCTGGGCACGATCCGCGACGGCGAGGCGCCGGCGCTCTACGACCGGCCCGCTCGGCGGGTCACGAAATCGGAGGACGCGTGATGAGGGCCGCCGTCATCGGATCCGGAGCCTGGGGCACCGCGTTCGCCAAGGTGCTGGGCGAGGCCGGCTCCGAGGTGACCATGTGGGCCCGGCGCGGGTCGGTGGCCGCCGAGATCCGGGACGAGCACGGCAACGAGGGCTCGCTGCCCGGCGTCCGGTTGTCGAAGCGGATCACCGCGACCACCGATCTGGCCGAGGCGGTCGACGGCGCCGAGCTGATCGCGATCGCGGTGCCGTCCCAGACGCTGCGCGGCAACCTCGCCGACTGGGCCGGCTACTTCCCCGGCGACGCCACCGTCGTGTCCCTGATGAAGGGCATCGAGCTGGGCACGCTCAAGCGGATGAGCGAGGTGATCGTGGAGACCGCGGGCGTGCCGGCCGAGCGCGTGGTGGTGGTCTCCGGGCCGAACGTGGCCCCCGAGATCGCCGCCGGGCAGCCCACCGCGACCGTGGTGGCCGGCGCCGACGAGGACCGCGCCAAGCAGGTGCAGCACGCCCTGGCCACGCCGTATTTCCGGCCGTACACCAGCGACGACGTGATCGGCTGCGAGCTCGGCGGGGCGACCAAGAACGTGATCGCCCTGGCCTACGGGATGGCGATCTCGATCGGCCTCGGTGACAACACCCGGGCCTCGTTGATCACCCGTGGTCTCGCCGAGACCGCGCGGCTCGGGGTGGCCCTCGGGGCCGACCCGCTCACCTTCGCCGGCCTGGCCGGGCTCGGCGACCTGGTCGCCTCCTGCTCGTCCCCGCTGGCCCGCAATCGGATGTTCGGCGAGCACCTGGGCCGGGGCGAGAGCCTGGAGCAGGCGCAGATCGCCACCCGGCAGACCGCCGAGGGGGTGAAGAGCTGCCTGTCCATCCGCGACCTGGCCCGCTCGCACGGGGTCGAGATGCCCATCGTCGAGCAGGTCGAGCGGGTCTGTCACGAGGGCGCCGACCCGCGGGTCGCGGTGAAACTGCTGATGACACGAGAGATGAAACCCGAGTGAGCTACTCCGACGGCACCCGCTCCGTCCACGCCGGCCTGCCCGCGCCCGAGGTGGGGCAGCCGTTCCTGCCCGGGCCGGTCTTCGCGGCGCCCTACCACCTGGACCCGGTCACCGGGCCGGGTCGCCACGGGTATGCGCGCACCGAGCAGCCGACCAGACAGGCCCTGGAGGCCGCGATCGGCGAGTTGGAGGGCGGTCCGGCACTGGCCTTCGCCAGCGGCCAGGCGGCCATCACGGCGGCGCTGCTGGCGGTGCTGAAAGCCGGCGACCGGGTGGCGCTTCCCGGCGACGGCTATTTCCCGGTCCGCGCGTTCGCCCACGGCGCCCTGACCGACCTGGGCGTGACGAGTGTGCTGGTGCCCACCGCCGGGCCGTACCCGGACTTCACCGGTCTGCGGCTGGTGATGCTGGAGACGCCGGCCAACCCGGGCCTGGACGTCGCCGACATCCGGGCGGTGGCCGCCGCCGCGCACGCGGCCGGCGCGCTGCTCGCGGTCGACAACACCGCCGCCACCCCGCTCGGGCAGAACCCGCTGGCCCTCGGCGCCGACCTGGTCGTGGCGTCCGGCACCAAGGCCCTGACCGGCCACTCCGACCTGCTGCTCGGCTACGTCGCGGCGACCGACCGCGAGCTGCTGGCCAAGGTCGAGACGTGGCGGAAACTGACCGGTGGCGTGCCCGGCGCGTTCGACTGCTGGCTGGCCCACCGGTCGATCGCCACGATGGACCTGCGGCTGGCCCGGCAGAGCGAGAACGCCGCCGCGGTCGCCGATCTGCTGGTGAGCCGCTCCGAGGTGACCGGGGTGCGCTGGCCCGGCCTCCCGAGCGATCCGTCGTACGCGGTGGCCAGTGTCCAGATGCGCCGGGTGCCCGGCATCGTCTCGTTCGACCTGGGCAGCGCCGAGCGGGTGGCCCGGTTCCTGTCGGCGGCGAAACTGGTCTTCGCGGCCACCTCGTTCGGCGGCGTGCACACCACGGCCGACCGGCGCGCCCAGTTCGGCGACGACACCCCGCCGGGCTTCGTCCGCTTCTCCTGCGGCATCGAGGACACCGCCGACCTGATCGCCGACGTCACCCAGGCGCTGGACGCCGCACGGTGACCGCCTGGCGCAGTTTCAGCGGCGACGAGGTGGCCGCGCTGACCCGGGGGGAGAGCTTCTTCGCGGCGCCGGGCGAGCGGGACTGCCCGGCCTGCGGCGGCCCGCACCTGCGGGCGTACTTCACCGCGCCGGCGAACGCCCGGCGTCCCACCCTGGTCAGCTACGTCTGGTGCACCGGCTGCGGCAGGTTCGTCGGCACCCGCGCGCGACACCCGGCGGGCCTGGTCTTCTCCGACCCGCTCGCGGCGCTGCCCGCCGGGGAACGCCGCGAGCTGGAACGCAGCCTGACGGGCTTCCTGGCCCACCTGGACACGCTGTGGGACTCGGGCGCCCTGCCGCAGACCTTCGCGGCCTGACGACGGGTGCGGCGCGACGTACGCCGCGATCGTCCTGATCGCTGCCGGGGTTCGCCGTCAACGGGCGACGAAGTCGTGCAGCCACTCCTGGGCGACCGGTTGGCCCGGGGCGACGCCGATCCGGCGCAGGGCCTCACCCGGACGGATGCCGAGCAGCGCCAGGGTCATGGTGGCGAGCAGGGTCGTGCGGCCGAGTTCGGCGCTCGACTGGGTGACCACGAAACGACCGGAACGGACCTCCCGGGCGAGCCGGGTGGCCAGCGCGACCATCTCGGTGGCCTCGCGGCGCGGAGCCGTCTCGTCCGGATCGGGGTAGTCGATCAGCTCGATCCCGACGCCGGCCGTCGCGGGCGGACGGTGCCGCGCGGTACAGACCAGGATGTGCACGCCGGCCCGGGCCAGAGCGGCGAGTTCCGGCGGTGACCACGGGGTGTCACCGGGGTGTGCCATGGTGGCCAATTGCCCCGGCCCCGGCCCGGCGATCACGTGGAGTGCTGGTCCCATGAACTGTTCGTCTCCCCCTGCCTCGGCAGCGGCCGCCGCGATCCCACATCTGGCTTACGCAGAGTAGGGTCACCCCCGGCATGCCCGCTAGCGAGAGGCGCAGAGAAGAGTGACAACCCCCCGGAAGACCCGTGTCGCGATCGTGTTCGGCGGACGCAGCACTGAGCACGCCATTTCCTGCGTGAGCGCGGGTGCCATCCTGGGTGCGCTCGACCCCGATCAGTACGAGACCGTCCCGGTCGGAATCACCCGGGAGGGTCGCTGGGTGCTCGCCGCCGGAGATCCGGCGCAGCTCGCCATCGCCGGTGAGCGGCTGCCCGAGATCACCGCCGGCTCGGGCAGCGCGGTGGTGCTTCCCGCCGACCCGACCGCCGCCGAGCTGATCGTGCGCGACCCGGCCGACGGCGTCGCCGAGCTCGCCGAGCTCGCCGGGGTCGATGTGGTCTTCCCGGTGCTGCACGGGGCGTACGGGGAGGACGGCACCATCCAGGGCATGCTGGAGATGGCCGGGATTCCGTACGTGGGGGCCAACGTCTTCGCCTCGGCCGCCGCCATGGACAAGGAGTTCACCAAGAAGCTGGCCGCCGCCGAGGGCATCCCGGTCGGGCCGTACGCGGTGCTCCGGGCCGGCATGTCGCTCACCGAGGCGGACAAGGAGCGGCTCGGGCTGCCGGTGTTCGTGAAGCCGTCGCGGGCCGGGTCGTCGACCGGCATCACCAAGGTCACCGACTGGGCCGACCTGGACGCGGCGATCACCAAGGCCCGTGAGATCGACCCCAAGGTGCTCGTCGAGGCGGCGATCGTCGGCAGCGAGATCGAGTGCGGCGTGCTGGAGGGTGAGTTCGGCGGGCCGCCGCAGGCGTCGCTGCTCGCCGAGATCCACATGGACGGCGCCGACTGGTACGACTTCGCGACGAAATACCTGGTGGGAAGCCGCTACACGATCCCGGCCGCGCTGCCGCACGATCTGACCCGGCAGGTCCAGGAGTACGCGCTGCGCACCTTCACCGCGCTGGACTGCGCCGGCCTGGCCCGGGTCGACTTCTTCGTCACCGCGGCCGGCGAGGTCTACCTCAACGAGATCAACACGATGCCGGGGATGACGCCGACCTCGATGTTCCCGCAGATGTGGGCGGCCACCGGCCTGGAGTACCCGAAGGTGGTCGACCGGCTGATCCGCACCGCCCTGCGACGCGGCACCGGCCTGCACTAACGGCCCGGGTCGCACCCGTTCGGCACGCCGGCGGTGATCGACTTGTCGGTCTTCAGCACGATGTCGGAGAACTCGTTGGCCCACTGGGCCCGCTTGTCGTACGTCGCCGGCACGGTCACCTGCACCGGGACCTCTCGGTCCATCGTGGTGAAGACGGTCTTGCCGGCGCCCTCGGTGTAATACCAGCAGACCTGGTCCATCAGCAGAAGGTCGGCGACCAGCGGCACGCACGTGCCGGAGGTGTCGTCGGCCTTCTCGCACATCCAGGGCCGGGTGACCCCGCAGGCCACGGTGATCGCGGGCTCGCCGTACGCCGCGTTCTGCTCCGGGCCGGCGCTGACCTTGCGGGCCGGCAGGTTCCGGATCCGGGCCGGCAGCTGCGAGGTGACCGCCAGGCACACCTGGGCGGCCCGGGCGTCCAGCTCGGGCGCGTCGACCCGGACCGGGGTGGTGGGCACCACGGCCGGGCCGCTCGCCGACGGCGCCGGGTCGGCCGCCGGCGTCGTCGACCTACTGATCTGCAGGTAGGCGACGAGCCCCACGATCAGGACCACCGGCACCGCGATCGCGGTCGCCCAGATGGCGGCGACCCGGGTGGTGTTGTCCGGCGTGCTGTCGTCCGGTTTCGCGGGGGTGTCGACGTCGACCATGGTTCAGAGGTTTACCACGGAGCACGTGAGGGTCCGGGTGATACCCGGCACGTACTGGACCTTGCTCACAATCAGGGTGCCCAATTCGTCCACGTTGTGCGCCTCGGTCAGTACGACCACGTCGTACGGGCCGGTGACCGCGTCGACTCGGACCACCCCCGGGATTTTCTCGATCGCCGCGGCCACGTCACGGGCCTTACCGACCTCGGTTTGAATGAGGATGTATGCCTGGACCACGATCGACTCCTATCCGCCACCGTCGGTGATCCCCGAAAAGTGAAACTACCGTACGAAGCGGCCCGGCAGCGGGACGCCACCATCGAAGGACGTGCCCGTGAGCATCGCAGAGTCCGGTGAATTCGGACTAATTGGTCGAATTGTGTCGCGACTCGACGCCGGTTCGGCCACCCTGCTCGGTCCCGGCGACGACGCGGCGGTGGTGCGCGCGGCCGACAGCCGGGTGGTGGCCTCCACCGACGTGCTCGTCGAGGGACGGCACTTCCGCCGCGACTGGTGCGGCCCGCAGGACGTCGGGCATCGCGCCGCCGCGGCCAACCTGGCCGACATCGCCGCGATGGGCGCCACCCCGACCGCGCTGCTGGTCGCGCTCTGCGTGCCGGCCGGCCTGGACGCCGGCTGGGCCGAGGGCCTGGCCGACGGGCTCACCGCCGAGGCGGCGCTCTGCGGGGCGGCCGTGGTCGGCGGCGACATGTCGGCCAGCCCCACACTCACCGTCGCGGTCACCGCGCTGGGCGACCTCGGCGGGCTCGACCCGGTCCGCCGCTCCGGCGCCCAGCCCGGCGACATCCTCGCCCTGTCCGGGCGGATCGGCTACGCGGCGGCCGGTTACACCGTGCTGTCCCGCGGCTTCCGGACCCCGAAGATGCTGGTCGAGGCGTACCGCCGGCCGGCCGTGCGGTACGCCGCCGGCCCCGAGGCGGCCCGGCTCGGCGCCACCTCGATGATCGACGTCTCGGACGGCCTGCTGCAGGACGCCGGGCACCTGGCCGACGCCAGTGTGGTGGCGATCGACATCCGGTCGGACGCCTTCGAGGTGCCCGATCAGATGCGGGACGCGGCCAAGGCGCTGGGGGTGGACCCCTACCAGTGGATCCTGGCCGGTGGCGACGATCATCCCCTGGCCGCGACCTTCCCGGCGGGGACCCGGCTGCCCGAGGGGTGGCGGGAGATCGGCTCGGTGCACGACGGATCCGGCGTCACCGTCGACCGCAAGCCGTGGTCCGGGCCGCTGGGCTGGGATCACTTTCGTTAGTCGGCGCCGTCGCTGATTACGCTGGCGGCGTGGTGCAGATCAAGATCAGGACGGCTCGGTTCGACGAGCCGGAGGTGGTGGAACTGGTCGCGGAGAACATGCGCGACCTCGCCGAGCGGTATGGCGGCACGGGCGACGACACGCCGATCCGGGCGGCCGACTTCCTTGCGCCGGACGGTGCGTTCCTCGTGGCCGTCCGGGCCGACGACGGTGCCCTGGTGGGCAGCGCCGGGTGGCGGCGGCACGGAACGGACGCCGAGCTCAAGCGGATGTTCACCCGGGCCGCGGCGCGCGGGCTCGGGGTGGCCCGGCGGATGCTGGCGGCGATCGAGGAGTCGGCCCGGGAGGCCGGCTGCGAACGGGTGATCCTGGAGACCGGGGACCGGCAGCCGGAGGCGATCGCGCTGTACGAGTCGGCCGGATACGTGCGGATCGAGGACTTCGGCTACTACAAGGGGCACGAGGGCGTGCTCTCGTACGGCAAGAAGATCTAGAAAGGAAAAACCCGCCGAGTCGGTGACTCGGCGGGTTTCCACACGATGGAGCTCAGGCGCGGGCAACCTTGCCGGCCTTGATGCACGAGGTGCACACGTTGAGCTTCTTGGTCGTCCCGCCACCGGCCGGAGTGCGCACCGACTGGATGTTCGGGTTCCAGCGGCGGTTGGTCCGCCGGTGCGAGAAGGACACGTTGTGGCCGAAGCCCGGTCCCTTGCCACAGACGTCGCACACGCTAGCCACGGGATACTCCTGGGTTTGAAACGAAGACTGAGAAGCGCCCAGGAATACTCGCCCAGGCAACCCGGCGAGCTTACCCGATGCTGCCGGGTGACAGCCAATCGCCCCCGGTCAGGGTGCGTACCCAGCGATTGTCAGAGGTGGTTAGTACGATTTTCGCGTGCTGGAGACCCTCGATGCCGCCGCCGTGCACCGCTGGTGCGACGGTGGGCTGGAGGCGCTCCGGGCCCACCAGCGCGAGATCGACGAGCTGAACGTCTACCCGGTGCCCGACGGGGACACCGGCACCAACCTGGTGCTCACCCTCACCGCCGCACGGGAGGCGGTCGAGTCCGCCCTGCACGAGGAGCCGCGTACGCCGATCGGCCGGCTGATGGGCCGGATGGCGCGCGGCGCGCTGCTCGGGGCCCGGGGCAACTCCGGGGTGATCGTGTCGCAGATCCTGCGCGGCATGGCCGACGCGTTCGCCAGCGCGGTCGCCGTCCGCGGCGCCGAGCTGGCGCACGCGCTGCGGCAGGCCAGCGAGGCGGCTTACGCGGCGGTGGCCCGCCCGGTGGAGGGCACCGTGCTCTCGGTCGTCGCGGCCGCCGCCGAGGGCGCCGGGCGGATCGGGTCGGACAGTCTGATCACCGTCGCCCGGGCGGCCGCGCGGGCGGCCGCCGAGGCGCTCGATCGGACGCCGCAGCAGCTTCCCGAGCTGGCCCGGGCGGGCGTGGTGGACGCCGGTGGGCGCGGCCTGTGCGTGCTGCTGGACGCCCTGGTGGACACGGTGGCGGAGACGGCGTTCTCACCCTCGCCGCCGCCGGTTCCGCTGCCGGCCGCCCCGGTCGTCGAGGACCACTGCGAGGGCCACGGCTACGAGGTCCAGTATCTGCTGGAGGCGCCCCCCGAGGCGGTGGAGCGACTGCGCGGTGCCCTGGCCGGGCTGGGCGACTCGCTGGTCGTGGTCGGCGATCCGCCCACGTGGAACGTGCACGTCCACGTCCCCGCCGAGGCGATCGGCCCGGCGCTGGAGGCGGGTGTCGAGGCGGGCCGGCCGTACCGGATCAGTGTCACCCCGCTGGCCGGGAAGCGGCCCGGCGCCGAGTCGCGCGGCGCGGTGGTCGTCGCCGCCGGCGACGGCCTGACCGCGCTCTTCGAGGCCGAGGGCGCGGTGGTGGTCGGCCGCAACCCGTCCACCGCCGAGATGCTGGCCGCGGTGCGCGCCTGTGCCGCCGCCGCCGTGGTGCTGCTGCCCAACGACGCGAACACGCTCGCCGTGGCCACCGCCGCGGCCCGCGAGGCGGAGGCCACCGGGCTGCGGGTCAGCGTGGTGCCGACCCGCTCGCCGGTGCAGGCGCTGGCCGCCCTCGCGGTGCGTGACCACTCCCGCCCGTTCGCCGACGACGTGATCGCGATGGCCGAGGCGGCCGGCGCCTGCCGCTACGGCGAGGTCTGCACCGCCCAGCGCGACGCCCTGACGGTGGCCGGCCCGTGCCGCGCCGGCGACCTGCTCGGCCTGGTCGACGGCGAGGTGCACGTGATCGGCGCCGATCTGACCGACGTCAGTCACCGCCTGCTCGACCGGATGCTGGGCGGCGGCGGCGAGCTGGTCACCCTGGTCCTCGGCGCGGACGCGCCGGCCGAGCTGGCGGACGACCTGCGGGGCCACGTGCACCGCATCTGGCCGTTCATCGAGCTGCAGTGCTACGCCGGCGGCCAGCCCCGCTACCACCTGCTGGCAGGAGTGGAATGACCACGACCGACACCCCGCTGACCAAGGTGCTGGGGGCCAAGACGGCGAAGGCGCTGGCCGAGCACCTGGAGCTGCACACGGCCGGCGATCTGATCTACCACTTCCCCCGGCGGTACGACGAGCGCGGCGAGCACACCGACCTGCGGCAGCTGGAGGTCGGCGAGCAGGTCACCGTGCTGGCCCAGGTGCAGGGGATCGGCGTCAAACCGATGCGCCAGCGCAAGGGCAACATGCTGGAGGTGACCATCGGTGACGGCTCCGGGGCCACCCTGACCTGTACATTCTTCAACCAGGCGTGGCGTGAGCGGGAGCTGACCCGGGGCCGCTGGGGGCTGTTCGCCGGCAAGGTCACCGAGTTCCGCGGCAAGCGGCAGCTCAACGGCCCGGCCTATCAGCTGCTCAAGGTGGACGCCACGCAGGACGAGGCGGCCGAGGAGATCGAGGAGTTCGCCGGCGCGCTGATCCCGGTCTATCCGGCCGCCCAGGCGGTGCCCACCTGGGTGCTCGCCAAGTGCGTGCGCACCCTGCTGGACACCTTCGAGCCGCCGCCCGACCCGATGCCCGCCGAGGTCCGGGCGGCGCGCAATCTGGTCGGCATCGGCACCGCCCTGCGGGAGATCCACCGGCCCAGTTCGGACGCCGCGCTCTACTCGGCGAAACACCGCCTGAAGTGGGACGAGGCGTTCGCGGTTCAGCTCACCCTGGCCCAGCGGCGGGCTCGCGCGGCGGCGGCTCCGGGCACGGCCCGGCCGCGCCGCCCCGGTGGTCTGCTGGACAGGTTCGACGCCGATCTGCCGTACGAGTTGACCGACGGCCAGCGATCGGTGGGGGAGGAGATCGCCGCCGATCTGGCCCGGGCGCACCCGATGCACCGGCTGCTGCAGGGCGAGGTGGGTTCGGGCAAGACGCTGGTCTCGGTGCGGGCGATGCTGCAGGTGGTCGACGCCGGTGGGCAGGCCGCCCTGCTGGCACCCACCGAGGTGCTCGCCACCCAGCACTTCCGCGGGATCGGTGCGCAGCTGGGCGCGCTGGGCCGGGCCGGTGAGCTCGACGGTGACCCGGAGGGTACGCAGCTCACCCTGGTGACCGGTTCGCTGGGGGCGGCGGCCCGGCGGGCGGCGCTGGCCAAGGTGGCGGACGGGAGCGCCGGGATCGTGGTCGGCACCCACGCCCTGCTCTACGAGGGGGTCGACTTCCGGGATCTCGGGCTGATCGTGGTCGACGAGCAGCACCGGTTCGGCGTCGAGCAGCGGGACGCGCTGCGCGCCAAGGCCGCCCGGCCGCCGCACGTGCTGGTGATGACCGCCACGCCGATTCCGCGGACGGTGGCCATGACCGTCTACGGCGACCTGGAGACGTCGGTGCTCTCCCAGCTGCCGCGCGGCCGGTCGCCGATCGCCTCGCACGTGGTGCCCGCCCTGGAGAAACCGGCCTACCTCGACCGGGCCTGGAAACGGGTGCGGGAGGAGGTCGCGGCCGGTCATCAGGCGTACGTGGTGTGTCCCCGGATCGGCGAGGGTCCCGAGGACGAGTCGCCTCCGTCGGACGACGAGCCGGCCCGGCGTCCGCCGCTCGCGGTGACCGAGGTGCTGCCGGCGCTGCGGGACATGTATCTCCAGGGTCTGCGGATCGAGATGCTGCACGGCAAGATGCCGCCCGAGGAGAAGGACGCGGTGATGCGCCGGTTCGCCGCCGGCGACGTGGACGTGCTGGTCGCCACCACGGTCATCGAGGTCGGCGTGGACGTGCCGAACAGCACCGTCATGATCATCATGGATGCCGACCGGTTCGGCGTCTCCCAGCTGCACCAGCTGCGCGGCCGGGTGGGCCGGGGCTCGGCGCCGGGCGTCTGCCTGCTGCACACCGAGGCGGTGGAGGGTTCCGCGGCCCGCGAGCGGCTGGATGCGGTGGCCGCCACCACGGACGGCTTCAAACTCTCCGAGATCGACCTGGAGCAGCGCCGCGAGGGGGACGTGCTGGGCGCGTCCCAGTCCGGCAAGCACTCGCATCTGCGGCTGCTGTCGCTGCTCCGGGACGAGAAACTGATCAAGGAGGCCCGGGTCGAGGCGGCCGGGCTGGTCGGCGACGACCCGGACCTCACCCGCTACCCGGCGCTGGCCGCGTCGGTCGCCGCGTTGGTCGACGAGGACCGCGCCGAGTATCTGGAGAAGGGATGATCGTTCACCTCTGCCCCCGGTCGGTCTGGGAGTCGGTTGCCGACAGTTACGCCGGCGACACCCTGGAGTCCGAGGGCTTCATCCACTGCTCCGACCCGGAGTGGGTGCACGTGCCGGCGACGCTGCGCTTCCGCGGCCGCACCGACCTGGTGCTGCTGGAGATCGACCCGGCGCGGGTGGACGTGCCGGTGATCTGGGAGGAGGGCGTCCCGCCGGGGCCGGACGGGCGGCTCTTCCCGCACATCTACGGGCCGTTGCCGGTCACCGCGGTGGTCGCGGTCCGCGACTTCCCGCCGCTGCCGGACGGCAGCTTCGCGCCCCTGCGACCCTGAACCCGCCCCGGCCGGCGCCGACCACCGGATCCGGAAACGGCGAGAGCGCGCCGGCCGATCGGCCGACGCGCTCTCTGGAGTGCGCTGTGCGTTCCGCTGTCAGGCGGTGAACCTCACCGGTGTCAGGCGGTGAACTTCACCTTGCGGCGACGGGCGATGAAGAACGCCACCACGCCGCCACCGACCAGCAGCGCCGCGATGCCCGCGATGCTGCCGGCGGCCGCACCGGTCACCGGCAGGGACGGGCCACCGCTGGGGCTGGGCGACGGCGTACCGACCGCGCCGCACTTGATGTCCTTGACCGCGACCTTGAGCGGTTCCATCTTGATGCCGGCGAAGTCCACCAGGGCGAACTTGACGTCGGTCAGCTTGAAGGTCGCCTTCTCCTCGGAGTCGGCCTTGACCGTGACGGTCTTGGTCTGGTCGCCGTAGGTCACCTTGGCGGTCACCGGGGTGACGTCCTTCGGGTTGTCGATCACGACGGTCACGTTGGTGCAGTCGTTCTGGATGGTGACGGCCGGCAGCGGGCAGTCCTCGGGACGGCTCCAGCTGTAGGTCTTCTCCTCCAGCCCGGGGGCGCTGACGGTCACGTCACCGGCGCCGGCCGGAACCTTGACGGCCTCGGACTTGCCCGCGGCCACCGTGACGGTCTTGGTCTCGCCACCGAACTTGACGGTGAAGGTCACGTCGTACTTGCCGAGCTTGCCGTTGTTGGTGAGGTTGACGGTCAGCTCACCGGTGCAGTCGGAGACCGGGGCGACGGCCGGGGTGGTGCAGGCCTTGGAGCCGCCGTTGTACCAGCCCTGCGGGCCCTTGGACCGGCCACCGAGGCCGCTGCCGCTGCCCAGCTTGCGGTCGCCGTACCGGGCGCCGTTCTGGGTCATCGGGTTGATGATGTCCTTCTCGGCACCGAAGAACAGGTCGACCTGGGTGTTGCAGTCCGGGGCCGCGACGTCGAGCGTGGCGGTGCGGTGCTGGTCGGTGATCGTGTCCGAGGCGTGCTCGTACTCGTACTGCGGCCAGTTGTCGCCGTCCTTGTCGCTCGCCTTCGGCGCGAAGTACGAGACCAGGGTGACCGGCTCGTCGTTGCAGAGCTTCGAGTCGTCGTCGAGCTTGACGACGGCCTTCCACTTGCCGTCGACCAGCGCGAAGGTGTGGTGGAACCGGGTGGCGGTGGCCTCACAGACCGGCGCCGGCGGGGTGCAGTCCTGCTTCAGCTGCACGTTGGCCGTGTTGTTCGGCGACGACTCGGTGAAGTTGTCCGTCGGCCACGTCGCGGTGAAGGACAGCTGCACCTCGGTGCCGCCGTCGAACACCTGCGTGAAGACGGCCTGGCCGTTCGCGTTGTTCTGCCGGCGGGGCAGCACGTAGCCCTCGGTGAGCTCGTGCCCGTTCGCGTCGACGGGCTTGGTCGCGCCGGCGGGGATCTTGAGGTCGTTGACCGTCGCGTCGGTGCCGAAGTCGTTGGTGAGGGTCCAGGTGACGACGTTCTTGCCGTCCGAGCCGCACGTGGCGGAACCGGTGACCCAGGCGTCGTGGGCACTGGCGGGTGCGGCCATGGCCGCGACGCCCGTCAGGCCGATGACCGCGCCCGCGAGGAGGCTAGCGGTGCGGCGAAGCGATGACTTGATTTTCACGCCTTCTCCTGCGGAGGGGAACAGGGGGGACTCACAGGAAGAGAAACGGAGACCGCTGTGGATGGGCAGCCGGTCTGCGACGACACCTCCCCGCGCCGTCGTGTCGGCGGCGTACCGACGACACAGCGGCGTTGACCTTAGCCAGGTCCCGGCGCCGGGGAAATAGTTAAGGCCTTTCCAAGGGTCTTGATACGCATTCGAGATCTTCAGTCGACGGTCCGGAATCCCGTCGATGCGCAGCGTGCTCATACAAGCCCGCAATTACGGTGAAATCGCGCGGCGGGGAGCAATGCCCGAGCGCGGCCGCCGACGGTTCATAGTGGGCGGCGAGAGTGGAGCGTGGGAGAGTTCCGCGTGGGCCCGTATCGCCCTGGCGTAGCGTCCTGGTGTGCTTCTCAGGAACTTCGGCGGGCGCGGATGACCAGGATCATCGCGGGTGACCATGGCGGCCGGCGGCTGCAGACCCTGTCCGGTGCGCAGACCAGGCCCACATCGGACCGGGTCCGGGAGGCTTTCTTCAGTGCTCTGGACACCATGACGGATCTGTCCGGAGCGCGGTTCGCCGACCTCTATGCCGGATCCGGCGCGGTCGGCCTGGAAGCGCTGTCCCGCGGTGCCGAACACGTCCTTCTGGTCGAATCGGACAGCAAGGCGGCCCGGGTCGTCCGGGACAACGTGGTGGCCCTCAAGGTCGGCCCGGCCGCGCGCCTGGTCACCGGAAAGGTGCTGCAGGTGCTCGCCGATCGCCCGGACGGGGGGCCGTACGACGTGGTCTTCGCCGACCCGCCGTACGCGGTGGGTAACGACGAGATGGACACAGTGCAACGAGCGTTGCTGGCCGGCGGCTGGCTGGCGCCGGACGCCGTGGTGGTGTTCGAGCGCTCCACCCGTACCGAGCCGCTGAGCTGGGTGGACGGCCTCACCGGCGACCGCACCCGGCGCTATGGCGAGACCACACTTTGGTACGGTCGCCGATCATGAGACGAGCGGTGTGTCCCGGCTCCTTCGACCCGGTCACCAATGGGCACCTCGACATCATCGGGCGGGCCAGCCGGCTCTTCGACGAGGTGATCGTCGGAGTGCTGATCAACCAGTCGAAGTCCGGACTCTTCCCGGTCGAGGAGCGCCTCGAACTGCTCAGCGAGGTGACCGCGGCGTACGACAACGTCCGGGTGATGTCCTTCCACGGGCTGCTCGTCGACTTCTGCCGGGACCAGGGCGCCGCCGTGGTGGTCAAGGGCATCCGCGCGGTCAGCGACTTCGACTACGAGTTGCAGATGGCGCAGATGAACATCGGGCTCTCCGGTGTGGAGACGCTGTTCATGCCCACCAATCCGCTGTACTCGTTCCTATCGTCCAGCCTGGTCAAAGACGTGGTCAAGTGGGGTGGCGACGCCTCGGCGTACCTTCCCGACCCGGTGCTGGCCCGGCTGGTCAACCGGCTGAAGCAGAATTAGAGAGACCCGGGCCGCGTCCGGCGTGCCGGAACCCGGCCCGGCGGCGGCACAGTAACGTGATCGCACCACGCTGGGTGGCGGTTCGACGACGGGAGTGAGGCACCGGTGGATCCGCTCGACCGTATCGACGAGCTCATCGAGCACGTCCAGGACGCGCGTTCCGTGCCGATGTCGCGGACGAACTTCATGTTCGACCGCGGCGAGATGATCGAAAGGCTCGAGGAGCTGCGCGCCGAGCTCCCCTCCGAGTTGCGCAAGGCGGCCGCGGTCCTGGACGAGCGGGACCGGATCGTCGAGGCCGGCCGGCGCGAGGCCGACCGGATCATCAGCGAGGGCGAGGCCGAGCACGCCCGCCTGGTGTCGGTGAACGAGATCACCGTGTCCGCCGAGCACGAGGGCGCCCGGATCATCGCCGAGGCGCGCACCGAGGCGCAGCGGCTGCGTGAGGAGGTCGACGACTACGTCGACACCGCGCTGGCCAACTTCGAGCAGTTCCTGACCAGGGCGCTGGCATCGATCGAGCGGGGCCGTGACAAGATGCACGCGCTCCGGGAAATCGGAACATTCCAGGGTGAGGACGCTGAACGCCCTCTCCCGTTTTGACAGCCCGATTCGACGACGTCCGGCAAGCTCAGGTAATGTTTTCGGTCGGCCTACCCATGGCTGAGGATCAAGATGCCCAAGTCACCGCAGAGTCACCTGGATCCCAGGAAGCCGCTGGTCGTCGACACGACGAAGCTACCGCGGCAACCTGGTGCGACGCGTGCCCTGAAACAGGTGGTTCCGGCACCGGCGGACCTCGGCCTGGAGTTGATCTCGGTCCCTGAGGGTTCCGACCTCGAGCTCGATCTGAGCATGACGTCGGTCTCCGAGGGGGTCTACGTCAGCGGTGCCGTGCGGGGCTCGCTCAACGGCGAGTGCGGCCGGTGCCTCAACGAGATCGACAGGTCCTTCGAGGTGACCATCGGGGAGATGTTCGCGTACGCGGACAGCACCACCGAGGAGACCACCGACGAGGACGAGGTCGGCCGGATGCAGGGCGACCTGATCGACCTGGAGCCGGCGGTACGGGACGCGGTGGTGCTGACCCTGCCGACCAATCCGCTCTGCCGGCCGGACTGCCCAGGGCTGTGCCCCGAGTGCGGGGTGCACTTCGACGACCTTCCCGCTGATCACAGTCACGAGGAAGTCGACCCCCGCTGGGCCGCTTTGCGCAATCTATCGAGTAACGAGGAGTAGGAACCGTGGCCGTCCCCAAGCGCAAGATGTCGCGCAGCAACACCCGCTCGCGCCGGGCGAACTGGAAGGCGACCGCGGTCTCGACCGTGGCGTGCCCCCAGTGCAAGTCGCCGAAGCTGCCGCACACCGCCTGCTCGGTCTGCGGCACCTACAACGGCCGTCAGGTCCTCGAGGTCTGACGTCGCCGAGTGACTCGCCCGATCATCGGGCGGCTCGTACCTGAGCAGTGGCGTTCCACCGGTGCCCCGGTTCCCGCACGGGAGCGGGGCACCGCGCGGATCGCCGTCGACCTCCTCGGCGGGGACCATGCTCCCGCCGTCGTGGTTGACGGCGCTCTGCGTGCCGTCACGGACGACCCGTCCCTGCACCTGACCCTCGTCGGCCCGGCCGAAGCCGCCGACGCGGTGCTCGCCGCCCTGCATCCGGCGCAGCGCCATCGCATCACCGCCGTGCCCGCCGGCACCGCCGCCGAAGCGGTCGCCGCCGGCCTGGCCGACGCCCTGGTCTCCGCGGGCGACACCGGCCAGACCGTGCTCGCCGCGGCACGCGCCCTGGGCCGCCGACCCGGAGTCCGCCGCCCTCCGCTCGCCGCCGTGCTGCCCACCGCCGCCGGCCGCCTCGTGCTGCTCGACGTCGGCTCGACCGTCGACCCGGACGAGCACACCCTGGTCATGCACGCCCGGCTCGGCGCCGCCTACGCCGCCGCGGTGCACGACGTCCCCGAGCCGCGGGTCGGCCTGCTCACCATCGGCACCGAACACGGCAAGGGCGACCGGCTGCGCCGGACCGTCGCGCCGCTGCTGGAGGAACTGCCGCTGCGCTACGCCGGCCTGGTCGAGGGCGGCGACGTCGTGCACGGCTTCGCCGCCGACGTCGTGGTCACCGACGGTTTCACCGGCAACATCCTGCTGAAAGCCCTGGAAGCGGCGCACGCCGGAAAACGATCCGACGAGGTGCGTGCGGCCGTACTGCTGGGTGTCCGCGGCATCGTGGTCGTCTGCCACGGCGCCGCCACCGGCCCGGACCTCGCCCAGGGCATTGCCTTCGCCGCCGACCTGCACCGCCGAGACGCCAACGCCGCAATGATGTCGTACAACGAGGTATCGCATGAATGACAAGCGCCGCCGTCCCCCCACCCTGCCCCTGGAAGAAGCCTTCGGCGTCCCGTTCGAGGCCGACCTGCTGGAACGCGCGCTGACCCACCGCTCGTACGCGTACGAGAACGGCGGGCTGCCCACCAACGAGCGCCTGGAGTTCCTCGGCGACTCGGTGCTCGGCGTGGTGATCACGTCGGCGCTCTTCCACAACCACCCCGACCTGCCCGAGGGTCAGCTCGCCAAGCTGCGGGCCAGCGTGGTCAACATGCACGCGCTCGCCGACGTGGCCCGCGGACTCGGCGACGGCGGCCTCGGCCCGCACCTGCTGCTCGGCAAGGGTGAGGAGACCACCGGCGGCCGGGACAAGGCGAGCATCCTGGCCGACACGCTGGAGGCGCTGCTCGGCGCGATCTACCTGGAGCACGGCCTGGAGACGGCCGGCGAGGTGATCCACCGGCTGTTCGACCCGCTGATGGCCGAATCGGCCGGCCGGGGCGCCGCGCTCGACTGGAAGACCAGCCTGCAGGAGCTGACCGCGGCCCTCGGGCTGGGCGTGCCCGACTACGTGATCGAGGACTCCGGGCCGGACCACGCCAAGACGTTCACCGCCTGGGTGGTGGTCGCCGGGGTCCGCTACGGCGGATCCGACGGGCGCAGCAAGAAGCAGGCCGAGCAGCGGGCCGCCGCGGCCGCCTGGCGAATGCTCACCGAGCGGAGCGAAGCAGATGGCGACGACAAGCCCGAGTAAGGCGGCGCCGGCCGTGACGGACACCCCGGAGCCGCCCGCCGCCCCGCAGACCCTGTGGGAGAAGGCCGGCGGCGGTCCCGGGGTCGCCGTCGCGGTCGGGCTGCTCGCGCTGACCCGGGTCGGCCAGCTCCTGATGATCTGGTGGCTGGGCGGCGCGTCGACGTCGCACGGCGGGGTGTGGCAGCGGTTGCTGGTCTGGGACGGCGGCTGGTTCCTGCGGGTGGCGAACAACGGTTACCCGCACGGCTACACCTACGACGAGAACCACGTGCTGCAGGCGAACGAGCTCGCGTTCTTCCCGCTGTACCCGTCACTGATCCGCGCGGTGTCGGCGCTCGGCGTGGCGCCCGGCACGGCCGCGGTCGCGGTGGCCTGGCTCGCCTCGATCGGCGCAGCGGTCGCGCTGCACCTGCTCGGCACCACGCTGTACGGCAAGCGGGCCGGGTGGGCGCTGGTGGCGATCTGCTGTTCGGCACCGGTGTCGGTGGTGCTGTCCATGGCGTACTCGGAAAGCCTGTTCCTGGCCCTCGTCGCCGGCATGCTGGCCGCCGCGCACCGCCGCGCCTGGCTGCCGGCCGCCGTACTCGGCCTCGGCGCCGCCCTGACCCGCCCGACCGGTGCCGCCGCCGCGATCGCCCTGGCGGTCGCCGCCGTGATGGCCCTCCGTGACGAACCCAACAGGATCAAACCGCTGGCGGCGGCCGCGACCGCGCTGGCCGGTGTCCCCCTGTTCCTGGGCTGGGTCGGCTGGCGGGTCGGCGACTGGACCGCCTGGTTCAAGATCCAGACGGCGGGGTGGGGCACGTCCTTCGACTACGGCCGCAGCACGGTCCGCTTCCTGCACGACACGTTCACCAGCGGCGACGGCTGGGTGCAGGTCAGTGTCGGCCTGATCCTGCTCGTCGCCCTGGCCGCCGCCGGCGTCGCCCTGGCCCAGAAACCGTGGCCGCCACTCGCGGTCTACGGCGTCGTCGCGATGATCCTCGTCTACGGCCAGGCCGGCTTCTACCACTCCAAGCCCCGCCTGCTGCTGCCCGTACTGTTGACCCTGCTGCCCGCAGTCCTCGCCGCCGCCCGCGCCCGCCCCCGGGTCGCGATCCTGTCGATCACCGCCTGGGCCGCCTTCGGCCTCTGGTACGGCGCCTACCTGATCACCGTCTGGCCCTACACGATGTGACGGCCGCACGCCCCGCCCCCTATGCCATGTGAGGACCCCCGTTGCCTGAGCTACCCGAGGTCGAAACCGTCCGGATGGGCCTGGCCAAGTGGGTGACCGGCCGCACCGTCTCGGCGGTCGAGGTGCACCACCCCCGGGCGATCCGCCGGCACCTGCCCGGCGACACCCACTTCATCGCCATGCTGACCGGCCGCACCATCCTGGACGTCGCCCGCCGGGGCAAATACCTGTGGCTGCCGCTGGACTCCGGCGACGCGATCATCGCCCACCTGGGGATGAGCGGCCAACTCCTGATGCAGCCCGGCACCGCCGACGACGAGAAACACCTGCGGGTCCGGTTCCGCTTCACCGACGACGGCCCCGAGCTGCGCTTCGTCGACCAGCGCACGTTCGGCGGCCTGTCCGTCTCGGAGGGCGGCGCCGACCTGCCCGCCGAGATCTCGCACATCGCCCGCGACCCGATCGACCCGCTCTTCGACGACGACGCCTTCTCCGCCCGCCTCCGCGGCCGGCACACCGAGGTCAAACGCGCCCTCCTCGACCAGTCCCTGATCTCCGGCGTCGGCAACATCTACGCCGACGAGGCCCTCTGGCGCGCCCGGCTGCACGGCACCCGGCCCACCGACAAACTGAGCAGACCGGCCGTCGCCCGCCTGCTGCAGCACGTCCGCGACGTTCTCGGCGAAGCCATCGTGGCCGGCGGGACGAGCTTCGACGAGCTGTACGTCAACGTGAACGGGGAGAGCGGCTACTTCGACCGCTCGCTCAACGCCTACGGCCGCGAGGGCGAACCCTGCAAACGCTGCGGGGCGATCATGCGACGGGAGAGCTTCATGAACCGTTCCTCGTTCAGCTGCCCCCGCTGCCAGCCCAAACCCCGCCTGACACACGCCGCCTGACGCGAGCTGCCTGAACCCGGCTGCCTGACCCTGGGCTGCCTGGCCCGCGCCGCGCCGCTGACGGGTGCCGCGCCAGTAACGGGTGCCGCGCCAGTAACGGAAGCCGCGCCAGTAACGGGCGCCGCGCCGGTGAGGCGCGGCGCCGGATGGGCCGGGGCGGGCGGGTTACCCGCGTACCGCGGATCAGTCGGCGCTGTGGGCGCCGCCGCCGGGAGCGCCGGCCGGGCTCAGGTCCGGGCCGGCGTCGGTGGCCAGACCGAAGCCGGCGCCGCGGCGACCCATCAGCCGGCGTGCCGCGGTGAGCAGCCCGGCCGGGACGCCGTGGACGATGTGCCCGTCGCCCGGTCGGGTGCCGTCGCCGTCCCAGCTCTGGTAGGCCGACCAGGGACCCTCGAAGGTGCAGATCCGGACACCGAGGTCGCGGTAGAGGGGGTGGGTCGGCACGCCCGGGTTCAGCACCACCCGGTGCAGGCCGCGGCGGGCGGCGAGGCGGACGGTGAGGGCCACCGGGCCGACGCCGCCGGAGCCGGCCGGGGCGCGGTCCAGGAACAGGCCCTCGACGCCGTCGGCCCGCCAGGCGTCCACGTCGGACAGGACGTCGGCCAGCGAGCGGCTGCCCCAGTCCAGGTCGATCCGGCCCAGCGACTGGTGCAGGGTGCGCCGGTCGCCGGGATGTTCCCGGACGATCCAGGTGTCGGCGTCGAGTTGCAGCTCGGGGCCGGGATGGGCGTACGCGGGGAACAGGGTCTTCACGGAGTCCTCCGGAGGTCGGCGGCGGTCATCGAGGCGGCGGCCGGGAGCGCGACCGCGGGCGGGAAAGTCCGGATCATGAGTTCCTCCGCAGATCGGCGGCGGTCAGGCCGACGATGATCAGCCCGGCCACGTGGGTGGCCGCCAGTACCGCCACCGCCGCTGCCAGCGGCCCGGAGCCCCGCTGCTGTAGCAGCGGCATGGCCAGCGTCGACAGCGGCACCGCCGCCAGGGTGGCGGCGATCCCGGTGCGGTTGCGGGCGGCGAGCAGGAAGGTGATCGCGAAGACCCCGCCGAGCAGGGTGCCGGCAGCCAGGGCGAGGACCGCGTCACGGCTGCCGGCGGTGCCGGTCAGACCGGCCGGCAGGCGGTACGCGGCGACCGCCAGCGCCGCGCCGGCGGCCAGCGGGGGCAGCAGGCCGGCCAGCGTGATCGCGGTGACGTTGCGGATGTGCCGGTTCAGGTCGTCGACGGATCCGGCGGAATCGAGGCCGGCTTCGATGCGGGCGGTGTGCCAGCCGATCAGCGCTTCCAGGATGGGCACCGCGAGCAGCAGGGGCAGCGCCGCCGGGGCGGGGGTGACAGCCGGACCGGATCGCCAGAGCAGGGCGACACAGACCGCCTGGGAGATGCCGATGACCAGGTAGGCGAGGCCGCGACGGCGTTCGGCCGCGGTCAGGCGCGGGATGCGGCATTCGCGGCCGAGCAGCACGGCGGGGCGGAACGCCCGGATCACCACGGCGACGACCGCGGCCGGAAGCAGCGTTTCCACCGGGACGTGCCGGGTCCAACCGGCCCCGGCGGCGGTGGCGAGCACGGCGGCGGCCAGCAGCCAGCACGGGATGTACCAGAGGATCACCGCGCTCTCGGCGCGGGTGACCAGGGCGGCGGTGACCGTGGCGAGCGCGGCGAGTCCGCCGGCGCCGACCGCGGCGGCGAGCAGGCGGTCGGGGCCGAGCAGGCCGGCCGGGGCGATCCAGACCAGGGCGCACCAGAGCGCGGTGACGGCGGCGAAGCCGGCGCCGATCAGGCGGACCGCGGCTTCCGGCCCGGCCCGCCGGGCGACGGTGACGCCGACGCTGGTCAGGGCCTGGGCGGCGGCCCAGCCGAGGAGCAGGGTGACGGCGGGGACGGGCCAGGCGACCCGGCTGAGCGCGCCGGCCGCGGCCACGGTGACGCTGAGCGGGCCGAGGTAGAGCAGGCAGCGCAGGATCACCGGGAGCAGGAAGGTCGGGGCCCAGCGGCGTTTGGCGCGCCGGCCGGTGCGGATCTCGGCACCGGGTTCGCGGTCGCCTTCGGCGAAGGCGCGCCAGGCGGCTTCGGCGGCGGCTGCTTTGGCGAGGCGGGCCGGGGTCAGCTCCCGCGAGCCTTCCGGATCCGGCAGATCGAACGGTTCCGCGGCGAAGGGTTCCGCGGCGAAGAGTTCCGCGGCGAAGGGTTCCGCGGCGAAGGGTTCCGCGGCGAAGGGCTCGTCCGCGGCGAAGGGCTCGTCCGCGAACGGCTCGGCGACGATCGACTCCGCCATGAAGGGCTCGGCGGCGAACGATTCCGCGGCGAAGGATTCCGCGGCGAAGGGCTCGGCGGCGAACGACTCCGCGGCGAAGGACTCCGGGATGAAGGGCTCCGCAACGATGGGGGCCTCGGCGTCGCGGCTCTGGTCCAGCTCCCACTGCTGGTAGCGGGCGTTCCAGGCGCCGTTGGGAATCTCCGGATCGGCGGCGCGGGAACGCCGCCGCGGAACGACCCGACCCGGCCTTCCGCTATCATACTCGGGCATTTCGCCCACATTAAACTCATCCGGGAACGCCCACTCCCGCCGAGGTCGCGGTGTGTCTCCCGGAAGCGGCTGCGCCGCATTCCGATCCCGTTCCACCCAGGCCCGCTGTCCACGTCCCGCGCCGCGGTGGTCCCTCTCCCCGATTGCGCGGTACGCGTGAGCCTCCCCCGCCGTCTCCGCGGGATCCTCGCCGGTGGTCTCCTCCGGCTGGGTGGCGAGCGCCCGCGCCAGCCCGGCGAACAGCAGCGTCTCCGCCGCCCCGTCGATCGGCGACCGGGGCTCCTGCGCGTGCCGCGCCGGCGTCCCGAACAGGAACGTCTCGGTCAGCGGCGTCACTTCCCGCCGTGGCGGCGCATCCGGTTCCGCGGCGACGTTCCACCCGGCCGGCCGGGTGAACAGGATCGTCTCGGCGGCCGGCAGCCCCTCGAAGTCCGGGTTCGCCCCGGCCGCTTCGGGCGCCGGCGCCGGGAAGAGCTGCGTCTCGGCCGGCGGCACCGGGTCCCCGGCGGCCGGGAACGGCCCGGGCTCGGGGGCCGGCGGCGGCTCGTCGCCGACGGCCGGTTTCACGAACAGCAGCGTCTCGGCGACCGCCGTCTCCCGCTCGGAGTCCGACATCACCTCGTACAGCCGCGCCCCCAGCCCGTCGGTCGCGGCGGGGCCGTGCTGACGGCGTACCGCATCGGCATTCTCCTCGTAGCGATCCGGGAGGGGAGGCCGCCGCCGCGCACCGGGCATCTCCTCCGGGCCCGGCCCGCCGAACCCGTGCCGGGGCTCGCCCGGCGCCGGCGCACGCCGTCGCCGGGTGCGGGCAGCGGTCCGCGAGCCTCCCGCGGTCCCGCGTGGGGGAGTGATCGTCATTTCAGTCCTCCCTGGTCAGCCAGCGCAACGTGGCCGGGGTCTCGGTCCGGGGCGCCGGAACGGCGAGCGCCAGTTCGAAAGCCGGCGCCGGGGGCGGCGCGGCAAGATCGGTGTAGAGAGCGCCGTACACCCGCACCACCCGGTCGACGGTGAAGTGGTTCAGCGCGCGCTGCCGGGCCGCGTCGCCCAGCGCCCGCCGGCGCGGTGTCGCCCGCAGCAGCTCGACGATCGCGATGGCCAGCTCGGACGGGTCGTCGGCGGGCACCACCACCCCGGTGTCGCCGAGCGTCTCGGCCGCCGGGCCGATGTCGACGGCCACCACCGGGCGACCCGACATCATGGCTTCGACCAGGCGGTACGGCGGGTCGGACGGGCCCGGCACGTGCGCCACCACCTGGCCGACGGTGAAACGCTCCCGCGGGTCGGCGGGCAGCGGATGCAGCCGGATCGCCCGGCCCAGCCCGGTCAACTCGATCTGGTCGGCGCAGTGCTCCTCGTGCGCGGCGGTCACCCCGACCAGGTGCAGCACGGCGCCCGGGAGAGCCGCCGCCACCTCGGTGAACGCGTCCAGCACCAGGGTCAGCCCACTGTCCGGACCACCGCTGCCGGCCCACACCACGGTCGGCGGATCCTCCAGCTCGGCAGCGCCCGGGAAGCTCTTCGGATCCACCCCGACCGGCACCTGTACCAGCCGGGTCGGCTCGGCGCCCAGATTGAGCGCCCAGCCGTGGTGGTACGCGCTCAGTGGCGCGATGATCTCCGCCTCGGCATACCCGGTCCGGGCCACCGCGCTGCGGAACCGCCGCAGCACCAGTCGGACCGCGGGTGACAGGCGTTCCTCGGCCGGCCGCTGCCGGGTGACCGGGGTGCGCGCCTCGGTCAGCAGCAGTGGCGTGCCCGTCCGCCACCGGCCGGAGAGCGCCGCGAGCAGCGGCGTGGTGCCGCCCACGCAGTGCACCAGATCCACTTCGGGAAACGGTACGGCGAGCGCCCGCAACGCGTGCCGCAGCAGCATGGCGGCGGTCCGGGCGTCGCGCACGCTGAGCTTCGGCAGGGTGTCCGGGACCGGCTGCGGCCCCCAGCGCCACGCGTCCATCAGCTTGTCGGCCAGTGGGAGGCGGGGCAGCGGGCTCGGCCGGTTCACCGCCATCTCCGCGATGGTGCGCAAACCCTCGGCGAACACGTCGGTCGCGGTCTCGTCGAGCAGGCCGTGACAGAGCTGGGCGACCGCGTCCCCGGCACCGCCGGGCAGGTGCGCGCGGCGGCGCTGGGCACCGGCCGGCTCCCGGCCCAGCGCGACGACGCGCGACGAGGCGACATGGGACGGAAGCGGGTAGGCGGGCGCGGACGGCAGTTCCCGGTCGGTGACGGTCAGCAGCTCGAAGCGGAAGCGGTGCAGTCCTTCGACGAGCGACCGGCACCATCCTCCGAGGGCGTCCCGGCGGTACGGGTATCCGCCGCCGGTGAGCAGACAGATGCGCTCGCGGGACGGGGTCGGATTCACGCTGGAGGCAACGACAGAAGACCCCCGGGCTAGCGGAGCATGTCAGCTAGGCGACAGAAATAAGACCCTTATGTCCTAATTTGTCGTCCATGTTTGCCCGTTTTTGCCCGAAAGGCCACGGTGTTCGGGGGGTAGTGCGCGGCTGCTGCGGGTGCGATGGGTGGCGGGCATCCGGCCCTGGCGTTCTCGGCGGGTGATGCCACCATTCGCCCACGGCATCGACAGATGATGGCCCGTCGGCGGCGTGGGTGGCGCGCAGTGGGGTGGGTGGGGTCGGTGGTTGGTGAGCGGACGCGGGATTTTCCTGATCAAATGAGTGGCCCGCAGGTGTCACCGACGCGTACGGTGTTGATCGAACTTCGTCGAGTGAGATGATCGGGCAGTGTCTCACTGTGGGCGACAAAACCGCCTTGAACACGCAAATTCGCTGTTCAAGAACCCCTGGTGGCGTGATTCACTAACGTCGGCCGCGCTGCTGCATGCGCTCGGCTTGACGGAGTAGGGGTAGGGGCGGACTATGGAGGGGTCGCCAGTCGCGCCCACTCATGCCCCGGCCCGCTTCGTGGCTTGAGCTTAAGCACCTAAAGGATTCCACCACAGCAGTGGCGGGATTCTGTGCTCACGCGTGCCCGTGAGTGCTTCGGTGCGGCAGTTTGCGCTGGGCGCGTCATGGCCGGCCGTTCCCGGCGAAGCATTTCATATACGAGACGCACCGCGTCACAAGGAGTCACGATGGCGAAGGCCCTCTACGGCCACGTAGGTGCGGCGCCCGATCGGCGCCTGCTCGACGAGGTCACCCGACTGCGTTCCAGGGTGCAATCCTTGGAGTTCGAGATCACCCGCCTCCGGGCGGAGAATGATCGTCTTGCGGCGGCGGCCGCCGAGGCGGACGACATTCTGCGGCTGACCGAGCCGGCCCTGACCTGAGCTCCACCGACCGCCGGGACGTTTCTGCGGGGTGACTGACCGGCGATCATCCCCCGAATGCACCACAACGCATCAAAGAAAAGCGCGCCTCCACATCCGTGGCGGCGCGCAGTTTTTTGTGCGGGATATGAGAACGGCAAAGGCCACACGCGGATGGTCAGCGTGACAAGCACCACGCGTGATCACGCCATGGCGTAGCGCATTATCGAGAACCGCAACCGCCCCTTCCGCGGGCGGAGCCGAACAGTGGCAGTCCCGTTGCGCCGGCCGCCACCGAAGATGCCGGCGACACGGGCCGCGATCCGGTCGCCGGGCGCGCCGCCGGATCCGATTGGGGCGCGCGGTATGCGCCATGCGGGCACGGATCGGACGGCGTGCGCGGTAACACGCCCCGCGGGCACGGCGCGCCGCCGGTGCCGGGCTGCGGCGTGCTGGAGGAACCCGGCTTGGCGGGATCGCGCCGGGTGCACTCCCGCGGTGCGGAGTGCCGGCGTCGGTGGTGCGGTGAAGGTGCCCCGGGATGCCGCGCGCGGAGCGCGCCGTGCGGGGGAAAGGGTGGATATTCCGGGTGGCGCGCGGAGTCGGGCGCGCCGTAGCGGTGCCTCACGCAACCCGTGCGGGTAGCCTGCCACCCAGCAGGAGACCGTTGACCACCGGCAAGGCACACCGCTGACCATCTTGTGGAAGTCCGCCGAACCGGAGAAAGATTGCCGACCTTCAGCAGACTGCCGACCCTCGGAGATCCGTGCACCTCAAGAGCCTGACGGTGAAGGGCTTCAAGTCCTTCGCGTCCGCCACCACGTTGCGGCTGGAACCGGGCATCACCTGTGTGGTGGGGCCCAACGGGTCCGGCAAGTCCAACGTCGTCGACGCCATCGCCTGGGTGCTGGGCGAGCAGGGGGCGAAGGCGCTGCGCGGCGGCAAGATGGAGGATGTCATCTTCGCCGGCACGGCCGGCCGGGCGCCGCTGGGGCGGGCCGAGGTGACGCTGACCATCGACAACAACGACGGCGCGCTGCCGATCGACTACACCGAGGTGTCGATCACCCGGCGGATGTTCCGGGACGGCGCCAGCGAGTACGAGATCAACGGCAACTCCTGCCGCCTGCTCGACATCCAGGAACTGCTCAGCGACTCCGGCATCGGCCGGGAGATGCACATCATCGTCGGCCAGGGCCGGCTGGACGCGATGCTGCACGCGAAGCCGGAGGATCGCCGCTCGTTCATCGAGGAGGCGGCCGGGGTCCTGAAACACCGTAAGCGCAAGGAGAAGGCGGTCCGCAAGCTCGACGCGATGCAGGTCAACCTGAACCGGTTGAACGACCTGACCGCCGAGTTGCGCCGCCAGCTCAAGCCGCTGGGCCGGCAGGCCGAGGTGGCGCGCCGGGCCGCGGGCATCCAGGCCGATCTGCGCGACGCGCGGCTGCGGCTGCTCGCCGACGACCTTTTCACCCTGCGTACGACGTTGGACCGGGAGATCGCCGACGAGGCGGCGATGAAGGACCGCCGCGCCGAGGTGGAGGCGGAGAACCGGGAGGTCCAGCGGATGCTGGCCGACCTGGAGTTCGCGCACGCCGAGGACGCGCCCCTGCTGCAGGCCGCGCAGGACACCTGGTACAAGCTGTCCACCCTGCAGGAGCGGTTCCGGTCGACGGAGCAGCTGGCCACCGAGCGGCTGCGGCACCTGGCCGCCACCCCGGACGACGAGCGGCCGGGCCGGGACCCGGACATGCTGGAGGCCGAGGCGGAGCGGGTCCGCGAGCAGGAGGAGGAGCTCCGCGAGGCGCTCACCGACGACCAGATGCGGCTGGCCGAGGCGGTCGAGCACCGGCAGGACCTGGAGCGGCAGCTGGCCGCGGCCGAGGGTGAGCTGCGCGCCGCCGCGAAGGCGATCGCCGACCGCCGCGAGGGTCTGGCCAAGCTGGTCGGCAACGTGAACGCGGCGCGGGCCCGGACGTCCAGCGCGGCCGAGGAGATCGAGCGGCTGGCCGCCGCGCACGAGGACGCGCTGATGCGGGCCGAGGCGGCACAGGCCGAGGTCGACGTGGTCGCCGCCGAGTCGTCGGACGCCGACCGGGACAACGCCGATCTGGACGCCCGGCACGACGAGGCGGTGGCCGCGCACGACAAGGCGGCCGCCGTGGTCCGCGAGCTGTCCGACGCGGAGCGGGCCGCGGAGAAGGACGCGGCCAGCCTCAAGGCCCGCGAGGAGGCGCTGGCGCTCGGCCTCAAGCGTAAGGACGGCGCCGGCGCGCTGCTGGCCAAGGCCGGTCAGGTGCCGGGTCTGCTGGGCAGTCTGGCGTCGATGCTCTCGGTGCGGCCGGGATACGAGACGGCGCTCTCCGCGGCCTTGGACACGCTCGCCGACGCGGTGGCGCTGGCGAGTCTGGACGAGGCGGTCGAGGCCGTCCGTACGCTGAAGATCGCGGATGCCGGCCGGGCCGCGCTGGTCATCGCCGCGCCGGCCGGGCCCGGTATGCAGGGATCGCTGGACGCCTTGCGTCCGGCGTTGCCGGAGGGTGCCCTGTGGGCGCCCGACGTGATCGACTGCCCCGAGCAGATCCGCCCGGCGCTCAACCGCGCCCTGCGGGACGTGGTGCTGGTGCCGGATCTGGCCGCGGCCGCCACACTGATCGCCGGGAACGCCGAGCTGCGCGCGGTCACCCCGGAGGGCGACGTGCTCGGGGCCTGGGCCGCGGCCGGCGGTTCGGCGAAGGCGACGAGCTACATCGAGGTGCAGGCCGCGGTCGACGAGGCGAAGGCCGGTCGGGCCGCCGCCGAGGAGCGGATCGCCGAGCTCAAGGAGCAGCTGTCCGAGGTCCGGGCCCAGGTCGCCGAGCTCAAGCAGGCGGTGCAGGTCGCGGCCCAGGCGAAGCGGGCCGCCGAGGGCGAGCGCAACGCGGCCGCCCGCCGGCTGGCCGAGTTGGGCGCCGCGGCCCGCTCGGCGAGGGCGGAGAGCGAGCGGCTCGGCGCGTCCCGGCAGAAGGCGGAGGCGGCCCGGGAGGCCGACCTGATGCGGGTGGCCGAGCTGGAGGAGCGGCTGCGGCTGGCCGAGGACACCCCGATCGACGAGGAACCGTCGACCGAGGAGCGCGACCGGCTGGCCGCGCTGGTGCCGCAGGCCCGGCAGAACGAGATGGAGGTCCGCCTCGCGGTCCGCACCGCCGAGGAGCGGGTCTCGTCGATCGCCGGGCGGGCCGATTCGCTGCTGCGTCAGGCGAACCAGGAGCGGCAGGCCCGGGAGCGGGCGGCGGCCCGCCGGGCGGCCCGGGCCCGGGGTGCGGAGATCGCGCGGGCGGTCGCGGCCGGGGCGGGCACCGCGCTGGCCCGGTTGACCGGATCGCTGGTCGCCGCGGCCGAGACCCGGGACCGGATCGCGCACGAGCGAACCAGTCGCGAGGCCGAGCTGCAGGAGGTCCGCGCCACCGCGAAGCGCCTGGTCACCGAGCTGGAGCGGCTGACCAGTGAGGTGCACCGGGACGAGATGGCCCGGGCCGAGCAGCGGATGCGGATCGAGCAGCTGGAGGTCAAGGCGGCCGAGGACTTCTCGCTCGACGTGGACACCCTGATCACCGAGTACGGCCCGGAGCAGCCGGTGCCGCCGACCCAGGCCGAGGTGGCCGCCGCGGAGCGGGACGGCAAGCCGGCGCCGGAGCCGGTCCCGTTCCACCGGGCCACTCAGGAGAAGCGGGCGAACAAGGCGGAACGCGACCTGACCATGCTCGGCAAGGTCAACCCGCTGGCGCTGGAGGAGTTCGCCGCGCTGGAGGAGCGTTTCAAGTTCCTCTCCGACCAGCTGGAGGACCTGAAGGCGACCCGCAAGGACCTGCTCACCGTGGTCAAGGACGTGGACGACCGGATCCTCGAGGTGTTCACCTCGGCGTTCGAGGACACCGCCCGCGAGTTCCAGCAGGTCTTCCAGGTGTTGTTCCCGGGCGGTGAGGGCCGGCTGATCCTGACCGACCCGGAGGACATGCTGACCACCGGTGTCGAGGTGGAGGCCCGGCCGCCGGGCAAGAAGATCAAGCGGTTGTCGCTGCTCTCCGGTGGGGAGCGCTCGCTGACCGCGGTCGCCATGCTGTGCGCGATCTTCCGGGCCCGGCCCTCGCCGTTCTACATCATGGACGAGGTCGAGGCGGCCCTCGACGACGTCAACCTCGGCCGGTTGATTACGCTCTTCCAGCAACTTCGGGAGAAGAGCCAGCTGCTGATCATCACGCACCAGAAGCGGACCATGGAGGTCGCGGACGCCCTCTACGGCGTCACCATGCGAGCCGGCGTCACGCAGGTGATCAGTCAGCGGCTCAACCGCGACACGGAGGATTAGAAGAGAATGCGCGACCGCGCCCGGGCCCTGCTCATCGACCTGGACGGCGTGCTGCGCCGCTTCGACCCGGCCCCGATGATCGCCGTCGAGGTGAGGTACGGGCTGAAACCGGCCGCCCTGCTGGAGACTGCGATGTCGTGGGACATCTACCGGCCCGCGATGGCCGGCGAGATCACCGACGAGGAGTGGATGCGGCTGGTCGCCGACCGGCTGCCGCTGGAGCCCGCCGAGGCGGCCGCCGCGGTGGCCGAGTGGCAGCCGGCCCGGCTCGGCGAGGTGGACCCGGACGCGCTGGAGTTCGTCCGCGGGGTGCGCGCCGCCGGCCGCCCGGTCGGGCTGGCCACCAACGCCACCGACCGGCTGCGCGCCGACCTCGACGCGCTCGGTCTGACCGCCGAGGTGGACGTGGTGCTCAGCTCGTGGGAGATGAAGGTGCACAAGCCCGCACCGGAGTACTTCGAGCAGGCGTGCCAGGCCATCGGCGTACCCCCCGGGCAGGTGCTCTTCGTCGACGATGACGACCGGGTGATCCGGGGCGCGCGGTCGGCCGGTCTGTCCGGATATCGGTGGGCCGGTACCGAGCATGTGCCGTATCTCCGGAAAGCGCTCGACATCGATTCGTGACCGGAATCCGGAACGATGGGGCGCATGTCGGCTTTTCGCGGCTTGACCGCGGTGCTCCTGCTCCTGGGTGTGGCGGCGTGCGACGTCGCCCACGACGGCGAGCCGCTGTACACCGCCGGCACCCCGGCGCCGGCGGGAAGCGGCCCGGCGCCGGCCGGCTTCGCGCCGGTCGGCCCGGGTGACCGGATCCAGCCGGGGCGGCAGCTCACCTTCGCGACCGTGCAGTCCGGCGGCCGGTGGATGCTCACCGTCGGCGCGGACGGGGTCGTGGTGCTCACCGACCATCTCGTCGACCAGGCGCTGTTCGTGGTCACCGAGACCACGCCGGGCGCCGGCCGGTTCCTGCTGAAGACGGCGACCGGCGAGCAGTCCTGCCTGCAGGTGCACTCGCCGGGCAGGGGCAGCGCGCTGCGGCTCAAGACGGCGCCCTGCGACCCGGCCCAGCACGATCAGATCTTCACCTTCCCGCTGGCGCACGACGGCAAGGGTGTGCTGATCGAGGTGAACGGTCTCTACGCCTTCGCCGCCACCGACGGCGGCCCGCTGGTGGTGCAGGAGAGCGGCGAGGGCGACGCGATGACCGCCTTCTCCGTCCGCGACCAGGGCCCCGCCTAACTGCCGGTGACGCCGTCGATCCGCTCGCGGAGCAGGTCGGCGTGGCCGTTGTGCCGGGCGTACTCCTCGATCATGTGGGTGTACACCCAGCGCAGGCTGATCGGCCCGCGCCGGCCCGGGAACTCGTGCTCCAGCGGCAGCTCGGCCACGGCCGCGTCACACACCTCGATCTCGGCGAGGAAGGCGGCGAAGTTGGCCTCCGCGTTCGCCCCCGGCACGTCGTCGAAGTCGCCGTCCTGGTTGTCGTCGGTGCAGTAGACGTCGCCCACCGTGGGGTCCTGCAGCGTGCGGTTGCGGAACCACCAGCGCTCCACCTCGGTCATGTGCCGGACCAGGCCGAGCAGGGTCAGCCGGGACGGCTCGGCGCTGGCCAGCTTGAGCTGCTCGGCGGTCAGGCCGGCGCACTTGAGCAGCAGCGTCTGCCGGTGATAGTCGAGCCAGCCCTGGAGCATGGCGCGCTCGTCGCCGGTGTGCGGTTCGGGTACGCGGTGCGCCTCGGGCGCGGTCCAGGTAGTCATCGACGCCATCCTGGCGCAGCCCGGCGCCCACCGCACCCCGATTTCACGGCCGGTACGTGGTCGCCACCACCTCGTGCAGCCGCCCGTCCTTGGTGGTGCCCTCGATGTGGGTCCGCGCGGTGGCGCCGTCCAGGATCAGCGTGCCGATCGCGTTGCCGAAGTACGGCCCGGAGAGCCGTTTCCACCGGATCAGCGGCTTGGCCGCCCCGGCCGACCGGGCCAGCCCACGGGCGACCCGGGCGACCGGTGGCAGCCAGCTGACCCGCATCAGCGGGCGCAGCGGCAGGGGCACCTCGTTGTGGATCGGGGAACAGGTCAGCTGCATCACCGGGGTGGCCATGGCGTGCCCGAAGTCGGCCCGGGCCACGTACGAGTGGTGCACGTCCCCGGAGAGCACGCTGATCGACGCGGGCGCCGCGTACGCCCCACCGGCGCCGACCCGGTGCCCGGGCGCGCCCACGCCGCCCTCACCGAGCCGCCGGAACAGCTCGCCGAGCGCCGCGAACGACTTGCCGAACGCGGCCCAGTGCTCCAGGTCGAAGGCGCGCCGCACCTTCTCCCCGAAGGCCGCCCAGCGCGGGCTCCAGGACTCGGTGATCGCCTCGTTCCACGCCTCCAGGTGGTGGATGGCGGGCGGCATCAGCCACGGCAGCGAGGAGCCGATCACCAGGTGGTCGTAGTCGCCGTGGGCCTGGTCGAGGAACCAGTCCCACTCGGCGGCCGGCAGCATCGCCCGGGCGCCCGGGGTGAGCACCCGGTTGCACCTGTTGTCCAGCACCACCAGCCGGGTGCGGCCCAGGTCCAGCGCGAAGCTCCACTGGTAGGGCACGTCGGTGTTCTCCGCCGAGCCCGGGTCGTCGACCGCCAGCCCGAACTCGCGCAGCAGGTCGGTGGCGTCTCCGGCGACCGACACCTTCTGGAACAGCGGGTCGGCGTCCAGCTGGTCCGGGCTCAGGTTGCCCAGGTGCTGATAGACCCAGTAGGAGCCGAGCCCGCCGGCGATCCGCTCCCGCCACCACGGCTGCCGGGCCATGTCGGCCCGCCAGGACGCCGAGGTGTTCCAGTCGTCGATCAGCTCGTGGTCGTCGAAGATCATCACGCTGGGCACGGTGGAGAACAGCCAGCGCACCTCCGGGTCGCGCCACGACTCCAGGTAGAGCTTCGTGTACTCCTCGAAGGTGACCACCTGGTCGGCCGGCCCGTCGTGCCCGGCCGCGCGGCGCCGGCGCAGGAACCGGCGCACCTTGTGCGAGGTCTCGTCGGCGTACACCTGGTCGCCGAGCAGCACCAGCAGGTCGGGGCGGTGCTCCGGCTCGGCCATCAGGCGCCGCGCGTACGCGTCCAGCGCGTCCGGCGGCAGCTGCCGCCCGGTGGCCTGCGGGGTGGCCTGCCGGCACGAGCCGTAGAGCAGGCTGACCGGCTGCGCGGCGTCGTCGGCGGCCCGGGTACGGATCACCGAGGGCGGGTACGGCGTGCCGGCGACCGGCCACACCTCACGGTCGTCGAGCAGCACCCGGTACGCGTGCGCGGCGTCCGGGGCGAGCCCGCCGACCACCACCAGGGCGTAGTGGTGCCCGTACGCCGAGAAGGTCGGGGCGGACCCGGCGGCGCCGCCGTCGGTCTCGACCCGCACCTGCGCGGGGGCGCTCGTCTCCACCCAGATCGTCGCGCGATCGGCGACGACCCGGCGGAGCACGGGCCCGATGAGGAGTTGCGCGGTCACGGCACCGGCCTTCCAATGGTCTGGGGGTGCCCACATCCTTCCCAATGACCACCCCGAATCGCCAGTACGTGGCCCACGCCACGGCCGGGCGGCGCATCTGTCAGGATTTCGGCATGGAATACGTGGTCACCGCATTGATCCTGCTGGTCGTCCTGGTCGTGGGCGCGGTGGGACTGGTCGTGCCCCGGATGCGCCGCAAGGAGCTTCCGCCGCCGACGGTTCCGCAGGTGCCCGCGGAACAGGAGCTGCCGCCGCTCATCGAGAAGCCGGTCGAGCCGGTCGAGCCGGTCGAGGTGGTTCAGGAGCCGCCGGCGCCGGTCGTCGAGACGCCCGAGCCGACCGCCGGCCGTCTGGTCCGGCTGCGGGCCCGGCTGGCCCGCTCGCAGACCGCCCTGGGCCGGGGTCTGCTCAGCGTCCTCTCCCGGGACCACCTGGAGGACGACGACTGGGAGGAGATCGAGGACAGCCTGATCACCGCGGACGTCGGCGTCGAGGCCACCCAGGTGATCGTCGCGCGGCTCAGGGAGCGGGTCCGGGTCCTCGGCACCCGGACCGTCGCCGGGGTGCGCGAGCAGCTCGTCGAGGAGCTGGTCGCGGCCCTCGAACCGGATCTGGACCGCAGCCTGCGGACCGCCCCGCACGACGGCCGCCCCGCGGTGGTCATGGTGGTCGGGGTCAACGGCGCCGGCAAGACCACCACCTGCGGCAAGATCGGCCGGGTGCTGATCGCCGACGGCCGGACCGTGCTGTTCGGCGCGGCCGACACGTTCCGCGCCGCGGCTGCCGAGCAGCTGGCCACCTGGGGCGAGCGGGTCGGCGCGGAGACGGTCCGCGGGCCGGAGGGCGGCGACCCGGCCAGTGTCGCGTTCGACGCGGTCAAGCGGGGCATCGACACCGGGATCGACACCGTGCTGGTGGACACCGCCGGCCGGCTGCAGAACAAGGTCGGCCTGATGGACGAGCTCGGCAAGGTCAAGCGGGTGGTGGAGAAGCACGGTCCGGTCGACGAGACGCTGCTGGTGCTGGACGCCACGACCGGGCAGAACGGGCTGGAGCAGGCCCGGGTGTTCACCGAGGTGGTGGATGTCACCGGGGTGGTGCTGACCAAGCTGGACGGCACCGCGAAGGGCGGAATCGTCATCGCGGTCCAGCGCAAGCTGGGTATTCCGGTCAAGCTGGTGGGCCTGGGCGAGGGCCCGGACGATCTGGCGCCGTTCGAACCCGCGGCCTTCGTCGAGGCCCTCCTTGGGGAGACCGCGTAGGCTCGGTCCTGTTTCACCGGACATTTCTCAGGGAGGCCGTGGGTGACGCAGGAGCCGCTGCGCGAGATACCGCTGCACGGTGGCAACGTCAGCACGGTGTCCCGGGTCGGTGACACGGTCCGGCGTAACGCCGGACCGTGGACGCCCGCCGTCCACGCGCTGCTCAACCATCTGGAGCGGGTCGGGTTCACCGGCTCGCCCAGCGCGCTGGGCATGGACGAGAAGGGCCGCGAGGTGCTCACCTACCTCGACGGCGAGTGCGGGGAGTATCCGCTGGCCCCGCACTGGGTGACCGAGGAGGCGCTGGTCACGGTCGCCACCATGCTGCGGATGTTCCACGACGCGCAGTACGGCTTCGTGCCCCCGCCCGGCGCGGTCTGGCGCTCGTTCGGCCCGCCGCCGCCGGACACCGAGGTGATCTGTCACCACGACGCCGCCCCGCATAACGTGGTCTGGCGGCCGGACGGCACGCTCGCGCTGATCGACTTCGACTTGGCCTCGCCCGGCTCCCGGATCTACGACGTGGCCTACGCCGCGTGGACCTGGGTCCCGCTGTTCAGCGACCGGGATTCGTACACGCTGGGCTGGAAACGGCCGAACCGGCCGCGCCGCCTGCGGCTGTTCGCCGACGCCTACGGGCTGATCCCGCGCGACCGGCACCGGCTGGTCCGCACCATAAGGAAACGGATCGTCGACCACGTCGAGGGAATCCGCCGGATGGCGGCCGCCGGCGACCCGGCCTTCGTCCGGATCGTGCACAAAGGACATCTACGCAGGCCGATGCGGGATCTCCGGTTGCTGGATTACGAACGGCACACCCTGGAGTACGCCCTCCGGTGATCAACGGCTTGTGAGAGTTTCTTCACACGTCGGAAACAACCCGTGACGCGCCGGAAATCGCGCGTAGACCGTGCTCGAAACAGCCAGCCGACACAGTCTGCGTCGAACCGGCCGACACGGCGAAGCTGCCCCTCGGTCGCGTGTTGGAGAGGACACCTGATCCGAGAGGAGGCAGAGCGATGGACACCGGTAATACCGCGTGGTTGCTCCTGTCGTCTGCACTCGTTTTGCTCATGACCCCCGGCCTGGCGCTCTTCTACGGTGGCCTCAACCGGTCCAAGGGCACCCTGAACATGATGATGATGAGCTTCTCCAGCATCGGGATCGTCTCGATTCTGTGGGCGCTCTACGGCTTCAGCCTCTCGTTCGGCGCCAGCGGCAACGCCCGCCTGAACAACATCATCGGCAACCTCACCCAGTACGGCGGCACCGACATCAGCTGGGCCGGTGACCTCTGGGGCACCACGAAGATCCCGGTCTACGTCTTCATGGCCTTCCAGATGATGTTCGCCATCATCACGGTCGCCCTGATCAGCGGCTCCCTCTCGGATCGCCTGAAGTTCGGCGGCTGGGTGCTCTTCGCCATCGGCTGGTTCACCGTCGTCTACGTCCCGGTGGCCCACTGGGTCTGGGGCGGTGGCTGGATCGGGGCGAAACTGCACGCCCTCGACTTCGCCGGTGGTACCGCGGTGCACATCAACGCCGGCGCCGCGGCGCTCGGTGTGATCCTGGTCCTCGGCAAGCGGGTCGGCTGGCCGCGGGACAACATGCGCCCGCACAACGTCCCGTTCGTCGCCCTCGGTGCCGGCCTGCTCTGGTTCGGCTGGTTCGGCTTCAACGCCGGCTCCGAGCTGACCGTCGACAGCGTCACCGGTGTCGCGTTCGTCAACACGCAGCTCGCCACCGCCGCCGCGCTGGTCGGCTGGGTCGCCGTCGAGTGGATCCGGGACAAGAAGCCGACCCTGGTCGGCGCGTCCTCCGGCGCCGTCGCCGGCCTGGTCGCGATCACCCCGGCCTGTGGCTTCATCGCCCCGCTGCCGGCCGTGCTGCTCGGCCTGGTCGCCGGTGCGGTCTGCGCCCTGGCCGTCGGCCTGAAGTACCGCTTCGGCTACGACGACTCGCTCGACGTGGTCGGCGTCCACTTCGTCGGTGGCTGGATCGGCTCGCTCTCCATCGGCCTGTTCGCCACCAACAAGGCCAACAGCGCGATCTCCAGCGCGCTCGGCGCCAAGGACGGCCTCTTCTACGGCGGCGGCTTCACCCAGCTCGGCCGGCAGTTCGTCGGCAGCGCCGCGGTCACCGTGTTCTCCCTGGTCGTGGCGGCCCTGATCGCCTACGTCCTGAAGGCGATCAAGCTGCTGCGGGTCAGCACCGAGGCGGAGATCGGCGGCATCGACATCGCCGACCACGGCGAGAGCGCGTACGACTTCACCCCGGCCGCCGGGTCCGGTGGCGGCAGCGCCTTCGCCCTGGCGGGCCTCGGGGCGGCCAGGACGGTCGACGCCGACGGGAAGGCTGACACCAGCCAGAAGGTCGCCGGTTAATCTCACTCATGGCTGCTGAAGTGGAAGGACTGAGCATGAAGCTGGTGACCGCGGTCATCAAGCCGTACCAGCTCGACGCGGTGAAGGAGGCTCTGCACGCCCTGGGCGTCGCCGGGCTGACCGTGAGCGAGGTGCAGGGATACGGCCGGCAGAAGGGCCACACCGAGGTGTACCGGGGCGCCGAGTACACCGTCGAGTTCCTCCCCAAGATCAAGGTGGAGGTGATCACCGACGAGATCGACGTGGAGAAGATCGTCGACGCGGTGGTGACCGCCTCCCGGACCGGCAAGATCGGCGACGGCAAGGTCTGGGTGACGACAGTCGACGACGTCATCCGGGTCCGCACCGGCGAGCGCGGCCTCGACGCCCTCTGATCCCATGACCAACCCGTTGAGTGAGCCCCCGGCCCCGCCCGCACGGCCGACGGCCGGTGGCTCGCTCGACAAACTGCGCGACCACATCGGGGCCGCGGCACGCGACGAGCGCGCCGCGGCTCTCGACGTCTGGCTGCGTCAGCTGTTCCCCAGTCACCTGCCCGGCGTCAGCCTGCTCGCGGTGGGCGGGCTCGGTCGGCGCGACTGCGCGCCGTACAGCGACCTCGACCTGGTGTTGGTGCACCGCGGGGTGGCCGGCATCGACCGGATCGCCGCCGCGCTGTGGTATCCCATCTGGGACGCCCGGCTCGGCCTCGACCACTCGGTGCGCACCCTGCCCGAGGCGCTGTCGGTCGCCCACGACGACGTCAAGGTCGCGCTCGGGCTGCTCGACGCCCGGCACGTGGCCGGCGACGAGACACTCTCCGCCGAGCTGATCGCGGCCACCGGCGACCAGTGGCGGCGCACCGCCGTACGCCTGATGCCGCAGCTCAAGGAGCTCACCGAGACCCGCTGGGCGAGCCACGGCGAACTGGCCTTCCTGCTCGAAGGCGACCTCAAGGAGGCGGCCGGGGGGCTGCGCGACGTCACCCTGCTGCGCGGCGTCGGCCGGGCCGGGATCGCCGACACCATGCGTCCCGCGGTGCGCGCCGCCACCCTGCGGCTGCTCGACACCCGGGACGCCCTGCACCTGGCCGTCGGCCGTCGCGTCGACCGGCTGGTCGCCCAGGAACGCGGCGCGGTCGCCGGCCTGCTGGAGATCGAGGATCCGGACGCCCTGCTGCGCCGCGTCTCCGGCGACGCGCGGACCGTCGCGCACGCGGTCGACGACGCCTGGCGGGCGATCGACCGGTTGCGCGGCACCCGCCGCCGTGGCGGCATCCCGTCCGCACCGTCGCGCCGCCCGGTCGCCCGGGACGTGGTCGAGCAGGACGGCGAACTCGTGCTGGCCCGCACCGCGATCGGCCCGGTCCCCGACCCCAGCCTGTCCCTGCGGGTGGCCGCCGCGGCCGCCACCGTGCAATTGCCGATCGCCCGGGCCACCTGCGAGTGGCTGGCCGCGTTCTGCCCGCCGCTGCCCACCCCGTGGCCGGCCGCCGCCCGCGCCGCCCTGGTCTCGCTGCTCGGCGCCGGCCCCGGCCTGCTCCCGGCCTGGGAGACCTGCGACCGGTACGGGCTGATCGACGCCTGGCTGCCCGAGTGGGCCCGGATGCGCAGCCTGCCGCAGCACCACCCGATCCACCGGTTCACCCTGGACCGGCACCTGGTGCAGACCGCTTACGAGGCGACCCGGCACGCCCGTGAGGTGGACCGCCCCGACCTGCTGCTGATCGGTGCCTTCCTGCACGACGTCGGCAAGGGCCTGCCCGGCGACCACAGCCTCGTCGGCGCCCCGATCGCCGCGGACATCGCCACCCGGATCGGCCTGCCACCGGCCGACGTGGCCACCGTCGAACGGATGGTCCGGCTGCACTTGCTGCTGCCCGACATCGCCACCCGCCGCGACCTGAGCGACCCGAAGACCATCTCCACGGTTGCCGAGCAGGTCGGCGACCCGGCCACCCTGGACCTGCTGCACGCGCTGGCCCGGGCCGACTCGATGGCCACCGGCCCGGCCGCCTGGTCGGACTGGAAGGGCCGGCTGATGGCCGAGCTGGTCCGCCGGGTGCACACCGCGCTGGACACCGGCGCCCTGCCGGAGCCGCCGGAACCCGATCCGGAACTGCTCAGCGGCACCCTGCCGGTGGTGCACCTGGACGGCGACCGGGTGTCGGTGGCCGCGGCCGACCGTCGCGGCCTGCTCGCCGGGGTGGCCGCCTGCCTCGCCATGCACCGGCTGGACGTGGTCGCGGCGAACACCGGCACGGTGGACGGGCGGGCGATCGTCGAATTCCTCACCCAGCCGCGGTACGGGACGCCGTACGAGCCGGTCGCGCTCGCCGCCGACCTGCGCCGCGTCGCGTCGGGGGACGTCTCGGTGACCCAGCGGGTGCGGGCCCGGGCGATGAGCGCCCGCGGTGGCACCGCCGAACCGAAGGTGATCTGGCAGCGGGCCGCGGCCACCGGCGCGGTCGTCCTGGAGCTGCGCGCCGCCGACTCGCCGGGCCTGCTCTACCGGGTGACCGCGGCGCTGGACGAGGCCGGTGCGGAAATCCGGGCGGCCCGCATCTCCACCCTCGGCGGCGACGTGGTCGACGCGTTCTACCTGGTCGGCGACTGGTCGTCGGACAGCGAACGGGACCGGGTGCGCGACGCCGTGCTGACCGCGGTGTAACCGGCGGGCCGCGACGACCGTTGTAGAACCCGATGATCGGGTCACTGCTGGACGAACAACCGGCGACGCTGGTCGCCGCCGCGGTGCGCAACCGCGCCGTCGGCCTCCGCGACGAGCTGGCCTATGCCGGGCTGCGCGGCACCGGCACGTTGAGCCAGCTGCTGGCCGCCGCCCGTGCCGGGCGCCGCGACTGGCTGCGCGAACGGGGCTGGGCGGTGCAACCCGCCCGGCTGGCGATGCTCGCGCAGATCATCGCGCTGCAGGACGTGCTGCCCGGCGACCGGGCCGACGCGCTGGCCCTCTTCGAGCTGCTCGGCCCACGGGCGGTGCCACCCCGGCAGCGCGCCGTCTACGCCCAGCTGGCCGGGTCCGCCCGGATGCGGGTGGACCGGCAGGTGCGCCGGGAGATCGCCACCGACCTGGCCAACCCGTTCCGGCATCCCGGCCGGTCGGTGCGACGGTGGCTGCGGCGCTTCACCGAGGGGCTGCCGGAGCCCGCGGTCCGCCTGGACGACCGGGCCGACCTGCCGCCCTTCGACCGGCTGACCACGGCCGCGCCGGCGCCGATCGAGCGGCCGGAGAAGATCAGCGTGGTGGTCACCGCGTACCGGCCGGACGAGGGTCTGCTCACCGCCGTCCGGTCGATCGTCCGGCAGTCCTGGCGCAACCTCGAAATCCTGCTCGTCGACGACGCCTCCGGGCCCGGATTCGACGACGTGCTGCGGCGCGCGGTGGCGCTCGACCCGCGGGTGCGGCTGCTGCGGCAGAACGTCAACGCCGGCACCTACGTGGCCCGCAACGCCGGGCTGGACGCCGCCACCGGCGACTTCGTCACCTTCCAGGACTCCGACGACTGGTCCCACCCGCGCCGCCTGGAGCTGCAGGTCACGCCGCTGCTGGCCGATCCGCGACTGGTCGCCTGCACCTCCGACGGGCGCCGGGTCACCGCCGACCTCGTGGTCACCCGGCTCGGCCGGCGCGGCGGCAAACTCAACCCGTCCGCGCTGCTGCTGCGCCGCACCCCGGTCCTGGACCGGGTCGGCTACCTCGATGTGGTCCGCAAGGGCGGCGACTCCGAGTACATCGAGCGGATCGTCGCCGCGTTCGGCCCGCGCGCGGTCCGCCACCTGCCGATCCACCTCGCGCTGATCCGGCTCTCCGGCGGCTCGCTGTCGCGCGCCGAGATCCTGCCCTACTGGATCCACCCGGCCCGCGCCGTCTACCGCTCCGGTTACGTCGCCTGGCACCGCCGGATCGCGGCCGGCGCCACCCCGGCCCACCGGCCGCGCGACGGCGCGAACCGACCCTTCCCGGCGCCCGCCCACCTGTTGCGCTCCGATCGGATTCACCCTTCGATTGCCGCGTACGACGTGATCGTCGCCGCCGACTGGCGCACCCTCGGCGAGAGCCAGCGGTCCGCCCTCGCCGAGATCGACGCCCTGCTCGCCGCCCGGATGCGGGTAGCCGTCCTGCACCTGGAGGACTGGCGGCGGCCCGCCCGGGAACGGATCCCGGTACACCGCACCATCCAGGACCGGGTCAACGCCGGGCGGCTCGGCCAGGTCGCCCTCACCGACGACGCCGAGTGCGGCCTCCTGCTGATCCGGCAGGCCGAGCTGCTCCGCTTCCCCCCGGCCGAACTCCTCTCCCCGCCGTCCCCACCCTCCGCGTCGCCCACCGTTCCGGGAGGTGGACTGCGTCCGGGCCGGGTGCTGGTGCTGGTCGACGAGGAGCCGAGCGGGGCGGTGCGGCCGGTGCCGGTCCTCGGCGCCGAACCGCTGTGGTGCCCGCAGGGGCCGGACCTGCGTGCGGCCCTCACCAGGCTGCCGCTGACCGATTTCGACCTCCCCACGGTCGCTGTGGCGCAGTCCCTGCCGGGGCGGTCGCCGTCCGCACGGCCGGTGGTCGGCGCCGAGATCACCGACCGGCGGCAGCTGGCCCTCCTGGACCGGCTGACCGGGATGGACGTCCGGATCCGGGTCGCCGACGGGGTCCACCTGCCCCGGCAGCCGGCCGGCCGGCTCGTCTACCGCACCGCGGACCTCAGGTCGCTGGACTTCCTGGCCCAGCTCGACTTCTACCTGGACTCGGTCGGCTCGCGGCGGTCGGTGCTGGACGCCGTGGCGATGGGCTGCGTGGTGCTGACCACGGTCCCGGGCCCGGTCGGGCTCCGCTGCCGCCCGGACCGGGTGGCGGGGGCCATCACCCAGATCGTGGCGGATCCGGACCGGGCCGCCGAACGACTCCGCCAGGACCGGTCGACGCTGCGCACCGCCCACGATCCGGCCCTGTTCGTCTCGCGGGTGGCGGCGCTGCTGTCAGCCACCACCTCGGAGCCGGCACCGGACATTTCGGGTGCTGCGGCATCGGACCCGGGCACCTCGGGAGTCGTCGACCCGGGTGCTGCGGCATCGGACCCGGCCACCTCGGGAGTCGTCGACCCGGGTGCTGCGGCATCCGACCCGGCCACCTCGGGAGTCGTCGGTGCGGGGGCCGCGGCTTCGGATGCCGCGGGGGCCCCGGTGCTGCCGGCCGAGGCGGGGGCGGCGGTGCGTAACGCTCCGTAGGTTGCGCCGTTAGGGGATGGAGTGGTCGCCCCCGCGGCCGCGCGCAGGCACGGGAGGTGGCAGTTCCATGGTCCGCAAACTACGCCGGCTGGCCGGCCGGGCACGGGCTCTCGGCCCGCTCACCATCGGCGCCGTGGTGATCACCTCGCTGCTGGTCGCCGCGGTCACCGTGGCCGCCGTGTACGACGCGGCCCGGATCGCGGTCTGCCTGCTCGCGCTGCTGCTCGCGGTGGCGGTGGCCGGGGTGCTCCGGGTCAACCTGCGGCTGGCCGGGATGCGGGCCGACCGGCGGGAGATCCGCGACCTGCGGGTGGTGCTCGACCAGACGCAGCGCCGGGTGGTGTCCGCGGTCGAACGCCAGCGGCTCAACACCGAGGACCGGCACCGGGAACTGTTCGACGCGGTGGCCCGGGTCCAGCGGATCGCCGACCGCGGTGTCCGGGACCTGCGGTTCGCCGTGCCCCGCGAGGTGGAGGCGACCGTGCAGCTCTTCCAGGGGCTGACCCCGCGCGCGCCGATGCCGTCCTCCGGCGACTTCGCGCTCAACCCGACCGACCTGCTGGAGCTGCTCTTCCTGGTCCGCACCCGGCGGCCGCGGCTGGTCCTCGAACTGGGCAGCGGGACGTCCACGGTGTGGCTCGCCTACGTGCTCGAACAGGTCGGCGGCCGGCTGATCTCCCTCGACCACGACCCGGACTACGCCGCCCGCACCCGCGCCGCGCTGCGGGCCCACGGGCTGACCGGGGTCGCCGAGGTCCGCGATGCCCCGCTCACCCCGGTCGAGCTGGGCGAGCGGTCCTTCCCGTGGTACGACCCGGCCGCCCTCGACGACCTGACCGGCGTCGACCTGCTGCTGGTCGACGGACCGCCGGCCGCGGTCGGCCCGGACAGCCGGTATCCCGCCCTGCCCGTCCTCGAACCCCGCCTCGCCGACCGCGCCACCATCGTCTTCGACGACGCGAACCGCAGCGATGAACAGGCCGCCATCGAGAACTGGCTGGCCGCCGTCGACGGCCTCGCCCGCGAAGGCGAGCTGCTCGGCCGCCACGCCGTTCTCTCCTACGACCGCTCCACCAGACTCACCACAGCTACGGCTACCGCGCCCCGCTGACCCGCGCCACCGTTCGGCCGCGCGCCGTCGGCCCGCGCTGCCGTTCGGCCGCGCGCCGTCGGCCCGCGCTGCCGTTCGGCCGCGCGCCGTCGGCCCGCGCTGCCGTTCGGCCGCGCGCCGTCGACCCGCGCTGCCGATCGGCCCACGATCATGGGCGGCAGGCAAAGAAGCAGGCCCCCGCCGCAGGGGGATCGGCGGGGGCCTGCTCATGGGCCGGCAAAGCCGGCTTGCTTGGGGATTCCGCGACCAACAGCGGATGTGGAAGGGCTGGGCGATTGTCCTGAACGCGACAGCGGCCAAAGCGCTGTGCCCGCTCGCCCCCGATGGGCGACGATCAGTTGTCGGCCGCGGCGCACGACATCTGCTGCGAGCATTCGACCTTGCTTCCGACCGTCAGATTCCGCCTGGCCCGGCCGGATCAGTAACCGAAGTCCTGCGTGAAGTAGGGTGCGCCGCCCTTGCTGTAGATCGCGCCCACTCCCACCGTCTTCGACTGGCAGTTGAGGATGTTGGCGCGGTGTCCCGGGCTCTTCATCCAGGCCGCGACGACGTCCTTGCCGCTGCGGTATCCCCAGGCGATGTTCTCCGCGGACGGCTTCGGGTACCCGGCGGCCTTCTCGCGGGCGACGAAGTCGGAGCCGCCCTTGCCGGTGTGGCTGAACGCCCCACCCTGAGCCATGTACGCGCTGTGCCCGCGAGCCGCGGTGATCAGCCGGGCGTCGACCTTCAGGGCGGCGCAGCCGTGCGCGGTCCGCTGGGCGTTGGTGAGCTTGACGATGTCGGCCTGCAGCGTCGCCTCGGAGACTCCGGCGGCGTCGGCCGGGGTCGCCAGCAGCGTGACGCCGAGGGCGGCGGCCGGGGCGAGGGCGGCGACGACGGCAAGGCGGCGGAACAGCGAGCGCAAGATGATCCCTTTCGGAAAGCGGCGCCCGGCTTGTCGCCGGGCTCACCGTTCCCTTCGGCGTCCCCTGTCGCAGCGATGATCGCGGATCGGGAGTGCCCGGGTCGCCGATCGGTTGCCGCCCTCCGCACCCGTTCCACAACTTGCGGCAGCAGTGCGCGCCCCGTGCCGCGACCGCCCGCTGCCGTGCCCGCCCTGCCGTGTGCCCCTGCGTCGTGTCCGCCCTGCGTCGTGTCCGCCCTGTGCCGTGCCCCGCTGCCGTGTGGCCCGCCGGGAGTCGCGGGCGGCGGACGGCGCGGTCGTGGCGGGTCAGCCGGCGGTGCGGGGCTTCGGCAGCTCGGCCGGGCGTAGCTGGGTCAGGACCGCGTCGGCGTACACGCCGTGGTGGTGGCGGCGGGCGAAGTCGCGGCCGCGGCCGCTCTGGGCTGCCCAGCGTTCCGGGCTGCGGTGCATCCGCCGCATCGTCGGGTGCAGGTCGTCCGGGGTGCAGTAGACGGCCGCTGAGCCGTATTCCGCCTCCCTCTCCGGGGGGAGCAGCAGGACGCAGCCGGCGGCCAGGGCGGGCAGCAGGGTGGCCGGGGGGTCACCCAGGCCGAGGTAGAAGTCGATCTGGTGCAGGAAGCCGCGCGGGGTGACGTCCGGCTCGCGGTAGACGAGCCAGTTCAGCGGGGTGCGCCGGCCGAAGGCGGTGGTGGCGTCGGCGGACCGGTCCAGCACGCGGACGTCGCATTCCGGGGCGTCGCGGACCAGTCGGCGCAGGGTTCGCAGGTGGTCGGGGCCGTCAGCGGTGGCCCGGCCGAGGATCGGGCGGTCGCCGGCGGGCCGGGTGCGGACCGCCTGCCAGCGGCGCGGGTCGACGGTGCACGGCAGTGGGACGGTGACCGGTTCGACGCCGAACAGGCGGATCGAGGCGGCGGTCAGCGCCTCCGCGGCGGGGGACCAGTCCGGATCGTGCTCGATCACGACGTGGTCGGCGCTGATGCCGCTGGGCAGGCCGGCGGCGAAAGCGATCGCGGCCGGGCCGCGGACCACCAGAAGCCGGGTGTGCGCGCGGTCGGCGAGGAACACCTGGCGGACCTCGGCCAGGTTGATCATGCGTTGGACCTCCGGGTCGAGGTTGCGGCCGGCGGCGTCGAGGGTGGGCAGGTGCAGCAGGGCCATGGTGACGGCGCGGCCGGTCAGGGCGCGCAGCGGGCCGGCGCTCTCCGGTGCGGTGAAGTCGCCGGCCAGGATCAGGTCGTAGGTTTCCGGCCGGGCGGTGCCGGTGAGCAGGGCGGGGGCGGCGAAGGCGCGGCTCTGCGGGGTGCGTGGCCGGCGGGCCGGTTCCCGGCCGGCGACGATCCGGGTGTGCCAGGCCTGGCATGCCGACAGGTACGCCTGCCGGGCCGGGTGCAGCCAGCCGGGGGCCTGATCGGCGCTGGACAGCGAGCCGCCGGAGAGCCGGATCAGGGCGAGGGTCTCCCCGCCGAGGTGCTGGACGGCGGGCCGGCCGAAGACCGCGCGGGCCCGTTCGACGTATTCCGCGTCCGCGCCCTTGCGGACGGTGTCCAGGTAGCCGAGCCGCTCCAGGGCCGGCTCCCGCCGGATCATCAACGACGAGAGGTTGTACGTCCGATGGTGCGGATGCCCCGGGCGGGTGATCACCAGGTCGCCGGTGACGCGCATCCCGGCGGACGTGACGGCCACCAGGCCACGGTCGGCGAGCAGCGGCGCCACCTGGCGTTCCAGGCGTAGCGGGTGGGACCAGTCGTCGGAGTCCTGGAAGGTGACGAACTCGCCGGCAGCCGCGTCCAGGGCGGCGTTGCGGGCCAGGTAGGTGCCGCCGTTGACGGGCATCCGCAGCACCCGGATCCGCGGGTCGAGGGCGGCCGCCCGGTCCAGGATCGCGGTGTCCGGGGAGCCGTCGTCGACGATCAGGATCTCCTGGTCCGGCCAGCTCTGCGCGATCAGCGAGCGGATCGTGACGAGCAGCGCCGGCTCGGGCCGGTAGGTGGTGACGATGGTGCTGATCAGGGTCCCGCCGGCGGTGGTCGGGGCGATCCCGGGCCGGATCCGGTCGAAGCGCGGCCCGGCGCCCTCGGACAGGGCGATGCCGGGCGCCGGGAGCAGGCCGTTGAACCGCGTCAGCCAGGTCGATGGTGCGGCCAGGTCGACGGCGAGCGCCTCGCGGATCGGCCGGGGCACCGCACGGTAGCGCTCCAGCAGGTCGGCCGCCCGACCGGCCGGGAACGCGAGTTGCACATGCAGACCCTGGTGGGCGGGGGCAATCGCGGCCGGCCCGTGGGCCCGCAGCAGGGCGTCGAACAGGGCCAGCCCGTCGGCCCGGTCCTCCGGCTCCAGATCTTGCAGGGCGATCACCCGGGCCAGTTCGCCGACGTCCCACGGGTCGGCCCGGTCCGGCAGGGGGCGTCCGGCGCGGGCCCGGCTGAGCAACTGGTCGAGGTCGGTGACGCCGGCGGCGTACGCGAGCAGCGCCCGGGCGTCCGCGGACCGGGCTCGCAGCGCGGCCGTCGCGGGCCCGTCCGGGCCGGTCTTGCGCAGGCTCCGCAGATGCCGGTCGAGCAGGGCGGATCCGTACGCGCCCGGGGTGATGTGCGTCCGCATGGAATGCCCAACGCCCCGGCCCGGCCCGGCGTGACGTGATCACCCCGCGGGTCGTTGCACCCGGGGGGCAAAAGCCGAGCAGGGGGAGTGCACGAGCATGACCGCGACCGTCCATGACGTGGCGATCCTCTCCGACTTCCGGTATCCGGGCGGGAACTCGGCGGCGATCGCGGCCGAGGTGCGCGCGCAGGCCGAGGCCGGGTTGCGGACCGTCCTGGTGCACGTGCCGTCGCCGCACAACCGGGACGGGTTGCCGTTCAGCCCGCGGATCGCCGAGCTGCTCCGCGACGGGTCGGCCGAGCTGGCCACGCCGGACGCGGTGACCCAGGCCAAGCTGCTGGTGATCCGGCAGCCGCGGATCTTCACCGAGGACCTGGCGGTGGTCCCGCGGATCCGGGCCGGGCGCACCGTGATGGTGCTCAACCAGGCGCCCGGGGATGCCGCCGATCCGGCGCGGTACTACGACTTCGCCGAGGTGCGCGACCGGGTCGAGTTGTACTTCGGTCCGGAGATCGAGTGGATGCCGATCAGCCCGCAGATCCGGCAGGGCCTGTCCGATTTGTCGGACCAGGACTGGCATGAGATCATCGATGTGGGCGAGTGGCCCAACGATGTCCCGCGGAAGCGGGACATCCCGGTGATCGGCCGGCACGGGCGCGCCGACCTGGTCAAATGGCCCCCCACCGCGGGCGAGCTGCTCCAGGCTTACCCCGACAAGCCGGACATCAGGGTACGCGTTCTCGGTGGCGGTGAGATCGCCACCCGCATCCTCGGCCGCCGCCCCACCAACTGGGAGATCATCCCGTTCGGCCAGGAGGAGCCTCTCGCCTTCCTGCGCAGCATCGATTTCTTCGTCTACTTCCACCACCCCGATCTGGTGGAAGCGTTCGGCCGCACGATCCTGGAGGCGATGGCCGCCGGCGTTCCCGCCATCATCGGCGAGCACTTCCGCCCGATCTTCGGTGACGCGGCCCTGTATGCCACCCCGGCCGGCGTCGAGCCCCTCGTCCGCCGCCTGTGGGCCGACCCGGCGTCCTACCGCGCGGTCGCGGCCAAGGCCCGCGAGTTCGTCGACACCCGCTACGGCGTCGCCTCCCACCTGGCCCGCCTCGCCGACCGCGGCGCCGGCGCCCGCCCCGCCGCCCACCGGGCTTCCGGCACGGCCCGGCACGGCGAGCCCACCCCCCGCCCCCGCCCGGTCCTGATGCTCAGCGACAACGGCGCGGGCCTCGGCCACCTGTCCCGTCTGATGGCGATCGGCCGGCGTCTGCCCGAGCAGCATCCGGCGGTGATCGCCACCCAGTCGTACGGCGCCTCGGTCGCCCACCGCGAGGGTTTCCTCACCGAGTACCTGCCGTCCCGGACCGTTCTGGGCCTGGCCAAGCAGCGCTGGGCCGGTTTCCTGCAGGCCCGCCTGGAACACCTGGTCGACCTGCACCGCCCGGCCGTGGTCGCGGTCGACAGCGTCCCGCACGAGGGCATCGTGGCGGCCGCCGCGGCCCGCCCGGACGTCACCTGGGTGTGGGTGCGCCGACCGATGTGGCGGCGCGGCACCGGCGCCGAGTGGATCGCCCGGGGCGCCGCCTTCGACCGGATCCTGGAGCCCGGCGAGTTCGCCGCGGCGGTCGATCGGGGCCCGACCGTGGCGGACCGGGCCGGCGTGCACGCGGTCGACCCGATCATGCTGCTGGACCGGGCGGACCTGGCCGCGCCGGACGAGGCCCGGGCCGCGCTGGGCCTGGAACCGGGCCGTCCGGCCGCGCTGCTGCAGCTGGGCGCCGGGAACATCAACGACATCGCCTCGCCGGTCGGCCGGATCGCCCGGCAGCTGCGCGAGGCCGGGTTCCAGGTGCTGCTCGCCGAGTCGATGATCGCGACCGAACCGATGCCGCCGGTGCCCGGGGCCACGGTGGTCAAGGTGTACCCGATCAGCCGGTATCTGCGCGGATTGGACCTGGTGGTCAGTGCGTCCGGTTACAACTCCTTCCATGAGCTGCTCGCTTTCGGCGTGCCGGCGGTGTTCGTGCCGAACCGGGAGACGTCCCTGGACGACCAGGTGGCCCGGGCCCGGTTCGCCGCCTCCTCCGGGGCGGCGCTGTGGGTGGAGGACCCGGACAGCGACGAGCTGGACCGGGTGCTGGCCGAGGCGGTCCGGCCCGAGGTGCGCGAACAGCTGGTGCGCCGGTGCGGGGAGGTGGGCTTCGACAACGGAGCCGGGGCCGCGGCACGCTGGCTGGCGGAACTCGCCGCCGAAACCGTACGAAGAGCCGAGAACGTACGAAGCGGAGCGTGAACATGTCCGATCTGTCCACCAAGCCGGAGCTGGAGAGACTGCACTGGGAGATCGCCGCGCTGACCGGGCGGATGCGGTCGGTCGAGTTGGAGCGCGACTCCTGGCGGGCCCGCTGCGACCGGCTCGTCGAGCAGCGTGACCGGGAGCGCGAGAAGAGCCGGAAGCTGGCCGACAGCGGCTCGTACCGGCTGGGCCGGGCCCTGGTGTCGTTCGCCCGCGACCCCTGGCACACCTCACCGCGGCTGGTCCGCGGACTGGCCCGGCGGCTGCGCCCGGCCCCGGCCGGCTCGGCGGTCGTGCCCGGGCAGGCCGGCCGGCCGCCGGTCGCCCCGCGCCGTCCGGCCCACCTGTACGTGGCGATCGGGCTGGACCACGACGCCCTGCGGGACTTCCTGGTGACGGTCAACCAGCGGCTGCTGGTGACGCCGGACCACCGGCCGGTGGTGCTCACCGACGATCCGGCGTTCGCCCTGCTGCGCAAGCTCGGGGTGCTGATGGAGTACCTGCCGGACCGGGCCACCTGGGAGCGGCACCGGCCCGACCGGGCCTGGGACGACCTGCTCGCCGAGCGGCTTGCCCAGCTCTGCCGGGACCACAACACCGAGCGGACCGTGGTGGTGGACCGGCTGCACCCGCCGGCCCTGGCCGACCTACTGAACACGCGGTAGCGCCGCGTCCAGCAGCGGCGCCACCGTCTGGGCGAAGGTCGTGGTCAGGTGGTTGGAGTCGCGGTAGGCGAGCACGTTGCCGATCACCGGCGGGCAGAAGTCGGTGCACAGCCACGGATCCGGGTCGACCACGGTGACCCCGGTCAGGCCGGGCAACACCGAGCGTTGCGCCGGCCCGCGCAGGGCCGACGTGGCGGGCTTGCCGCACCGGTTGATCCGCTTCAGGCGCGCCTGGCGGGCCACGCAGACCGGGACCCGCTCACCACCCAGGTACGGGGTGTCCTCGATCAGCGCGACCTTCGCCGCCCCCAGTGCGGCGAAGGTCCGCTGCCAGCCGGCCCGCCACTGCGCCGCCTCGTCGGTGCGGGTGTCGACCGGCCGGTAGTTGAAGCTCGACCCGATCACCACGAGCGCCGGTCTCAACGCCCGGATCCGGGCCTCGGCCGAGGTGTGGAACGCGGCGCACTCGGTGTACTCACGTTTCAGCCCGTCGTGCCAGAGCGGCAGGTCCGCGGCCGAGCACGACGACTTGCTGATCGACACCAGCCGCCAGTGGTGCTGCTCGGCCAGCCGGTCCATCGCCGGGAACCACTGCGCGGCGTGCGAGTCGCCGTAGAGCACGACGGTGGTCGTCGACCCCGGGTCGCCGTATTCGCAGCCGGCCGGCGCCACCAGGACCGGCGCCTCGACGTGGCAGCCGTCCGCCCACACGCGGGCCTTGTCCTGGTTGACCCGGGCCAGCGTGGGGGTCAGGTTGGCGGGCAGCTCGCGCAGGCCGCGGGAGGCCCGGACCGCCCGGGTGACCACCGCGTACGGGTCGGTGGCATGCGCCGTGGCGGCCCGCAGGTCACGGATCGCCGCCCCGGCCGGCACCGGGTGCGGCAGCAGCGCGATGGTGACCGCGGTGGCGGCGACCAGGGCGGACAGGGCGGCGCCCAGCCCGAGCGCCGGGGCGGTCCGCACGCGCAGCCACGGGTGGTGCCGCACCGGGTTCTCCACCAGGTGGTAGGTCACCCAGGCCAGGCCGAGCCCGGCCGCGGCGAGCAGCAGCGACAGCGGCAGTGACGGATCCCGGCCGAGCGCGGCCGGCCCGATCAGCAGCAGCGGCCAGTGCCACAGGTACCAGCCGTAGGAGAGCCGGCCGACCGCCTGCAGGGGCCGGGCCTCCAGCAGGGGCAGGCCGCCGATCAGCACGGCGGTCGTGCCGGCCACCGGGAGCAGGGCGTAGAAGCCGGGGTACGCGGTGGCGTCGTCGCACCACAGCGCCGCCCCGAGGATCGCGGCCAGCCCGGCACCGCCCAGCCACCCGTTGCGGACCTTCGGCGCGAACAGGGCCACCAGCGCCCCGGCGCCCAGTTCCCAGGCCCGGGTGTGCGGGCCGAAATAGGCCCACGGCGCCGACCGGGTGGTTTCCCACACCCCGGCGGTGAACGAGGCGAGCACCAGCCCGATCAGCACCGGCCGGCGCCGCGGCAGCATCAGCAGCAGCGGCCAGATCAGGTAGAACTGCTCCTCCACGGCCAGCGACCAGAAGTGCTGGAACGGCGACGGCGGTGCGTCGGCGTTGAGGTAGTCCGTGCCGGTCAGCGCGAACCGCAGATTGGCGACGTACCCGGCGGCCGACAGCGCGTCCCTGGCCAGGTCGCCCATCCGGATCGGCGGCAGCCACAGCCGGGCCGCGAGCAGCGTGCTGACCAGCACCAGCGCGGCGGCCGGCAGCAACCGCAGGGCACGCCGGGCGTAGAAGCGGCGGATCGACATCCGCCCGGCCGCCCGCTCCCGCAGCAGCAGCGAGGTGATCAGGAAGCCGGAGATCACGAAGAAGACGTCCACGCCCACGTAGCCGCCGGCGGCGAACGGCACCCCGGCGTGGCCCAGCACGACCAGCAGCACCGCGACCGCGCGAAGGCCCTCGACGTCGGACCGGAAGTTCGGCGAGAGGCTCATCGCCCTCTAACGCTCCGCCCCGGCGCGGGGTGTCGGGTGGTCGTCCACGTCGCAACCTCGTTCCGGCGGCCCTCGTTGCGTTTGCTGTGACTGCCCAGACGCTGAGTGCCCCCGCCGATCCGGACACCGGCCCGCAGCGGCGGTCCGGGCAGCCGACGGTCGATCCGCGCCCGCTGTGGCGCGGCGTGCTGCTGCGCTCGGCACTGGTCCCGCTGATCGTGCTGTCCCCGCTGGTCGCCGCGCAACCCAGTGCCGACCACCGGTTCAACGTCTACGCCAACGGGGCACGCTACCTGACCCGCCCGTGGGAACTCGTCGGCGCGGCGGTCACCTCGGTCCCGCAATACCTGAACCTGGGCAACTTCCGCCCGCTCGGCCGGATCGCCGAATGGCTGCTGGACACCCTCACCTTCGCGCTCACCGACGTGTTCGGCCTGCCCGCCAACATCTCGCTGCGCCTAGTCTCCTTCCTCAGCGCGATCCTGCTCACCCTGGCCGCGGTGGTGCTGACCGAGTGCGTGACCACCCGGGGCCGGGCGTTCGCCGGCCCGCCGTCGCTGCCCGTCGCGGTGCTGCCGTTCGCGGCCGCCGGCGGTTTCGTGGCCGCCGGCCGGACCAGCACCACGATCCTGTTCGGCGGGCTCTACTTCCTCACCGCGGCGCTGGTGCTCCTGGTCGCCGCCGCGGCGGCGCACCTCACGAACAACACCGGACTGGGCGTACGCCCGATCGTGCTCGCCCTGACGCTCGGCCTCACCCTGGCGGCCTTCAACGAGATGGCCTGGCTGGCCCTGCCACTGGCCACCGTGGTCGTCCCGATCCGCGCCCGGCTGATCCTGGGCCGGTCCTGGCGGGACACCCTGACCGGGGCCGGCGCCCGGTTCACCGGGCTGCTCTGGGCCGGGTTCCTGCCGGTCGCCGTCCCGGTCCGGCTGATCATCGCGGCCCGGTGCGCGGCCGGGCGCTGCTACTCCGGCTCCGATGTGGCGCTGCCCGGCGCCCCGGGCGCGCTGCCCAACCGGCTCACCGCGTGGATCCCGCCGCTGATGTGGCAGCGGGCGAGCGAGGGACCGTACGGTCACACCCTCGGCCCGGCCCTGCTGCTCGCCCTGCTCGCGATGCTCCCGCTGGTGTGGAAGCTGCGGCGGGAGCTGCCCGGCCACCCGGCCGCCGACCGCCGGCAGGTGCTCGCGCTGGCCGCGACCGCGCTGGCCGTGCTGGTCCCGGCCGCCGCCATGGGCGCCCTCAACGAGCAGATGCAGCACCTCGCCGCGGCCGGCTGGTGGGGGCTGGGCTGGCGGGACAGCGCGCTGGCCGGGGCCGGCGGCGCCCTGCTGACCGTGGCCCCGATCGCCACCCTGCGGCAGCACCGGGCCCGGCTCGCCGCAGTGCTGCTGCTGGCCGTCGTCGCGGCGGCCGGCGCCTCGGCCAACCGCGACTACCGGGCCGGCACCGCGTCGGAGAAGCCGGCGTTCGTGCACGACCGGGTGGCCCAGGAGATCGTCGACTTCGACCGCTCGGCGGCCGGCGACGCCCGTCGGTGCGAGCTGCGCCGGCAGTTCCGGGACAGCCTGCCACCGGGCCGCCGGACCGGATACCCGCCCGAGCTGCGCCGCTTCGACCAGGCCGTCGACGAGGCGACCCGCGAGCTGGCCGGGCGGCGCTTCTGCACCGGGGCGCCGGCATGACCCCCGGCCGCGTCTCCGTGGTCGCGCCGGTCTACAACGAGGGCGCCGGGGTCGACCGGTTCGTCGACCGGATGCGCGAGGTGCTCGCCGGCCACGACTACGAACTGGTGCTCGTCGACGACGGCTCGGCCGACGACTCGTGGCGCCGGATCGCCGGGCACGCCGCGCACGACCCGCGGGTGCGCGGGCTGCGGCTGTCCCGCAACTTCGGCAAGGAGGCCGCGCTGCTGGCCGGCCTGGAACACGCCGACGGTGACGCGGTCATCGTGATCGACGCCGACCTGCAGCACCCGCCGGCCGCCATCCCGGACATGATCCGCCGCTGGCGGGCCGGCGCCCAGGTGGTCGAGGCGGTCAAACGCAACCGGACCGGCCAGTCGCTGAGCAGCCGGCTGGGCGCCCGGGTGTTCAACCACGCGTTCACCCGGATGACCAAGGTCGACCTGGTGAACGCCACCGACTTCCGGCTGCTCGCCCGGCCGGCGCTGGACGCGCTGCTGCAGATGCCCGAGCACTCGTCGTTCTTCCGCGGCACCAGCAGCTGGATCGGCTTCACCCGGGAAACCGTGGAGGTGGACATCGACCATCGGGAGGGCGGCGCGTCCCGGTGGACCGCCCGCTCCCTGTTCCGGCTCGCGGTCAACGGGCTCACCTCGTTCACCTCCGCCCCGCTGCACCTGGTCACCCTGGTCGGGCTGGCCTTCGCGGCGTTCTCCGCGGTGCTCGGGGTGCAGACCCTGGTCCGCTGGATGCAGGGGCACTCGGTGGCCGGATTCCCCACGGTGATCCTGCTGCTGCTGGTCACCGGGACGTTCGTGCTGCTCGGCCTGGGGGTGATCGGCGAATACCTGGCCCGGATCCACGAGGAGGTCCGGGGCCGGCCCCGCTACCTGCTCCGGGACCTGGCCGGTCCGCGCCGGATGGCCGAGCATTCCGGCGGCCGCCTCGGCCCGCTCGATGTCCCGGTGGCCGAGCGGGCCGGCGGGGGACTACGGTCGCTCGATGTCCCGGAGCAGTGGGTGGAGCGTGCGGAGCGGCGGTGAGCCGGTCCGGGCGCTGCTGCCCGGTCCGCGCCTGGCCCGCGTGGTCCGCTACGGACTCAGCGGCGGCGCCAGTGCCCTCACCCACTTCGGCATCGGTCTGTGCGGCGTCCACCTGCTGCACCTGCGCCCGGTGGTCGCCTCCACGACCGGGTTCGTGGCCAGCATCGCGGTGTCCTACGCGCTGCAGCGCTGGTGGGTCTTCCGCTCGACGACGGGCCACGCGATCGCCGGCTCCCGGTTCCTGATCGTCACCGCGGTCGCCTTCACCATCAACACGCTGGTGCTGTGGCTCGGCACCGAGGTGCTCGCCGCGCCCTACCCGATCGTCCAGCCGATCGCGCTGACCCTGATTCCGCTGGTCAACTACTTCCTCAACTCCCGCTGGACCTTCGCTCACCGTTGAGCCCGGGTGGCCGGGCACTCGACTCCCGCTGGACCTTCGCTCACCGTTGAGCCCGGGTGGCCGGGCACTCGACTCCCGCTGGGCGGTCGCTCACCGTTGAGCCCGGGTGGCCGGGCACTCGACTTCCGCGGGGCCTCGGCGAGCCGCTGGGCCCGCGGGGCCGGGTTTCGCCGTCCGGGACCACCCACGGACCGTGAAGAGGCCGGCGATCGCCCTGGACGCGCAGCGGCCAGATCGCCGGCCTCGGCCCGCGCGGGAGCATGCGATCTGCACCCCGCTGGACCTGCGGATATCAAGATTTTGGTCTTGATATGGATCGCGAAGTCAGAGTCGATGCGCTTCCCGGCCCGTGGTGACGCCCCGGGTGTCGAAGAAGCGCTTCGCCAGCCGCGCCAGGTGGTCCGCGTCGTACTCGCGGTGGTTCTGCACCAGGATCACCAGGTCGGCCGAGGCCACCGCACCCTCCAGATCCTCCGTCCGGGACACCGGAACACCCCCGATGTCCCAGGTGCCCACGTGCGGGTCGTGGTAGGACACCGTCGCGCCCAGCGCGGCCAGTTGGCGGGCCAGCGGCGCCGCCGGCGACTCCCGCTGGTCGGCGATGTTCGGCTTGTAGGTGATGCCGAGCAGCAGCACGGTCGCCCCGCGCACCGCCTGCCCGTCCGCGTTCAGCAGGTTCTGCGCCCGCCGCGCCACGTACGCCGGCATCGTCGCGTTGATCTCCTGCGCCAGCTCCACGAACCGGAACGGGTATCCCAGCTTGCTGCGCACGTTGTGGGACAGGTAGTTCGGGTCGATCGGGATGCAGTGTCCGCCCACCCCCGGACCCGGGTAGAACGCCTGGAAGCCGAACGGCTTGGTGGACGCCGCGTTGATCACGTCCCAGAGGTCGATGTCCAGCTCGTGGCAGAACCGGGCCATCTCGTTGACCAGCGCGATGTTGACGTGCCGGTAGGTGTTCTCCAGCAGTTTCGCGGTCTCGGCCTCCCGGGTGCCGCGCGCCCGCACCACGGTTTCGATGAACCGGCCGTAGAAGCCGGCCGCCGCCTCGGTGCACGCGGTGGTGTACCCGCCGACCACCTTCGGGGTGTTGTGCGCGCCGTACTCGGCGTTGCCCGGGTCGATCCGCTCCGGCGAGAAGGCCAGGTGGAAGTCGATCCCCGCGGTCAGCCCGGAGAGCCGCTCCAGCAGCGGCCGGACCACGTCGTCGGTGGTGCCCGGGTAGGTGGTCGACTCCAGCACGACCAGCATCCCGGCGCGCAGGTTGCGGCCCACCGAGCCGGTCGCGCCGGTCACCGCCCGCAGGTCCGGGCCGTCGCCCTCGGAGAGCGGGGTGGGCACGCAGATCACCGCGGTGCGCGCGGTGGCGATCTCGGTCTCGTCGGCGGTCGCCCGGAACCCGCCGGCCAGCATCTCGGCCACGTCGGCGTCGCTCAGGTCGTCGACGTGCGACCGGCCGGCGGCCAGCGACTTGACCACGGTCTCGTCGACGTCGAAGCCGAGCACCGACATGCCGGCCCGGATCGCCTGCTGGGCCAGGGGCAGTCCGACGTACCCCAGGCCGAGGATGACAACGTCGTAGCTCAAGGAATTCTCCTGGTGAGTTGCGGGGACGGGGCGGGTGCCGGCCGGCGGGGGCCGGTGGGCCGGTGCGTGAGTTCGAACGGGGACGGGAACGGCAGGTAGGCCGGCAGGAACTCGGCCAGCAGCGCCCGCTGCTCGGGCACCGCGGCCTCGCCGCTGTCCACGTCGTTGAGGCAGAGCGTGTCGGCGTCCCGGGCGCGCAGCAGGGCGGCCAGCCGCAGCGGGGTGTGCGGGTCGGCCAGGTCGGCGTACCGGTGCCGGATCTCGCCGGGGATCGCCCGGCCGGTCAGGAACGCGTAGTACTGCTGCAGCGAGGAGAGCATCGACACGTCGTCCGGGTGCCGGAACTGGTGTTCCGCGGTGCCCCGGACCTCCTCGGCGAAGCGCCGCTCGATCTCCTGGAGCACGCTGCGTCGCGCCGGGTGCGGGGTGTGCATCATCTTGCGGGTCAGCACCCGCCCGAAGGCCTGCTCGATCAGCCGCCGGTTGTTCTTGGCCGCGGCGTCGGCCGGCCGGTCGCCGGGCCCGCGCGGGGCCAGGTCGACCAGGGACGGCGACGGAAAGAAGCGGGTCAGGCCGGTCGCGGTGAAGAACAGGTCCGGGGTGACCGGCCGGCCCAGGAACACGTCGTCGTTGAGGTAGAGGAAGTGCTCGGCCAGCCCCGGGATCCGGTGCAGCCGCGACTCGATGGCCTGCGAGTTGAAGGTCGGCAGGGTGCCGGTGCCGCCGAAGATCTCCCGATGCCCGACCACGGTCAGCCGCGGATGCCCGCGGTTCAGCCAGGCCGGCGCCTGCCCGTCGGTGACCAGGTAGACGTGCCGCACCCAGGGCGCGAAGCAGTGCAGCGCGCGCATCGAGTAGCGCAGCTCGTCGCGGCTGGCGTACCGGGAGTCGTTGGCCGCCTGCGCGTGCAGCCCGGCCACCCACGGGTTGCCGGCCAGCGCCTCGGCCTTGCGCCGGCGCCACGCCGGGTCGCCGCCGTCCACCCAGGTGTAGACCGCGTCGATCGGGAAGTCGATCCGGTCCGGGACGGCGGTGGTGAAGACCCGTCGGGTGCGGTGCAGGCTGTGGTCGTCGGTCGCGCGGAACGCCCCGAAGGTCGCCTCGGGAGCGGTCACCACCGGCTCGCCGGCCGGGAACCGGTCCGCGACCGGATTGCGCCGCGGCGCCGTCAGGTGGTCCCGGTCGGTTCGCCAGAACTCCACGTCACAGCCGAACTCGGGACCCAGCACCAGGCCGCCGGCCGGGTCGGTGACCGGCCAACAGACGCTCACCACCCGTCGGTCCCGGCGGATCATCCCGCGATCACCGCCCGCGAGCCGCCCCAGGAGGCGGTCCACCAGGTCGCGATCGGTTTCCGGTACGCCGAGGGCGGTCCGCCGCGGGTCGGTGCCCGGCACCCGGAACCAGTCGACGCCGGCCGCGTCCAGGGCCGCGGTCACCCGGTCGAGGTTGGCCCGGCGCACCTCGGCCGGGCTGGTCGCGGTGACCACCCGGGCCCCGCGGACGACCCGGCCGGCCAGCGGGGCCAGGGTCCGGGCGACCCGCAGCCGGCGGTCCGGCGCGATCCGGGGCAGCAGGCGGTTCCCGGCCTGGGCGATCCGCCGCCGGATCGGCCAGGGCGCCCGCCGCAGCATCGCCCGCAGGGTCACGTCGTCCTCTCGCCGCACCACGCGTGCTTCAACGCCGCGGCGGAGACGGAAGTTGCGGTCTATACCTTTTATGGGTGGATGTCGGTAATTACGCATGTCCCACCCCTAGGGGAACGTCTCAGGGGCACGGCGGATGCGCGAGGTTGCACCGGCACGGCATGGTGGTAGGCAGTCGATGACCGGGAGGCTCGGGATGGGCAAAGCAGTGATGTTCGTGCTGGCGCTGATCGGCGGTGTGGTCGTGGTGAGCTGGGTCTTCCACGCGCTGTTCGGTGCGTTCTTCTACCTGCTGCTGGTCGCCGCGGTGGTCGGCGGCGGGCTCTGGCTCTACGGCAAGGTCAAGCGCGAGATCGCCCCGGGGACCCGCACGCAGCGGCGGATCGAGGCGGCCACGAAGACCTACCGGATGCGCAACCGGTGAGCGTTCCGCCCGCCAAGTAGTCTTGCGGACGACGCCATCACCACCGACCAACGGGAAGTCGCACCGTGTTTGACACCCTGAGTGACCGCCTGTCCGGGATCTTCACCAAGCTTCGCGGTAAGGGCAAGCTCACCGACGCCGACATCGACGCCACCGCACGCGAGATCCGTCTCGCGCTGCTCGAGGCCGACGTGGCGCTTCCGGTGGTCAAGGCGTTCATCGCCAACCTCAAGGAGCGGGCGCGCGGCGCCGAGGTCTCCCAGGCGCTGAACCCCGCCCAGCAGATCATCAAGATCGTTCATGAAGAGCTGATCAACACGCTCGGTGGCGAGGGGCGGCGGCTGGTCTTCGCCAAGCAGCCGCCCACCGTGATCATGCTGGCCGGTCTGCAGGGCGCCGGCAAGACCACGCTCGCCGGCAAGCTGTCCCGCTGGCTCAAGAACCAGGGCCATCAGCCGCTGCTGGTCGCCGCCGACCTGCAGCGGCCCAACGCGGTCAACCAGCTGCAGGTGGTCGGCGGCCGGGCCGGGGTCGACGTCTACGCGCCCGAGCCGGGCAGTGGCGTCGGCGACCCGGTCAAGGTGGCGAAGGACTCGATCGAGGTCGCCAAGCGCACCGCCAAGGACATCGTCATCGTCGACACCGCCGGACGTCTCGGCATCGACGAGGAGATGATGCAGCAGGCCCGGGACATCCGCGCCGCGGTCAACCCGGACGAGGTCATCTTCGTCATCGACGCGATGGTCGGCCAGGACGCGGTGCAGACCGCCGAGGCCTTCCGCGACGGCGTCGGCATCACCGGCGTGGTGCTGTCCAAGCTCGACGGCGACGCCCGCGGCGGCGCCGCGCTCTCCGTTCGGCACGTCACCGGCCAGCCCATCCTGTTCGCCTCCACCGGCGAGAAACTGGAAGACTTCGACCTCTTCCATCCCGACCGGATGGCCAGCCGGATCCTCGGCATGGGCGACGTGCTGACCCTCATCGAGCAGGCCGAGCAGGCCTTCGACGAGGATCAGAAGGAGAAGATGGCCAGCAAGCTGCTCGGTGGCGAGCAGTTCACGCTGGAGGACTTCCTCGACCAGCTGATCGCGGTCCGCCGGATGGGCCCGATCGCCAACATCCTCGGCATGATGCCCGGCATGGGCCAGATGAAGGACCAGCTGGCCGAGCTCGACGACAGCCACTTCGATCGGGTCACCGCGATCATCCGCTCGATGACCCCGCAGGAGCGCACCGAGCCCAAGGTGATCAACGCGTCCCGCCGGCTGCGCATCGCCAACGGCTCCGGCGTCACGGTGATGGAGGTCAACCAGCTGCTCAACCGCTTCGCCGACGCGCAGAAGATGATGAAGCAGATGAGCGGGATGATGGGCCTGCCCGGCGGTCGCCGGTCGGCCACCAAGAGCTCGAAGAACAAGCGCAAGGGCAAGAACAACAACCGGCCGCGGACGGGTGGCGGGCTGCCCGGGGGGATGCCGGCCGGCTTCCCCGGCGGGATGCCGCAGCTGCCGCCGGGGCTGGACCCGAACGCCCTGGCCGGCGGAGGCATGCCGCCCGGCTTCAAGCTGCCGAAACTCGACTTCAACAAGCTGAACAAGCCGAAAGACGACGAACGGTAACTAGGCATGGCGCGTCTTGTCGCGGCGCTAGTATGGTTGGAGGCGATCCCATCAAGGAGGAGCCGGTGACCGCTGCGCCGCACTTGAGCGAGTTCGAGATGATCGACTATCTGCTCGGCCGAGACGACCTGACCGTCGACGACATCGCAGACCTTCCCGAGGATCTCCGATACGAGTTGATCGACGGAAGGCTCGTCTTGTCACCCCTCGCCATGCCGTTCCATCAGTACCTGAGCTTCCAGGTCGCTACCGCGGTTCATGAGTTCTGCCCGGACAGCGTCCTTGTCAACGTGGAGCAGGCGGTCCTGCTGGACCGCAGGAACGAGTTGCGTCCCGACATGGTTCTGGTGCGAGAGGAGGGCGCGCTGAGGTCACCGGTCAGGCCGGAGGATGTGCCGTTGGTCGTGGAAGTCATCTCAGAGTCCTCGAAGAGGTTCGACCGGACCGGGAAGCTGAAGAAGTACGCCTACGTCGGAATCACGAATTACTGGATCATCGATCCATTGGCCGATGACGTCAGCTTCACCCAGTTCGCGCTAGGCGCGGACGGTTCCTATCGGCAGTTGCTGGAGACCAGCGACCTGGTGACGGTCGACCAGCCCTGGCAAGTCACGCTCGATCTGCCGGCCTGGACGCGGCGACGCGATCGCATTCGTGCGGTGGCCCGGCCGGACATCTGAGGCGCTGATCCGGTAGGACTGTTCCATGGCGTTGCATGTGCGTGGGACGGTTTTGCCGGACGGTGAGGTCCGGGACATCTGGCTGGTGGGCGATCGGATCACCTTCGAGCCGGTGGGCGGGGCCGAGACGATCAGCGACGGCGGGTTCATCGTGCCGGGGCTGGTCGACGCGCACTGCCATCTGGGGATCGCCTACGGCGCGAAACCGATCGAGAGCCTCGACCAGGCGCGCGAGCTGGCGCACACCGACCGGGACGCCGGGGTGCTGGCGCTGCGCGACGCGGGGTCGCCGTTCCCGTACCCCGAGTTGGACGACGAGCCGGGCATCCCGCGCCTGGCCCGGGCCGGCCGCCACGTGGCGCCGCCGCGCCGTTATCTGCGGGACATCGGCGTGGAGGTGCCCGCCGAGGAGGTCGCCGCCGCGGTCACCGCCCAGGCGAAGGCCGGCACCGGCTGGGTGAAGCTGGTCGGCGACTGGATCGACCGCTCGGTCGGCGATCTCGCCCCGAGCTGGGATGCCGAGACCATGGCCGCCGCGGTCGAGGCCGCCCACGCGGCCGGCGCCCGGGCCGCGGTGCACACGTTCTCCGAGGAGGGCGTCGAGATCATGGTGAAGGCCGGGGTGGACTCGGTGGAGCACGGCACCGGCCTGTCGCTGGAACTGATCGACGAGATGGCCCGCCGGGGCACCGCCCTGGTCCCCACGATGATCAACATCCGGACCTTCGGGAAGATCGCCGACCAGGCCCGGGAGAAGTTCGCCGGCTACGCCGACCACATGCTCGCCCTGCGCGACAACTTCCCCGAGGTGGTGCTGGCCGCGCACGAGGCCGGCGTGCCGATCTACGTGGGCACCGACGCGGGCGGCGGGATCCGGCACGGCCTGGCCGCCGAGGAGATGCTCTACCTGCACGAGGCCGGCATCCCGGCGGCCGACGTGCTGGCCGCCGCCTCCTGGAAGGCCCGCGCGTGGCTGGGCTTCCCCGGCCTGGTCGAGGGCGGCCTGGCCGACCTGGTCGTCTACGACGCCGACCCGCGCGCCGACCTGCGCGTGGTCCGGGCGCCCCGCCGGATCGTGCTGCGCGGCGCCGTCATCCGCTAGCGGGTGAACCGCCAGCTGTACAGGCCCTGCCCGGTCGGGCAGGTGAGCAGCCCGGTGTCCCAGTCGCACCGCCCGGAGATCTCCGGCATCGTCCCGAGCGTCACCTTCCGGTAGTCGATGTTGGAGACGCCCCGGGCGGTGAACCGGCCGTCGCCGGCGTCCCGGGTCAGGGTCAGCACGTTCCCGTCGTCGATGAACCCGCCGATCCCGTTGTCGGAGTACCGGGCCTGCCCGTTCTCGTCGTACAGCGCGGTGCCCTTGTCGCCGCCGCCACTGGTCATCACGTGCCCGAGCCGGACCGACGACGTGCCGCTCAGCGGCACCGCTCCAGTACGGCGCAGCACGGTGCCGCCGACGGCGTCGATCAGGAGAAGTCGTACGTCGCTGCCGTCGGTCTCGTACAGGCAGAGCCGGTCGTGGCCGCACGGGAAGTACCGGTCCATCGCCCAGGAGCCCTGCCGGTCGTAGAGGATGCGCTGCGGCGTGCCGATGCCGAGTCCCCCGGGGGTCGACTCCTCGGTGTAGACCATGCCCTCGTAGGCGATCAGTTCTTGCGCGTCCCGCCGGGCCCGTGTCTGGGATTGCACCTTGCCGGTCCGGATGTTCCGGATCACCACCTGCCCGCCCGAGGTGATCGACACCAGCCGGTCGTCGGTGACCGGGAACGCCTTCTCCGACTCCGGGGAGAACAGCGCCGCCCCGCCCCCGGAGACGTCCTCGGAGGCGTCCGCCCCGGTCAGCATCCCGCTGATCATCGTCGCCCCGGCCGCGGCGGTCCACAGCCGCCGGCCGCCGGCCAGGTCGTACGCGTCGATCCGCCCGGTGGTTTTGGACAGCCGCACCACCACGTCGCGGTGCAGGACCAGCCGGTCGCCGGTGGTGTGCGGCAGCTGCCAGCGTTTCGCCCCGGTGGCCGGGTCGTGGAACTCCAGGACCCGGTTGTCGGGCGCCTTGATGTCCTCGACGGCCGGAGCCGGTTGACGGACCAGGATCACCGACTTCGCCGTGGTGGCTACCCCCAGGTAGGTGCTGTCCAGCCCGGGCAGCGTCCAGAGGGTCCGCCCGGTGCCGGCGTCGATCGCGATCGCCCGGGTCTTCGACAGCCCGATCACTCGGTCGCCGGCGATCCGCGCCGCCGTCCAGGTCTCCCCGGCCGGGGCCGGCAGCGGCTCGCCGAGTGGCGCCAGCCCGCGGATCCGGGACGGCGTGGTGGCCGGCAGCACCGGGTCGGTGAGCCGGTGCTGCCGCACCGCCAGCACCCCGGCCCCGGCCAGCACCAGCACCACGGCGGCGGCACCGGCCAGCACCGCCCGCTGCCGGGTGCGCAGCTGGGCGCCGCGGCGTCGGGCCTGCTCGGCGGTGCCGATCGGGACCGCGTCGGCCTGCCGCCCCAGCGTGGTGAACAGTTCGTCGAGATCAGTGGACACGGTTGGCTCCTTCCTCCACCGCGCCGAGGGCGGCCGCGAGCGCGGCCCGGCCCCGGGAGAGCCAGGATTTGACGGTGCCCAGCGCGACGCCGGTCTCGGTGGCGATGTCCGCGACCGAACGGTCCAGCAGGTAGTGCAGGGCGAGCGCGCGCCGCTGGGCGTCGGGCAGCTCGCGCATCGCCCGGACCAGCAGCACCAGGTCCTCCGACGGCGGGGCCACCGGTGCGGGTGGCGGCTCGGCGGCGGCCCGCGCGCGGCGGATGCCGAGCCGGCGCCAGCGGTCGGTGGACAGCCGGTTCACCACCAGTCGCAGCCACGCCTCCGGGTCCTCGTAGCCGGACACCCGGCGCCAGCGCTGCCAGGCTCGGGCGTACGCCTCCTGGACCAGGTCCTGCGCCTCACCCGGATCCCCGGTCAGCCCGTACGCGTAGCGCAACAGCCGCCGGGAGGTGTCCCGGTAGAAGCCGTCGAAATCCATCCGTCACCCCGTCCCTATCCGATGAGGGACACGGGATGCCCACCCGGCCGGTTGCGCCCGGCCACGACTACGATGCTTGCTCATGGCTCGCGTGCTCACTCCCCGTGCGGAGGATTTCCCCCGCTGGTATCAGGACCTCATCGCCAAGGCGCAGCTCGCCGACAACGGCCCGGTGCGCGGCACGATGGTGATCCGGCCGGTCGGCTACGCGATCTGGGAGCGTATGCAGGCCGACATGGACGCCCGGATCAAGGAGCAGGGCGTACAGAACGCGTACTTCCCGCTCTTCATCCCGGAGAACTACCTGCGCCGCGAGGCCGACCACGTGGAGGGCTTCTCGCCGGAGCTGGCCGTGGTCACCCACGCCGGCGGCAAGGAGCTCGCCGAGCCGCTGGTGGTCCGCCCCACCAGTGAGACGGTGATCGGCGAGTTCATGGCCAAGTGGGTCGACTCGTACCGTGACCTGCCCCTGCTGCTGAACCAGTGGGCCAACGTGGTCCGCTGGGAGCTGCGCCCGCGCACCTTCCTGCGCACCACCGAGTTCCTCTGGCAGGAGGGGCACACCGCGCACGCCACCGAGCAGGACGCCCGGGACCACGCCCGCGAGATCCACAAGCACGTCTACCAGGCGTTCATGGAGGAGCTGCTGGCCATCCCGGTGGTGCCCGGCCGCAAGACCAAGGGTGAGCGGTTCGCCGGCGCGACCAACACGATGACCGTCGAGGCCATGATGGGCGACGGCAAGGCGCTGCAGATGGGCACTTCGCACGAGCTCGGGCAGAACTTCGCCAAGGCGTTCGACATCACCTACTCGTCCGCCGACCGCACCGTCGAGCACGCCTGGACCACCTCGTGGGGCACGTCCACCCGGATGGTCGGCGGCCTGATCATGGTGCACGGCGACGACAACGGCCTGCGGCTGCCGCCGCGGCTGGCGCCGATCCAGGTGCAGATCATGGTGGTCAAGGCCGGCGAGGGCGTCACCGAGGCGGCCACGCAGCTGCGCGACGACCTCAAAGCAGCGGGCGTACGCGTGAAGCTCGACGACCGGGCGGACATCCCCTTCGGTCGCCGGGCGGTGGACGCCGAACTGCAGGGCATCCCGATCCGGGTCGAGGTCGGTCCCCGCGACCTGGCCAACGGCAACGCCGTGGTGGCCCGGCGGATCGACGGCACCAAGTCGCCGATCGCGCTGGCCGAGGTGGCCGCCGCGGTGGTCGCCGCGCTCAAGGCCGACCAGCAGCGGCTCTACGACGACGCGCTGGCCTTCCGGGTGGAGCGCACCGTCGACGTGAAGACGCTGGGCGAGGCGATCGAGGCGGCGCAGACCGGCTGGGCCCGGGTGCCGTGGTCGGCGATCGGCGAGGCCGGGGAGAAGGAGGCGAACGGCAAGGCGGTCACCGTCCGCTGCCTGACCCGCGAGGACGGCTCGATGCCCGAGTCGGACACCGAGGACGGTCTGGTCGCCTACCTCGGTCGCTCGTACTGATCGCCACCGGCGTGCGTTTCACCGAGGGCCGGCCGGTCCTCTACCGGAACTTCTCCGCCGACCGGCTGGTCAACGTCCGCCCGTGCCGGGTGGTCTCGGACGACGACCGCGGGCTGCTGCTCTGGCTGGCCCGCGGCACCCCGGTGATCATCGACGTCCACCGGGACGGCCGCGGGACCCGGGACATGCCGTTCGCCGAGTGGGCGGTCGCGCCGCGCAAGCGGATCGTGAGCACCTGGGCCGGCCCGGGTGTCCTGAAGTTCATCCCGCCCGGCGCCGACCACTCGGTCTGGTTCTTCCGCACCGAGCGGGACACCTTCAAGAACTGGTACGTGAACCTGGAGGCGCACGCGATCCGCTGGGACGACGGTGACGTCGCCGGGGTCGACGTGATGGACCAGGATCTCGACATCCACGTCGACCCGGACCGCACCTGGCGGTGGAAGGACGAGGACGAGTTCGCCGAGCGGCTCGCCCTTCCGGAGCACTACTGGGTGCCCGATCCGGAGGCGGTGTGGGCCGAGGGGCGCCGGGTGATCAAGCAGATCGAGGCGGGGGAGTTCCCGTTCGACGGCACCTGGACCGACTTCCGGCCCGATCCGGGATGGCCCGTTCCGGCGGAGATCCCGCCCGGCTGGGACCGTCCCGGGGCACGATGACACCCGATTGGGATCCCGGCCATCCGATCTGGCAGAATGGCTTGTTGGTATCCGGCATGTCGTGAGGCGCCCTCTAACCCCTCACCGCACGGCCAATCCACGAGGCATCGGCCCCGCATCCCCACGCGGGTTCCGGTCGGCTCACCCACGCAGTCACCAGGAGCGAATACACCGTGGCCGTTAAGATCCGGCTCCTGCGGATGGGCAAGATCCGCAACCCGCAGTACCGCATCGTCGTCGCCGACTCGCGCACCAAGCGCGACGGCCGCGCCATCGAGTACATCGGCATCTACCAGCCGAAGGAACACCCCTCGCTGATCGAGGTCAAGTCCGACCGCGTCCAGTACTGGCTCGGCGTCGGCGCGCAGCCGAGCGAGCCCGTGCAGCGGATCCTGGAGAAGACCGGCGACTGGCAGAAGTTCAAGGGCCTGCCGGCCCCGGCGCCGCTGCTGGTCGCGCCGAGCAAGCAGAGCAAGACCGAGGTCTACGAGGCCGAGGCCAAGGCTGCTGCCGGTCTCGCCGACACCAAGCCGGCCGCCACGCCGAAGAAGGCGAAGGGCGAGGCCAAGCCGGCCGCCGCGCCGGAGGCCGCCGAGGCCAAGCCGGAGCAGACCAAGGTCGCGGACCCGGCCGAGCCGAACCGCGAGGCTGTCGCCGAGACGGCAGAGGACCCGGCCGGTGCCGGCGCCGACGCGAGCTGACGGGGCGCTCCGGCCGGCGCTGGAGCACCTCGTCAAGGGCATCGTCGACAACCCGGACGACGTCCGGGTCCGCCTGGTCGACTCGCGCCGCGGCAAGCGGCTCGAGGTCCGCGTGCACCCCGAGGACCTGGGAACGGTCATCGGGCGTGGCGGGCGCACGGCCAAGGCGCTGCGTCAGGTGATCGGGTCGATCGGTGGGCGCGGCATCCGCGTCGACATCGTCGACGCGTACTGATCGATGCTGCTCGTCGTCGGCCAGATCGGTAAACCGCACGGCATCCGGGGCGAGGTCTCGGTGGTCGTGCGGACCGATGAGCCCGAGGCACGCTTCACCGCCGGGCAGGTGTTCACCACGGAGGTCCCCCGGGACCGCCGGGTGAGCACCGGCCCGGCGGCCGCGTCCGCCCCCGGCGCTCTCTTCGAAGTTCCGAAACAGCTCACCCTCGAGTCGATCCGCTGGCATCAGGGCCGCGGCATCGCGGTGTTCGAGGGCATCCACGACCGCAATCTCGCCGAGGCGATGCGCGGCGTGTTCCTGCAGGTGGACAGCGCTGAGCTGGCCCCGCCGGAGGACCCGGACGAGTTCCACGACCACCAGCTGATCGGGCTGCGGGTGGAGTCGCTCGACGGCACCGAGCTGGGCACCGTGCAGCGGATCGAGCATGCTCCGTCCTCGGACCTGATCGTGCTGGCCAAGTCCGGCGGCGGGACCGCGTTGATCCCGTTCGTCACCGTGATGGTGCCGACCGTGGACATCCCCGGCGGCCGCGTGGTCGTCGATCTCCCGGAAGGTCTGCTCGATCTGTGAAGGTCGACATCATCTCGATCTTCCCGGACTACTTCGCCCCGCTCGATCTCTCGCTGATCGGTAGGGCGCGGACCACCGGGACGCTGGATCTCACCGTGCACGATCTGCGCACCTGGACCCATGACGTGCACCGGACGGTGGACGACAGCCCGTACGGGGGCGGTCCCGGCATGGTGATGCGCCCCGAGCCGTGGGGTGAGGCGCTGGACGCGGTCGGCAGCCCGGAGGCGACCCTGGTCGTGCCGTCCCCGGTGGGCCGACCGTTCACCCAGGCCGATGCGTACGAGCTGGCCGCTCTTCCGCATCTGATCTTCGCCTGCGGACGGTACGAGGGGATCGACCAGCGGGTCATCGACGACGCGGCCGATCGGATGCCGGTGCGCGAGGTGTCGCTCGGTGACTATGTGCTGTTCGGCGGTGAGGTCGCGGTGATCGTGATCATGGAGGCGATCACCCGGTTGCTGCCCGGGGTGCTCGGCAACGCCGACTCGCTGACCGAGGAGTCGCACGCGGCCGGCCTGCTCGAGGCCCCCGTCTACACCAAGCCGGCGTCATGGCGGGGCCGGGACGTGCCGGACGTGCTGCGCTCCGGTGACCATGGGCGGATCGCCCGCTGGCGGCGTACCGAGAGCTTCGTGCGAACCGCGAGCCGGCGGCCGGACCTGTACGCGGCGTACCCCCCGGAGAACCTGGACAAGAAGGACCGCAAGGCGCTGGCCGAGGCCGGATTGGAGCTCCCGCCACCCGGTGTGGCAAAGTAGGGAGGTTGCCGTCTCGGCTCCGCGCTGCGGGACCGTGACGAGGACCCCTCGAAAGCGTGGGGGGTCAGATGTGCCCATCCGCGTCACCGGCTTCCGGGGCGCACGAGTAATACAAGGATGCAGCGATGAACACGCTGGACGAACTCGACGCCCAGTCGCAGCGCACCGACCTCCCGGACTTCCGGGCCGGTGACACCCTCAAGGTGTACGCCCGGGTCGTCGAAGGCAACCGTTCCCGTGTCCAGGTCTTCCAGGGCGTCGTGATCGGCCGCCAGGGCAGTGGCCTGCGCGAGACCTTCAAGATCCGCAAGATCAGCTTCGGCGTCGGCGTCGAGCGGACCTACCCGTTCAACAGCCCGGCGATCGACAAGATCGAGGTCGTCACCCGCGGTGACGTCCGTCGCGCCAAGCTCTACTACCTGCGTGAGCTCCGCGGCAAGAAGGCGAAGATCAAGGAGCTGCGGGAGAAGCAGTCCGTCTGACCCCTCTGCTCCGGCAGGCCCGGGCTGCTCCGGCAGGCCCGGGCGCAAGCGCATTAAGCTTGCCCGTGTGCCGGATGATGAACCATTCCAGTCCTACCGCCCGTAATTCCCTCTAGCCGGGAAACTCGGGCGGTAGTGCTGTATCCGGGGGCGGTTCGGCCGGGATTCGTCAGGAGATGCGAAGCGTGGATCCGATGGAAGGGTATCGACCGTCCCGGCGGCGGTCGCTCATCAGGCGCAAGGAAATGCCCCTCTGGCAGGAGTTGCCGCTGCTGCTCGTGGTGGCGTTCTGCCTGGCCGTGCTCATCCGCACCTTCCTGGTCCAGGCCTTCTACATCCCCTCCGGGTCGATGCAGACGACGCTGGAGCTCAAGGACCGGGTCCTGGTCAACAAGGTCGTCTACGACATGCGGGACCCGCTGCGCGGCGAGATCGTGGTCTTCCGCGGCACCGACAACTGGGCGCCCGAGGTGACCGAGCCGGTCAGCAACACGTTCGGGGCGAAACTCGGGCGTACGATCGGTGACCTGGTCGGGGTGAGCCGCCCCGGTGAGCGTGACTTCATCAAACGGGTGATCGGCCTTCCGGGTGACAAGGTCGCCTGTTGTGACGACCAGGGCCGGATCACGGTGAACGGGATCGGCATCGATGAGGCTTACATCGCGCCGGGCCACAACTCCGACCTGAACCAGCCGCCGATCGCCGGGCAGTGCACCAGCCGCAAGTTCGCCGAGATCACCGTGCCGCCCGGTCAGATGTTCGTGATGGGCGACCACCGCAAGGTGTCCCAGGACGCCCGCTGCCAGGGTCCGGTCCCGATTAAGAACGTGATCGGTCGCGCCTTCGTGACCGTCTGGCCCACCAGTAGATTTACGACGCTCGAAGTCCCGGACGTCTGGAAACAGTTCGCGCAACAGCATCCGACGGCCGCCGCCGGGCCACCCGGACCGCGCCCGCGGCAGGATCCCCGGGTGGCCGGCAGCCTGTTTCCGCTGCTGATCACCGCCGTGTGGTCCGCGCGTTCCAGCATGTCGTTCCGGACTCGACGACGTAGGCTCCGAGCGTGATTGACGAGCAGACCGAAAAGCGCCGCGGGTCGTTCTGGCGCGAGCTTCCCATTCTGCTGGGCGTGGCGATTCTGGTCGCCGTCCTGGTGCGCGCCTTCGTCCTGCAGACGTTCTACATCCCGTCCCCGTCCATGGAGCACACGCTCAACGTGTGGGACCGGGTGCTCGTCAACAAGCTCGTCTACGACTTCCGTGACCCGAAACGCGGCGAGATCATCGTTTTCAAGGCGCCCACCGAGTGGCAGTCCGGCAACGAGGGCGAGGACTTCATCAAGCGGGTCATCGGCACCCCGGGCGACCGGGTGGTCTGCTGCGACACCCAGGGCCGGCTGACCATCAACGGGCACTCGCTGGACGAGCCGTACATCTACACCGACGCGGACGGCAACCGGAACCAGGTGGCCGACGAGAAGTTCGACATCACCGTGCCGGCCGGTCGGCTCTGGGTGATGGGCGACCACCGGGAGGCCTCCGGCGACTCGCTGGAGCACTATGAGCAGAGCACGGCCACCGACACGGCCGGCAAGATGGCCGATTCGACGATCACCATCGACTCGGTGGTTGGGCGGGCGTTCACGATCTTCTGGCCGGCCGGCCGGGCGACCTGGCTGACCGTGCCCGACACGTACGACGCGATCCCGGACGCCGCCGGTCACTGATCCTCGGGCTCCGCTCCGGGCCGCGGCGCGGTGGCCGGCCGCTCATCGATCACGGGCCGGTTCGAAAGATCGTCTGGGGGCGCATACGCTTGACCGGTGACCGACTCGAACCAGCCCGCCGTCGTGGCGCGCCGTGCCGGCCGGGTGCTCCTGGTCGATCGGGCCGGGCGCGCCCTGCTGCTGCGCGGCGGTGATCCGGCCCGGCCCGGGCTGCACTGGTGGTTCACCCCGGGCGGCGGCCTGCAGGACGCGGAGAGCACCGTCGAGGCGGCGGCCCGCGAGCTGGCCGAGGAGACCGGGCTGCGGGTGTCGCCCGGCGAACTGGGCGGGCCGATCCGGCACGAGCACGCCGAGTTCTCCTACAACGGGCGCGACTACCGGCAGGAACAGGACTTCTTTCTGCTCCGGGTGGCGGTCTGGCAGGTCGACACGGCGGGGATGGACGCCGAGGAGCGGCTGACCATCACCGAGCACCGGTGGTGGTCGGCGGCCGAGATCGAGGCCAGCGCGGAGCTGATCTATCCGGCCGATCTGGCGGAGTTGCTCCGGTCCCAGGTCGACGGGCCCGCCGCGGCTTCTGAGGGCACCGCGGGCGTCGCGGCTTCCGGGGGCGTCGCGGCTTCCGGGGGCACCGCGGGCGTCGCGGCTTCCGGGGGTGCTGCGGGTGCGGCGGCTGCTTCGGGAGCGCCGGTGCATGCGGCTGACGGCGTACCGGAAATGGGCTTTTGATGTTGGCTCCCGCCCGCACCGTGGTGCGCCGAGAGGCCGGGCTCTACGCGTTGGAGCAGGCGTTGCAGCGGCGCGGTTTCGCGCATGTCGCCGGCGCCGACGAGGCCGGGCGCGGCGCGTGCGCCGGTCCGCTGGTCGCGGCGGCCGCCGTGCTGCCGGCCGGCAAGCGCGGAGAGGTGCCCGGGCTGGCCGATTCCAAGCTGCTCACCGCGGCGGCCCGGGAACGTGTCTACGACGAGGTGGTCAAACGCGCGCTGGCCTGGTCCGTGATGATCATCCCGCCGACCGAGGTGGACGCCCGCGGCCTGCACGTCTGCAACCTGGCGGCGATGCGCCGGGCGCTGGCCTCGCTGACCGTCCGCCCGGAGTACGTGCTGACCGACGGGTTCCCGGTCGACGGGCTCGGCGTGCCGGGCCTCGCGGTGTGGAAGGGCGACCGGGTGGCGGCCTGCGTCGCGGCGGCCAGCGTGCTGGCCAAGGTCACCCGGGACCGGATGATGGTGGAGCTGGACGGGAAATTCCCGGAATACGGCTTCGCCGTGCACAAGGGTTATATAACGGACGAGCACAGTGCCGCGCTGCTGCGGCACGGGCCCTGCGCCGAGCACCGCTTCTCGTATGTGAACGTCGCCGCCGCCTCCGGGCGCGGCAACGTGCCGCCGCGAGCGCGCCGCCCGGCAGCCCGGCCGGCGGACCCCGCGCCGTCGCTGTTCGATGTTTCCGTTACCGAGCCGCTGCTGCTTCCGCGCGCGGCTGAGGGTACCGTCGGCGTGGCGTCGGGCGAGCAGCCTCAGCCGTCGCCGTCGGTGGGGGAAGATGAGGCCATGGAGGGCGAGACACGATGAGCGCAGAGGATCTCGAGAAGTACGAGACCGAGATGGAGCTGCAGCTCTACCGGGAGTACCGCGACATCGTCCGCCAGTTCTCCTACGTCGTGGAGACCGAGCGCCGGTTCTACCTGGCCAACCAGGTGGACCTGCACGTGCGCAACTCCGACGGCGAGGTGTATTTCGAGGTCGAGATGCACGACGCCTGGGTCTGGGACATGTATCGCCCGGCCCGGTTCGTCAAGAACGTGCGGGTGATGACGTTCAAGGACGTCAACGTCGAGGAGCTGGAGAAACCGGACATCTCACTGCCGGACGACGCCGGCTTCGGCGGCTGACGGGTTATCCACAGCGGGGCGTTGTCCACAGGGCGGGTCGCCGGCCGGCGTGCGGCCGGCCAGACTCGCCCTCATGTCTTTCCTGCTCGCCCTCCTGCTGGCCGTCGGACTGCTCGGACTTCCGCACGAGTCGCCGCCGGGTCTGAGATTCGGCTGGCCACTCCTGCCGGCCCGGGTGACGCGGCCCTTCCTGGCGCCCCCGGAGCCGTGGCTCCCCGGGCATCGCGGGGCCGACCTGGCCGGGCAGCCCGGCGATCCGGTGCGGGCGGCCGCGGCCGGCACGGTCGTCTACGCCGCGGTGCTGGCCGGGCGCGGCGTGGTCAGTGTGGCGCACGCCGGCGGGCTGCGCAGCACCTACGAGCCGGTCGACCCGGCGGTCACGGCCGGCTCGACGGTCACCGGCGGCCAATTGCTGGGCCGGCTCGACCCCGGGCATCCGGGATGTCCGGTCGCGGCGTGCCTGCACTGGGGCGTACGCCGCAATGATCTTTATCTTGATCCGTTGATCCTGCTGGGTATCGGGCGGGTGCGGTTGCTACCACTGCCAGTGGTGCAGCAGGCTGGGTAGGCGATCGGCCAGATGGTGATACTCCTCCGGCCGGTTGTAGATCTGCGCGCTCAGCCGCAGCAGCCCCCGGCCGCCCCACGCGTTGATCTGCGTCTCCACCCCGAGCTTGTCGGCGATGTGCCCGCGCAACGCGTGCGCCTCGGGAAAGGTGGTGGCCACCCCGGCCGGCAGCGGCACGATCCGCATCGAGACCCCGGGTCCGCCCGGCTCCGGCAGATCCGCCGGCGCATGACCGAGGGCCGCACCGACCACCCGCTGGCCGTACGCCGCGAGCGCCGCATTGTGCTCCCGGACGACTTCCGGGCCCAGCGTGCGCATCGCGAAGATCCCGGCCGGCGCCGCCAGCCACGGGGTGTAGTCGATCGTCCCCTGGAACTCGACCGACAGCGGGAAACCCTGATCCTGCTCCCAGGAGACGACCAGCGGATCGATCCGCCGCCGCCAGTCCGGCGACACCGCCAGCAGCGACGTGCCGCGCGGCGCCCAACCCCACTTGTGCAGATTCCCCACCCAGAAATCGGCGCCGATCTCCTCCACCCGCACCGGCAGCATGCCCGGCACGTGCGCGCCGTCGACCATCACCGGGATGCCCTGCGCCCGGGCCGCGGCGACGACCTCCCGCACCGGCATCAGCGTGGCCGTCGCCGAGGTCACCTGGTCGATGATCAGCAGCCGGGTGCGTCCCGGCCGCAGCGCCGCCCGCACCCGGGACAGGACCTCCGGCCCGCTCGCGCCGAACGGCACCGCGATCGTCCGGGTCGTCGCCCCGGTCCGCCGGCACTCCCGGCGCACCGCCATCGTCACCGCACCGTAGGCGTGGTCGGTGAGCAGCACCTCGTCCGATTCCTTCAACCGGACCGACTGCAGCACCAGGCTGACCGCGGTGGTGGTGTTCGAGGTGAGCGCGCTGCCCTCCGGGTCGGCGCCGAGGAAAGCGGCCAGATGCCGTCGGGTGTGGATGATCCGGTCCAGCAGGCCCGGGCCGAAGAATCGCATCGGGTTCAGATCCATCTCGTCCCGCAGGCGCTGCTGGGCGCGCTGCACGGTGATCGGCAACGCGCCGAACGACCCGTGGTTGAGATAGGACACCGCCGGATCCAGCGAGAACAGCAACCGCGCCCCGGCAATGGGCTGCGGTGGATCTTCGGCGCTCATGCCTGCGATCGTACGGCTTGGTTACATCCGCCTCCTCAGGACAGTGGCCTGCGGTCGTCCCTCGCGTGGGTCTGGTTTTCGTCGGCCTGGCTCGCGTGCGTGCTGCCGACGGTGGGTTGCCGGTCTCAGGCGCGGGGGTGTGCCTGGTTGAACGCGGCGCGCAGACGTTCGGTGGAGACGTGGGTGTAGATCTGCGTGCTCGCCAGCGAACTGTGCCCGAGCAGTTCCTGCACGGCCCGTAGATCGGCGCCACCGTCCAACAGGTGGGTGGCGGCGGAATGACGCAGATCGTGTGGCTTGGTGTGCGGCAGTCCGGCACGCCGCGCCGCCCCGGCGACGATCCGCCGGACGACGGTGGGCTGCAGACGGCCACCCTTCAAGCCGAGGAACAGCGCGTCGGCGGCGAGCGACCTCCCGGCACGGCGGCCGGTTCGGGCGGGGTTCCGGGCGGGACCGCGTACCGCAAGCCGATGATCACCTGCACCGGCGGCGGCCTGGCCGTCGCCCACCGCCGCAAGCACCGGCCGGCCTAGACGCAACCACGCGGCGAGGGCGTCGCGAGCGGGATGACCGTAGGGGACCGCCCGCTCCTTGCCGCCCTTGCCGAAGACCCGGACGACCTGGCGGTTGTGATCGATGTCGGTCTGATCGAGGTCGCAGAGTTCGCTCACCCGGATCCCGGTGGCATAGAGCAGCTCCAGCACCGCCCGATCCCGGATCGCGACGACATCGCCACCCGCTCTGTCCGCCTCCGTCTCGCCTCTGTCCGCCTCCGTCTCGCCCGCCTCCTGCCCGCTCCCGTCCGGCCCGGTGGCGTCCGCCGCGCTCGCACCTGCCGTATTCGGTTCTCGGCCGGTGCCGGAACCGGGTGGGAGACTGGGCGCGGTGACGAGGGCCACGGCCTGGTCGGCGCGGAGCACGTGCGGCAGGTCGCGGTGGGTGCGAGGACTGGCCAGGCCCGAGCCGGCGTCGGCCGGCGCCAGCCCGATGCGATGCGCCCAGCCGGTGAAGGTGCGGACCGCAGCGGCCCGGCGCGCCTGTGAAGTACGCGCCGCGCCCTCGTCCAACCGCGCCGCCAGCCAGCCGCGCAGCACCGCGATGCCCAGGTCGCCGACCGCCGAACACCCCTGCTCGGCCGCGTGGGCGAGCAACGAGACGACATCCCCGAGATAGGCCCGCACCGTGTGCGCCGACCGGTCCTCGACGACCGCCAGATGATGCCCGAACCGATCCACCGCCTCCCGCAGCGCCGGCGGCAACGCTTCGTGCATCTCGGTCACCCGTTTGGCCCGAGGCCGTCGTCGATAGGCGTCCACGGCGTCCAGTGTGCCGTGTTTTCTTGTCATACCCCGCCCTTAGCTTCAGTCCATGGCGCTTCCAAGGGCGACGACGAACGGGGCGGTGGTGCGGTGCGCGGCATCGTCGGCGGTCGAGATGAGCGGGTTCGCGCTGGTGGTCGGCTGCGGGGCGCGTTCGAGGGCGGCGGCGAGCGGACCGGGGTGGGCGGTTCGGTTCGTGGTGGGCAGGGGTGAGGGGGATGGATCAGGACCGGGTCAGTTGGACGCGGTCGGCGGGATGCACTGTCTCGGTGCCGTCCGCGCTTGTCACGACCAGGACCGGGACGCCTTCGCCCAAGCGGTGTTTGCGTCGCTCGGCGTCGGTCGGCATCCGCGCCCCGGCGCGCTCGCCCCGGGCCAGCGTGACCAGTTGGACCGGCTCGGGCACCCGGACGAACGTCCCCCGCGGCCGATCCACCGTGACGAGCCCCTCGGTCCGCAGCTGCCCGATCGCCTGGCGCACCGTCGTCCGGCTGATCCCGTAATCCTGAGCAAGGCGCAGCTCACTGGGCAGCGGCTCCCCGGGGCCCAGCTCCCCGGACGTGATCCGATCCCGCAGCAGGTCAGCAAGCTGCCGAAACACCGCACGGTCCGCCGAATGATCGATCATGGCAATTATTTTACGTGACCACGATGCTCCATCCCGTTGTACCTACAGAACAATATAACTATGATGGTGATGTCGCACCGGAAAGGCCAGTCCGAACCGGTCGGCAGAGCGGGCGGCGGTTTTGCCAGGCCGGCCTCACGGGGCTGCTGGGCGCGACCCCGCCCGCTCGCCCATCGACCCTGCCGCCTCAAATTCGGTCCCGATCCGCGACCCAGCTCCAGCTCCAGCTCCAGCTCCAGCTCCAGCTCCAGCTCCAGCTCCAGCTGCCGAGCTGCCCCTGCCCCTGCCCCTGCCCCTGCCCCTGCCCCTGCCCCTGCCCCTGCCGGGCTATGGGCTGCAGCGGACTACCGGCGTCAGTAGGCGGTCAGCGGGCTGCGGTCTAGCAGGTGACAGTGGGCTGCGGCGCTGTGGGCGGGCTGCGGCTGCCGGTGGGCTGTGGGCGGGCAATGGGCTGCGGCGTTGCGGGTGGCCAGTGGTCGACAGTGGGCTGCGGCGCTATGGGCGGACGGGGAGCAGTGGGCGGCCGGTGCGTTGTGGGTGGCGCTGCGGGCAACTGCTCTTTGTTTCCAGAACCGGGCCTGCGGGCGCGCTGGGGCAGGGTATTCCTGGCGGGCGCCCGGGACCCTGGCCGGCAGTGACCAGGAGCCCCGGGCGGTCTGGCGTCACGGTGCGGGCGGGTCTGTCCATGCCCAGCCGAGGAAGCGCTGGTACAGGTTCAGCGGCGGCGCGCCGTCGATGATCATGTCTTCCAGCGCGTCGTACATCTGGGCGGACAGGTATATCCGTAGCAGTGACGGAAACGCGCGGTATTCGTGCAGCAGCGTTCCCCGGGCGGTCGAGCAGGGCCATGGCCGCCCGCAGGCCCGGCAGTTCCATTCAGGCCGTTCGCTCACATGGTCGATGTCCTGCGCGGTCGTCAACAGCGTCCCCCGATTTCTGCCCGACCTGCTATGCGGCACGCAGCGCGCCTGGTGGCAGTGCCTCTCATCTCCGATGTTCGGGTTCAGAAGTGAATGCTCAGCGGCCACCTCGCCGGCGATGCATGTGGTTCTTGAACGGGTCGTTGCACACCGTGCGGTACCGCTGCCCGGGCGTCAGGTTTCCGGCGCGGCCCACGTTCGCCTCCGGGTGCCGTGGGCGCGGTTGTGGCACCGCCGCGCGTCCGACCGCGACCGACGGCTGCCCCTCGTCAATGTCGGTTTGTCGGTCGTCGGTGCGGACTTGCTGGTCGGCGGCGTGCACCCGGTCGTCCGGATGGCGTTGCCAGACCTCGGGAGCGACGACGTCGGGAAAACGCGCACGAACGGCGTCGCTGTGGAAGCAGGCGCGGCGACGAGTGGGGCCTTCGGCCAGGTGATGGCCGCCGGAGCCGCCTGTCAGGTGGTGCGAGCCGGAACCGTCGGCCAGGTGATGTCCGCCGGAGCCGTCTGTCGGATGGTGCCCGCCGGGGCCGCCGGATGCGGTGGGAGTAGCCGGGTGGTCGGGACGGCGGGGGATGGATGGGCTGCTCCGGCTTGCGTGGCCGTCCGCGGGAGCGGGATGGCCGGTCAGCGGGCTGCTCCGGCTCGCGTGATCATCTGCCGGAGCAGGGTGGTGGGTCACCGGGCGGCGAAGCTCGTCGCAGGGCCGACGCTGCCGGGGCGCCGCCGCAAGGTGGGGCTTTTGTCGGTCGGGTGGGACATTGTCGAATTTTGCAGGCTCGGGGCGGCTCGGGGTGGAGGTCCGTAACGGGAAGGGTGGGACCGGGGGCGGCACCAGGCGATCGATGCACGGTGCGGGTAGGCCGCAGCGGCACCGACGCCACATGGTGCGCCAGTCACGGCGATGACGTGGGGAAACGGGAACCTGTCCACTTGTCGTGCGACGTCTAGTCATGGCGACGATCGTACTGGCTTGACGACTACCTGTCTCCGGACAAGATGCTGAACGCCTAATTGTCCCGCGCCTACGGTCGATCATGTGGGAGTGAAGCCGATCCGCCTCATGGGCGCACACGAGATTCGCATCCGCCTGGGTGGCGTGAGCCGTCAGCGGGCGTACCAGATCACCAGCCGTGCGGACTTTCCGAAGGCGGTCGCGGATCTGGCTCAGGGCAAAGTCTGGCTGACCGAGGATGTCGAGGCGTGGATGAAGGTTCATCGCCGTGACCTGGATGAATCCGAAGACTGATCGTCTCCGCGCCGTCCGGATCGAGGCGGTCGCCGGGGCGCCCGCCGATCCGGATCGGCGGACACCGGCTGCCTCGCCGGACCGCCGACCTGCCCGGATCTTTTGCGGGTAAGTGGTGGTGGGAGGCGGGATCGGAGCCGCCGAAGTCCACCGTGGACGGCGGTGCCCGCGCGGAGGAAACCGGCATAACGTCCGCCGGAACCGGTGTGCATTCCGTCGATCGAGTGGGTGAGTCCACGTGACTACCCGCCCCTCGTCGCCAGCGTGATGCCCGCCTCGGTCCGGACCACCAGGCCGGCGGCTTCGAGCAGGGACAGGCGTCGCAGCACGGTGCGTACATCCAGCCGGGCCTCCGCCGAGATCTCCTCCGGGGTCGCCGCCCGGCGGCGTGGCAGCGCCTCCAGGATGAGCGCCGACTCCTCGTCCAGCCGGTCCCGGACGCGTTCCCGGCCGCGTGGCGCGGGCTCCAGGAACTCGCCGATCCGGCCGACCTCTTCCAGCACATCGGCGGCGCAGGTGACCAACCGTGCCTGCGGGTTGCCGCGCAACAGTTCGTGGCAGCCGACCGACATGGTCGAGGTCACCGGGCCGGGAACGACCATCGCCGGCCGGTCCAGCGCGATCACCCGGCTCATCGTCTGTGTCGCGCCGCTGCGGGCCGCGGCCTCGACCACCACGGTCCCGGCGGTGGCCGCGGCGATGACCCGGTTCCGGATCAGGAACCGGTGACGCAGCGGATCGGAACCCGGCGGCCACTCACTGACCAGCAGCCCGTGCGCGGCGATCCGGGTGAACGTCGTCGTGTTGGACAGCGGGTAGGGCCGATCCACCCCGCAGGCCAGCACCGCCACGGTGACGCCCCCGGCGGCGAGCGTGCCCTGATGGGCGGCCAGGTCGATGCCGACCGCACCGCCGGACACCACGGTCCACCCCTGTTCGGCGAGACCGTACGCCAGGTCGGCGGCCACATGGACGCCGTAACCCGTCGAAGCCCGCGCCCCGACGACGGCGACCGAGCGTTCCAGCGTCGCGCCGAGCGGTGGCGCCCCGCGCACCCAGAAGCAGAGCGGCGGCCGGGTGTCCCGATTGATCCGGCCCCGAGACTCCATCTCCAGCGTCGCCAGCGCGTCGACCCGGGCCGGCCACTCCGGATCGGCCGGCACGACCAGCCGCGCACCGATCCGCGCGGCCGCTTCGACATTCTCCTCCGCGATCTGCCGGGCGTCACCGGCCCCGCACCGCGCGGCAACCGCCGACCGCAGCGACGTGTCGGGAATGTCCCCAGCCAGCAGCCGCTCCAGCACGACCGGCGCCCCGGCCTGCTGAACCATCTCCCAGACCACCCGGTTCCCCGGCTCCGCCAGCCAGGTCAGCGCCGCCCGCGCCACCCGGTCCGACTCACTCCCCGGCCCGCTCATGCCGACTGCTCCCGGATTGCGAGGTTCTCCCCGGTCCGCAGTTGCAAGGCCTCGGACACGTCATCGGTTGACGGCCGACCGCGCCCGTCGAGATCGGCAACTGTCCAGGCCAAACGAAGGACTCGATCAAAGCCGCGCGCCGAAACTGTGCCGCGGTCAAGCGCCTTTCTCAACACGGCGGTGTCCCGTGCCGGCAACAGCCATGGCTGTCGCCGGAGGGCCGGTCCTGGTACTTCGGCGTTCACTGTCCAGCCGTCGCCCGCCCACCGTTCTGCCGCCGCATTCCGGGCGCGAAGGACTCGTTCCGCGATGGTCTCCGACGACTCGACCGGGGATTCCTGGGTGACCAACTGCGCTGCCCGCATCGGTAGGAGGTCAACTTTGATGTCCACCCGGTCCAGCAGTGGTCCGGAAAGTCGCCCTAGATAGCGACGCCGGATCTGTGGGCTACAGGTACAGCGCTGGTCGGTGGTGGCGCACGGGCAGGGGTTGGCGGCGAGGACCAGCTGGACCTGGGCCGGGTATTCGGTGGTGCCGCGGGCCCGGGCCAGGATCACCCGGCCGCTCTCCAGCGGCTGGCGCAGCGCCTGCAGGGTGGCCCGGGCTATCTCCGGGGCCTCGTCGAGGAAGAGCACGCCGCGGTGGGCCAGGGACAGCGCGCCGGGGCGGGCCAGGCCGCTGCCGCCGCCGATCAGGGACGCCATGCTGGAGCTGTGGTGCGGGGACTGGTAGGGCGGGCGGCGGATCAGGCCGCTGTCCGGGGGGAGCACGCCGGCGATCGACTGCAGGGCGGTGACCTCCAGGGCGGCCTCGTCGCCGAGGGCGGGCAGCAGGGACGGCAGGCGTTCGGCGAGCATCGTCTTGCCGGCGCCGGGTGGGCCGAACAGGGCCAGGTGGTGGCCACCGGCGGCGGCGATCTCCAGGGCGTAGCGGCCGAGCTGCTGGCCCGCGACATCGGCCAGGTCGGGGCCGGTGCGGGCCGGGGGCGGGGACTCCGGGGGTGGTTCGAGCAGGCGGCCGGTGCCGCGGACGAAGTCGACCAGGCGGCGCAGCGAGTCGACGGCGCGGACGGTGACGCCGGGCACCACGGTGGCCTCGCGGGCGTTGCCGAGCGGCACGATCACCTTGGTGATGCCGGCCTGGGCGGCGGCCGCGACCATCGGCAGCACGCCCCGGACCGGGCGGACCGCGCCGTCGAGGCCGAGTTCGCCGAGCAGCACCACCCGGTCCAGCGGGCCGGGTGGCAGCTCGCCGGCACCGGCCAGCAGGGCGGCGGCGATGGCCAGATCGAAGCCGCTGCCGTGTTTGGGCAGGGCGGCCGGCAGCAGGTTGACGGTGATCCGGCGGTTGGGCCACTCGCAGCCGCTGTTCACCACGGCGGCGCGAACCCGGTCGCGGGCCTCGTGCAGCGCGGTGTCGGGCAGGCCGGTCAGGACGACGGCGGGCAGGCCGAGGGAGAGGTCGGCCTCGACCTCGACGAGGCGGCCGGCGACGCCGATCAGGCCGACGCAGAGCACCCGGGCGTAGCTCATCAGAACGCCGCCCTCAGGTGGGTGACGCGGGTGGCGCCGCGCCGCTGCGGGCACACCTCCACCACGTCGAAGCGGATCTGCCGGGCGTGCTCGCCGGACTCGGCCAGCCAGCGCCCGGCGAGCTGGCGCAGTTTGCGTACCTTGCGCGGGTGGACCGCGGCGGCGGGTGGCCCGAAGGTGGCGGTGCGGCGGGTCTTCACCTCGCAGAACACCAGGGTGTCGCCGTCCCGCAGGATCAGGTCGACCTCGCCGTCGGCGCACCGCCAGTTGCGGAAGAGCACCTCCAGCCCGTGTTTCTGCAGATACCGGGCGGCGAGCCGTTCGCCGTACGCCCCGATCGCCTGTCGCTGAGTCGTCATGCCGCGGACGGTGACAGAGTTCGCGGTACCGTCGCGGACGGCCTGTGGACGGCGGGGAAGTGTGGATTACGGCACGCTCACCGCCGCGGTGTGATAAGCACCGCCGTCCGCGGCCCGGCTGGCGGTGGCCTGAGAAAAATCGGCTTGGCGTATGCTGGTCCCCGGCGACCGCCCACGCGGTCGACCTCGCGCGCCCTCCGGCGGTTCCGAGCGCTGTTCCTAGCGCCGGCCGGCGGCGGCGGCCCTCCCTGGTCCCGATGATCTTCGGGTCACCACTGCGGCCACCGACCGGGCGCCAGGACACCCACCGCCGGTGGGTGTGACAACCAGGGAAGATCAGGGAGCACCACCATGGCCGTAGTGACCATGCGTCAGCTGCTGGAGAGCGGTGTCCACTTCGGGCACCAGACCCGGCGCTGGAACCCGAAGATGAAGCGCTTCATCTTCACCGAGCGCAACGGTATCTACATCATCGACCTGCGCCAGACCCTCGACTACATCGAGAAGGCCTACGCGTACGTGCGGGACACCGTCGCGGAGGGTGGCCACATCCTCTTCGTCGGCACCAAGAAGCAGGCGCAGGAGGCCATCGCCGAGCAGGCGACGCGGGTCGGCCAGCCGTACGTGAACCACCGTTGGCTCGGCGGCATGCTGACCAACTTCCAGACCGTGTACAAGCGCCTTCAGCGGATGAAGGAGCTCGAGGCCCTGGGTGACCTGAGCGGCACCGCCGCCGGCTACACCAAGAAGGAGACCCTCCAGCTCTCCCGCGAGAAGGAGAAGCTCACCAAGACCCTCGGTGGTCTGCGTGACATGACCAAGGTGCCGTCGGCGATCTGGGTCGTGGACACCAAGAAGGAGCACATCGCGGTCGACGAGGCCCGGAAGCTCAACATCCCGGTCATCGCGGTGCTGGACACCAACTGTGACCCGGACGAGGTCGACTTCCCGATCCCGGGCAACGACGACGCGATCCGCTCGGCCGAGCTGCTGACCAAGGTCATCGCCGCGGCGGTCGCCGACGGTCTGATCGCCCGGTCCGGCCGCCACCGCGGTGACGCCGACACCAAGCCGGAGGCCGGCACCGTCGCGGCCGGCGAGCCGCTGCCGGAGTGGGAGCGGGACCTGTACGAGGGTGGCGACAAGAAGGCCGCCGAGGCCGCCACCGAGCCGGCCGCTGCTGAGCCGGCCGCCGCCGAGCCGGCCGCTGCCGAGCCGGTTGTCGCCGCCGTCCCCGCCGAGTAAGTCAACCGACACGCTTCCGGCCGCCGCCGTTCGCGCGGCGGCGGCCGATTTCCCGACTGACATCGAGAGAAGAGTCATGGCTAACTACACCGCCGCGGACGTGAAGAAGCTCCGCGAACTCACCGGTGCCGGCATGATGGACTGCAAGAAGGCGCTCGAGGAGTCCGAGGGCGACTTCGACAAGGCCGTCGAGTTCCTGCGCATCAAGGGCGCGAAGGACGTCGGCAAGCGGGCCAGCCGCACCGCGGCGAACGGCATCGTCAGCCACGCGGGCAAGGCTCTGCTCGAGCTGAACTGCGAGACCGACTTCGTCGCCAAGACCCCGGACTTCGTCGCGCTGGGTCAGCGTCTGGTCGAGTTCGGCGAGCAGAACAAGGTGGCGGACGCCGCCGCGCTGCTGGCCGCCACGATCGAGGACGGCAAGACCGTCGCCGATCTGATTCAGGACTACGCCGCGAAGATCGGTGAGAAGATCGTCCTGAACCGCTTCGTGATCCTCGACGGCACCGTCGCGGTCTACCTGCACCGCAAGGCGCAGGACCTGCCGCCGCAGGTCGGCGTCCTCGTGCAGTACACCGGCAAGGACGACGAGGCGGCCGATTCGGACGCCCGCGGCATCGGCATGCAGATCACCGCGATGCGGCCGAAGTACCTGACCCGCGAGGAGGTCCCGGCCGAGGTCGTCGAGTCGGAGCGCCGGATCGCCGAGCAGACCGCTCGCGAGGAGGGCAAGCCGGAGCAGGCGATCTCCAAGATCGTCGACGGCCGGGTGAACTCCTTCTTCAAGGACTTCGTCCTGCTGGAGCAGGCTTCGGTCGTCGACAACAAGAAGACGGTCAAGCAGATCGCCACCGAGGCCGGTATCGAGCTCACCCGGTTCGTCCGGTACGAGGTCGGCCAGGAGTAAGGCTCCGTAACGTCATGGCACGGGAGGTCGGGTACGCGATTGAGCGTCCGGCCTCCCGGTCGCATAAGGTCTCCTGCAGAAAGTGAAGGGAAGGCGGGTCTCATGACGATGGTGACCGAGCAGTCCGCCACGGTCGACGAGAACCCGCCGGCCATGCGGCCGCGCCGGGTCGTTTTGAAGCTGTCCGGTGAGGTGTTCGGCGGCGGCGCGGTCGGCGTCGACCCCGACGTCGTGCAGGCGCTGGCCAAGCAGATCGCCACGGTGAACCGGCGCGGCATCCAGGTGGCCGTGGTGGTCGGCGGTGGCAATTTCTTCCGCGGCGCCGAGCTGCAGAAGCGCGGCATGGACCGCAACCGCGCCGACTACATGGGCATGCTGGGCACGGTGATGAACTGCCTGGCCCTCCAGGACTTCCTGGAGAAGGAGGGCATCGAGACCCGGGTCCAGACGGCCATCCACATGGCCCAGGTCGCCGAGCCGTACATCCCGCTGCGCGCCATCCGGCACCTGGAGAAGGGCCGTGTCGTGATCTTCGGCGCCGGCGCCGGCATGCCGTACTTCTCCACCGACACGGTGACCGCCCAGCGCGCGCTGGAGATCCACGCCGACATGGTGCTGATGAGCAAGAACGGCGTCGACGGGGTGTACACCGCCGATCCCCGGATCGATCCGGACGCCCGCAAGCTGGAGAACATCACCTTCCAGGAGATCCTGCAGCGCGGGCTGCGGGTGGCCGACCAGGCCGCGTTCAGCCTGTGCGAGGAGAACAAACTTCCGATGCTGGTCTTCGGCGCCGACGGCGACGACACCATCGTGCGCGCGTGCGCCGGCGAGAAGATCGGCACGCTGATCACCGCCTGAGGCGCGCGAAGCACCCTGTGAACCAGCGGCCGACCCCGACATCCCGCACCACCGAAGACAGCAAGGAGGCGTGAAGAGCCGGTGATCGAGGAAATCCTCTTCGAGGCAGAAGAGAAGATGGACAGCGCGGTCGAGCACGCCAAGGAGGAGTTCGCCGCCATCCGGACCGGCCGGGCCACCCCGGCGATGTTCTCGAAGATCCTGGTGGACTACTACGGCGCGCCCACGCCGGTGACCCAGATGGCCTCGGTCGGCGTCCCGGAGCCGCGGATGGTCATCGTCAAGCCGTACGACAACACGCAGCTCGGCCCGATCGAGCGCGCCATCCGTGACTCGGACCTCGGGGTCAACCCCAACAACGAGGGCACCCAGCTGCGCATCCACCTGCCGCAGATGACCGAGGAGCGCCGCCGCGACATGATCAAGGTGGCCCGCGGCAAGGCCGAGGAGGGCCGGGTGGCGATCCGCAACGTGCGCCGCAAGGCCAAGGAGCAGATCGACAAGCTGGTCAAGGACGGCGAGACCGGCGAGGATGAGGGCCGTCGCGCCGAGAAGGAGCTCGACGACACCACGCACCGGTACGTCTCGGTCGTCGACGAACTGGTCAAACACAAGGAAGCCGAGCTGCTCGAAGTCTGATGTCCTACCTCGATCCGCGTGCCGGGCAGAATTCCGGCGACACCTACGCCGAGCCGGCGTACCAGAATCCCGCCTGGCACGCGGACGAGCGGGCGCCCGACCCGATGAACCACGCGGACGAGAAGGCGCCCGACCCGATGAACAGTGACGACGAGTCCCGGCGCGGGCCCGGCAAGCGCCGGGCCGGCCGGGGGCGCAAGCCGGAGGGCAAGAGCCGCGCCGGTCGCAATCTGCCGGCCGCGATCGCGGTCGGCCTGAGCCTGGGCCTGGTCGTCCTGGCCTCGTTGCTGGTCTGGTCGCCGGCCCTGCTCGGCGTGGTGGTCCTGGCCGCCGGCGTCGGGGTCTGGGAGACCAGCCGCGCCCTGTCGGTGACCGGTGCCCGGCCGCCGGTGATCCCGCTGATCGCCGGCACCGCCGTGATGACCGGCCTGGCGTGGTACGAGGGCGCCGACGCGCTCACCGTGGGACTGGTCGTCACGATCGGCGCCGCGGTGCTGTGGCGCCTGGCCGACGGTGTCGCGGCTGTCCGGCGGGACTTCACCTCGATCGTCCTGATCGCCGTCTACGTGCCGTTCCTGCTGAGCTTCGCGGCGATGCTGGTCCGCCCGGAGGACGACGGCCAGTGGCGGGTGCTGGCCACCGTGGTCGCCGTGGTGCTCTCCGACACGGGTGGTTACGCCGCCGGCGTCTTCCTCGGCAAGCACCCGATGGCCCCGAAGATCAGCCCGAAGAAGTCCTGGGAGGGCTTCGCCGGTTCGATCACCGCGTCGGCGATCGGCAGCGGCGCCCTGCTGTTCTTCCTGATGCACGTCCCGGTGTACTACGGCCTGCTGTTCGGCGCGGTGCTGTCGGTGGTGGCGGTGCTGGGCGACCTGGCCGAGTCGATGCTCAAGCGTGACCTCGGCATTAAGGACATGAGCAACCTGCTGCCCGGCCATGGCGGACTGATGGACCGGCTGGACTCCATCCTCTTCGCGGTGCCCACGGCCTACCTGCTCTTCGCGATCATCGCGCCGAACTAGCCATGGGCGACCTACCCGTGACGCGTGGGAGACTGGAGACGCCATGACGATTCTTCCGGTCATCCCGATCAGCCCCGACCAGCCTGACGCGGTCACCACCCGCCGCCGCCCCAGCATGCCGCCGCGCCATCTCGCCGACCTCGACCTCGCCGCCCGCAAGAGCGCGATGGCCGACCTCGGCGAGCCGGCCTTCCGGGCCAAGCAGCTCTCCACCCACTACTTCGGCCGCCTGGTGCGTGACGCCGCCGCGATGACCGACCTGCCGTCGGCCACCCGGGACAAGCTCACCGCCAGCCTGCTGCCCACGCTGCTGCACCCGGTCCGCGAGCAGGCCTGCGACGACGGCGCCACCCGCAAGACGCTGTGGCGCCTGCACGACGGTTCGCTGGTGGAGAGCGTGCTGATGGGTTATCCCGACCGGGTCACCGCCTGCGTGTCGAGCCAGGCCGGCTGTGGCATGGCCTGCCCGTTCTGCGCCACCGGCCAGCAGGGTCTGACCCGCAACCTGTCGGTGGCCGAGATCGTCGACCAGGTGGTCTATCTTGCCGGGGTGGCCGCCTCGGGCGCGGTGACCGGCTCGCCGCCCCGGCTGTCCCGGGTTGTTTTCATGGGGATGGGTGAGCCGTTGGCCAACTATCCCCGGGTGATCGAGGCGGTCCGCCGCCTGACGGCCCCCGCTCCGGAGGGGCTCGGGCTCTCACAACGGCACATCACCGTGTCGACGGTGGGTTTGGTGCCCGCAATGCGCCGGTTGATCGCCGAACAGCTCTCCGTGACTCTTGCGCTGTCACTGCATGCCCCCGATGATGATCTGCGCGATGAGCTTGTGCCCGTCAACCAGCGTTGGAAGGTGGCCGAGGTGCTCGATGCCGCGTTTGATTACGCGGCGCAGACCGGTCGCCGGGTCTCCATCGAGTACGCCCTGATCCGGGACGTAAACGATCAACCCTGGCGTGCCGACCTGCTTGGCCGCCTACTGCACGGCAAGCTGGCCCATGTGAATCTCATCCCGCTCAACCCCACCCCGGGCAGCAAGTGGGATGCCAGCCCGAAACCGGTCGAACGGGAGTTCGTCCGGCGGCTGCGGGAGGCCGGCGTGGCGGCCACGGTGCGCGACACCCGGGGCCGCGAGATCGACGGCGCCTGTGGTCAGCTGGCCGCCGGGGAGTTGACGCAGGCGGGCGCAGTGGGCGTCGCAGCCGACGCGGAGGTGGCACAGTGACTGGGCGGACGTCCCAGCGAGCGGAGTGGGAGACGTTGTGACGAGTCAGGGACAGCGTTTCCGGCGGCGCGCACTGCGCCGGGGCTACAAGGTCGACGAGGTCGACGCCTTCCTGGACCGGGTCGAGGCGACCCTCGCCGGTGAGCAGGTCGGCCCGCCGGTCGGCGCCCAGGAGGTGCACGACGTCGTCTTCCGGGTGCGCTTCGGCGGCTACGACGAGTGGCAGGTGGACCTGCACCTCGACCGGGTGGAGCGGCAGCTCGCCGAGTTCGAGGAGCGGGGCGGCCGCCCGGTCGACCCGATGCGTGACTCGATGCGCAGTGGCCTGACCGCCGACCGCACCGGCGGCTTCGACCGCGGTGAGATGGACCGCACCGGCGGTTTCGACCGGACCGGTGGCTTCGACCGGGCCGGCGCGGCCGGTCAGCCTTCGGGTCCGCCGGCGATGTCCGGTCCCCCGTCCCGCAACGGTGGCATGGCCGGTGCGGGCATGGGCGGGCCGGGGCCGAACGGTCCGCAGTTCGGTGGTCCCGGTGGCCCGGGTGGCCCCGGTATGGGCCAGCAGCAGTACGGCAACCCCGGGATGAACGCCGGCATGGCGCAGACCGAGCGGCTGCCCGCCCCGATCCGCGACGACCGGATGATGCCGCCGCCGATGGGTGGCCAGCAGCTGCCGCAGCGCCCGCAGATGCAGCAACCCGACCCGTATGGCGGCCGTTACGACGAGCCGACCTCCTACGGCGGTCAGCCGCAGCTGCCGCAGCGCGGCGCCCCGCAGGGCTATGACCAGGGCGGCTACGACGAGCCGACCTCGTATGCCGGTTTCGAGCCGGGCCGGCACGGCCGCACCGACATGACCGCCGAGATCCGGATGCCGGACCGGGACCCGCGGGGTGGCTACGGCGGCCCGCCGATGCCGCCCGGCCCGCCGATGGGTGGCGGCCCGATGCAGCAGCCTCCGGCCGGGATGCCGGGTTCGCCGATGTCGGGTGCCCCGATGAGCGGCCCACCCGGCGGGTACGGACAGCCGCAGCAGCCGCAGCTCGGCCCGCCGATCGGCGAGCCGGGTGGCGAGCTGTACCGCGTCGACCAGTTGCGCCGCACGTTCCAGCCGCGACGGTTCGGCAGCGGTTACGACCCGATGCAGGTGGACCGGCTGTTCGAGGGCATCCTGCAGGCGATGACCGGGCGGGGCCCGATGCCGGTGAACGTGGGCGAGCTGGACATGCTGCAGTTCGGCCTGGTACCCAACGGCTACTTCGAGGCCGAGGTCGACGCCGCACTGCGCGAGGTCAAGGACATCCTGACCCGGCACCGGTGAAAGAACCGCCCGGCGCCGGTGAAAGAACGGCCCGGCGCCGGTGAAAGAACGGCCTGGCACCGGCGAGAGCACGAGCCGGCACAGTAAAAGCAGGTAAAAGAAGGCGATAACGAGCGAGGGCCCTGACAAAGGGCCCTCGCGCCGTTCACGGAACGTCAGTCGTTGGCGCGCAGACCGGTCTTGCGCAGCACCGCGTCGCCGATCACGGCGAGGATGAGCAGCACCGCGATCACGACGAGCCACACCTTCTCGGTGTTGCCCTCCTGGTTGCCCCAGAAGTACATCAGCAGCACCACGGCCGAGATGATCGCGCCCCGCTGGGCGCGCCGGCGGTTGGTCGGCTTCAGCTGGTCCGGAGCGTAGACGTCCTCGTGTTCTTCCAACGCCGACACGTCGGTCCTCCTCGTCGATGACTGAGCTCGATGATCTGAGCGTCGCCCACAGTCTGTCACGGGGTCGCCGGGCGGAACCCGGCAACCCGGCTGTACTTTCGATGCGGTCACACACCCGCCGAGCAGAGGAGCGACAAGTGCGGATCACGGGCACCGGCCATGCGAGCATGCGGATCGACACGGCCGCGGGCAGCATTCTGTGCGATCCGTGGGTGAATCCGGCGTACTTCGCCTCTTGGTTCCCGTTTCCGGACAACTCGCAGCTGGACTGGGAGACGCTGGGCGACTGCGACTACCTGTACATCTCGCACCTGCACCGGGACCATTTCGACGCCGAGCACCTGAAGCGGTTCGTCAGCAAGAAGGCGACCGTCCTGCTCCCGGAGTACCCGACCAGCCAGCTCGAGGACGAGCTGCGGGCGCTCGGGTTCACCAGCTTCCTGCGGACGAAGTCGGACGAGGTGCACGAGCTCGACGGCGGCCTCAAGGTGATGATCCAGGCGCTGATCAGCCCGACCGACGGCCCGATCGGCGACTCCTCGCTCTGGGTGGAGTACGACGGCGTCCGGGTGTTGAACCAGAACGACGCCCGCCCCACCGACCTGGTCCGGTTCACCGAGCTGGGCCACGTGCACGCGCACATGCTGCAGTTCTCCGGCGCGATCTGGTATCCGATGGTCTACGAGCTGCCGGAGAACGCGAAGACCGCGTTCGGCAAGCAGAAGCGGGAGCGCCAGTTCGACCGGACCTGGCGCTACATCGACGACCTGAAGGCCGATCACGTCTTCCCGATCGCCGGCCCGCCGTGCTTCCTCGACGACACGCTGTGGCAGTTCAACGACATCCACGGCGACGAGGGCAACATCTTCCCCGACCAGGCGGTCTTCCTGGAGGAGTACGCGAAGGTCGGCGGCACCAACGGCATCGTCCTGCTGCCCGGCAGCGTCAGCGAGATCACCGCGACCGGCACGGCGACCACCGAGCACCCGGTTCCGGTCGACGAGTTCTTCGCGAACAAGACCGCCCACCTGGAGGAGATGCGGGCCCGCAAGGCCCCGATCATCGAGGCGGAGAAGGCGTCCTGGCGGCACCCGGAGATCGACGTCCTGGGCGCGATGAAGAAGCGGATCGAGCCGCTGCTCGAGGAGTCGCTCTACATGGCGAACGGGGTCGGCGGCCCGGTCCGGTTCGACCTGACCGACTCGTTCGGCCCGGACGGCGAGGTGGTCGAGTCGATCGTCGTCGACTTCCCCGGCAAGCAGGTCCGGCAGTACGCCGACGAGAAGGTCCGGTATCGCTTCAAGACCGGCCGCGCGCTCATCGAGCACCTGATCCACATCGACGAGGGCGACTGGGTCAACTCGCTGTTCCTGTCCTGCCGCTTCTCCGCGGCCCGGATCGGGCAGTACAACGAATTCGTCTACGCGTTCTTCAAGTGCCTCTCCGAGGAGCGCCTGCAGTACGCCGAGGGCTGGTACGACGAGCACGAGAAGGCGGTCGACGCCGAGGACATCCAGTTCGGCGACTGGACCGTGCAGCGCCGCTGCCCGCATCTCAAGGCCGACCTGTCCCGCTTCGGCATCGTCGAGGGTGACGTGCTCACCTGCCAGCTGCACGGCTGGAAGTTCGACCTGCCCAGCGGCCGCTGCCTGACCGGCGTCGGCCACAAGATCCGGGCGCACAAAACCCAGGATCAATAACAGGATCGGCGGTACGACGTGGGCTCCGCCGCCACGGCAACGGTGCTCACGTCGTACCCCCGCAATCGGCTATTGAAGGTCTTGGAGCAGACGCACAGCGGCGTTGTGGCCGGCGGCGCCGATCACACTGCCCGCCGGGTGGGTGCCGGCCGAGCCGGCGTAAAGGCCGTCGACGCCGGTGAAATACGGCATGCGCCGGTCGAAGGCGACAGTGTTGTCGAGGTGGTGGATGTGCCCGCCGGTGATCCCGAAGTGCTGCTCGATGCCCGGTGGGGTGAGCGGGAACACGTCGGCGACCAGGTCGGACGTGCCCGGCGCGTACCGGTCGCAGATCGCCAGCAGGCGATCGATGTAGCCGGGCAGCTCGGCCTCCCAGGACGATCCGGCCGGCTGGAACGGCACCGACTGGACGAAAAGCGCGGACGAATGGTGTCCCGCCTCGTCCCGCAGCGACGGGTCGACCGTGGTGTGCACGTACCACTCGATGGTCGGCTCGTCGGGCAGGCGACCGGCCTGCACCTGCGCCCACATGTCCCGCAGCGCGGCCATCGGCGAGTCGCCGGCGCCGGGCAGCAGGTGGATCGTGGAGCCGAACGGCGACGGCGCGCCCTCCGGCAGGCAGCTGAACCGCGGCAGGTCCCGCAGCGCGAGGTTGACCTTGAGCGTGGTGCCCGGCCGGCGCACCGACTCCAGGTGCTCGACCAGCGGGGCCGGTAGCGTGCCGGCCGGGACCAGCGACATCAGCCGGTACGGGTCGCAGCTGCCGAGGACGGCCCGGGCGCGGACCTCGCGCCCGTCGGCGAGGACCACCCCGCTGGCCGCACCGCCGTCGATCGTCACCGAGGTCACCGCGGCGTCGGTGAACAGCCGGGCGCCGGCCGCCCGGGCCGCGTCGGCGAAGACCCGGGCGACGGTGCCCATGCCCCCCTCGGCGATCATCCAGGTGCTGTCCGCGCCCGGGAGCCGGCACATGTTGTGCACCAGGAAGTTGTGCCCGGTCCCGGGGTCGTCCGGGCCGGCGGTGAGACCGGACAGGCCGTCGGTCACCGCGTACATGCTGGTCAGCAATTCGCTCTTGAAGCCGAATCGGGCCAGGTAGTCGGCGACCGAGCCGCGGACCAGGTCGAGGAAGGTGCTCTGCAGCTGCGGGCGGATGTGCCGGTCGGCGATCTGCTCGACGCTGCCCGGCTCCTCCAGCCAGGACGGCGCCAGGTCGGCGCGCAGCGCGGCGATCTCCACCGCCATCGCCTCGTCGGCGGCCGCGTCGCGGGGCGAGAAGAACGTCTCCAGCTGCTGCCGGGTGGCGTCCCGGTCGCGGCCGAACAGCAGGTGCGGCGAGCCGGCCGGGCCCGGGGTGGGCAGGAAGTAGTGCGGGTCGCGGCGCAGCATCGGGATGTCGACGTCGAGCTTGCGCAGCAGCTCGGGCGGCATCAGGCCGAGAAGGTACGAACCGGTGGACTGGCCGAGGCCGGGCACGCGGGGGAACGGGTGCTCGGTGCGGGTCGCGCCGCCGAGCACCCCGGCCGCCTCGAGCACGACGACGTCGAGCCCGGCGCGGGCCAGCAGGATCGCCGAGACCAGGCCGTTGTGACCGGATCCGATGATCACCACGTCGGCGCGGTCGGGAATGGGGGTCATGCCGAGCGACGGTACCTCGCTCAGGTGACGTCCGCCCTCGGTGATTCGTCCGTTAAATGTGGCTTGACGGCGTGCGTTGCCGCGAATCCGACAAGAACGATCGTGTGGAACACGTAGAGCCACAGGCCGACCGCGACCGTCCCGCCGATCGCGTCGAACCCTCCGAACGGCGTGCCCAGATTCAGCGGCAGCGAGCAGAACAGCACGAACCCGTGCAGGAACCCGGACAGGTTCGCGGCCGTGAACGAGCCGATCAGGACGGTCGGCAGCCACGGCGGGCGGCCCGGCGCGACGTACCGGAAGACCCAGACCACCACCGGCGTCAACAGCAGCCAGACGGCGAGGAAGGAGAGCACCACGCCGAGCACCGACCACCAGCCCCCGCGCACCCACAACGCGCTGGTGATCGGCAGCGCCAGGAAGAGTCCCAGCAGCAGCGCCGGCGTGGCGGCCAGCAGGGGCAGCCAGAGCAGGCGGCCGCGCCAGCCGACCAGCGACTCACCGGTGTGCCGGTAGATCGAGACGAACGCGCGGCGCAGGCCCTCGCCGTACAGGGTGGCCGGCAGCAGGCTGGCCAGTGCCAGCATCGGGGTCAGGTGCAGCCCGGCGTCGATCAGGGCGGCCAACGCCCGCGGCGCGCCGATCTCGCCGGGCAGGGCGGCGATGGTCCGGCCGGTCAGCCGCCGGATCCGGTCGGCGCCGGCGATCAGGCTGGTCAGCCAGATCCCGAGCAGCGCGATCGGGACCACCGCGATGCCGCTGTAGAAGGTGACCGCGGCGGCGTGCAGCGCGAGGTCGCGCCCCCGCAGCAGCCGGAAGGAAGGCACCTTGATCCGCACACCAAGCCAACTACCCAGCCGCGCCCCCGAATCCACCGTCCGGGGTTGTCCACAGGCGGGTGGACGAGGCACGCGACGGTAGGCTGAGCCCGGCAGAATGCCTCCCGGAGGTGGATCCATGGCCATGCCCGCGCCTGAGCAGTCATTCGACATCCTCGGCAAGCTGAACCAGCCCTGGACCGCCCAGATGGCCGTTGACCTGCTGCCCGAGGCCAACGGTCCCAAGGTCGAAGTCTTTCGCGGGAGCGTGGTGGTGACCCCTCATGCCCGATATGACCACCAGGATGTCCAGCTCGAGCTGGCCTACCGGATGAAACAGGCCGCTCGGAAAGCCGGATTGTGGGTCTACGCCGAGGTCAACATCGTCTCCGGAGACGACCTGTTCATCCCGGACCTGGTGGTACTGCGCCGATCCGGGGGTGGGAAGACCACCATGCCGATCGCGGAGGCGGTTCTCCTCGGCGAGATCGTGTCGACCGGGAACCGGCGAAAAGACGTGGTCGACCGCCCGCGGGAGTACGCGGCCGCCGGGGTGCCCTACTTTTTGCGCATCGACTTCCGGAATCGGGTGCCGGCACTGGTCCTGCACGAGCTGGCCGACGGGGAGTATCAACCGGTGGCGGCGGCCGCCGCGGGCGGCACCTTCGAGATGCGCGAGCCGTTCCCGTTCGCCGTCGATCCGGAGGAGTTGCTCGGCGAGCAGGACTGAGTGCAGGTGCCGGGCAGCCATCCGGGAAGATGGCGGCATGCGTGAGCTTGTGCTGCTGGGGTCGACCGGGTCCATCGGCACCCAGGCCATCGATATCGTCCGGCGCAACCCGGAGCTGTTCCGGGTGGTCGCGATCGGGGCCGGGGGTGGCAACGTCGCGTTGCTCGCGGCGCAGGCGCTGGAGCTGGGCGTCGAGGTGGTCGGGGTGGCCCGGGCCTCGGTCGTGCAGGATCTGCAGCTGGCCTTCTACGCCGAGGCGCAGAAGCGTGGCTGGTCGTCCGGCGACTTCAAACTGCCGAAGATCGTGGCCGGGCCGGACGCGATGACCGAGCTGGCCCGCTGGCCGTGTGACGTCGTTCTCAACGGGGTGGTCGGCAGCCTCGGCCTGGCGCCGACCCTGGCCGCTCTGGAGTCCGGGCGGATCCTTGCGCTGGCCAACAAGGAGTCGCTGGTCGCCGGCGGCCCGCTGGTCCGGCGGATCGCCAAGGACGGGCAGATCGTCCCGGTCGACTCGGAGCATTCGGCGCTGGCCCAGTGCCTGCGCGGCGGGCGGGCCGCGGAGGTGCGCCGGCTGGTGCTGACCGCCAGCGGGGGAGCCTTCCGCGGGCGGCGGCGCGCGGAGCTGACGAACGTCACCCCCGAGGAGGCGCTCAAGCACCCGACCTGGGACATGGGGCCGGTCGTCACGATCAACTCGGCGACCATGGTGAACAAGGCGCTGGAAGTGATCGAGGCGCACGAGCTGTTCGGCGTGCCGTACGACGACATCGCGGTGATGGTGCACCCGCAGTCGGTGCTGCATTCGCTGGTCGAGTTCACCGACGGCTCGACGCTGGCCCAGGCCAGCCCGCCGGACATGCGGCTGCCGATCGCGCTGGCGCTGGCCTGGCCGGACCGGGTGCCGGGGGCGGCCGCCGCGGTGGACTGGACGCTGGCGCACAACTGGGAGCTGCGACCGCTGGACGACGAGGCGTTCCCGGCGGTCGAGCTGGCCAAGGCGGCCGGCCGGTACGGTCGCTGCCGTCCGGCGATCTTCAACGCCGCCAACGAGGAGTGTGTGGCCGCTTTCGCCGCCGGTCGGCTACCTTTCTTGGGCATCGTCGACACCCTGGAACGGGTGCTCGCGGCGGCCCCGGATTTCGCGGAGCCGAGTACCGTCGATGACGTGCTGGCCGCAGAATCCTGGGCGCGTGCCCAGGCACAGCGGACGATCGCGACTGTGGCTGAAGGAGCCTGATGCTGTTCTGGCTGGGTTGTGCGGCCTTCGCGCTGACCATCCTGATCTCGGTGAGCCTGCACGAGCTGGGTCACATGATCACCGGGAAGCGCTTCGGCATGAAGGTGACTCAGTATTTCGTCGGGTTCGGGCCGACGATCTTCTCGTTCAAGGTCGGTGAGACGGAGTACGGCCTGAAGGCCATCCCGCTCGGCGGCTTCTGCAAGATCGTCGGGATGACCCCGCAGGACGACGACGTCGCGCCGGAGGACCAGCACCGCGCGATGTGGCGGTTCCCGGTCTGGAAGCGGACGATCGTGATGTCCGCCGGCTCGATTACCCACTTCCTGCTGGCCCTGGCCGGCGCCTGGTTCATGGCCTTCTTCGTCGGCCTGCCCAACATCCACCTCCCGCAGACCCGTGCCGAGCAGCGCTCCTGGCCGGCCTACATCCAGGTCGGCGACTGCCTGCCGGTGCAGACCGAGCTCAAGAAGCTGGACGCCGCGGCGCAGAAGGCGGCGGCGAGCGCCAAGTGCGAGCCGGGCGTCAACGGCGCGATCGTCGCACCGGCCAAGGCCGCCGGCCTGCAGGACCTGGACCGGATCACCAAGGTCGGCAACACTCCGGTGGCCAACTACGGCCAGCTCACCGACGCGATCCGGGCCTCCACGGCCGGCCCGACCGTCTTCGAGTACGTGCGGGACGGCAAGCCGGCCAGCACCAAGGTCAACCTGATCAGCGACGAGCGCGCGCCGATCGAGGATCCGAAGGGCAAGGTCACCCTGGTCTCGGTCGCCGGCCTGGACTGGGACACCGACCAGCCGTTGGTCAACCACTACACCGCGGCCGGCGCGTTCCGCGGCTCCGGTGAGTACTCGTGGTATCTGGTCGAGGGCTCGTTCAAGGCGATGGCCAAGATCCCGCAGAAGATTCCGGCGCTGTGGCACTCGATCACCGGCGACGAGCGTGACCCGGACACCCCGATCAGCGTGATCGGCGCCAGCCGCCTCGGCGGCGAGGCGATCGAGAAGGGGGTGCCCGAGGTCTTCTGGCAGATCTTCATCTCGCTGAACGTCTTCATCGGTCTGTTCAACCTGCTGCCCCTGCTCCCGCTGGACGGTGGTCACATCGCCATCGCGTGGTACGAACGGGTGCGCTCCTGGCTCTACCAGCGACTCCGGCGACCCGATCCGGGGCGTGTCGACTACTACAAGCTGATGCCGCTGACCTATGCGGTCATCCTGATCGGTGGCGCGTTCACGCTGCTGACCGCGACCGCCGACATCATCAACCCGATTACGATCTTCAAGTGAGTGAGTCTCCAGTGACCGCGATCAGTCTCGGAATGCCGGCCGTCCCCCCGCCGCCGCTGGCCCCGCGCCGCCAGAGCCGGCAGATCAACGTCGGAGGAGTCCTGGTCGGCGGGGGCGCCCCGGTCAGCGTCCAGTCGATGACCACCACCCTCACCTCCGACGTCAACGCGACCCTGCAGCAGATCGCCGAGCTGACCGCGGCCGGCTGCCAGATCGTCCGGGTCGCCGTGCCGTCCCAGGACGACGTCGAGGCGCTGCCGGCGATCGCCAAGAAGTCGCAGATCCCGGTGATCGCCGACATCCACTTCCAGCCCAAGTACGTGTTCGCCGCGATCGACGCGGGCTGCGCGGCGGTCCGGGTCAATCCGGGCAACATCCGCCAGTTCGACGACAAGGTCAAGGAGATCGCCCGGGCCGCGTCCGACGCCGGCGTGCCGATCCGGATCGGGGTCAACGCCGGCTCGCTCGACAAGCGGCTTCTCGAGAAATACGGCAAGGCCACCGCCGAGGCGCTGGTGGAGTCGGCGCTCTGGGAGTGCTCGCTGTTCGAGGAGCACGGTTTCCGGGACATCAAGATCTCGGTCAAACACAACGATCCGGTCGTGATGATCCGCGCCTACCGTCAGCTCGCCGAGCAGTGCGACTACCCGCTGCACCTGGGCGTGACCGAGGCCGGGCCGGCCTTCCAGGGCACGATCAAGTCGGCGGTGGCGTTCGGCGCGCTGCTCGCCGAGGGGATCGGCGACACCATCCGGGTCTCGCTGTCCGCGCCGCCGGTCGAGGAGATCAAGGTCGGGCAGCAGATCCTGGAGTCGCTCGGCCTGCGCGAACGCGGCCTGGAGATCGTCTCCTGCCCGTCCTGCGGGCGGGCCCAGGTCGACGTCTACACGCTGGCCGAGCAGGTGACCGCGGCGCTCGACGGGTTCCCGGTGCCGCTGCGAGTGGCCGTGATGGGCTGCGTCGTGAACGGGCCCGGGGAGGCTCGCGAGGCCGACCTCGGGGTCGCCTCCGGCAACGGCAAGGGGCAGATCTTCGTCAAGGGCAAGGTGATCAAGACGGTGCCGGAGGCGGTGATCGTCGAGACGCTGGTCGAGGAGGCGCTGCGGCTCGCCGACGAGATGGGCGCGGAGCTGCCCGACGAGCTGCGCGAGCTGCTGCCCGGTCCCACGGTCACCGTGCACTAGTCGTACACGCTGGAAAGCCCGGGTTTCTCACGAAGCCCGGGCTTTCGGCTGTCTCAGAACAACACGGTGGCGAAGGCGCCGGCCGAGGTGAAGCCGCAGCGGTGGTAGACCTGACGGGCGGCGGTGTTGTAGTCGTTCACATACAGGCTGACCGTGGGCGCGACCCGGCGCAGCGCGTCGTCGACCACCGCGGCCATCGCCGCGGTCGCGATCCCGCGCCCCCGATACTCCGGATGCACCCAGACACCCTGCACCTGCGTGGTGCGCCGGGTGATGATGGCCAGCTCGGCCTTGAAGATCACCTGGTCGCCGATGAACCGGGCGTAGGCCCGCCGGCCCTTGACCAGCTCGGCGATCCGCCGCCGGTAGCCCCGGCCGCCGTCGTCCTGCAGCGGTGAGACCCCGACCTCCTCCGTGTACATCGCCACGGCGGCCGGGAACAGCTGATCCACCTCGCCCGGCCGGACCAGACGCACCTCCGGGTCGGCCGGCACCTCCGGCGCGCGGTCGGTGACCAGGAGCGGCTGGTGGGGCCGCACGTCCCGGGCCCGCCCCCAGTGCACGCTCAGCCGATCCCACAGGTCGAGGACCGCCTCGGCCCGCCCGATGATCGACGAGCAGATCCGCGGCTCGGTGCTGAGCAGGTCGGCGAACGCCGCCACGGCCGGCGCGGTCGCGCCCACCGGCACCAGGTGCGCGCCCGACCAGATGATCGACTCGACGCGATGGGCCGGCTCATAGCCGTAGATGCGCCCGTCGGACCGCCACCAGTTCAGCCCGTGTGTGGCGACCCGCTCGGCGATCTGGGCACCCGCATAGGGGTCGGCGTCCAGAATCCGCTCGACCGACACGCGCTCGGGCTCACCGAGCTGGCGAATGGGCACCGTCAACACAGCTACCACATTGCCAGATCCACACACCTTGACACGCATGGCAACCCCATGAGTTCGGAAACCCTTGCGGCCGACACGTTGCCGATATATCGTCTAACTATCGACAACAGAACGGAGAAGGTCATGAGGTTCATGCACGAGGGACACGAGCGGCACCACGGACACGGGCGTCGCATGCGCGGCTTCGGCTTCCCGCCCGGATTCCCCTTCGGCCCCGGCGGTCCCGGCGGCTTCGGTCCGGGCGGCCCCTTCGGCCCCGGCGGCCCGGGCGGCGACTTCGGTGGCCGCGGCGGCCGGCGCGGTGGCCGCGGCCGGGTCAACGTCCGCCCCGCCGTCCTGGCGCTGCTCCTCGAGCGGCCCATGCACGGCTACGAGATGATCCAGGAGCTGGACGCCCGCACCAACGGTCTGTGGCGGCCCAGCCCCGGCAGCATCTACCCCACCCTGCAGCTGCTCGAGGACGAGGGCCTGATCGAGGCCACCGCCGACGGCGGCCGCAAGAGCTACCGGCTCACCGAGGACGGCCGGCCCGAGGCCGAGACCGCGGCACAGAACCCGCCGTGGGCCCGCTTCGGCGACGACACCCTCAACCAGGTCCAGGACTTCCGCGACGCGGCGGTCGGGATCTTCGGGGCGCTGAAGCAGGTGGGCTTCTCGGGGACGCCGGAGCAGCGGCAGAAGGCGCTCGAGGTGCTCAACGAGACGCGCCGCAAGCTGTACGCCATCCTCGCCGACAGCGAGTGAACGGGCACCCGCATCAGTGGCGGGTCGTCGACGGCCGGACGGTGGCTGGTCCGGATCCGCCGTGATGGAGCGCATCCCTCGGGGTGCGCTCCTTTGCTTGGGTACGCGGATCGCACCGTTGCCGCGCCGTGCCGTTGCCGTGCCGTGGGGTGATGGCGGCTGGTGCTTCGTGCGTATGGGTGCCCTGGTCGCTCAGGCCGGTCGGCCGCGCATTGCCTGCCCCGTCGGCCGCGCATGGCCGGCTCGCCGCGTCTGGTCCGCCCGCCGGCCCCGCAAGGCGTGCTCGCCGCGCATGGCCCGCCCGCCGGCCGCGCATGACCGGTCCGCCGTGCATGACCCACCCACCCAGGGGGCCTCCGTCCCGGACCATTATCGTCCGAAACCGTCAGCCTCGCCTGAGGCCTGTGGATAACGTCAGTCGAATTCGGTCACGCCCAGCAGCCGGCCGAGTGCTGACCTGCCGGTCGGTGTGACGCGGACCGCTCGCCCGGACCCGATGCGGGTGAGCCAGCCGTGGGCCAGGAAGGTTCGGCAGATCCGGGCGCCGGCCAGACCGCCGAGGTGGGGGCGGCGTTCGGTCCAGTCGAGGCAGGCGCGGGCCAGCGGGCGGCGGTTGGCCAACAGGTCGGCGGGAGTCAGATCCGCGTTCGCGCGGAGCCAGGTCAGCCCGCTGTCGGTGATCGCGAACCCGGTGTCCTGGTCGAGCAGGCCGGCGCTGGTCAGGGCGTCGGTGAGGGTGACGCCGAGGCGCCCGGCGAGGTGGTCGTAGCACGTGCGGCCCCGGCGCAGGGCGGCGTCGGCGGTGGCGGCCCGCAGGGTGCGGACCGGCGGAGGGCCGGGCTGGAGGCGGGCGGTGAGATCTTCCAGCAGGACGGCCACTGCGGGGTCGGCGAGCCGGACGTAGCGGTGGCGACCCTGGCGGGCCTCGGTGAGCAGGCCACCGGCGATCAGGCGGTCCAGGTGCTCGGTGGCGGTGGAGCGGGCCACACCGGCGTGGGTGGCCAATTCGCCGGCGGTCCAGGCGCGGCCGTCGAGCAGGGCCAGGCACATCGCCGCCCGGGTGCGGTCGGCCAGCAGCGCGGCGAACGCGGCCAGATCCGAGGCGTCAATCATGCGCCCATTGTCGGACCGCGTCACTTCGGCACCTGCCGAACCGTCACCGCCGACGGCCCGCACCCGGATCGTCGGCGCGGGGGCACGCCCGGCTGGTCGGCGGCGGCTCGCACCCGGCTGGTCGGCGCTGGCGGCCGCGACCGGACCGTTGGCGCTGGCGACCGGACCGTTGGCGCCGGGGGTCCCCACCGGAATCGTCGGCGGCGGCCCGCACCCGGATCGTCAGGACTAACGGCCCAGTGCCGCGATCAACTCGGTCAGGGCCGGGAAACCGCCGCGCTCCAGCTCCGGCGTCGGCAGCAGCGCCATCACCGGGACGGTGATGCCGGCCTCCGCATATGCCTGGACCCGGGCCCGCACCTCGTCCGGCGCCCCGTGCACGATCAGCTCGTCGACCAGCGCATCCGGGATCGCGGCCAGTGCGCCCTTGCGGTCACCGGCCGCCCACGCCTGCCACATCGGCTCCAGGATTTCGGCGCGGCCCAGCCAGCGGTGGAAAGCGGCATAGGCCGGGACGGTCAGATACGACGTGATCAGGCGGCGGCCGAGGGTGCGCGCGTAGCCGGCGTCGGTGGTCGGCACCACGAAGATCCGGGCGGCGACCGCGAAGTCGGGCCCGGCCTCTTTCGTCTCGGCCAGGGCGGTGTGCACGTCGGCGGCCGACAGCCAGTTGAGGATCACCCCGTCGGCCTCGGCGGCGGCCAGGTGCAGCATCTGCGGGCGCAGGGCGGCCAGCAGGATCTGCGGCGGGACGGCCGGCGGGCGTTCCAGCCGGAAGCGCTTGACGGTGAAGGTGGGGTAGGCCTCGTCGACCAGGTCACCGGTCAGGGCGGCGCGCAGGAAACGGAGGGTGTCGCGGCTGCGGGCGAACGGCTGGACGAAGTCGGCGGCGTTCCAGTCGCCGGCGACGACCGGGGAGGACGCGCCGATGCCGAGCTGGAAGCGGCCGGGGGCGGTCTCGGCGAGGGCGGCCGCGGTCATCGCGAGCAGGCCGGGGCCGCGGGTGTAGACCGGGGCGATGGCGGTGCCCAGGCGCAGCCGCGGCTCCCAGGCGGCGGCAAGGGTGAGCGGGGTGAACGCATCGGTGCCGGCGACCTCGGAGGACCAGGCGTCGGTGAATCCGGCGTCGGCCAGTGCCGTGAAAACGGCGGCGTGGTCGGGCAGCGGAACGCCGCCGAGCGGAACGGTCATGCCCCATCGCATCGACATGCCCTCGATCCTGCCGTCCGGACCGTCGTGATGTCCACCACCTGTGGATATCCCACAGCCGGGACGGGGGTATGTTTTTGAACTGACCAGTCAGTTTAATTGAGGAGTCGTCATGGCGGTGCTCAGCGCGGCCGGCGCCGGGATCCGGCACCATCGGCGCTGGCTCGTGCGCGACCTGGACCTGGTGGTCGAGCCGGGCGAGACGGTCGCGGTCGTCGGCCCGCCCGGCAGCGGACGGACCAGCACGCTGCTGGCGCTCGCCGGTCGGTTGCGGTTGTCGGCGGGCACGGTCTCTTTGGGCGGTACGTCGTCAGTCGGCCATGTGCCCGGTGTCAACGAACCCGAACCCGCTCTCACGGTCCTGGAGCACGTGCACGAGCGGCTGGCCCTGCTCGGCCGCAGACGGCGCGAGGCCACGGCGGTGAACCTGCACGGACTGGAGCCGGATCGGCGCGGGCGGGAGCTCACGCCGTACCAGAGGCAGGTTCTGGGGTTGGTTCTGGCCCTGATGGCGAAGCCCGCGGTGATCGCTCTCGACGACATCGAGAGCGGGCTGGACGCGGGGGAGCGGGCGCGGCTGTGGGAGCTGATCGGCTCGCTGACGGCCGCGGGGATCGCGATCGTCTTCACCGCGCGTGAGGTCGACCCCGCCGCGGTCTCCCAAGTGGTGCGGGTGGGGCACCCGGAATCGCCTCAGGAACCGGAAGCGCCGAAGGAACCGAAGGAACCGGAAGCGCCGAAGGAACCGGAAGCGCCGAAGGAACCGGAAGCGCCGAAGGAACCGGAAGCGCCGAAGGAACCGGAAGCGCCGAAGGAACCGAAGGGACCGGAAGCGCCGGAAGCACCGAAGGAACCGGAAGTGCCGAAGAAGCCGGAAACACCGAAGGAACCGGAAGAGCCGGAATCACCGGAAGAACCGGATGAACCAGTGAAGGCCGAAGAACCGGAGACGCCGGAAACAGCAGGAAAGCCGGAAGAGGCGGAGAGGAAAGCGAAATGATCTCGCTGGCCGGAATGGAGTTCCGCCGTTTCACCCGCAGCAAGCTGACCGCCGCCGCCCTCGCTGTCCTCGCCGTCGTCCCCCTGCTCTACGGCGCCCTCTACCTCTACGCCTTCTGGGACCCGTACGGCCACCTCAGCCACATCCCCGCCGCCCTGGTCGTCGAGGACCAGCCGGCCCAGGACCAGAAGGGCAACCCGGTCCACGTCGGTCAGGACCTGGCCCAGAAGCTGATCAACCGCAAGGTCTTCGACTGGCACGTGGTCGACGCCGCCACCGCCGACGCCGGGCTCAAATCCGGTAAGTACCAGATCGAGCTCCGCATCCCCGCCGACTTCTCCGGCACCCTCGCGGACGCGCCGAATGCGAAGACCGACCCGGAGAACGCGCGGCTCAGCGCGGTCAGCGACGATTCCACCAACTACCTTTCCGGCGTTTTCGCCCGCACCGCCTTCGATGAGGTCCGGGCGGCCGTCAGCGCCGGCGCCTCGGCGAAGTACTACGACCAGATGCTGATCGGTTTCACCGATCTGAAGGAGCAGACCGAGAAGGCCGCCGACGGTGCCGACAAGATCACCGACGGGGCCGGTCAGCTGCACGGCGGCGCCGCGAAGGAGGCGGCCGGCGTCGACAAGGCGCATGCCGGCGCCGGGCAGATCGCCGGCAAGCTGACCACCGCGGGCCAGGGCGCCGACCAGCTCGCCGACGGCCTGCGCCAGCTGGAGGCGGGTGCCGGCCAGCTGGCGTCGGGCACCGCGCAGGCGGCCGGTGGCGGCCGCCGGTTGGCCAACGCGGTGGACGGCGTCGCGGACCGGGCGGAGCCGATCCTGCGCGCGAACGCGGGAAGCATCGAGCACGCCGCGACGCTGGTCGCGAACGGCGCCGATCTGCTCGCCGCGAATGTCGGCGCGATCGACACCGCGGCCGACCGGGCCGTGCGCGACGCCAAGGAGCTGCGCGCCTACCTGGACACGGTCCCGTCCAGCGCGTACGCGAAACACCTGGCCGATCGCCTGGTCGCGGACGCCCGGCGGATTCAGCGCAAGGTGCACGCCGCCGACCTCGCCGGGCTGCGCGCCCAGCTGCGGGAGGTCGCGAAGACCGCCCGCGCGGTCGCCGCCGCCGCGCCGCACCTGGCCGACGACGTGGCCAAGGCCCGCTCCCAGGTGGATCAGCTGGCCAACGGTCTGGACCGGCTGGCCACCGGTGCCAAGCAGCTCAAGTCCGGCACCGCGCAGGCCGCCGACGGCGCCACCCGGCTCCGGAACGGCGTGTACCGCCTGGCCAGCGGGGCCCGCCAGCTCGACACCGGTCTGGCCAAGCTGTCCGACGGCGGGCACAAGATCGCCGACGGGCTCGCCGACCTGCAGAACGGCGCCGGTGAGCTGGCCGGCAAGCTCGCCGACGGGGCGGGGCAGATCCCGTCGTACGACGATGCCGCGAAGCGGTCGGGCATTCTGGCCGATCCGGTGTCGCTGGACCGGGCGGTGCGCAACCCGGCCGGCACCTACGGCGTCGGTTTCGCGCCGTACTTCCTGGCCCTGGCCCTCTGGGTGGGCGCGATGATCAACTACATGCTGCTGCGGCCGCTGAACCGCCGTTATCTGGTCTCCGGCGCGCCCGCACCCCGGGTGGCGCTGGCCGGACTGCTGCCCGGCGTGCTGATGGGCATCATTCAAACGATCATCCTGTACGTCGTCGTGCACTTCCGTCTCGGGCTGTCCCCGGTCCACCCGTGGCTGACCCTGGGCCTGCTGGCCGGCACCGCGACCGTCTTCGCCGCCCTGATGCAGCTGATCGGCGCCGCCCTCGGCGCCCCCGGCCGGATCATCGCGCTGGCCCTGCTGATGCTGCAGCTCACGTCGTCCGGCGGCACCTACCCGGTGCAGACCTCGCCCGGCTTCTTCCAGGGCATCCACCCGCTGCTGCCGATGACGTACGTGGTGGACGCGGTGCGGCACGCCGTCGACGGCGGCGAGACCGGCCCGATCGTGCACGGCTCGCTGGTCCTCGCCGGGTTCGGCGTGGTGGCGTACCTGCTCACCGTGCTGGTCGCGACCCGCAAACGCCGGATGCGCGTCGCCGACCTGCACCCCGAGCTGGTCCTCTAACCTGATGCCGTGGCGATGGACGGACGCAGTCGCCGGCGTGGGGACACCCGGCAGAAGCTGTACGAGGCCGCGGTGGAGCTGATCGCCGAGAAGGGTTTCTCGGAGACCACCGTGGACGACATCGCGCTGCGGGCGAACGTCGCCAAGGGCACCGTCTACTACAACTTCAAGTCCAAGACCGACCTGTTCGAGGAGCTGCTGCGGCACGGCGTCGGGCTGCTCACCGACGAGTTCCGCGCGGCGGTCGTGGGCCTGCCACCCCGGGAGGCGGTGCGGGCCCTGGTCCGGGCCCAACTGGCGTACATCAAGAAGTATCGCGCCTTCGCCCAGCTCCTCGTCTCCGAGATGTGGCGGACCAACCGTGAGTGGCAGCAGACCCTGATCCTGCTGCGGGAGCAGGCGATCGGCGTGATCGCCGAGTCGGTGCAGGCCGGCGTCGACGCCGGCGACCTCCCGGCCGACCTGGACGTCCGGGTCGCCTCGGCCGCCCTGTTCGGCGTCGGCCTGGTGGTCGCGGTCGACTGGCTGGTCTTCCAGCCGGAGCGCCCGATCGAGGACGTCGAGGCGTCGATGCTGGCGATCGTCCGCCGCGTCGCCTGACCCCGGGCCGCTGCATCCGGCGGGCGTCCGGTTTTCGTAGGACTGTCAGGGCCAGGACACGGCCGGCTCGCTGCCGCAGACTTGGCGACGTGCAAGCGTGGGAGTTCGGCCGGATGCTGCGCCGCTGGCGTGACCGCGTCACCCCGGAGGTCGCCGGGGTGCCCGCCGGCCGCCGCCGGCGCGCCGCGGGTCTGCGCCGTGAGGAGCTGGCCACCCTGGCCGGCATCTCCACCGACTACCTGACCCGCCTGGAGCAGGGCCGCGCCACCGCCCCGTCCGCCCAGGTCGTCGAGTCCCTGGCCCGGGCCCTGCGGCTACCCACCCCGGAACGCGACCTGCTGCACCAGCTGGCCGGCCACGCCGCCCCCGGCCACGACGTCGTCCCCACCCGGATCACCGCCAGCGTCCAGCGCCTCCTCGACCGCCTGGCGCACACCCCGGTCGCCGTCCACGACGCCACCTGGACCCTGCTGGTGGCCAACGCCCCCTACAACGCCCTGATGGGCGACACCACCACCTGGCACGGCCGGCACCGCAACGCCGTGTGGCGCAGCCTCGCCGGCACCCCCACCCGGGTCGTGTACTCCCCGCGCGAGAGAGCCGACCACGAGGCCCGCATGGTCGCCGAACTGAGTCTGACCGCCTCCCGCTACCCCGCCGACCACACCCTGCGCCGCCTGCTCCACGACCTGGCCACGGAGTTTCCGCGCTTCACCGAGCTGTGGGAGTCCACCACCGCGCCGCCACCCAGCGACCCGGCCAAACGCAAGATCGTCGACCACCCGGCGGCCGGCCGCATCACCCTGGACTGCGACACCCTGCTGGTCGCCACCGATGACCTGCGCATCACCGTCTACACCGCCGAGCCCGCGACCGACGACGCCGACCGCCTCGCGCTCGCCATCGTCCTCGGCATCCAGCCGTTCACCCCCTGACGGGTCGCTGCCGGAGTGACGCTTTCGGCGGGTCGCCGGCCGGGTGAAACAACGCCTCAGGGATTGACGGGGCTTGCGTTGCCGCAGGTCAGTCTGACGTTTGGCTAAAAAATCTACAGCGGCGACTCTAGAAATCCGGCGGCGACGGGCTTATCTTTGATCCGTCGGCCACGGTCGGCAACGCAACTGGCACAGACGCTGAGTTGGCTAAGGAGGACGAGATACCGCAGCAACGCGTCATCACCACGTCCCCGACCCGACAAGAGGTGATCGCAGCCGATGCCCATCACTCCGGTCGACTGCTAGCGGCACGCAGCCGGTCGACCACATTCGCCGGACGAGAGAGCCGGCACCAGAATTGAAAAGCCAGGGCCCCGGTTACCCGCCGGGGCCCTGGACTCTGTGCATGAGGGGACCATGCCCAGCAGGATTTCGGATGACGCCGACCTCCCGGCGTACACGATGGGCCGGGCCGCCGAACTGATCGGCGTGACGCAGGCCTTCCTCCGCAGTCTCGACGGCACCGGCTTGATCGAACCGGAACGGTCGGCCGGCGGCCACCGCCGTTACTCCCGTCACCAGCTCGCCCTGGCCGGCCGGGTCCGGATCCTGCTGGACGAGGGTCTCCCGCTGACCGCCGCGGTCCGGATCGTCACCCTGGAGGATCGCCTGGACGCCGCCCATCAGCGGATCCGGGACCTGGGCGGCACGCTCACCGCGGGCGAGGACGCCTCGATCCCGATGCAGACCCGGGGCGCCGGCCCGAGCCGTGCCGACGAGGGCGGGGCGGGGGCCGGGGAGATGCGAGCGCGACAGGACGTGTAATCGTCTCTGCATGCCATCGTGGAACGTCGAGGAGTGGCGGCGGCCCGGACCGACCGCGCAGCAGCGCCGCAACGACCTGCTGACCGGGCTGGGGGCCACCGGGCTCGCCGTGATCAGCCTGTTCCTGCTGCGCAGCACCGGCTACTTCGAGAGTGACCGGGCGCCGGCGATCCCCGAGGAGGTCTTCTGGGCGGTGGCCACGACGGTGCCGCTGGTCTGGCGGCGGCGGTTCCCGGACGCGGTGGCGGTCGTCATCTCGGTGTTCTTCATCGCCGGGCAGATCCGGTTCTCGCAGGAGCAGATGATCGTCAACTACGCGCTGTTCGCGGCGATCTACACGCTCGGTGCCTGGGGGCGCAACCGGCAGCGTGCCCGGATGATCCGGCTCGGGATCGTGGCGGTGATGTTCGCCTGGCTGACCCTGTCGTTCGTGCTGTACCACGACGCCGTGTCCGCGACGATGACCGACAAGGGCTCGGGTGAGCTGTCGAAACTCTGGTCGGCGATCTTCATCAGCTACCTGCAGAACATCGTCTACTTCGGGTTCACCTACCTGATGGGCAACGCCGCCTGGCGCTCCGTCTGGCGTCAGCACCAGCTGGCCGAGCAGGCCGAGGAGTTGCGCGCGGCGCAGGCGGCGGCGGCCGGGCGGGCGGTGCTGGACGAGCGGGTGCGGATCGCCCGGGAGCTGCACGACGTGGTCGCGCACCACGTGTCGGTGATGGGCATCCAGGCGTCGGCCTGCCGCCGGGCGCTGGACCGGGATCCGGCCCGGGCGGTCACCGCGCTGACCGCGGTCGAGGACGGCGCGCGGACCGCGGTCGACGAGCTGCGCCGGATGCTCGGCGCGCTGCGCGCCACCGGCCCGGCGACACGGGAGTCGCCGGGCGCCGGGCTCGACCGGGTCGAGGAGATCGTCGAGCGCGCACGGGAGGCGGGCCTCCAGGTCGATTTCGGGATCTTCGGTACACCGGTGCCACTGCCCGATTCCCTGTCGCAGGCCGCCTACCGGATCGTGCAGGAGTCGGTGACCAATACGCTCAAGCACGCGGGGGCGTCCGGGCTGGACATCCGGATCCGGTATCTGGCCGGGGAGTTGGAGCTGGACGTGGCCGACGACGGGCACGGCGGCGGGGGACGGGCCGGCAGCGGGATGGGACTGATCGGGATGCGGGAACGGGTCGCGGTGCACGACGGCACCCTGGAGTGCGGCCGGCGTACCGGCGGCGGCTACCGGGTCCGCGCCCGGCTGCCGTACGCCCCGGCGGCCGTGGAGAGTGCCGCGTGAGCATCCGGGTCCTCCTCGCGGACGACCATCGGCTGGTCCGCTCCGGCTTCCGGGTCATCCTCGAGATGGAGGACGACATCACCGTGGTCGGTGAGGCCGCCGACGGGGCCACGGCGGTGGAGCTGGCACTGCGGCTGCGTCCCGACGTCGTCCTGATGGATGTGGAGATGCCGGTGATGGACGGCCTGGAGGCGACCCGGCGGATCGCGGCGCAGAGCGGCCCGTCGGTGTTGATCCTCACCACGTTCGACTCCGACGACTACCTGTTCGCCGCACTGCAGGCCGGGGCCAGCGGATTCCTGCTGAAGAACGGCACCCCGGAGGCGCTGACCGAGGCGGTGCGGGTGCTCGCCGCCGGTGACGCGCTGCTCGCCCCGGCGGTGACCCGGCGGGTGATCGCCGAGTTCAGCGCGCCCCGGCAGCGGTCCCCCGAGCCGGGGGTACGCCTCGGCGAGCTGACGCCGCGCGAGCACGAGGTGCTGGTCGAGCTGGCCGGTGGGGCCACCAACGCGGAGATCGCCGCCGCCCTGCACCTCGGGGAGACCACCGTGAAGACCCATGTCAGCCGGGTTCTGATGAAACTGGGCGCGCGCGATCGTACGCAGGCTGTGGTCATGGCGTACGAGATGGGCGTGGTGCGTCCGTCGCGAGAATGACCCGCGGCGGTCCTTCCCGGGCCGGACGCCGCAGGCGGCCGGAAAGCCTAGCGTCTCTCGCATGAACCCCGAACTGAGCGTCGACGCGGTCGACCGGTCGTTCGGTGAGCGGCAGGTCCTCAAGGATGTGACGTTCACCGTGGCGGCCGGGCGGCTCACCGGATTCGTCGGTGCCAACGGCGCCGGCAAGACCACCACCATGCGGATCATCCTCGGCGTTCTGGCCGCCGACGCGGGCACGGTGAGCTGGCGCGGCGAGCCGGTCGGCCGGGAGATCCGCCAGCGGTTCGGGTACATGCCGGAGGAGCGCGGCCTCTACCCGAAGATGAGCGTCCTGGAACAGGTCGTCTACCTGGGCCGGCTGCACGGGCTGGGCGCGGCCGAGGCCCGCCGCCGCACGCTCGCTCTACTGGAACGCCTGGAGCTGGCCGAACGGGCCGACGACCACGTGCAGAAACTGTCGCTGGGCAACCAGCAGCGGGCGCAGATCGCCGCCGCCCTGGTGCACGATCCGGAACTGCTGGTGCTCGACGAGCCGTTCTCCGGCCTCGACCCGATCGCCGTCGACACCGTGGTCGGGGTGCTGCGGGAACGGGCCGCCGCCGGCGCCGCGGTGCTGTTCTCCAGCCACCAGCTCGACGTCGTCGAGCGCCTCTGCGACGACCTGGTGATCATCGCGGACGGCACGATCCGCGCCACCGGCGACCGGACCGGCCTGCGCGAGCAGTACGCACTGCCGCGGTACCGCATCGAGGTGGCCGGCGACGCCGGCTGGCTGCGCGACCAGTCCGGCGTCACCCTGATCGACCTGGACGGCCGGCACGCCACCTTCGACCTGGCGGTCGGGCTCGACGACCAGGTGGTGCTGCGCGCCGCCCTGGACCGCGGTCCGGTGCACGCGTTCGGTCCGGTCCGCCCCACCCTCGCCGAGATCTTCCGAGAGGTCATCCAGTGACGACATTCGAGGCCGCCAAACTCGTCGCCGCCCGCGAGGTCCGGGTCAAGCTGCGCGACAAGGCCTTCCTCTTCAGCACCGTGCTGTTCCTGCTCATCGTGGTCGCCTCGATCGTGCTGCCGACCCTGCTCGACGGGGGCGCCACCAAGGTCGCCGTGACCGACACCGCGACCGTGGCGACCCTGCAGAAGAGCGGTTTCGAGGTACGGGTCGTCGCCGACACGCCCGCCGCGGAAGCCCTGATCCGCTCCGGTGACGTCGACGCGGCCGTGCTGCCCGGCCCGGTGGTGGTCGCCGAGCAGGACCGTCCGGACGACGTGATCGCGGCGCTGAGCACCGAGCCGCAGACCCGCTACCTGGAGCACAGCGACATCGCCCCGGCCCTGAAGATCCTGGTGCCGATCGCGTTCGCGATGCTGTTCTTCTTCACCTCGTTCACCTTCGGCATGCAGATCGCGCAGAGCGTCGTCGAGGAGAAACAGACCCGCATCGTCGAGATCCTGGTGTCCAGCGTCCCCACCCGCGCCCTGCTTGCCGGCAAGGTCTTCGCCCTGACCGTGCTCGCCTTCGCCCAGGTCGGCCTGCTGGCCCTGGTCGCGATGATCGGGATGACCGCCACGGACGCCGCCCCCGGCCTGCTCAACGCCATGATCCCGGCGATCGGTTGGTTCCTGCCGTTCTTCGTGCTCGGCTTCGTCATGCTGGCCGCGCTCTGGGCCGGGGTCGGCGCCCTCGCCTCCCGGCAGGAGGAGCTGGCCAGCACCACGGTGCCGGTGCAGATGCTGGTGCTGATCCCGTTCTTCCTGGCCCTCAGCGTCCCGCACGACGGCATCCTGATGAAGATCCTGTCGTACGTGCCGTTCTCCGCCCCGATCGCGATGCCGATCCGCCTGTTCGACGGCACGGCCGCCGGGTGGGAGCCGATCGTCGCCGTCGTCCTGCTGGCCGCGACCGCGCTGGGTCTGCTCGGGGTGGGTGCGCGGGTGTACTCCCGCTCGCTGCTGCGCACCCAGGTCCGCACCCCGCTGATGGCCGCCCTGCGCCGGTCCTGACGGCGTCCGGAACCGGGGGCGGACGCCGGGGATGTGCCGCGGATAGGCTGCCCGGGCAGGTGAAGATCCAACGGGGGAAATATGGAAATGTGGCTTGCCCGCAACGGCAGGAGGTCGCTGCTGCTCAGTGCCGTCCTGGTGGCCTGCGCCGTGGCGGCCGCCCCGGCCGCTCCGGCCGCGGCGACTCCGGCGGCCGTGCCGAGCGGCGTGCTGTTCGACGACTTCCACTACCGGGATGCCGGGGATCCGGCGCTGGCCGTCCACGGCTGGGATGTCCGGACCGGGGCCGGCGGGCCCGGTGTCGCCGGGACCTGGTCGGCGGACGCGGTGAGTTTCCCGGCGGATGACTCGGCACGCGGCGGGCAGGCGATGCGGCTGCGGGCCGGCACCGACGGCACCGTCGGGGGAACGACGCAGGCGCAGGTGAACACGGTGCGGAGCAAGTTCTACTCGGGGACCTTCGCCGCGCGGGTCTTCCTGACCGACGCGCCGGTCTCGGGTGCCGATGTCGATCGGCCGGTGCAGGCTTTCTACGCCATCTCACCGGCGGCGGATGCGCACTACAGCGAGCTCGATCACGAATATCTGCCGAACGGAGGCTGGGGAACCACCGGGCCGCGGCACTTCACCACCGCGTGGCACGATCCCGATCCGGCGGTCGAGGACCGGGTCTCCACCAACCAGGCGGGGTCGCTGGCCGGCGCCTGGCATACGCTCGTGATGACCGTCGAGAACGGCACGGCAGACTTCTTCGTGGACGACCGGAAGCTGCTCAGCACCGGGTCGCCGTACTCGCCGCGCGAGCCGATGATGATCAACTTCAACGAGTGGTTCGCCGAGTCGGTGGCCGGTGCCGGGGCGACCCGCTCCTGGGACATGAAGGTCAACTGGGTCTACTACAACAGGGCCGGAGCGCAGAGCCCGGCGCAGGTGGCGGCGGCCGTCGACGGCTACTACGCGAGCGGCACCGACTTCGTCGACACCGTCGCGGCCGGGACCGTGGCGCACGACTACAACGGTGACGGGATCAGCGACATTTCGCTGCTCTACGACTACGGGGCCACCCAGGCGGCCGGCTGCCCGGTCAGCCCGTCGCGGGACACCGCGATGTTCGACCTGTCCGGCCGGGCTGACCGCAGCGGCGGGCTGACCGGCCTGGCCACCCAGTGGCGGGGCCCGTGCCAACCGGTCCTGCCGCGGTTCACCACGTCCGGTGACTTCACCGGAGACGGCAGGAGCGACGTGGCGGCGTTCTACGACTACGGCAGCGCGGGCACGTCCTGCCCGGGTGTCGACCGGGTGGCGGTGCTGGTGTGGCCGGCCGACCCGGCGGGCACCGGCGCGCTGCTGGAGCCGGTCACCGCGTGGGCGAGTTCCTGCTTCGGGTCCCGGACCGCGTTCTTCGAACCCGGTGACTTCAACGGGGACGGCAAGAGCGATCTGGCATTGCTGTACGACCACGGCGCCGGCAACCTGCGGATGCTGACGCTCAGCGCCAAGGCCGACGGGAGCGGCACCTTCGACGGCGCGGTGGTCCGGTGGGAGGCGACCGACTGGGGGACCGGGGTCAAGTTCGTCACCGCCGGTGACCTCAACGGGGACGGCAAGAGCGACCTCGCCCTGTTCTACGACTACGGCACGGCGGGGGCCACCTGTGGCGGGAACTCGCACCAGGCGGTCTTCGTCATGACCGCGGACGGCGCGGGTTCCGGCGCGCTGAGCACGCCGATGAAGGGCTGGGAGAGCACCTGCTTCGGTGGCGGCACGTCGTCGGTGAAGGCCGGCGACTTCAACGGGGACGGACGCAGCGACCTCGGCCTGCTGTACGACTACGGTGCCGGCCACGTCAAGCTGCTCACCATCGCCTCGGGCCCGGGCGGGCTGCAGGGTCTGGCCGCCCGGTGGGAGAGCACCCGCTGGGGCACCGGCACGAAATTCGTGACCACCGGCGACTACAACGGGGACGGCAAGAGTGACGTCGCCTTGCTCTACGACTGCGGGACGGCCGGGGCGACCTGCACCGGTGCCGCCCACCAGATCGTCTACGTGCTGACCGCGGACGGGTACGGCACCGGCGGTTTCCCGGAGGTGGCGAAGCGGTGGGAGAGCACCAGTTTCGGGGCGGGCACCCGATTCGTCAGCTGAGCACCGCGTACCCGGGCAGTCGACGACGCTGACCACGGCGGAGCGGGAGTGGGGCGGCGGTGCGGGGCGGGCGCTGCGCGGCCGGAAGGCCGCGTGCGGGTGAGAGAGGTGACCGCGCCCCGCACCGCCGCAGGGAGGTTGTCGAACAACCCGGGCGAAACGGTCCCTGCCGAGGGGTCCGGTTGCTGCCCTGTCGCCGTCAAGGTTCGCACCGCAACATGGCGCGCGGCAACGCAATTAACGCTGATCATTGACGGCCGTAACACAGCGGAGCGATCATCACCGAAACCCGTGGCTCAGGTCACACCTTTTCGGCGTAGGGAGCTCGCGCAATGAGCACTGAACCGGCCGTTAGCAGCAGCGACGAGGAACGACTCGCGCAACTCGGATACAAGCAGGAACTTCATCGCCGGTTGTCCGGCTTCTCCAACTTCGCGGTCTCCTTCTCGATCATCTCCATCCTGGCCGGTGCGATCACGTCCTATGTGATCGCGATGAACGCCGGCGGACCGTTCGCGATCACCATCGGCTGGCTGCTCGTCGGCGGGATGGTCACCCTGGTGGCGATGGCGATGGCCGAGGTCTGCTCGGCGTATCCGACGGCCGGCGCGCTGTACTGGTGGGCGGCGGCGCTGGCCAAGCGGAACAAGGCCGCGTGGGCCTGGTTCATCGGGTGGTTCAACTTCCTCGGCGAGGTCGCGGTGACCGCGGCGATCGACTTCGGGGCGGCGATCACCACGGCGGCGTTCCTGAGCCTGACCTTCGACATGGCGGTGACGCCCGGGCGGACCTTCCTGATCTTCCTGGTCATCATCGTGGCGCACGGTCTGCTCAACACGTTCGGGGTGAACCTGGTGCGGGTGCTCTCCGATGTGAGCGCCTGGTGGCACCTGATCGGCGTGGCGGTGATCGTGGTGCTGCTGGCCGTGCTGCCGGATCACCACAAGCCGGTCTCCGAGGTGTTCTTCGAGGTGAAGAACGCGACCGGGTTCGGCTTCGGCGCAGCGACGGTGTACGCCGTCCTGATCGGACTGTTGATGGCGCAGTACACCTACACGGGGTACGACGCGTCCGCGCACGTGGCCGAGGAGACGCACGACGCGGCCAACGCGGCGCCGCGCGGGATCGTGATGTCGGTGGTGGTCTCGGTGATCGCCGGGTTCGTGCTGCTGTTCGCGATCACCTGGTCGATCCAGGACTACGACGCCGAGGCGGCGACCTCGCTCCAGTTGCCGCCGGCGCAGATCTTCATCGACGCGGCCGGCCACAACGTCGGCACCTTCCTGCTGTTCATCTGCATGGTGGCGCAGTGGTTCTGCGGGATGGCGTCGGTGACCGCCAACTCCCGGATGTCGTACGCGTTCGCCCGCGACGGCGCGCTGCCCGGCTCGCGGCTGTGGAAGCAGGTCAACCCGCGCACCGGCACGCCGACCAACTCGATCTGGCTGTGCGTGACCATCTCGACGATCCTGGTGCTGCCGTCGCTGTGGAACACCACGGCGTACGCGGCGGCCACCTCGATCGCGGTGATCGGCCTGTACATCGCGTACGTCGGCCCGGTCTTCCTGCGCCGCCGCAACCCGGACTTCCGGGCCGGCCCGTGGCACCTGGGGAAGTGGAGCTCCCTGGTCGGCTGGATCTCGATCGTCTGGGTGGCGATCATCTGCGTGCTGTTCGTGCTGCCGACCGCCGGCCCGATCACGGCGAAGAACTTCAACTACACGATCGTCGCGGTGGCGATCGTCGTCGGCGGCGCGACCGTCTGGTGGTTCGCGAGCGCCCGGCACTGGTTCACCGGTCCGCGCTCCAACCTGCTGGAGGCGGCGGCGCACGGCGAGCAGACCATGCCGACGGCCAACGACTGATAGGACTGATCCATGGATCTCGAGGACCTGGACGTAGCGGTCGGCAACGGTTCGATCGACACCGTCCTGCTGGCGCTCACCGACATGCAGGGGCGACTGCAGGGCAAGCGGTTGCACGGGCGGTACTTCATCGACGAGGTGGCCGGCGCGGGTAGTGAGGGCTGCAACTATCTGCTCGCGGTGGACGTCGACATGAACACCGTCGACGGCTATGAGATGTCCTCCTGGTCCACCGGCTACGGCGATTTCGTGATGCGGCCGGACTTCGGCACGCTGCGCAGGGTGCCGTGGCAGCCGGGCACCGCACTGGTGCTGGCCGACCTGTTCGACACCGCGGGACAGCCGGTGGCACCGTCCCCGCGGCAGATCCTGCGCCGCCAGCTGGACCGGCTGGCGGCGCACGGGCTCACCGCGTACGCCGGGACGGAGCTGGAGTTCGTCCTCTACCGGGACAGCTATGAGCAGGCGTTCGACAGGCACTACCGGAACCTGACCCCGGCCAACCAGTACAATGTGGACTACTCGTTGCTGGGTACCGCGCGGGTGGAACCGCTGCTCCGCAGGATTCGCAACGAGATGTACGGCGCGGGCCTGCTCCCGGAGAGCGCCAAGGGCGAGTGCAACTTCGGGCAGCACGAGATCGCATTCCGGTACGCCGACGCGCTGACCGCCGCGGACAACCACGTCGTCTACAAGAACGGGGCCAAGGAGATCGCCGCCCAGGAGGGGATGGCGCTGACCTTCATGGCCAAGCCGAACGAGCGGGAGGGCAACTCCTGCCACATCCACTTCTCGCTGCGCGGCCGGGACGACCGGTCGGCGATGCTGGGCGACGGGCCGGCGCACCTGAGCGTGACCGGGCAGCGGGCGCTGGCCGGGCTGCTCGCCACGATGCGCGAGTTCAGCCTGCTGTTCGCGCCGAACATCAACTCGTACAAGCGCTATCAGCCGGGCTCGTTCGCGCCGACCGCGCTGCGCTGGGGCGTGGACAACCGGACGTGCGCGCTGCGGATCGCCGGCCACGGTCAGGGCATGCGGGTGGAGAACCGGGTGCCGGGCGGCGACGTGAACCCGTACCTCGCGATCGCCGCGCTGGTGGCCGGCGCGGTGCACGGCATCGAGAACGAGCTGCCGCTGGAGGACGAGTTCGCCGGCAACGCCTACCGGGACGACACCGCCGGGCGGGTGCCGGGCACGCTGCGCGAGGCCACCGAGCTCTGGGCGGGCAGCGCGGTGGCGGAAAGCGCGTTCGGGGCGGATGTGGTCGCCCACTACGCCAACATGGGCCGGGTGGAGCTGGCCGCTTTCGACGCCGCGGTGACCGACTGGGAACTGCGTCGTGGATTCGAACGCCTCTAAGTGTGAGGATCTTGACGTGGGCACAACTGACGTGATCAACCCGGCGGACGGGCGGGTCTTCACGACCGTACCGTCGCTGGACCTGACCGGGACCGACGCGGCGATCGAGCGGGCCCGCAAGGCCTTCGGGAGCTGGCGCGCGGTCGCGCCCGGGGACCGGGCGCGGCTGCTGCGCCGCTTCGCGACGGTGGTCGACGACCACCTCGAAGAGCTGGCGCAACTGGAGGTGCGCAACGCCGGCCACACCATCGGCAACGCCCGCTGGGAGGCCGGCAACGTCCGCGACGTGCTGCACTACTACGCCGGGGCCCCGGAGCGACTCGCCGGGCGGCAGATCCCGGTCGCCGGCGGGGTGGACGTGACCTTCCACGAGCCGCTCGGCGTGGTCGGCATCATCGTGCCTTGGAACTTCCCGATGCCGATCGCCGGCTGGGGCTTCGCGCCCGCGCTGGCGGCCGGCAACACGGTGGTGCTCAAACCGGCCGAGCTGACCCCGCTGACCGCGATCCGGCTCGGCGAGCTGGCCCTCGAAGCCGGCCTGCCGGAAGGGGTCTTCCAGGTGCTGCCCGGCAAGGGCAGCGTGGTGGGGCAGCGGTTCGTCACCCACCCGGCGGTCCGCAAGGTCTGCTTCACCGGGTCCACCGCGGTCGGCAAATCGATCATGGCGGGCTGTGCCGAACAGGTGAAACGGGTGACGCTGGAGCTGGGCGGCAAGAGTGCCAACGTGATCTTCGCGGATGCGGATCTGGACAAGGCGGCCGCGGCCGCACCCGGGGCGGTCTTCGACAACGCGGGGCAGGATTGCTGCGCCCGGTCGCGGTTGCTGGTCGAGGCTTCGGTGTACGACCGGTTCCTCGCCCTGCTGGAGCCGGCCGTCCAGAAATTCCGGGTGTTGGACCCTGCTGACGAGAAGTCGGAGATGGGCCCGTTGATCTCGTCCGGCCAGCGGGACGTGGTCGCGTCCTATGTCGACGGCGCGGAGGTGGCGTTCCGCGGCAGCGCCGCATTCACCGACGGCTGGTGGTTCCCGCCGACCGTGCTGCTCGCCTCCTCCGCGGCGGACCGGCACTGGCGGGAGGAGATCTTCGGCCCGGTGGTCAGCGTGCTGCCGTTCCGGGACGAGGCCGAGGCGATCCGTCTGGCCAACGACACCGAGTACGGCCTGTCCGGCTCGATCTGGACCCGCGACGTCGGCCGCGCGCTGCGGGTCTCCCGCGCCGTCGAGACCGGCGCGCTCAGCGTCAACAGCAACTCGTCGGTGCGGTACTGGACGCCGTTCGGCGGGATGAAGCAGTCCGGTCTGGGCCGCGAGCTGGGCCCGGACGCGCTGCTGTCGTTCACCGATGTCAAAAACGTGTTCCTGGCTACGGGAGATTAAGTGGAGCGTTTGCAGGACCGGGTCGCCGTGATCACCGGCGCCGGCAGTGGAATCGGTCTGGCCACCGCGCGGCGCTTCGCCGCCGAGGGCGCCAAGGTCGTCGCGGTGGACATCTCGCAGGAGGCCGGCAAGGCGGTCGCGCAGGAGGTCGGCGGCGAGTTCGTGGCCTGCGACGTCAGTGATGAGGGGCAGGTCAGGGCACTCTTCGACGGGGTGGCCGAGCGGCACGGGCGGGTCGACATCGCCTTCAACAACGCCGGCATCTCGCCGCCCGACGACGACTCGATCCTGGTCACCGGGCTCGACGCGTGGGAGCGGGTGCTCAAGGTCAACACGACCAGCGTGTTCTTCTGCTGCAAGTACGCGATCCCGTACATGCAGCGGCAGGGCAAGGGCTCGATCATCAACACCGCGTCCTTCGTGGCGCTGCTCGGGGCGGCGACCTCGCAGATCGCGTACACCGCCAGCAAGGGCGGTGTGCTGGCGATGACCCGGGAATTGGGCGTGCAGTTCGCCCGGGAGGGCATCCGGATCAACGCGCTCTGCCCCGGCCCGGTGGCCACCCCGCTGCTCATGGAGTTGTTCGCCAAGGATCCGGAGCGGGCCGCCCGCCGCCTGGTGCACGTGCCGATGGGCCGGTTCGCCGAGCCGGCCGAGATCGCCGCCGCGGTGGCCTTCCTGGCCAGTGACGACGCCTCGTTCATGACCGCGTCGCAGTTCGTCGTCGACGGCGGCATCACCGGTGCGTATGTAACCCCGCTGTGAACGTTTAGTCACCCCCGAGGCCGGGAAGGGATCTCTTCACAGGGGTCGAATCCCTGCTCAGGCGGGTCTTGGTCCCCGTCTGGGATAGGACAGAGGGGCCCGTGGCGCGGCACCGTTGATTTCGGTGCCGCGCCCCCTGTCCAGGCGACCGGACCGGCGGGCGGTGGCTACGGTGGTGCGATGCGTCCGATCATCGGCATAACGACGTACGTGATGCCCGCCTCCTGGGGTGTCTGGCGTGACCTCCCCACCGCTCTGGTTCCCTACGACTACGCCGCCGCGGTCACCCAGGCCGGCGGCCGGGCGGTGCTGCTGCCCCCGGACGACATGGACGCCGAGGTGCTGCGGGTGCTGGACGGTCTGCTGCTGGCCGGCGGCCCGGACATCGACCCCGCGCTGTACGGCGAGCGGCCCGGCCCGCACACCGTCACCCATCCCGACCGGGACGCCGGCGAGCTGACCCTGCTGCGCGCCGCGCTCGAGGCCGACCTGCCGGTGCTCGGCGTCTGCCGCGGCATGCAGCTGCTGGTCGCCGCGCACGGCGGCAGCCTGCACCAGCACCTGCCGGACGTGCTCGGCCACGAGCGGCACCGGGTGGCCCCCGGCGAGTACAGCGAGCACGACGCGGTCTTCGTCCCCGGCAGCCGGATCGCCGGGTTGATGGGCGAGGACGTGACCATCAACTGCTTCCACCATCAGGGCGTCGCCGACGCCGGGAAGCTCACCGTCACCGGACGGGCCGAGGACGGCCTGCCCGAGGCGGTCGAGGACCCGGAGCGGCGATTCCTGCTCGGCGTGCAGTGGCACCCCGAGGTGAGCCGGGACCGCCGGCTCTTCGGCGCGCTGGTGACGGCCGCCGCCGAACGGAGTTGAGGAGGGCACCATCCCCATGCGCAGACCGCTGATCGGCCTCACCGCATACGCCCAGCACGTGCAGTACGGCCGGAACGAGCTGATGGCCGGCATGCTCCCGATGACGTACGTGCGGGCCGTGCACGCCACCGGCGGGCGGGCGGTGCTGATCACTCCCGACGACCCCGGCACCGACGTGCTGGAATCGCTCGACGGCATCGTCTTCACCGGCGGCGCCGACGTGGACCCGGCGCACTACGGCGCCGCGCCACACCCGGAGACCGAGGTGGACGCGGTCCGGGACGCCGCCGAGATCATGCTGATGCGTGCGGTGCTCGACGCCGACCTGCCGGTGCTCGGCGTCTGCCGGGGCCACCAGGTGATGGCGGTCGCCACCGGCGGCTCGCTGCACCAGCACCTCCCCGATCTGATCGGGCACGACCGGCACCGCGGCGCGGTCGGCACCGACCCGCTGGCCGCCGGGGCCGGCGACTACGGCCGGCACGACGTGGTCACCGCGGACGGGTCCCGCGCCCACGACCTGTTCGGCCGGCAGACCACCGTGAACTCGTTCCACCACCAGGCGGTGGCCGACCCCGGCGAGTTCGTGGCGACCGGCTGGTGCCCGGACGACCGGGTGGTGGAGATCCTGGAACATCCCGGGCGCAGCTTCGCGATGGGCGTGCAGTGGCACCCCGAGCGCACCACCGACCTGCGGGTCTTCGCGGCGCTCACCCGGGCCGCGCTGATCAGCCGGGAGATCGCCGCGGCCTCGGTGTAGCGGCGGTCACGTCCCCACCCGGCCGCCCGCCGGGTCCGGCTGCCGGCCCGGTGTTAACGTGCCAGCGGGCCGGCTTTCCCCGGCGACCCCACCTCACGGGAGGCATCGATGGGCGTCCTGCCCGCCCGGCTGCGCGTCGCCTTCGAGCGCGGCGGCGAGATGGGCCGGCGGATGGCCGAGCTGGACTGGTCCGCCTCCCCGGCCGGGGATCCCGCGAGGTGGCCGGACGAGCTGGTCGGCGCGGTGGTGACGATGCTCGCCTCGCGCACCCAGATCCTGATCGCCTGGGGCCCGCAGCACACCGTCCTCTACAACGACGCGTACGCCGCCATCGCCGGTGGCAAGCATCCGGCGTACCTGGGCCGGCCGGGCCGGGACATGTGGGCCGAGACGTGGGACACGGTGCAGCGGCTGATCCGCCGGGTGCATGAGAGCGACGAGGCGTTCTACGCCGACGACCACCCGTTCCTGATCGAGCGGCACGGCTTCCTGGAGCAGACCTACTTCGACGTGTCGTTCGACCCGATCCGGTCCGCCGACGGCTCGGTCGGCGGAATCATGTGCATCGTCGCCGAGACCACCGGCCGGGTGCTCGGCGAGCGCCGGGTGCGGATCCTCGGCGCGCTCGGCCGCCGGCTGGCCGACCTGGCCGTGCCGGCCGCGCTGGCCGCCGAGGCGGTGGCCGCGCTCCGGGTCGGCTCGCTCGACGTGCCCTACGCCGAGGTGGTGCTCGACGCGGCCGGCGCGCACCCGGCGATCCGGGACGTGATCACCACCGGCCGGCCCGGCCGGGTGCCGCTGGCCGAGCTGGCCGACGTCGCGCCCGACGCCGCCGACGAGGCCCTGGTGCTGCCGATCGGGGTGGGCGCCGACACGGTCGGGGCGCTGGTCGCCGGGGTCAACCGGCACCTGCGCCTGGACGACGGCTACCGGGACTTCCTGACCCTGGCCGCTGCGGCGATCGCCCGGGCGGTGGCCGGCGCGCGGGCCGTCTACGCGGCCGCGGACACCGACGACGTGCTGGCCGCGCCGTTCGCCACCGGGCAGGTGACCGACCGGGTGCGGGCCGGCCTGGAGTTCGGCCGGGTGCGCCGGGCGACGGTCAACGGGCTGCGCGGGCTGGTCGACGCCGCGGTCGCGCTGAGCTCGGTGACCGGTATCGCCGAGGTGCTCGACGTGGCGGCCCGGCACGTGCAGGCGATGACCGCGGCCGGCCGGGTGGTGGTCTGCGTCCCGGACGCCCGGGCCGAGCGGGACGGCGGTGCCGAGGCGGACGCCGAGCCGGACGTGCTGGTGCCGCTGCCGGACACCGCGGGGGTGCAGCTCGGCGAGCTGCGGGTCTGGTCCGGCGCGGACGGGCCGGTGCCGCCGGTCGTGTTGACCCAGCTGGCCCGCCTGATCGGTCTGCGGCTGGCCAACGCCCGGCTGTACGAGACCGAGCACCGGATCGCCCGCACCCTGCAGCACAGCCTGCTGCCGCAGTCGCTGCCCCGGGTGCCGGGCGCGGTGGTGGCCAGCCGGTACGTGGCGGGCAGCAGCGAGGCCCGGGTCGGCGGCGACTGGTACGACGTGATCGCCGACCCGGACGGCGGGCTGTGCCTGGTGATCGGCGACGTGGTCGGCAAGGGCGTGCAGGCCGCGGCCGCGATGGGCCAGCTGCGGAACGCGCTGCGGGCGTACCTGCTGGAGGGTTTCGACTGCGGCGCCGCACTGAGCCGGCTCAACCGGCTGGTGGACACGCTCGGCCGGCGGCAGTTCGCCACGGTGTTCTGCCTGCGCTTCGACCCGATCACCCGGGTGGCCCGGTATTCCGCGGCCGGTCATCCGTCGCCGATCCGGGTGACCGGCGGCGAACTCGGCTCGTTCCTGTACCGCACCGCGCTCGGCCCGCCGATCGGAGCGCTGCGCGAGGTCGCCTACCCGGCGCACGAGGTGCGGCTGGCGCTCGGCGACCGGCTGCTGCTCTACACCGACGGGCTGGTCGAGGACCGGCGGCAGGGCATCGACGCCGGCCTGGCCGAGCTGACCGCGGATGTGGCCAGGCCGGCCGAGCACATCGAGGACCTGCTGGACACGCTGCTGGCCAAGGCCGCCCGGCAGGTCCGCCGGGACGACATCGCGCTGATCGCGCTGCAGGTCACCGAGCCGACCGAGTTCGTGATGCGGCTGCCGGCCGACCCGACCCGGCTCAGTGTGCTGCGCCAGCGCCTGGAGGACTTCCTGACCGCGCACGCGGTGCCGGACGCCGACCAGTTCGACCTGACCGTGGCGGTCTCCGAGGCGGCGGCGAACGCGATCGAGCACCCGGTCGAGCCGGCCGAGCCGGTGATCACCGTGGAGGCCTCGATGCAGCCGGACGCGATCGTGGTGATCGTGCGGGACACCGGTCAGTGGCGGCCGGCCACCGACGCGGGTTTCCGCGGGCGTGGGCTGGCCCTGATCGGCGCCCTGACCGAGCTGTCCGTGCACCGGTCGCCGGCCGGGACCGCGGTGACCCTGCGGCGGCCGCTGACCGCGGCCTGACGGTCAGTGCGACCTGAGCCAGGGCTGGCCGCCCAGGCCGGAGATGTCGAGCACCCGGCGCACCCGCTCGGAGGGGATCACCTCGAGCGTTTCCGGATACCGCTCGGCGAGCCGGATCAGGGTGTGGATGGCGGCCGAGTCGAAGAAGGTGACCGCCCGCAGGTCGATGGTGGCGCCGGTGATCCGCTCCGGGGTGGCGGTCTCGAACAGGGCGCCCGCGGTGGACATGTCGACCTCGCCGGTCACGGTGACGACCACCCGATCACCGTCGACCGCGCCGGTCGCCGTGAAAGTCGGGTCCTGCCCCTCTTGATCCACCGATACACGATTTCACAGCGGGTCGCCGAGCGGCAAGGACGGGACCGATGGTGGCTCCGAACGGCGGATAGGCTGTGATTCATGACCGTACGTGCACCGCTCGTGCCGGGCAAGCAGTCGCGTGAGCGATCGGTCCCGGCCACCATCGTCCGCCCCGAATACGTCGGCAAGAAACGGCCCGCGCCGTGGCACGGCTCGCACGTGCAGACCCCGGAGACCATCGAGAGGATGCGGGTCGCCGGCCGGATCGCCGCGCAGGCCACCCAGCTCGCCGGCGAGCACTGCAAGCCGGGGGTGACCACCGACGAGATCGACCGGGTGGTGCACGAGTTCATCCTCGACCACGGGGCGTACCCGTCCACCCTGGGCTACAAGGGTTTCCCCAAGTCCTGCTGCACCTCGCTGAACGAGGTGATCTGCCACGGCATCCCGGACTCCACCGTGCTGGAGGACGGCGACATCATCAACGTCGACGTCACGGCGTACCTGAACGGCGTGCACGGCGACACCGACGCCACGTTCTGCGTCGGAGAGGTCGATGAGGAGGCCCGGCTGCTGGTCGAGCGCACCCACGAGGCGATGATGCGGGGGATCAGGGCGGTCGCGCCGGGACGGCAGATCAACGCGATCGGGCGGGTGATCGAGGCGTACGCGCGCCGGTTCGGCTACGGCGTGGTGCGCGACTTCACCGGTCACGGGATCGGCGAGACGTTCCACTCCGGGCTGTACGTGCCGCACTACGACAAGCCCGACCTGACCGTCGTGATGGAGCCGGGGATGACCTTCACCATCGAGCCGATGATCACCCTCGGCACCCATGAGTACGAGATCTGGGCGGACGGCTGGACGGTCGTCACCAAGGACCGCAGGTGGACCGCGCAGTTCGAGCACACGCTGGTGGTGACCGAGGACGGCGTCGAGATCCTCACCCTGCCGTGACCCCGGTGATCGAGCACCACCACGCCGACGTCTCCGGCGGCTGGCTGCGGGCCGCGACCTTCGGCGCGATGGACGGCCTGGTGACCAACATCGCGCTGATCGCCGGGGTCGGCGGTGCCCAGGTGAGCCGGCACGCGCTGATCCTCACCGGGGTGGCCGGTCTGGTCGCCGGCGCGATCTCGATGGGCATCGGGGAGTACACGAGCGTCCGCACCCAGAACGAGCAGATCGCCGCCGAGCTCGGCAAGGAGCTGCACGAGCTGCGGGTCAACCCGGACGGCGAGGCCGACGAGCTGGTCGCGATGTGGGTGGCCCGCGGTCTGCCGGCCGGCCTGGCCCGGCAGGTCGCCGACGTGCTCAAGCGGAACCCGGACCAGGCGTTGCGGGTGCATGCCCAGGAGGAGCTGGGCGTGGTGCCGGACGAGCTGCCCAGCCCGTGGACGGCGGCCGGCTCGTCGTTCGTCTGTTTCTCGGTGGGCGCGGTGATCCCGCTCCTCACGCTGCTGATGGGGTACGACAACCTGTGGGCCGCCCTGGCCGTCGGCGGGCTCGGCCTGTTCGCGGCGGGCGCGGTGGTGTCCCGGCTGACCCTGCGGGCCTGGTGGCTCGGCGGCCTGCGGCAGCTCGTGCTGGGCGCGGTGGCGGCCGGACTGACGTACCTCATCGGGTCGTTGATCGGGGTCTAGCGGGCACCGCTAGTCGAAGAGCGCGCCCAGGGTGCCGTCCACCGGGCGGCCCCGGGCGGCCAGCTCCTCGGCCTGGTATTTGAGGATCGCCCCGAGCTCCTGCATGTCGGCGGCGGCCACCCCGGTGCGCCGCACCGCGTCCGCGGCGTTGCGGAACCAGGTGTGGGTGAGGAAGCCGGCGACCAGCGCGGCGTTCACCCGGGCCTGGGCGATCAGCACCAACGCGGCGTCGGTGTCGTACCACTGGGTGAGCCGGACCGCCCGCTGCCGTGCCCCGTTCGCGATCGCCCAGTTGTGCCGGGCCAGCTGGGCGTACTCCGCCGGGCGGGCCTCGGCAAGCAGGTTCTGGTGCGCCTCGCGCAGCTCCCGGAAACACCCGCGCGGGTCGTGCAGCGGCATCGTGGTCAGGTACCGGTCGGCCAGCAGCGGCCAGCGCGGGGTCAGCTGCCGGGCCTGGGCGATCGCCTCGTCGGCGGCGAGCACCGCCAGGTCGACCGGCACGCCGTCGACCTTGCGCAGCGCCGGCCGCGGCCCGGTCCGCGGGCGATAGGTCACCACGATCAGGTTGACGTCGCTGGTCTCGGTGTCGTCCGCGTGGGCCACCGAGCCGCGCACGCCGATCGCCAGCACCTCGGCCGGCCAACGACGTTGGATCGCGTCGCAGAGCCGGAGGGCGAGCGAACCGCGGGGCGAGGTGGTGTCGATCTCGTCGAGCACCACCCCATTCTGGTCGTTCAGGCGCCCGGGCGACCCGGAAAGATCAGGGTCAGCGGGGTGACCTGGGCGAACTTGCGCCACCGGGTGGCACGGATCGCCGAGGCGGTCAAAGCGGACAGCGCGGTGGTGCGCTGGGTGTTCTCGGTCACCGGCAGTACCGGGCGCCAGGCCTGGGCGACCCCGTCCTCGATCTGGACGGCCAGTTTCAGCGCGGCGGCCCGGTCGGTGACCGGGAACGGCAGCTGATAGCCCGCCGGGGTCGGCGCGGCGCCGGCCTGCAACCCGGCCAGCTGCTCGACCAGGTCGTCGCGGCGCACCCGGTGCTCCTGCTCGGCGGCCCGGGCCTGGTCCTGCTCGGCGCCGGGCGGCAGGTGCACGCCGATCACCCCGTACGCCCAGATCGCCGCCTGCTCGGCGGCGAGCGCGGCGGCCAGTTCATCTTTCACGTTCGAGAAACTAGCGCAGAGCCTCGGCGTGGGTGGCTCGCGCGGCGGCGATCGAGCCGATCAGCGCCGCCCGGCCGGCCGGGGCGCTCTGGCACGCGGCGACCGCGGTCTTCTGCGCGGCGAGTTCCGCCCTGCGCAGGCCGGCCACGGTGCCGTCGACGATGGACGCGCCCGGGGCGGCGCCGGGCGCGGTGACCCCGATCACCCGGGCCAGCTCGGCGGCGTGCGCCCGGTGCGCCTGGGCGATCGGGGTGAGCGTGGCGCTCAGCGACTGCTGGGCCAGGATCACCCGGTCGTACGTCGCGGCCAGGGTGACCGCCTCGTCCAGCACCGGCTGCAGCGGGTCCGGCCCCTTCGGCGGCTCGGGGTCGTCACCGAACAGACCGCAACCGCTGAGCGTGACCGTCCCGGCCAGAACGCCGCCCGCGGCGAGCACCCGCCGCCGGGTGGGATCCGCATCACCTATCCGCACCGGATCAGTCAACACCATCGCCTTCGCGGGTGAAGTCCCGGGCCGCTGACCTGCGGTTCACGTGTTTCCGGTGCGGCGCTGCGCCGCCCGCGCGCCGGGCGCGTTAGGCTCTGCGTCAGCCGCGGGGCCACCGACTGCCCGGCGGCATATAGTCGTTGCAGCGTAAATTCGCGCTGATGCAGCGTGAACGCGAGTGAGAGGTCGAGCCCGATGACGCAGCGTGGTCGCGCCGGGGCCCGGCCCGGCGGCCGCCCGAGCAGCCGCTCGGATTCCCGGAGTGCCCCCGCCCTGCCGCGCGTCGACCTGACCGCGGCTCGCGCCCGGCTGCGCGAGGTGGTCGAGCCGGTGGTCGCCAAGGCGGGCTACGACCTGGAGGACCTGACCGTGTCCCGGGCCGGGCGCCGGTTCGTGGTCCGGGTGCTGATCGACGCCGACGGCGGGATCGGCCTGGACGATGTGGCGGTCGTCTCCCGGGAGATCTCCGAGGCCCTGGATGCCGCGGATGAGCGGGGCGGCGAGGTCCTGGCGGGGGAGTATCAACTGGAGGTCGGCTCGCCCGGGGTGGACCGGCCGCTGACCGAGCCCCGGCACTGGCGGCGCAACGCCGGCCGGCTGGTCGCCGTCAACGGGCTGACCGGCCGGGTGCTGAGCACCGACGACGACGGCGTGACCCTCGACGTGGACGGCGCCGAGCGCAGGGTGGCCTGGGCCGACCTGGGTGCGGGCAAGGTCCAGATCGAGTTCAAGCGCCTGGACGAGGCCGAGTTCGGCGACGAGGACGACGCCGACGACGAAGATGAAGACGAAGGGGAGGGCGAGGAGTGAACATCGACCTCGCGGCGCTGCGCGCCCTGGAGCGCGAGCGGGAGATCCCGTTCGAGACGATCCTCGCGGCGATCGAGACCGCGCTGCTGACCGCGTACCGGCACACCGAGGGCGCGGAGAGCCACGCCCGGGTGGAGATCGACCGCAGGTCCGGCGTCGCCTCGGTGCTGGCGCAGGAGACCGACGCGGACGGCACGGTGGTCCGGGAGTGGGACGACACCCCGCACGACTTCGGCCGGATCGCCGCGATGACCGCCAAGCAGGTGATCCTGCAGCGGCTCCGGGAGGCCACCGACGAGCAGCACTTCGGTGAGTACGCGGGGCGCGACGGCGACCTGGTCACCGGCGTGGTGCAGGCCGACGCGGCGCGTGCCGAGAAGGGCATCGTGATCGTCGATCTGGGCAAGCTGGAGGCGGTGCTGCCGCAGTCCGAGCAGGTCCCCGGCGAGTCCTACGAGCACGGATCCCGGATCCGCTGCATCGTGGTGCACGTGGCCAAGGGCTTCCGCGGCCCGCAGATCACCCTGTCCCGCTCGCACCCCGCCCTGGTGAAGAAGTTGTTCGCCCTCGAGGTGCCGGAGATCGCGGACGGGACCGTGGAGATCGCCGCGATCGCGCGTGAGTCCGGTCACCGTACGAAGATCGCGGTCCGGTCCACCGTCCAGGGTGTGAACGCCAAGGGCGCCTGCATCGGTCCGATGGGCCAGCGGGTCCGCGCGGTGATGAGCGAGCTGCACGGTGAGAAGATCGACATCATCGACTGGTCCGACGACCCGGCGCAGTTCGTCGGGAACGCGCTGTCGCCGGCCAAGGCGCTGCGCGTCGAGGTGGTCGACGCGGCCACCCGGACGGCCAGGGTGACCGTGCCCGATTTCCAGTTGTCCCTGGCGATCGGCCGGGAGGGACAGAACGCTCGGCTCGCCGCCCGGCTCACCGGGTGGCGCATCGACATCCGTCCGGACAACGAACCCGCCACAGTCGCGGACCGTGATGCGGCCGAGGCGGGGAACTGACCGGATACGCGGTCGCCGCGATCGAGGGGTAGACTTGTCCTCGGTCGGCCCGACGCGAACCTGCGTCGGTTGCCGTAAACGCGCGCCGGCCGCTTCATTGCTGCGGTTCGTCGCGGTCGGATCCGGGGAAGACCTCCGGCTTCTGCCCGATCCAAGCCGCCGACTGCCGGGCCGGGGAGCGCACCTGCATCCCGATCCGGCCTGCTTCGAGCAGGCGGAGCGACGTCGAGCCTTCGGGCGGGCGTTGCGACTCACCGGTGTTGCTGATGCCGGATTGCTTGCCGAGCACATCCGCACGGTCTCCGTGCCGTGCGGAACCACCGATGACGAGGCGTTCTCGCCCCGTCACGACCCAGCAAGGTAGGACGACCCAGATGAGCACTCGATGAAGTCCCTGAAATGACCAGGCTTCTAGTGCACGAGTGAGGTCGTTGCGGGTACTGCTCGCACGACCTCGAGATGAGGAGTGCAGTGCCAGGCAAGGCCCGCGTTCACGAGCTCGCCAAAGAGCTCGGGGTCGACAGCAAGACCGTTCTCGCCACCCTGAAGGACATGGGCGAGTTCGTTAAGTCCGCATCGAGCACCGTCGAGGCCCCGGTGGCCCGGCGGCTCCGTGGCGCCCTCGAGGCGGGCGGCGCGCTCCCGGCGGCTCCGGCCGCCCCGGCCGCGTCCACCCCCGCCCCGTCCGGTGGCGCCCCCAGCCCGTCCGCGTCGCCGCGTCCCGGCCCGCCGGCGGTCCGTCCGCAGCCTCCGCGCCGTCCCGGGCCCACGCCCGGCCCCGGCTCGTCGGCTGCCCCGACTTCACCGGCCCCGTCGCCCGGGCAGTTCGCCCGGCCGAAGCCGGTGCCCGGCCGTCCCGGGCCCACGCCCGGTCCGGTCAGCAAGCCGGCCAGCGCGCACGACATCGAGGTGGCGGCCGCTGAGGCACGCGCCCAGGCGCTGAAGGCCGAGCAGGAGGCCGCCGTCAAGGCGGCGCAGGCCGCTCAGGCGGCACGCAGCCGGGATGCCGAGCGCCGCGAGACCGAGCGTCGCAACAACCCGCAGGCTCCGGCGGCTCCGGCCGAGGGTGGCCCGCGTGGTCCGCGTCCCGGCCCCGGCGGCATGGCTCCGCGTCCGGGTTCCCCGGCCGCCGGCCGTGCCGGTGGCAACCAGGGTGCTCCCGGCGGTCCCCGTCCGGGTCCGGCCGGTGGCGCTCCGCGCCCGCCGGCGCGTGGTCCCGGTAACAACCCGTTCGGCGTCTCCGGCAACACGGGCGGTCCCCGTCCGTCGCCGGCCTCGATGCCGCGTCCCAACCAGCCCGGCATGCCGCCGCGGCCGAGCCCGGCGTCGATGCCGCCGCGGCCCAGCCCCGCGTCCATGCCGTCGCAGCGTCCCGCCGGTCCCGGCGGCGGCCGTGGCGGTCCGGGTGGCGGCGCCGGTCGTCCCGGTGGTCCGGGTGCCGGTCGTGGCGGTCCCGGTGGCGGTGGCGGCGGTTTCCGTCCCGGTGGCGGCGGCGGTGGCGGTGGCTTCCGCGGCGGTCCCGGTGGCGGCGGCGGTGGCGGTTTCCGTCCCGGTGGTGGCGGCGGCGCCGGTGGCGGTTTCCGTCCCGGTGGCGGTGGCCCCGGTGGCGGTGGCGGCGGCCCGGTCGGCGCGGGTGCTCCGGGTCGTCCCGGTGGCGCCGGTGGCCGTGGTCGTGGCGGTGGCGCGGCGGGTGCCTTCGGGCGTCCCGGCGGCCGGCCGACGCGTGGCCGGAAGTCGAAGAAGCAGCGGCGTCAGGAGTTCGACAACCTGTCGGCTCCGCAGATGAGCTCGGGTGCTCCGCGCGGTCAGGGTCAGGAGATCCGGCTGTCGCGTGGCGCCTCGCTGTCCGACTTCGCCGACAAGATCAACGCGAACCCGGGCTCGCTCGTCCAGGAGATGTTCAACCTGGGCGAGATGGTCACGGCGACGCAGTCGGTCTCCGACGACACGCTGCTGCTGCTCGGTGAGCACCTCGGCTTCGACGTCAAGATCGTCAGCCCCGAGGACGAGGACCGTGAGCTGCTCGCGCAGTTCAACATCAACCTCGACGCCGAGGTGGCGGAGGACCGTCTGGTCACCCGTCCCCCGGTGGTGACGGTGATGGGTCACGTCGACCACGGTAAGACGAAGCTGCTCGACGCGATCCGCAAGACCAACGTGGTCGCCGGCGAGGCGGGTGGCATCACCCAGCACATCGGCGCCTACCAGGTCGTCGTCCCCCACCAGGGGGAGGAGCGGGCGATCACCTTCATCGACACCCCGGGTCACGAGGCGTTCACCGCCATGCGTGCCCGTGGTGCCCAGGTCACCGACATCGTCATCCTCGTGGTGGCGGCGGACGACGGCGTGATGCCGCAGACGGTCGAGGCGCTCAACCACGCCAAGGCCGCCGAGGTGCCGATCGTGGTCGCGGTGAACAAGGTCGACAAGCCGGACGCCAACCCGGACAAGGTCCGGCAGCAGCTGACCGACTACGGCCTGCTCGCCGAGGAGTACGGCGGCGACACGATGTTCGTCAACGTCGCGGCCAAGCCCGGCATCGGCATCGACGACCTGCTCGAGGCGATCCTGCTGACCGCCGACGCGTCGCTGGAGCTGACCGCTCCGATCGACGGGCCGGCGCAGGGTGTCGCGGTCGAGGCGCACCTGGACAAGGGCCGCGGCGCCGTCGCGACCGTCCTGGTGCAGAAGGGCACGCTGCGGGCCGGCGACTCGATCGTGGCGGGTGGCGCGCACGGCCGCGTCCGCGCCATGCTCGACGAGAACGGTCAGCAGGTCGCCGAGGCCGGTCCGGCCCGTCCGGTGCTGGTCCTGGGTCTGACGTCGGTGCCCAGCGCCGGCGACACGTTCCTGGCCGCCGAGGACGACCGCACGGTCCGGCAGATCGCCGAGCAGCGGCAGGCTCGCCGCCGCGCGGCCGCCTTCGCCAACTCCGGCGCCAAGGCCACGCTCGAGACGCTCATGGCTCAGCTCAAGGAGGGCGAGAAGACCTCGCTCACGCTGGTCATCAAGGGCGACAGCTCGGGCTCGGTCGAGGCTCTCGAGGACGCGCTGTTCAAGATCGAGATTCCGGACGAGATTCAGCTCAAGGTCATCCACCGCGGCGTCGGTGCGATCACCGAGAGCGACGTCAACCTGGCGTCGGCCTCGTCGGAGCAGACCGCGACGATCATCGGCTTCAATGTCCGGGCCTCCAACAAGGTCAAGGAGATGGCCGACCGCGCCGGCGTGGAGATCCGCTACTACAGCGTGATCTACCAGGCCATCGAGGAGATCGAGGCGGCGCTCAAGGGCCTGCTCAAACCGGAGTACGAAGAGGTCGAGCTGGGCACGGCGGAGATCCGCGAGGTCTTCCGTTCGTCCAAGATCGGTCTGATCGCCGGCTGTCTGGTCCGGTCCGGGCTCCTCCGCCGCAACGCCAAGGCGCGTATCCTGCGCGACGGCACCGTGGTGGGCGAGAACGTCACGATCAGCTCGCTCAAGCGGTTCAAGGACGACGCGACCGAGGTCCGCGAGGGCTTCGAGTGTGGTCTGACCCTGCAGGGCTTCGGCACGCCGCAGATCGGCGACGTGATCGAGACCTACGAGATGCGGGAGAAGCCGCGGGCCTGATCCCCGGCTGAGGTTTCCCCGACGGTCCCGGTGCGCTGCGCACCGGGACCGTCGCTTTGCCGGTACGCCGAGGGCCGCCCCTTGTCCTCCGGCGCCACCCGGGCTGGGAGAATCGGGGCATGTCCCGTTACGCCATGCTGCTCGCCCCGTCCGCCAACCGCGTCTACGCCGACCAGGCGTCCCGCATGTCCCAGGCGGAGCTGGCCGCGTTCACCCCGGTGCTGTCCAGTGCGCCGGCGGAGATCGGGGTGACCGGCATCGGCGGGGTGGAGTACGTGACGTTCACCGCCGAGCTGACCCCGCGGGACGTCGCCCACCTGTCCAACCTCTCCTCGGCGTACGCGCTGTTCGAGCTGGTCGGCGACGACCTGCTGCGGCCGGTCACGCTGACCCCGCTGGCCCGGTACGACAGCGACCTGATCACCATCCCGAAATACGCCGGGAAGACCAACGAGCAGTTCACCAAGCTGGTGCTGAACCTCACGCTGCTCGCCTCCGCCTCCGCGACCAAGATGCTGGACGGGCACCTCACCGTGCTGGACCCGCTGTGCGGCCGCGGCACCACGCTCAACCAGGCGCTGATGTACGGATACGACGCGATCGGCGTGGAGATCGACGGCAAGGACGTCGAGGCGTACAAGCTGTTCCTGCAGACCTGGCTCAAGCGCAAGCGGCTCAAGCACACCGCCGACCTGGTGCCGATGCGCCGGCAGGGCCGCCGGGCCGCGCGCCGGCTGGAGGTCACGATGGCGGCCAGCAGGGACGACCACAAGGCCGGCGCGGTGCAGAAACTGACCGTGCTGCACGCCGACACCACCGCGCTGGACGGGCTGATCCGGGGCAACGTGGCCGACGTGCTGGTGGCCGACCTGCCCTACGGGGTGGCGCACGGGTCGTACGACGACGCCGGCGGCATCTCCCGCCGCCCGCTGGACCTGCTGGAGCGCGCCGTGCCGGAGTGGCTGCCGCTGCTGCGTGCCGGTGGCGCGGTCGGCCTGTCCTGGAACACCAAGGTGGCCAAGCGGGAGCTCGCCGAGGACATCCTGACCGCCGCCGGGCTGGAGATCGTCGAGCACGCTGATCTGGCGCACCGGGTCGATCAGGGCATCGAGCGCGACGTGCTGATCGCCCGCCGGCGCTGACCGGGGAAAAGGGGCTGACCAGCAGCGCGATGGGGCGTAGCCTGGCTCGCTGATGTATACCGAGACCGCAGTCTTCGACATGCTCCTGCCCGGTGACGCGCAATCGCTGAAGCAGAAGCGCAGCTACGTCCGCCCGATCATCGCGATGCTCAAGAAATTCGAGGTCAGCGTCGCCGAGGTGGGCTTCCACGACCTGCACGGCCGGGCCCAGATCGGGGTGGCCGTGGTCGCCCCCGACCCGGCGCAGGCGCGCGCCGTCATCGACACCTGCGAGCACCAGGTGGCCGGCCGGCCGGAGATCGAGCTCCTATCGGTCAAACGTCGCCTCTACGGTGACGACGACTGAAAACCGCATGGTGGGCGGGCGGCCCCACCTGGGTACGCTTCAGCAGTTGGGCGGGGGCAACGGTGACCCGCGGTGTTACACAGTCGGAGGTGGGCGAGATGTCGGATCCGGCCAAGACGCGGCGGCACGCGGAGCGTGTTCGTGAGCTGGTGGCCTCACTGGTGCGGGAGATCAAGGATCCCCGTCTCGGCATGGTGACGGTCACGGACGCCCGGATCACCGGTGACCTCCGGGAGGCGACCGTTTTCTACACCGTGCTCGGCGACGTCACCGAGCAGGCCGCCACGGCGGCCGCGCTGGAGAGTGCCAAGGGCATGCTGCGCAGCCGGGTCGGGCATGCGCTGGGGCTGCGGCACTCGCCGAGCCTGGCGTTCAAGCTCGACAACGTGCAGGACAACGTGAAGGAGATCGACGACCTGCTGGCCGCGGCCCGGCACCGCGACGAGGAGGTGCAGCGGCTGGCGGCCGGCAAGAAGTATGCCGGCGACCCCGACCCGTACAAGGCCGACGAGCCGGCCGAGGACGACGAGGACGAGACCGAGCGGGTGGGTGCCCGCGAGGACCTCGGGTGACGCTGCCGTCAGGGCCCGCCGCCGAGCAGTGGGAGGCCGCGGTCGCCGCGGTCCGTGCGCTCGGCGGCGACGCGGCGATCCAGTTGATCTGCCACGTGAGCCCGGACGGGGACGCGCTCGGCAGCATGCTCGGGTTCGCGCTGGCGCTGCGCCGGCTCGGGCACACCCGGGTCCGGGCCACCTTCCCGGGCGAGTTCCGGGTGCCCACGCCGTACACCCGGTTGCCGGGCATCGAGATGCTGGTGCCGGAGCCGGAGGCCTACCATGACCCGGAGCTCTTCCTGGTCTTCGACGTGGCCGCCGAGTCGCGGCTGGGCGGCCTGGCCGCCCGGGTCGCGGCGGCGCCGGTCAGCGTGGTCCTCGACCACCACGCGTCGAACCCGGGATTCGGCACGATCCGCCTGATCGACCCGTGCGCGGCGGCCACCTCGGTGCTCGCCGAGGAGCTGGTCACCCGGCTCGGGGTGCCGCTGGACGCGGAGATCGCCGAGTGCTTCTACGTGGCGCTGGCCACCGACACCGGGTCGTTCAGGTTCGAGGCGACCACGGTGGCGGTGCACGAGCTGGCCGCCCGGCTGATCGCGACCGGCCTGCGCCCCGGCGAGATCTCCCGGCGGATCTTCGACACCCGGCCGTTCGGTGCCGTGAAACTGGCCGGTGAGGTGCTCGGACGGGCGGTGCTGGAACCGTCCGCGGCCGGCGGGCGGGGGCTCGTCTGGACCTACGCCACGCTGGCCGACCTGGACCGGCACGAACAACCGCCATACGTGCTCGACACGTTGATCGACCCGGTCCGGTCGGTGGCCGAGGCCGACGTGACGCTGCTGGTGAAACAGGTGGCGGAGAATGAGTGGGCGGTGTCGCTGCGCAGCAAGGGCGCGGTCGACGTGAGCCGTCTGGCGATCTCCCAGGGTGGCGGCGGTCACCGCCTGGCCGCCGGTTTCACCGGTTATGGGGGGCCTGGTGACGTGGTGGACACCGTGCGTCGGCTACTTGACGAATTTCTGGATTGACGCTGTTCGTCCAGCTCATAGGGGGTCACCCGAAGGGGTGGCCCCTTTCTTTTCGTCTCGGATCCCGGGATCCCGCCGTGGTGTGGCTGACTGAACGTTAGTTTGAGTGCTGAACGGTGATTTGGTTTTGCGCGGCTGACACCTCCGCCTCCCGCGAGACCGCGAGCCGCCCGTGGCCACCGCCCCGGGTCGCGTCACCCCGCCAGGAGTCCGGCGACCCCGGACCGGCCCATGTGACGCCCCGCTCGACCGCTTCCGGGCGCACGTCGTGCGCCCCCACCACGCCGTGGAAGGAAACACTCCGATGGCTGCCAAGCCCAAGCCCCAGCCCTCCGAAGACGCCCGTGAGCAGGCCCGCAGGGCCCTGCAGACCTCGCTCGACACGCGCCAGTAGGGGTTCGTCGGGCCACTAGGGGTAAGGTTCAATACCCTGTTGTAGGCCTTACCGCCGGGCGGGCATCATGGGTAACCATGAGCCCGCCTGCCCAGCACCGCACCGGTTCCCGCCAGATCGCCAGCCTCGCCCTGCCGGCGCTCGTGGTGCTGGCCGCCGAACCGCTGTACGTGCTGGTCGACACGGCCGTCGTCGGCCACCTGGGACGCGCGCCGCTCAGCGCCGTCGCCGTCGGCGGCACCGTGATGTCGGTCGCCGTCTGGTTCGGCACCCTGATGGCGTACGGGACGACCGGCCGCGCCGCCCGCCGCTTCGGCGCCGGCGACCGCCCCGCCGCCGTCGCCGAAGGGGTCCAGGCCTCCTGGATGGCCCTCGGCTTCGGCCTCGTGCTCAGCATCCTCGGGGTGACCCTGGCCGGGCCGGTCACCCACGCCCTGGCCGGCAATCCGGCCACCGCCGACGCTGCGGCCGGCTGGCTGCGGATCGCCGCCCTCGGCGTTCCCGGGCTGCTGCTCGCCGCCGCCGGCAACGGATGGATGCGCGGCGTCCAGGACACCCGACGGCCACTGATCATCGTGCTCGGGGCGAACGTGCTCTCCGCCGTCCTCTGTCCACTGCTGGTGTTCCCGCTCGGCCTCGGCCTGACCGGATCGGCGATCGCCAACGTCACCGCGCAGTCGGTCGGGGGTGGACTGTTCCTGCTCGCCCTGATCCGCGAGACCCGGCACCTGCGGCCCATCCCGGCGGTGATCATCAAGCAGGTGGTGCTCGGGCGGGACCTGCTCATCCGCGGAGCCGCCTTCCAGGCCTGCTTCCTGTCCGCGACCGCGGTCGCCTCCCGATTCGGGGTCGCCGCGGTCGGGGCGCACCAGATCGCGTTGCAACTCTGGTTCTTCGCCGCCCTCGCCCTGGACGCGGTCGCCATCGCCGCGCAGTCACTGGTCGGGGCGGCACTCGGCGCCGGCGACGCGGACCAGGCCCGGGACATCGCGCGGCGGGTCACCATCGCCGGAGGCATCGCGGCCGTCGGGTTCGCCGTCCTGGCGGGCGCCGGATCGTCGGTGATCCCCGGATGGTTCACCCGGGACCCGTCGGTGCTCTCCCAGGCCGCAATCGTGTGGCCCTGGTTCGTGGCGCTGCTGCCGTTCGCCGGCATCGTGTACGCGTTGGACGGCGTGCTGATCGGCGCCGGGGATGTGGCCTACCTGCGGCTGACGACGATGCTGGCGGCGCTGCTGGGCTTCCTGCCGATGATCTGGCTGGCGTATGCGTTCGACCTCGGGCTCGGGGGAGTGTGGGCGGGGCTCGGGCTGTTCATCGTGGCCCGGCTGATCGCCACGGTTTCGCGGTGGCGGTCGTCGCGCTGGGCGGTCATCGGCGCGACCCGCTGATCTGCGGCGGCGCGCATCCGGTGGCGCCCCGATGTGGTCGCTCGCCGGGCGGCGGGGTCTTCGCTCGCTGTCGCGGCCGCCGCTCGGAGCTCCCGGAGAATAGACGAATCCGCTGGTTGTGGCCTTGGTTCAGGGAGTCGCTAAAGTGTTCCGGTGGATGGATTGATCGTGGTGGACAAGCCCTCGGGGATGACGTCGCATGACGTGGTGGCGCGGATTCGGCGGCTGGCCAAGACCCGACGGGTCGGGCATGGGGGCACGCTCGATCCGATGGCGACCGGTGTGCTGATCATCGGGGTGAATCGGGCGACCCGCCTGCTGACCTATGTGATCGGTGCGGAGAAGAGCTACGCCGCGACGATCCGGCTGGGGGAGGCGACGGTCACCGATGACGCCGAGGGCGAGGTGACCGCGACCGTCCCGGTGGCCGGCGTGGCGGATGCGGCGATCCGCGCCGGGCTGGCCGCGCAGGTCGGGGAGATCGATCAGGTGCCGAGTGCGGTCAGCGCTATCAAGATCAATGGCGAGCGGGCCTACAAGCGGGTGCGGGACGGCGAGACCGTGGCGATTCCGGCTCGCCGGGTGACCGTGTTCCGGCTCGACGTGCTGGACATCCGGCGGCCGGCCGATCGGGACGTGATCGACGTGGACGTCGACGTGACCTGCTCGTCGGGGACGTACATCCGGGCGATCGCGCGGGACCTCGGGACGGCGCTCGGGGTGGGCGGGCATCTGACGGCGCTGCGGCGGACCGCGGTGGGCGCGATGACGCTGGCGGCCGCTTCGACGCTGGAGGAGCTGGCGGAGCGGGCGCCGGACGTGGTGGGGCTGCCGATGGCGGAGGCGGCGCGGCGGGCGTTCCCGCAGCGGGTCGCCGACGAGGAGGAGACCCGGACGCTGCGGCACGGTGGGCCGCTGGCGGCGGTGGGGATCGAGGGGCCGTACGCGGTGTTCGACGCCGACGGCGAGGTGCTGGCGATCGTGAGTGAGCGGGGCGGGCGGGCGCGGGCCGAGATCGTGCTCTCCCCGGCCTAGAGCCGGAGATTCCGGGCGACGGTGGCGACCAGGTCGGCGGCGGCGTAGGGCTTGTCGAGGAAGTCGTCGCAGCCGGCGTCCAGGGCGGCCTTCTGGTCCTGGGGCAGGACGCTGGCGGTGACCGCGACCACCACCGGCTTGGGGCGGTCCGCGGGCGGTGCGCTCTTCAGCTCGCGGGCCAGGGTCAGGCCGTTGCCGTCGGGCAGGTTCAGGTCCAGCAGGATCAGGTCCAGCTCGGTGTCGTGGACCCGGGCGCGGGCCTCGGTGAGGGTGGTGGCGTCGACCAGTTCAGCGTCGCGGACCGCGTCCACGCCGGCCCGGGAGAGGACCGCTTTGACCAGCATCCGGTTCAACTCCTCGTCCTCGACCAACAGGATGCGGTGACTCATCGCCGGTCCTTCCCTGATGACGGTACGGCGCTGCGCAGCGGGACCGCGCCGGCCGGTGGGTGGGCGCCGCCGGCGGTGCGGCGAGCCGCCGGGTGGGCCGGGACCGCCGGGTGGATCGAGGCCGGGTGGTGCGGGATCGCCGGGTGTGCGGTGCCCGGGTGGTGGCCGAGCAGCGGGGCCAGGCTGTCCCAGCCGGCGCCGCCGGCCATCGCCTCGGCGACCACCCCGCCGGCCATCGCGGTGGCGATCAGCGGGGCGGTGTCGCCGGGGGCCCGCTCGGCCAGGGCGGCCGCGCTCAGACCGAGGACCGGGGTGTGCCGGCCGGACGGGTCCTGCTCGATCGCGGCGAGCAGGCTGAAGCCGTCCGCGGACGGGGACTGCATGTCGCAGACGATCAGGTCGAAGTTCTCGGCGCGGCTGCGGGCCAGCCCGTCCCGGCCGTCGGCGCAGGAGACCACGTCGGCGCCGCCGGCCCGCAGACCGTCCTCGATCGCCTGGCGGACCGCGTCGTCGTGGTCGACGACCAGCACCCGTGGGGCCGGGCGGGCGGCGATCGCGTTGGCCAGCGCGTTGAGCAGGGCCGGCTGGTCGACCGGCTTGATGAAGTAGTCGTGCGCGCCGAGGGCCAGGCCGGCCGCGGCCTCGTCCAGGATGCTGGCGAAGAAGACCGGCACGACGGCGAGCGCGGCGTCCGCCTTCAGCCGGCGGATCACCTCCCAGCCGGAGATGCCGGGCAGTTCGACGTCGAGCACGATCGCGTCCGGCTTGTGGGCGCGGGCGACGGCCAGGCCGCTCTCCCCGGTGCCGGCCACCTCCACCCGGTAGCCGGCGTTGCTCAGCTGGGTCTGCATCAGCTCGGCCGAGTGCGGGTCGTCCTCGATGAGCAGCACACACGGGGCGTTCGCCGCACCGGTGGCGCTGGGCCGGGTGACCGGGGCGGCGGGCAGCCGCACCGTGAACGAGCTGCCCTGCCCGGGCGTCGAGCTGAGGGTGATCTCGCCACGCTGCGCCTCGACCAGCCGGCGGGTCAGTGCCAGACCCAGGCCGGTCCCGGCCTGCCGCCGCTCCGGGTCGCCGACCTGCTGGAACTCCTCGAAGACGCGTTCCGCGTCGGTGTCCGCGATGCCCACCCCGGTGTCCGCCACGGTGATCGTGACCTGTTCCCCGGACTCCCCCGTGGTGATCGTCACCATTCCCTCGGCCGGGGTGAACTTGATCGCGTTGGAGAAGAGGTTCTCCAGGATCTGCCGCAGCCGCAGCCGGTCGGCCAGCGCGGTCACCGGGGCGAGCTCGGTCATCACGGTCAGGCGTTTGTCGGCGAACAGCGGGGACAGGCCGGTGAGCAGCTCCTCGATCGCGGTGTCCACCCGGACCGGGGCGACCCGCAGGTCCATCCGGCCGGCCTCCACCTTGGCCAGGTCGAGGATGTCGTTGATCAGGCCGAGCAGGTGCCGGCCGCTGCCGTGGATGTGGTCGACCCAGTCGGCCGGCACCCGGCGGCGGTCACCCTCCGGCTCCTCCAGCCGCATCAGGTCGCTGAAGCCGATGATCGCGTTCAGCGGGGTCCGCAGCTCGTGGCTCATGTTCGCCAGGAAGTTGCTCTTCGCCTCGTTGGCCCGGGTCAGGGCCTCCACCGAGTTGGTCAGCTCGGCGGTCAGCCGGCGTTCCCGCACGGTCACCGCGGACCGTTCGGCGAGCAGCCCGGCGTGCCCGCCGAGCTCGGCGAGCAGGCCCAGGTCGTCGTCGTTGAACAGCCCGCGGTACCGGTTGAACAGCAGCACCCAGCCCTCGATGTCGGGCGGCACCGGCATCCGCAGCGCGGTGACGAAGTCGTCGGCCAGGCCGGCACCGAAATGTCGGAGCAGGGCCGGGTCGCCGTCGCGCAGCGGGCCCGGCCGGCCCAGGGCGGCGCGGATCGGCTCGTCGGGGACGTCCAGCGGCGGACCGGCGTAGCCGATCTGCCACAGCTGACCGTCCGGCCGGGGCAGCAGCACGGCGACCGCGTCGGCCCCGGTCTGCACCCGCATGATCTCGGCGTAGGTCTGCCAGACCGCCTCCGGGGACTCGGCCGGGGCGCGCAGCAGCCGCTCGGTGACCGAGTGCGCGGCCGCGGCCGCGAACAGCCCGCGCAGCCACGCGGGCGGGGCGAAGGCGATCAGGTAGCCCAGTCCGCTGATCAGGGCCAGCACGTGGCTGGCGGTGCGGACGCCGGACACGTGGCCGCCGGAGGCGCCGAGCAGCATGATCATCACGCCGAAGGCGGTGGTGGCGGCCGCGGCGATGGTCAGCCGGGCCCGGTTGGCGCCGGTCCGGCAGCGGGCCGTGTCGTACAGCAGGGCGGCCGCGATGAACTCGACGGACAAAAAATAGGTCGACGCCGCCACCTTGAGCGGGACCGGGACCGGGCGGTGGGCGACCGCCAGCGGTCCGGCCAGCGCCAGGAAGCCGAGCAGGGCCGCGGTGGTCAGTGCCGGCGGCACCCGGCGCAGCCGTCCGGCCAGCCGCAGGGTGAGCACCGGCTGGGCCATCAGGGCGACCGCCGTGAACCCGCCGGCCAGGGCCGGCCGGGTGGCCAGGCTCTGGCGCAGCAGGTCGGCGCAGAAGGCCAGGGTGCACGGCGCGAAGACGAGAGCCACGTCGCGGCGCAGCGGGTCGCGGTGGCGCAGGTATCCGCCGAGCGCGCGCAGGAAGAGGACCGCGAAGGTGAGCTCCGCGGCGAGCAGGACAAGACGGCTCCACTCGACGCTCATATCGGTGCTAATCGTACCGATCCGGGCGCGTCGCAGGGTGGATTAGCGATCGATACGCTATGGCTGACGACGAGGCGGAGGAGCTTTCTCGATGCAGCGGTGGCGGGGATTGGAGTCGGTGCCCGGTGGCTGGGGCCGATCGGTCGTGACCATCGGCGTCTTCGACGGTGTGCACCGTGGCCACCAGGCGATCATCGGGCACGCGGTGAAGCGCGCCCGCGACATGGGTCTGCAGTCGGTGGTGATGACCTTCGACCCGCACCCGTCCGAGGTGGTCCGCCCCGGCTCGCACCCGGCGGTGCTGACCGAGTCGGTGCGCAAGGCCGAGCTGATCGAGCGGCTCGGCGTGGACGCGCTCTGCGTGGTCCCGTTCACCCGGGAGTTCTCCCAGCTGGGTCCGGACGCGTTCGTGCACGACGTGCTGGTCGGGGCGCTGCACGCGGCGGACGTGGTGGTCGGCGACAACTTCCGCTTCGGGCACCGGGCCGCCGGGGACGTGGCGCTGCTGGAGAGCCTGGGGCGCACCTTCGGCTTCACCGTCGAGGAGGCGCCGCTGGTCTCGGCGGACGGCGTGGTGTTCTCGTCGACGTACATCCGCAGTTGTGTCGACGCAGGTGACGTGCGCGCCGCGGCGGCGGCGCTGGGCCGGCCGCACCGCCTGGCCGGCGTGGTCGTCCGGGGCGACCAGCGAGGGCGGGAGCTCGGCTTCCCCACGGCGAACCTGATGACGCACCGCTATGCGGCGGTGCCGGCCGACGGGGTCTACGCCGCGTGGCTGACCCGGGCCGGGGAGAATGCCGGCCGATGGCCCGCCAGTGTTTCGATCGGCACCAATCCCACCTTCGAGGGGCGGGAACGCCGGGTGGAGGCGTATGCGCTCGGTTTCTCGGGTGATCTGTACGGCGAAAGGGTCAGCCTCGATTTCGTCGAGCACTTGCGTGAGCAGCGGAAATACGACGCCATCGAACCATTGGTCGCGCAGATCCGGGCCGACGTGGAAGAGACCCGGGTGTTGCTGCGTTAACCCCCTGGTAGGGTTTGAGTGTCGTCTGAATTATTCGACACCGGTCCCGCTGTGCTCTTGAAGAGCAGGCCTGCCCGACGCCGCGGGCTGCGGGGACACCGTGAATCGGCAACACAGAAGTACGGAGATCATGGCGCTCGATCAAGACACCAAGAACAAGATCATGACGGAGTACGCGACCAAGGAGGGCGACACCGGTTCGCCCGAGGTTCAGGTCGCCATGCTCACCAAGCGGATCGCCGACCTGACCGAGCACCTCAAGCTGCACAAGCACGACCACCACAGCCGTCGTGGTCTGCTGCTGCTCGTCGGCCAGCGCCGCCGCCTGCTGAACTACGTTCAGAAGAAGGACATCGCCCGCTACCGGACGCTCATCGAGCGCCTCGGCCTGCGTCGATAAGTTTCCCTCAGGGAGCGGCCCCGGCCGCTCCCTGACGTAACACCACCCCACGGACCCGCGCGGCTCACACCGGCAGCACCGGTCTCCGGTAGTGGTTCCCAGGCTCACTCCTGGGTACTTCGATCGAAGACCGGCCTCGTTGAAACGCGCTGTAGACCGCCGGGTCCTCGACGAAGAGGAGTACCTCACTTGACAGAGCAGACCGCTCTCGGCACTGAATCTCGCACGGCAGTCATCGACAACGGGTCGTTCGGCACCCGCGAGATCGTCTTCTCCACCGGCCGGCTGGCCAAGCAGGCCGCCGGCTCGGTGATCGTCCAGCTGGGCGACACCACCGTTCTCTCCGCGACCACCGCGAGCAAGGCGCCGAAGGAGCACTTCGACTTCTTCCCGCTGACCGTCGACGTCGAGGAGCGGATGTACGCCGCGGGCCGGATCCCCGGCTCGTTCTTCCGGCGCGAGGGTCGTCCCAGCGAGGACGCCATCCTCACCTGCCGGCTGATCGACCGGCCGCTGCGCCCGTCGTTCACCAAGGGCCTGCGCAACGAGGTTCAGGTCGTCGAGACCATCCTCGCGCTCGACCCGTCCCACCCGTACGACGTGGTCGCGATGAACGCCGCGTCGATGTCCACCAAGCTCTCCGGCCTGCCGTTCAGCGGCCCGGTCGGCTCCACCCGGGTCGCGCACATCGACGGCCAGTGGGTCGCCTTCCCGACCATCGAGGAGCTGGAGCGCGCCACCTTCGACATGGTGGTCGCCGGTCGTGTGACCGCCGAGGGTGACGTCGCGATCATGATGGTCGAGGCCGAGGCCACCCCGCAGGCGGTCAAGCTGATCGCCGCCGGCGCCACCGCGCCGACCGAGGAGGTCGTGGCCAGCGGTCTGGAGGCCGCCAAGCCCGCGATCCGCGAGCTGTGCCGCGCGCAGAGCGAGCTGGCCGACGTCGCCGCCAAGCCGGTCGCCGAGTTCCCGGTCTTCCTGGACTACCAGGATGATGTGTACGCCGCGGTCAGCGACGCGGTGCGCGGCGAGACCGCCGAGGCCCTGAAGATCGCCGCGAAGCAGGAGCGCGAGGAAGCCCTCGACCTGGTCAAGGCGAAGGCGCACGAGCTGCTCGACGAGCGGTTCGAGGGCCGGGAGAAGGAGATCAGCGCGGCGTTCCGCTCGGTCACCAAGGCCGAGGTGCGGCAGCGGGTGCTGCGCGAGCAGGTCCGCATCGACGGCCGTGGCCCGCGTGACATCCGTCCGCTGACCGCGCAGATCGGTGTGCTGCCCCGGGTGCACGGCTCGGCGCTGTTCGAGCGCGGCGAGACCCAGATCCTGGGTGTCACCACGCTGAACATGCTGCGCATGGAGCAGGCGCTGGACACTCTCGCCCCCGAGAAGACCAAGCGCTACATGCACAACTACAACTTCCCGCCGTACTCGACCGGTGAGACCGGCCGGGTCGGCTCGCCGAAGCGCCGCGAGATCGGTCACGGCGCGCTGGCCGAGCGGGCGCTGGTCCCGGTCCTGCCGTCGCGCGAGGAGTTCCCCTACGCGATCCGTCAGGTGTCCGAGGCGCTCGGCTCCAACGGTTCCACCTCGATGGGCTCGGTCTGCGCCTCGACGCTGGCCCTGCTCGCCGCCGGTGTGCCGCTGAAGGCGCCGGTCGCCGGCATCGCGATGGGCCTGATCTCCGACGAGGTCGACGGCAAGACCCAGTACATCGCGCTGACCGACATCCTCGGCGCCGAGGACGCGTTCGGCGACATGGACTTCAAGGTCGCCGGCACCAGCGAGTTCGTCACCGCCCTGCAGCTGGACACCAAGCTCGACGGCATCCCGTCGGACGTGCTGGCCGGCGCGCTGCAGCAGGCGCACGAGGCGCGGGCCACGATTCTCGGCGTGATGAACGCCGCGATCGAGTCCCCGGCCGCGATGAGCGAGCACGCCCCGCGGGTCACCACCGTGAAGATCCCGGTCGACAAGATCGGCATGGTGATCGGCCCGAAGGGTCAGACCATCAACGCGATCCAGGACGAGACCGGCGCCGACATCTCCATCGAGGACGACGGCACGATCTACGTCGGTGCGACCAACGGCCCGGCCGCCGAGGCCGCCGTCGAGCGGATCAACGCGATCGCCAACCCGACCCTGCCGAAGATGGGCGACAAGTTCCTGGGCACGGTGGTGAAGACGGCCGCGTTCGGCGCGTTCATCTCGCTGCTGCCCGGCCGCGACGGCCTGCTGCACATCTCGAAGGTGGGCGACGGCAAGCGGGTCGACAAGGTCGAGGACTTCCTCAACGTCGGCGACCGGGTCGAGGTCCAGATCGCGGACATCGACGCCCGGGGCAAGATCTACCTGGACAAGGTGCGCCCGGAGGGCGAGGAGGCCCCGGCTGCGGCTGCGGCTGCGGCTGCGGACGCCCCGTCGTCCGAGGGTCGCCCGGAGCGGGCCCCGCGGGAGAACCGCGAGGGTGGCGGCGAGCCCCGCCGTCGCCGCTCCCGGCCGGCCGGCGAGCGCCGCGACTAAGCAGTGACGTCCAGCGACCGCGGGCCGGCCGGCAGGCCGGCCCGCGTTTCTACCAGGACCCTGCAGGACGGCGTGAAGAAGACCGTCCTGCCGAGCGGCCTGCGCGTGATCACCGAGGCGATCCCGACCACCCGCAGCGCCGCCCTCGGCGTCTGGGTCGGGATCGGCTCCCGGGACGAGACGCCGGCCATGTCCGGCGCCTCGCACTTCCTGGAGCACCTGCTCTTCAAGGGCACCCACAAGCGCACCGCGCTGCAGATCTCCGCGGAGATCGAGGCGGTGGGCGGCGAGACCAACGCGTTCACCACCAAGGAGTACACCTGCTATTACGCGCGGGTGCTCGACACCGACCTGCCGCTCGCGGTGGACGTGCTGGTGGACGCGGTGGCCGACTCGATCCTCGACCCGGCCGACGTGGAGACCGAACGTGGCGTGATCCTCGAGGAGATCGCCATGCACGAGGACGAGCCCGGTGATGAGGTGCACGACGTCTTCACCGAGGCGATCTACGGCACCCACCCGCTGGGCCGGTTGATCTCCGGCACCCCGGAGTCGGTCACCCCGATGACCCGGAACCAGATCAACAGCTTCTACCGCAAGCGGTACCGGGCGCCGGAGATCGTGGTCGCGGCGGCCGGCAACCTCGACCACGCCACCGTGGTCCGGCTGGTGCGCAAGGCGCTGGCCGGCAGCCCGCTGGACACCGGCCCGGCCGAGCCGGCCCCGCCCCGCCCCGACGGCACCCGGGTCCGCGTGCAGAAACCGCACACCGTGGTGGTGCACCGGGACACCGAGCAGGCGCACATCGTGCTCGGCGCGCCCGGCCTGAGCCGGTACGACGACCGCCGCTTCGCCCTGGGCGTGCTCAACAACGTGCTGGGCGGCGGCATGTCGAGCCGGCTGTTCCAGGAGATCCGGGAGAAGCGTGGCCTGGCCTACTCGGTGTATTCCTACGCCAGCCAGTACGCCGACACCGGTGTCTTCGGCGTCTACGCCGGCTGCGCGCCCGGCAAGGCCCCCGAAGTCCTCGACCTGATCCGCACCGAGCTCGCCCGGGTGGCGGCCGGCGGGATCACCGCCGAGGAACTCGTGCGCGGCAAGGGCATGGTGAAGGGCTCGTACGTGCTGGGCTTGGAGGACACCGGCTCCCGGATGAGCCGGCTCGCCAAGTCCGAGCTGCTGCACGGCGACCTGATGGGCGTCGACGACCTGCTCGCGCGGGTCGACGGGGTGAGCATCGCCGACGTCGGCGAGGTGGCCGGGGCCCTGCTGTCCCGGGAACACTCGCTGGCCGTGGTGGGCCCGTTCGACGAGGGCGACTTCCCGCCCGGCTGACCGGCCTGCCGGTACGTTAGGTTGACGCTGTGACTGACGTGCTCGAACCCATCCGTGTCGGTGTTCTCGGCGCCCGGGGCCGCATGGGCCTCGAGGTGTGCAAGGCCGTCGACGGCGCCCCCGACCTCGACCTGGTGGCGCTCGTCGACCACGACGACACGCTGCAGGCGGCCGCCGAGGCCGGCGCTCAGGTGCTGGTCGACTTCACCAACCCGGGCGTCGTCATGGACAACCTGCGCTGGGCCGTCGAGCAGGGCATCCACGTCGTGGTCGGCACCTCCGGCTTCACCGAGGAGCGGCTCGCGCAGGTCCGCGGCTGGCTCGCCGGCAGGCCGGAGGTGGGCGTCGTGATCGCCCCCAACTTCGGCATCGGCGCGATCCTGATGATGCAGTTCGCGGCCCGCGCCGCCCGCTACTTCGACTCGGTGGAGATCATCGAGCAGCACCACCCGCGCAAGCTCGACGCGCCCAGCGGCACCGCGACACACACCGCCCGGCTGATCGCCGAGGCGCGCAAGGCGGCGAACTGCCCGCCGATGCCGGACGCGACCGAGGACGAGGTGGACGGCGCGCGCGGGGCGGACATCGACGGGGTGCGGATCCACTCGGTGCGGGCGGCCGGGCTGGTGGCGCATCAGGAGGTGCTCTTCGGGCAGGCCGGGGAGACGCTGACCATCCGGCACGATTCGTTGGACCGCTCGTCGTTCATGCCGGGGGTGCTGCTCGCGGTCCGCGCGGTCGTCGACCGGCCGGGCCTGACGCTGGGTCTCGACGAGCTGGTTTCCTGATTCTGCCGATCACGATCATCATGTCGCACGCCGCGACCGACAACTGATCGCTGCCCCGCCGCTTCCGGTCACGGCGCTTCGGGGCGCGTGAAACGCCGCCGGTGACGAGGCGACCGATCTCCTGACGCCCGCGGGGTTTGCCGGTGGCGGGAAAATGGGTCGCCTCGGCACCGGCTACCAGGCGTTTTGCCGCGGAGCGAAGCGGGCCAGCCAGTTCAGCGCCCCGGGACGGAATCGCCGCACCGTACTGCCGGTGGGCGGTCACCGCAGGCGGGACCACCCCTGGCGAGGACGACACGTGCAGCCCACCGCGACGCGGGTGGGCGGGCGGCAACCGGTCACAAAATCTGGTCTTTGGAGACTAGACATTCTCGCGGAGGCCGGTTATTGTTTCTCTCGTTGGTAACGAAGATCGGTTGAAGACGCCGACGTGACAGGCCGAGCGTCGAAGCAGGGCCCGGAGTTCTCGTGGCTCGCTCGGTAACTGCGGTGGAGTCACATCACCGCATGCAAGAGGGCACGTGCAGGACAAGACCTTGACGTAATTCCAGGTCACGGCAACCGCAGGCGGGGCCGGTGCAAGGTTCAGGGCTCAGCCTGATGCAGCAGGGATCCACCGCACATGTCCGGGGCCATGAAGTCGCGTGGGGCTCCGGCATCGGAGGACAGCACTGTAGATGTTGGTAAGTAGAGGAAAGGGAGGGTTTGACGCCGTTGGATCGCCCGCCATCAGGACGTGTTTTCCGTTCTGGGGTGGACACCGTGGTCACTTTGAACGTGAGGTGGTCTCAGGTCACGCTTATGCGATCCTCGCACCGCCTGCTGATAGCGGCGGGGTGCGGAAAAGAGAACCCGATGAACCTGTCGGTGGATGGTGTATTGAACCCGTAACCCTGGGCCCCGGCGCGTTCTGCGCCGGGGCCCTCATTCATGAAGAAGGAATGTATGGCCCAACCCGACGACATGCTCAACGACGACGATTACCCCGCCTACACCATGGGCCGCGCCGCCGACATCGTCGGCGCCTCGCAGGACTTCCTGCGCCGCCTCGACGAAGCGAAACTGATCATCCCGTTCCGCTCCGCCGGCGGGCACCGCCGCTACTCCCGCCATCAGCTGCGCCTGGCCGCGCGGGCCCGGGAGATGGTCGACCGGGGCACCGCTCTGGAAGCCGCCTGCCGGATCATCATCCTCGAAGACCAGCTCAAGGAAGCCCTTCAGCATCGCCGTGACCACGAGCGCCGCCAGCAGGCCGGCGCCGCCTGATCCCACGTCGTACGGTCCTTCGCCACCCCGGGAAGGACCGTCTGCTGCCCCGGAATCCGCGGATGCCGCGCCCTCGCGGCGTCCGCAGTGCAGGAGCTCACGTGGGCCGGCCCGGGCCTCCCGCCCGTTCTGTGCTATGGTCTGGGTGTTGCAGTTTTGATTTCCGTAAGACGTTTCCAGCGCCTGATGGGTTATCTGAAACCCGTCCAGGCGCTTTTTCGTTGTTGTCGTGTCGATGCGGCGCGGGCGATCAACGCGGCGGCGTACGGGGTCCGCACACCGCGGTCTCCTCTCAGCCTGCGAAGGAGCAGACATGGCTACCGGCATCGTGAAGTGGTTCAACGCCGACAAGGGCTTCGGCTTCATCACCCCGGACGGCGGCGGCGCCGACGTCTTCGCCCACTTCTCGGCGATCGCGACGAGCGGCTTCCGCAGCCTCGACGAGAACCAGAAGGTGGAGTTCGACATCACCCAGGGCCAGAAGGGCCCGCAGGCGGAGAACATCCGCCCGCTCTGATCCACAGCTTTTCACCGAACGGCGGCCCGACTGGTTCAGCGGGCCGCCGTTCGGCGTTTCCGCGAGCGGTGGTCATGCCCGTTTCCCGGAGCGGCTACCGCCATCGGTGGCCGGCGCAGCGGCCGGCGCTCGGTCGGCTTGCTAGGTCAGCGCGACGTGGAGGCGGAGCTGGGGGACCAGCATGTCGTCGACGTCCAGGGCTCGGCCGGCGCCGTCGGGGGCCCAGCCGGCGGAGTCCAGGAACTTGCGCATGGCCGTGTCGGAGTCGTAGACCCAGGCGACGGCCGAGCTGAAGGCGTCCTCGCGCCACAGGTCGACGGCCGCCGCGAGCAGGCGGCTGCCGTGGCCACGCCGGCCCCAGCGGGGCTCGACCAGCAGGTCGGTGACCGCGGCGACGGTGTCCGGCAGCGGCGGCTCCTCCGGGGCGAGGGCCTGCTCGTCGGCCGGCCCGGCCGCCGCGAACCCCACCACGTGATCGTGCTCGCCCTGCTCGACCGCGATCAGCACCCGGTGCCGGCCGGTCGGCGGCGTGGTGATCGCCTCGGTCCAGACGCCGGCCAGCACCGCCTCGTCGAGCTGGGCGAGCACGTGCGCCGGGAACATCCGGCGGTAGGCGCTGCGCCACGTGACGAGCTGGATGCGCGCGATCTCACCGGCGTCCTCGGGACGCGCGGGACGGACGAAGCCGAGAGCCATGGCGGCAGCCTACAGAGGACCGCGGTAGCGCAGCTTCGGCAGTTCGATCCCGGCCGCGGCCCGGTGTGTCGCGGGCACCCCGTCGGTGGTCATCCCGGCTCGCTCGTAGAAGCGCCGGGCCCGCTCGTTGGCGGCCAGTACCCAGAGCCGCACCTCCGGGTAGCCGGCCTCGGCCAGGACCCGGCGGCTCTCGTCGAACAGTCGCCACCCGGCGTCGGTGCCCCAGGAGTCCGGGTCGGCATAGATGGCATACAGCTCGGCGAGCGCCGGATCCTCCCGGTCCGGCCCGAAACTGGAGAACCCCACGATCCGACCGTCCCGCTCGGCGACCAGGGTGTGCACCTCCGGCTTCGCCGCCATCGCCCGCCGGCGCTGGGCGAAGACCGCCGGGTCCAGCGCGGCCAGATGCTCGGCGGGCAGGAGCCCGGCATAACTGGCCCGGGTGCTCCGCACGTGCACCGCGGCCGCCGCCTCGATGTCGGCATCGGTCTGCGGCCGGACCGACGTCACGGTGCTGCCGGCCGGAGTCGCGGGGTTCGTCGATGGCGTCACCCGACGAACTTTGTCACACCCCTGGCCTAGGGTGCTTCTCGATGACCAGTCTCGAGACGATCTCCGTCGCCCAGGCCCGCCGCATCACGCTGGCCGCGCAGGGGTTCACCGACCCCAAGCCGGGTGGCGCCACCGATCTGCGCCACCTGCGCCGGGTGCTGCGCCGCCTGCACCTGATCCAGATGGACTCGGTGAACGTGTTGCAGCGCGCCCACTTCATGCCGCTCTACAGCCGTCTCGGGCCCTATCCGGCCGATCTGCTGGAGCGCGCGGCCTATCAGCGGCCCCGGGAGCTGTTCGAGTTCTGGGGGCACGAGGCCTCGCTGATCCGGGCCGACCTGCAGCCGCTGTTCCGCTGGCGGATGGCGCGCGCCGGGGAGAGTGCGTGGGGCACCATGCGCCGGATCGTCGCCGAGCAGCCCGACCTGGTCGCCTGGGTGCTCGACGAGGTCCGCCGCCGCGGCCCGATCACGGCGAACGAGATCGAGCACGACGCGCCGCGCCGCAAGGACCACTGGGGATGGAACTGGTCGGTGGTCAAGCAGGCGCTGGAGTGGCTGTTCTGGAGCGGCCAGGTCACCGCGGCCGAGCGCACCACGTCGTTCGCCCGGCGCTACGACCTGCCCGAGCGGGTGCTGCCGGGGGCCGTGCTGGCCGCGCCCACCCCGGAGCCGGCCGAGGCGTTCCGCGCCCTGGTCGAGCTCTCCGCCCGGGCGCTGGGCGTCGCCGCCGAGCCCGAGCTGCGCGACTACTTCCGGCTGCCCACCGCGGCGGCTCGCACCGCGCTCGCCGAGCTGGTCGAGGCGGGGGTGCTGCGCCCGGTCACGGTCCGCGGCTGGAAACCGGTGGCCTATCTGCACCGGGACGCGAAACTCCCGCGCCGGGTCGACGTGGCCACCCTGGTCAGCCCGTTCGACCCGCTGATCTGGCAGCGGGACCGGACCGAGCGGCTGTTCGACATGACGTACCGGATCGAGATCTATGTCCCGAAACCGCAGCGTCGCTACGGCTACTACGTGCTGCCGTTCCTGTCCGGCGACCGGTTCGCGGCCCGTGTCGATCTGAAGGCGAACCGGCAGGCCGGCGTCCTGGAGGTGCCGGCCGCCTGGCTGGAGCCGTCCGCCGACCGGGACGCGACCGCCGGGGCGCTGGCCGCCGAGCTGCGCCGCCTGGCCCTGTGGCTGGGCCTGGACGCGGTCGCGGCCCCGGTCGCGGGCGACTTCGCCGACCCGCTGACCGCGGCGCTGAAGGAGCTGTGACCAGCCGCGGCGGTGAATCCGGCGCGGTGCGCGGTGTAGCGTGGCGCTCATGAGCACCGTCCTCCCGCCGTGGCTGGAGGCCCAGCCGCTGCAGGGTCCGCCGGTCCCGCCCGGCTGGCCGGCATATCGCCATGACGCCGGCCCGCCGCCCGACCGGATCACCCGCTTCTTCGACCGGCTGGCCGCCCGCTCCCCGATGTGGCTGGCCCCGCTCGTGGTGCTGGCCTGCATGGGCGGCGCGGTCGGCTACACGCTGCTCACCGACCCGGTGCATGCCGAGGCCGGCGCGGAGCCCACGTGTCTGCTGAAATACACGACCGGCTTCGTCTGCCCGGGTTGCGGCGGGACCCGCGCCGCGTGGTATCTGCTGCACGGGAACCTGCCGGCCGCGGCCCGGCACCACGCGATCTTCGTGTTCGCGGTGCCCTTCCTGCTGTACATGTATGTGGCCTGGGCCGGGCAGCGGCTGTTCCGCTGGCGGATTCGGCAACTCACGGTCAGTCCGGCCGTGATGATCACGTTCATGGCGGTCTGGGTGGTCTGGAGCGTGCTGCGCAACCTTCCCTGGGCGCCGTTCACCGCTTTCTACGTGTGACCGGGCCGTCCGATAGGTTGTCAGGTATGACGCACGACCCGCGGCCGTTCGGACGGCTGCTGACCGCCATGGTGACCCCGTTCACCCCGGACGGCTCGCTGGATCTGGAGGGTGCGGCCCGCCTGGCCGTTCACCTCGTCGACGAGCAGCGCAACGACGCGCTCGTGGTCAGCGGCACCACCGGTGAGTCCCCGACCACGACCGACGCGGAGAAGGACGCGCTGCTGCGTGCCGTGGTCGAGGCGGTCGGTGACCGGGCCCGGGTCGTGGCCGGGGTGGGTACCAACAACACCGCCCACACGATCGAGCTGGCGCACGCCGCGGAGAAAGCCGGCGCGCACGGCCTGCTCGTGGTCACTCCGTACTACAACAAGCCCCCGCAGGCCGGGGTGCTGCGGCATTTCACCGCGGTGGCGGACGCGGCCGGGCTGCCGATCATGGCCTACGACATCCCGCACCGGGCCGGCACGGCGATCGCCACCGAGACCCTGGTGCGGATGGCCGAGCACGAGCGGATCGTCGCGGTCAAGGACGCCAAGGGTGACCTGATCGCCAGCTCCTGGGTGCTGAGCCGGACCGATCTGGCCTTCTATTCGGGCGACGACGCGGCCACCCTGCCGCTGCTCTCGATCGGCGGGGTGGGCCTGGTCGGCACCTCCTCGCACTTCACCGGCGTGCTGGCGAAAGAGATGATCGAGGCGTACGAGAAGGGTGACACCGCCACCGCGCTGGCCCGGCACCGCGCGGCTCTCCCCCTGTTCACCGGCATTTTCCGGTCCCCGGGGACGATCCTGGTGAAGGCCGGGCTGAACGCGTCCGGCCTGCCCGCGGGCCCGGTCCGCTCGCCGCTGGTGGACGCGAGTGACGAGGAATTGATCCAACTGCGCCAGGACGCCGCCGCGGCCGGCATCGTGCTCTGACAGGAAGAGGCGAATGAGTCACGCTCACGTGGAGCTGGGTCCGCCGCCGCCGCTGCCGGAGGGCGCCCTGCGCGTCATTCCGCTCGGCGGTCTCGGCGCCATCGGCCGCAACATGACGGTGCTGGAGTTCGACGGCAAACTGCTGGTGATCGACTGCGGGGTGCTCTTCCCCGACGTCGAGCAGCCGGGTGTCGATCTGATCCTGCCCGACTTCGGCCCGATCCTGGACCGGCTCGAGGACATTCAGGCGATCGTGCTGACCCACGGTCACGAGGACCACATCGGTGCGGTCCCCTACCTGCTGGCCCACAAGCCGGACATCCCGCTGGTCGGCTCGGAGTTCACGCTGGCCCTGGTCGAGGCGAAACTGGCCGAGCGCCGGCTGGACCCGTACACGTTGACCGTGCGGGAGGGCGGCATCGAGCGGCTCGGCCCGTTCGAGTGCGAGTTCTTCGCGGTCAACCACTCCATCCCGGACGCGCTGGCGGTGGCCGTGCGCACCCCCGCCGGCCTGCTGCTGCACACCGGCGATTTCAAGATGGACCAGGTGCCGCTGGACGGCCGGATCACCGACCTGGCCGGGTTCGCCCGGCTCGGCGGCGAGGGCATCGACCTGCTGCTCTCCGACTCGACGAACGCCGAGGTGCCCGGTTTCGTGGCGCCGGAGCGGGACATCGGCCCGGTGCTGAGCCGGATCTTCGGCAAGGCCAAGGGCCGGATCATCGTGGCCAGCTTCGCCTCCCACGTGCACCGCGTCCAGCAGGTGATGGACGCGGCCTGGGAGTACGACCGCAAGGTCGCGCTGATCGGCCGCTCGATGGTCCGCAACATGGGCATCGCCCGGGACCTGGGCCTGCTGCGCATCCCGGACGGCCTGCTGGTCGGTCTGGACGAGGCCACCCACCTGCCGCCCGACGAGATCGTCTTCATGTCGACCGGGTCGCAGGGCGAGCCGATGAGCGCCCTGGGCCGGATGTCCACCGGCGACCACCGGCACATCACGATCACCTCGGGCGACACCGTGGTGCTGGCCAGTTCGCTGGTGCCCGGCAACGAGACCTCGGTCTACCGGGTGATCAACCAGTTGTCCCGGGCCGGCGCGACCGTGGTGCACAAGGAGACGGCGAAGGTGCACGTCTCCGGGCACGCCCCGGCCGGCGAGCTGCTCTACCTGCTGAACGTGACCCGCCCCAGCAACCTGATGCCGGTGCACGGCGAGTGGCGGCATCTGCGCGCCCACGCCCAGCTGGGCATCGAGTCCGGAGTGGCCGCCGACCGGGTGGTGCTCTGCGAGGACGGCGACGTGGTCGACCTGGTCGAGGGCCACGCCCGGGTGGTCGGTCGGGTCCGCAGCCGCTACGTCTACGTGGACGGCCTGGCGGTCGGTGACGTGAGCGAGTCGCTGCTGACCGAGCGGCGGATCCTGGGCGACGGCGGATTCATCGCGGCCACCGTGGTGATCGACTCGGTGACCGGCAAGGTGGTCGGCGAACCGAGCATCTCGGCGAAGGGCTTCTCCGAGGACCCGGACGCGTTCAATCCGGTGATTCCGCTGCTCACCGCGGCCCTGCACCGGTCGGCGGAGGACGGCATCACCGACACCCACCAGCTGCAGCAGGTGGTGCGGCGCACGGTCGGCCGCTGGGTGAACGACGCGTATCGGCGCCGTCCGATGATCGTCCCGACGGTCGTCGAGGTTTAAAGGTGTCTTAAGGCTTCATCCGTTTTCGCACGAGCTGCGTACTCCCTGGCACGGTGCCGCCCCCACGGCACCCGTGGCGGAGGGAGTTCTCCAGATGCAGCGCAGATCGATCGCCGTAGCTGCGGCGGTGGTGGCGGCGACCGCGGCGGCGGTCGCCTTCACCCTGCCGTCGCTGGCCGGCACGACGCCGACCGGCGGCAGTGGCGCGACGAAGGCGAGCGGGGGTGTTTCCCCGGAACTGCTCGCCGCGATGAAGCGTGACCTGGGGCTCGACGCGAACCAGGCGGCCACCCGGCTGAAGCGGTCGAAGTGGGCCGGCGGGGTGACCGCGACCCTGGCCGCGACCACCGGCGACAGCTACGGCGGGGCGTGGCTCGCGTCCGACGGCACCACGCTGAAGGTGGCGGTGACCGACGCGGCCGCGGCCCGGAAGGTGAAGGCCGCGGGCGCCGTGCCGGTGCTGGTCAAGCGCAGCGAGGCACAGCTGGACGCGGCCAAGGGCCGGCTGGACGCGCAGGTGAAGTCGGCCGCCGGTCTGACCGGGTGGTATGTCGACGCACCCACCAACAAGCTGGTCGTCGTGGCACGGCCGGGTCAGAAGGCGGCCGCGCAGGCGCTGGCGAAGCGGGCCGGGGTGGCTACCGACGCGGTCACCGTGCAGGTCAGCAACCGGCTGCCGAAGCCGCTGTTCGACGTGCGCGGCGCCGACCCGTACTTCATCTCGCTGGACGGCGGCACCGCCCGCTGCTCGATCGGGTTCTCGGTGGAGGGCGGCTTCGTGACCGCCGGACACTGCGGCACCCCGGGCACCAAAACCAGCGGCTTCAACAACCAGGCGCAGGGCGTGGTGAAGGCTTCCGTCTTCCCGGGCAACGCCGACATGGGCTTCGTCGAGGTCAACGGCCAGTGGACGCCGCGTCCGGTGGTCAACGACTTCAAGGGCAACGAGCTTCCGGTGGGCGGCAGCACCGAGGCCCCGATCGGCGCGGCGATCTGCCGGTCCGGGTCGACCACCGGCACGCACTGCGGCACGATCCTGGCGAAGAACCAGACGGTGCGCTATCCGGAGGGTTCGGTGACCGGCCTGACCCGCACCGATGTCTGCGCCGAGGGTGGCGACTCGGGCGGTCCGTGGCTCTCCGGCGACCAGGCCCAGGGGGTCACCTCGGGTGGGTCCGGTGACTGCACGGCCGGCGGCGAGACGTTCTTCCAGCCGGTCAACGAGATCCTGGCGGCCAACAACCTGAAGCTGCTGACCACCGGCGGCGGCGACGGGGGCGGGGCGACCGCCGCGCCGAGCGACAGCGCGACCGCCGCGCCCAGCGAGGCCCCGTCCGAGGCCCCGGGCGGCAACGGTGACGGCACCGCGAACGCCTGCGCCGGCCTGGCCGTGCAGCGCCAGGGCTCGCTCAGCAAGGCCGGTACCGCGCAGGCCCAGCCGGACGGCGGCGCCTTCCGGGCCCGGGCCGGCCGGCACGTCGCCTGCCTGAGCGCGCCGGCCGGGTCGACCTTCGACCTGGTGCTGCAGCGGCTGCAGAACGGCCGGTTCAAGACGGTGGCCAAGGCGGCCGCGGACGGCACGCTGAGCGTCAGTGAGCGCTCGGGCACCTTCCGGTACGTCGTGGTGGCCACCTCCGGCACCGGCGACTACACGCTGGGCTTCAACGTGCAGTAGGCGCCCGCGTACCGCCGCCATCAGAACCGGGGGAGGCCGGGGCCGTGACCGGCCCCGGCCTCCCTGTCGGTCAGCTCTGTCCGTTGCGCCATTCGCCCAGGGCGTCGCCGAGCCGGCACCCGGTGGCGATGCCGCAGAGCAGCACCTGGTCGAGTTGTTCCGGGGTGACGCCGCGTTCCCAGTCGGTCGACACCTCGCCCACCACGACGGCCGCGCCGTCGTCGGTGACCTGCACGTATGCCTTGGGCCAGAGCTGGTCGCGGTTCCACGTGTTGCAGAACTCGTAGAGCCTGGGCACGTCCTCGACGGTGAAGACATGCTGCATCATCGCGCGGATCTGCAGCATCTCCTTGTTCGCGCCGAGCCGGAAGAAATAGATCAGGTTTCCCTGGAAGTTGCCGGCGATGTCGCCGTCCGCGTCCACGAAGTACGCGAACCCGCGCGCGTCCAGAGCGGCCTTGATCATCTCGTTGTCGAGTGATTGCACTTGGTGATCTTAATCGCCGAAAAGCGAGGAAGGGTCACGGTGTGCCTTCTCGATGGATGTGGCGGGTCGGGCTACCGTGTCACCCATGGCGGGCCGTACTCCTCCGGCGAGCCGGGGCCGCGCCGCGTCAACGCCGCGCGGTGCCGCTACCTCGCGTGCCCGGCAACCGGCTCGTCAGCCGGCCAAGAAGGCCGCGGCCCCGCGCAAGCGGACGGCGGCCACGGCGAAACGGGCGGCGCCCCCGCCGATGGTCGGCCCGGCGGTCGGCCGGGGGATCAGCGCGGTCTGGATGGGCCTGGCGACGAGTGTCGGCTGGGTCGCCCGGGGCGCCGGCCGCAACGCCCGCAACATCGGCCCGGAGCACCGCCGCGACGGCGCCGGTCTGCTGCTGCTCGGCTTCTCGATCCTGACCGCGGTCGCGGTCTGGGGCCGGGGCGCCGGCCCCGTCGGCCAGCGGCTGGCCGACGCGGTGCACCTGTTCTTCGGCGGCCTCGGGGTCCTGCTGCCACTGCTGTTCTTCTACGGCGCGATCCGGCTGATGCGTCAGCCGGCCGACCCGGAGCACCGCGGTCGCAACCCGGTCGGCTGGTCGGCGATCATCATCGCCATCGCGAGCCTGCTCTACATCTCCGGGCCCAAGGGCGACGACGTCGCGCTGACCGGCAACGGCGGCCTGCTCGGCTACGGGGTCGGCTCGGTGCTGGAGCGGGCGGTCAGCGTCTGGGTGGCGGTGCCGCTGCTGATCCTGCTGTTCGTCTTCGGCCTGCTGGTGATCACGGCGACCCCGATCAACCGGATCCCGGAGCGGTTCGTGCTGCTCGGCGAGCTGGTGACCGGGCGCAACCGGCCGGTCCTCGAGGACGACGTCGAGGACGACCCGGTGGCGGAGGACGAGGAGGCGCGGCCGGCGAGGGCGCGCCGGCGCAAGCCGTCCCCGGTGGTCCCGCTCGACGAGATGCTGGAGCCCGAGGAGCCCGACGAGGACCTCATCCTGCACGACACGGTCGTCCTGCCCAAGGTGCCGGCCACCCGCCGCAAGCCGCCACCGCCCGACCACTCGCCGGCCCCGGTCAAGGTCGAGCAGCTGGAGATCTCCGCGGTGGACAGCGGCGACTACCAGCGGCCGCCGGTCAGCCTGCTCGCCGAGGGCGCCCCGGCGAAGGCCCGCAGCCGCGCCAACGACGAGATCATGGCGGCGCTCACCGGCGTCTTCGAACAGTTCAACGTGGACGCGGTGGTCACCGGCTTCACCCGTGGGCCGACCGTCACCCGCTACGAGGTGGAGATCGGCCCGGGCACCAAGGTGGAGCGGATCACCCAGCTGTCGCGCAACATCGCGTACGCGGTGAAATCGCCCGACGTGCGGATCCTCTCGCCGATCCCGGGCAAGAGCGCGGTCGGTGTGGAGATCCCGAACACCGACCCGGAGAACGTGTCGCTCGGCGACGTGCTGCGCTCCCCGCTGGCCCAGCGCGACCACCACCCGATGGTGGTCGCCCTCGGCAAGGACATCGAGGGCGGCTTCGTCACCGCGAACCTGGCCAAGATGCCGCACATCCTGATCGCCGGCGCGACCGGTGCCGGCAAGTCCAGCTGCCTCAACTCGCTGCTGGTGTCGCTGCTCACCCGGGCCACCCCGGATCAGGTGCGGCTGCTGCTGGTCGACCCGAAACGGGTGGAGATGACGGCGTACGAGGGGATCCCGCACCTCGTCACGCCGATCGTCACCAACCCGAAGAAGGCCGCGGACGCCCTGGAGTGGGTGGTCCGCGAGATGGACATGCGCTACGACGACCTGGCCGCCAACGGGGTCCGGCACATCGACGACTTCAACCGCAAGGTCCGCAACGGCGAGATCACCGCGCCGCCCGGCAGCGAGCGGGTGATCAAGCCGTACCCGTACCTCCTGGTGATCGTCGACGAGCTGGCCGACCTGATGATGGTCGCCCCGCGCGACGTCGAGGACTCGGTCGTCCGGATCACCCAGCTGGCCCGGGCCGCCGGCATCCACCTGGTGCTGGCCACCCAGCGGCCGTCGGTCGACGTGGTCACCGGCCTGATCAAGGCGAATGTGCCGTCCCGGCTGGCCTTCGCCACCTCGTCGCTGGCCGACTCCCGGGTCATCCTGGACCAGCCTGGCGCGGAGAAACTGCTGGGTCGCGGCGACGGCCTGTTCCTGCCGATGGGCGCCTCCAAACCGACTCGCATCCAGGGCGCCTGGGTGGACGAGAAGGAGATCGCGGCGGTCGTCAAGTTCTGCAAGGACCAGCGCGAGCCGGAGTTCCAGGAGGGTGTCACCGACGCGCCGCCGACGAAGAAGCGGGAGATCGACGAGGAGATCGGCGACGACCTCCAGCTGTTGATCCAGGCGATCGAGCTGGTGGTGACCAGCCAGTTCGGGTCGACGTCGATGCTGCAGCGCAAGCTGCGGGTGGGGTTCGCCAAGGCCGGCCGACTGATGGACCTGATGGAGACCCGGGGAATCGTGGGCCCGTCGGAGGGCTCCAAGGCCCGGGATGTACTCATCAAACCGGACGAGCTGGAAGAATCGCTTGCCGCCCTCAAGGTGGACTGACGGCAGAGTCAACTTCGGCAGATCCATGTCGCACGCTGCGGCCGATAACTGATCGCCGCTCCCGCCGCTCCCGGTTGCGGCGATTTTGGCCGCTGGCGCGTCCAGGACAAATCGCCGCAACCTACCGTCCGTGGGTGGTCTCTGAAAGAACTGGGGCCGGGAACGGGGCACGGAAGGTGAAGGCCTCCGGGGTGGAGCCGTCGGCGCGGAGGCGGTCGAGGCGGTCGAGGCCCTGCTGCAGGGTGGGGAGATCGCCGGCCGGGAGCCACCAGAGGACCAGGGCGGCGTCCGGGCCGTGGGGGTGGAACCACTCGCGGCGGCGGCGCAGATAGTCCAGGTGGTCGCTCTGGTAGGCGTATGCCCGCAGATGCGCGGGGGTCTCCCAGACCGACATGGTGTAGATCCGGCCGGGGTCGGCGTCGGTGGCGATGGTGCCGTCGCCGTCGTCGCCGATCAGGCGCCAGACGAAGCCGGGGGAGCGGTCGGCCAGCTCGTTCATCAGGGTCAGGCCGGCGACGAACTCGGCCATCGACGGGTCGGCCAGCGGGGCGCGCAGCCGCGCGGTGTTGATCTGGGCCAGGTGGAAGGCGCTCATGAGTCCCAGCTCACCAGCCCGCCGTTCTAAAGTCAATCAGTTTGCTTTTTACACAGAGCGACACAGCAGCGGCCGGGGGCGGCGTCCATCCGGGCCTGCCACCCGGCGTCCAGGCCGGCGCCGGTCAGCAGGCCGTCGACCATGGCCAGGTTCATCCCGCAGATCACCGGGGGGAACTGCTCGGCCAGCCGGTGGAACGGGCAGTTCCGCAGCTCGATCCGCTCCGGGCCGTCCGCCACCGGGCCGTAGCCGTGCCCGGCCAGCACCTCGAACACGTCCCCCTCGGCCGCCGCGGCCCGCTCGCCGTGACGGCGGGCCACCCGGTTCAGCGTCTCCTCGGCGCCGGTCTCCTCCAGTGCCTCGGCCAGCAGCTCGGCCGCCGTGCGGTAGGCACGCGGCGGCACGCTGACCACGTGCTCGGCGGTGGCCACCCGGTACAGCTTCGCCGGCCGTCCGGCGCCCGGCCCGGTACGGCCCGACCGGCGCGCGTACGACGTCTCCAGCAGCCCGGCGGCCACCAGCTTGTCCAGGTGGAACGCGGCCAGCGTGCGCCCGACCCCGAGCGCCTCGGCCACCTCGTCGCGTCCGACCGGGGCGCGGGACGCGGCCACCGTCCGGTACGCCTGCCGCCGCACGCCGTCGGCGAGGCTGGTCACCGCGTCGAGATCGCCGAGGTCCTCCGAAGTCGTCACCCGACCATCGTATTGTCAATGTGACTTGGTGCTAGAGCTTGGCTGTCCGGGGGACGGCCATCCCCCGGCGGCCCGGTAACCTTGGCGGGTGTCTGTAACTCCTCCTCCTTCTCGCCGTGTCGCCCTCCTCACCCTGGGCTGTGCCCGTAACGAGGTCGACTCGGAAGAGCTCGCCGCCCGCCTCGACGCCGAGGGCTGGGAGGTCGGCACCGACGCGGCGAAAGCCGACGTGGTGCTCGTCAACACCTGCGGCTTCGTGGAGAAGGCGAAACAGGACTCGATCGACACCCTGCTCGCCGCGGCCGACACCGGCGCCAAGGTGGTCGCCGCCGGCTGCATGGCCGAGCGGTACGGCCGGGAGCTCGCGGAGAACCTGCCCGAGGCCGACGCGGTGCTCGGCTTCGACGACTACACCGACATCGCCACCCGGCTGAACGGGGTGCTGGCCGGCGAGAAATTCGACGCGCACACCCCGCGGGACCGCCGCGAGCTGCTGCCGATCACCCCGGTGCAGCGGCACGCGGCCAAGGTGGTCGTCCCCGGCCACGCGACCGTCGACGAGCACACCCCGGCCCACCTGCGCAAGGTGCTGCGCCGCCGGCTCGACAACAGCCCGGTCGCCTCGCTCAAACTGGCCAGCGGCTGCGACCGGCGCTGCGCGTTCTGCGCGATCCCGGCGTTCCGTGGCGCGTTCGTCTCCCGCGACCCGCAGGAGCTGCTCGCCGAGGCCGAGTGGCTGGCCCGGACCGGCGTTCGCGAGCTCGTCCTGGTGAGCGAGAACTCCACGTCGTACGGCAAGGATCTGGGCGACCCGCGCCTGCTGGAGAAACTGCTCCCGCAGCTGGCCGCGGTCGACGGCATCGTCCGGGTCCGGGCGAGCTATCTGCAGCCCGCCGAGACCCGCCCCGGCCTGGTCGAGGCGATCGCCGGCACGCCCGGCGTCGCGGCCTACTACGACCTGTCCTTCCAGCACTCCAGCGAGCCGGTGCTGCGCCGGATGCGCCGGTTCGGCTCCACCGAGCGCTTCCTGGAGCTGCTCGACTCGGCGCGCCGGCTGGCCCCGGAGGCCGGTGCCCGGAGCAACTTCATCGTCGGCTTCCCCGGCGAGACCCGGCAGGACGTGGACGAGCTGGTCCGCTTCCTGACCGAGGCGCGCCTCGACGCGATCGGCATCTTCGACTACAGCGACGAGGACGGCACCGAGGCCGCCGGCCTGCCCGGCAAGGTCCGCCCGGAGACCGTCAAGCGGCGGTACGACCGGGTGGTGGCGCTCGCCGAGGAGCTCTGCGCCCAGCGCGCCGAGGACCGGCTCGGCAGCATCGTCGAGGTGCTCGTCGACACGATCGACGACGGCGAGATCGAGGGCCGGGCCGAGCACCAGGCCCCCGAGGTGGACGGCTCCACCACGCTGGTCGCCGGCGACCAGGGGGTCGACCTGGCCGCGCTGCGCCCCGGCGACCTGGTGCGTGCCCGGGTCACCGGCACCGAGGGGGTCGACCTGATCGCCGTGCCCACCGAGATGATCTCCGCCGCGCAGGCCGACCGGTGACCGACGAGCCGGTTCCGGTGGCCGCACCCCGCGTGGTGTCGCTCTACAACGCGGCGAACGCGCTGACCGTGGTCCGGCTCATCCTCGTTCCGGTCTTCCTGGCCCTGGTGGTCGCCTCCCGGATGACCGACCACGACTGGCGGGTCGGCGCGTGCCTGGCCTTCTGCGTGGCCTCGGCGACCGACTTCGTGGACGGGTGGATCGCCCGCCGGTGGCACCTGGTCACCTCGTTCGGCAAGATCGCCGACCCGATCGCGGACAAGGCGCTGACCGGCACCGCGCTGGTCCTGCTCTCCGCGTACGACGTGCTGCCCTGGTGGATCACGGTGCTGATCCTGGCCCGGGAGTGGGGGGTGACGGCGCTGCGGTTCTGGGTCATCCGGTACGGGGTGATTCCCGCGTCGCGGGGCGGCAAACTCAAGACCGGGCTGCAGACGCTGGCGATCGTCTGGTACCTGTGGCCGGTCCCGGCGCCGTTCGACGTGGTGGGCCCCTGGGTGATGTACGCGGCGCTGCTGGTCACCGTGGCCACCGGGTTCGACTACGTGGTGCAGGCGCTGCGCCTGCGACGTACCGCCGGCGTCTGATGGTTTAAACGCGGCCGATCTGCCCATATCGGGATCAGTTGCGTCTGAGGGGGTTCCATGGAGATGCCGGTGGCCGCCGCGGCGGCCGTGCACATGCTGGTCGAGCGGCGGCAGACCCTGGCGACCGCGGAGTCGCTGACCGGTGGCCTGGTCGCCGCGACGATCGTCGAGATACCCGGGGTGAGCGCGGTCTACCGGGGTGGTCTGGTGGTCTATGCCACCGAGCTGAAGGGCACGCTCGCCGGGGTGCCGGCGGCCCTGTTGGCCGAACGCGGCCCGGTCGACCCGGATGTGGCCGGCCGGCTCGCCGAGGGCGCCCGGGACCGCTGCGGCGCCGACTGGGGCCTCGCGACGACCGGCGTCGCCGGCCCCGAGCCGCAGGACGGCAAGCCGGTCGGACTGGTCTATGTGGCCGTCGCCGGGCCGCCCGGCACCCGGGTGCGTGAGCTGAACCTGACCGGGAACCGGGCGGCGGTCCGCACCGAAAGTGTGACGGCCGTCCTGCAATTGCTCACCGACGTGCTGCGTGCCGCGCCGGCTTCAGTCTGAGCAGGGAATATCTCCGCTGATGCGCCGGTTGTCCGGTTGTGCCGCGCGGGGCGGGCCCCGAGGAATTCGGCGGGGCGGGATGTCGCCGTCGCTCGCGGCAGGTACGGTTGCGGGAAGCCTCCGGCGTGTTGCCGGCGGCCCCGCCCGCAGGAGGAGGTGCCATGGTCCTGCTACGCCGGGTTATCGGCGACGCACTTCGTGCGCGCCGGCAGGGACAGCACCGCACGCTGCGCGAGGTGTCGACCGCCGCGAACGTCAGCCTGGGTTATCTGTCCGAGATCGAGCGTGGTCAGAAAGAGGCCTCCAGCGAGCTGCTCGCGGCCATCTGCGACGCGCTCGGCGCCCGCCTGTCCGAGTTGCTCAGCGAGGTCAGCAGCACGCTGTCGCTCGCGGAGAACATGGAGGGCGTGCTGGTGCCGGTCGACGACAAGCCGGGCGAGCCGGCCCGTCAGGTGGCGACCGACGGCAGCGTGTCGGTCTCGGTGCGCCAGGAGTCGCCCCTGAAGGCGACGCTGCACGCCACCCGCAACAAGAAGCGGGACGTGGTCTACGCGGCTTAGCGACGCTTCCGGCGTCGTCTCCGTGACATGGGGATCCCGCTTGCGCCGGCCGGTGGCCGTGGCCGCGGGATTCTGTCGTTCCCCCGTCGCCGGCTCCCGCGATCCGGACTGTTCGCTCTCCGCCGAATCCGGGCATCCGTGCCCGCGACTGTGGTGCTGCTCACCCACGGTGGGTGGGTTGCCCGGCCACGGGTGGGGTTCACGACGTACCGGCGCGTCGGTGTGAGCGGGACCGGAGGGACCACATCGCGCCCGAAGGATGATTTCGGCGCCGCCGCCGGTGGCGGCGGGCGGTTCTAGGGGGCTTCCGAATCTCGCTCGGGAGACCCGAGGGGCGTAGCCTCGTTCTCAGGCTCGAAGCCAGGGGAGACCCTGAGATCCCCCGTAGGTCGCGTGACGTCACTGGCATCGGGCTGACACGATGGTTTCGCGTCGGCTTCCGGGCCGCGACGCGACCGACCGAGCGACATTGAGGGGATACCGCGAGATGGCGAACCCGTTCGTCAAGGGCTGGCATTACATGATGGCGCTCTTCGGCGCGAAAATTGACGAGTACGCCGACCCGAAGGTGCAGATCCAGCAGGCCATCGAGGATGCGCAGCGGCAGCACCAGGCCCTTGTCCAGCAGGCCGCGGCCGTCATCGGCAACCAGCGGCAGCTCGAGATGAAGCTGTCCCGCCAGATGTCCGAGGTCGAGAAACTGCAGGGCATGGCGCGGCAGGCGCTCGTGCTGGCCGACCGGGCCCGGGCCGCCGGCGACGAGGCCGAGGCGCAGAAGTACGAGCAGACGGCGCAGACCCTGGCCACCCAGCTGGTCTCCGGCGAGCAGTCGATGGAAGATCTGAAGACGCTGCACGACCAGGCCCTCGGCGCCGCCGGTCAGGCCCGCAAGGCCGTCGAGAACAACGCGATGGTGCTGCAGCAGCGCATCGCCGAGCGGTCCCGCCTGCTCAGCCAGCTGGAGCAGGCCAAGATGCAGGAAACCGTGGCCAAGTCGCTGGAGTCGATGTCGCAGCTGGCCGCGCCGGGCAACACGCCGTCGCTGGACCAGGTGCGCGACAAGATCGAGCAGCGGTACGCGAGCGCGATGGGCCGCGCCGAGCTGGCGTCCAACTCGGTCGAGGGCCGCATGCTCGAGGTGCAGAAGTCCAGCCTGGACCTGGCCGGCTCGTCCCGCCTGGAGCAGATCCGGGCCAGCATGGCCGGCGACAAGCTGGGCGGCGCGGCCGCCCAGCCGGCGGTCGGCGGTCAGCAGAACGCCACGCCGGCCGACGCGGCGGGGGTGGCGCGGCTCGACGAGATCCGCGCCAGCATGAACCAGAAGCGCGGCGACACCACGGCCGCCGGCTGACCGACACCGGCGCTCGAAGGGGCATGAGGTGGACGAGCGGAGCAGATACTTCCGCCGGCTCAAGAAACTGCGTGGGTCGGCGCGACGGTGGAGTGTGCTCGGCGGCGGCCTGACCGCGGCGGCCATGGTGCTGGTCCCCTACGCGGGGATCGGCATCGCGGACGCCGCGTGGGCCGCCGGGGCCGGTGCCTCGGTGGTGCTGGCCCGCTGGCGGTGGCGTGACTACCGCGAGCTGTCCGCCCAGCCCGCCCCCGAGCCGGCCCTGCCCGGCCCCCGGTTCACCGCCGCCCTGGAACGCACCCAGGTCGGCCGCACCGTCCTGCACGAGGTGCGCCGGCAGAAGAACCGGTATGCGATGCGTGGCTCCGCGATCGCCGACGCGTGGGACCGGCTCGACCGGGCCTCGACCACCATGGTCGGGCTGGCGGGCCGGCTCACCGGCCCCGGCGAGACCGCCGCGCTGGAAGCCGCCACCGCCGAACACTGGCTGCGAGACCTCGGCCAGCGGGTGGCCAGCGTCGAACGCGCCATCCCGCTCGGGCAGCCGGCTCAGCGAGCCGCGCTGGAGCAGTCGCACGCCGCCCTGGCCGAGCAGTTCGTCGAGGGCGTCACCGCCTTCGAGGAGCTCGTGGCGGCGGCGGCGAGCTATGTGGCCGAGGACGGGCATCCGGTCGCGGACACCCGGCACCCGGCGTATTTCGGGCTGGTCGACGCGGCGGAACGCCTGCGCGGCATCGCCGAGGGACTCGCCGAACTGCGGGACCGGACGGCCCGGTTCAGTTCGCCCGGGCCGGCTCCGGCTGGCAGCGGGGGCACCAGTATGTGATGCGGTCCTCCAGCTCCGCCTTCGTGCCGATCCGGCCGCTGGTGATCCTTATCGGGGAGCTTTCGGCTCGCTGAGTTCCTGCCTGCTGGAGGGGCCGTCCGCTCTCTACCTTCTGGACGGGCCGTCCGCTTTCCAGCTTCTGGACGGGCCGTCCGCTTTCCAGCTTCTGGATGGCTGCTCCGCATCGGCGGCACGGCTGGGCCCGGCGCCCGTACACGTAGCTCGTCTCCCCGCGCCGCAGCGAGCCGGTGGTGGTCTGCGTCCAACGCCCCCGGTTCGAGGCGACCAGCCGCTGCGCCAGCACCACCGTGCCGGTCAGGTCGGCGACATCCGCCACCCGGGTCCACGGCCAGAGGCCGCGCAGGAACAACGTCTCCGCCTTGTACAGATTGCCCACCCCGGCCAGATTCCGCTGATCCAGCAGCGCCTCGGCGATCGGCACCTCCGGGCGGGCGGCGATCCGACGGGACGCCTCCGCCGGGTCCCAGTCGGCACCCAGCAGATCCGGCCCCAGATGGCCGACCAGGCTGTCCTCGTCGGCGGTCCGGATCAGGCTCAGATCGTGCAGGTGATAGCCGACGGCGACCGAGCGGGCAGTTCGCAACACCACCCGGATCAGGTGCGCGGGGCGGCCGGTCCAGCGTTCCCCCGGCGCATACGTCCGCCAGGCGCCCTCCATCCGCAGATGCGAATGCAGGGTGTGCGGGTCGTGACCCTCCCGGGTCAGGCGGAGCAGCAGATGCTTGCCGCGGCTCGCCGACTCGGCCACCGTCCACCCGGTGAGGTCGGTGGCGGCCAGGCGCGGCACCCGGAAGTCACAGCCGGTCAGCACTTCACCGGTGAGGGCGCGTTCCACGACCCGGGCGGTGTTCCAGACGGTGTCTCCTTCCGGCATACCTCCAATTTATGCCGTTCCGGGCCGATCGCACTTCGGCACCTCGTCGGGGCGTCCGCCGATCTTGTGTCCGTTGCCGGTTCGGCGGTGTCCGGTCACCGGTCTGGTTTACGGCGCCGGTTCGGCGGTGTCCGGTCACCGGTTCGGTTTCCGGCGCCCGTTTCAGCGGTGTCGGTCCTCGGTCTGGTTTACGGCGCCGGTTCGGCGGTGTCCGGCCACCGATCCTGTTGCCGCGGTTGGCTTCAGCGGCGTTCGGCGATGCGCACCATGTCGCCGGGGACGACCGAGAGGACCACGACGGCGCGGCCGTTGTTCACCGCGATCGCCACCTGGTCGGCCGAATCGGTGTACACCAGCAATTCGCCGGCCCCGACATCGGCGAACGTCGCCCCGCGCCGGGCCCGGACCGTGCCGTTCACGGTGAGCTCGGTGCCGAGCCCGCTGAGCAGCGCCCCCTCGGCGGCCAGCTGGACGTTGCCGAACCGGTCGACGGTCAGCACCTCCGCCTCGATCCAGCCGTCGCCGACGCTGGCGACCGGATCGGGCAGACGGACCAGCGAAGCCGGGTCGAGCGCCGGACCGGCCTCGGACGGCGCGGCGCCGCCGGCGAGCCGCGCCGCCGCCGGAGCGAACACGTCCCGGCCGTGGAAGGTCCGCGAGACGTCGCCCAGCGTCCACTCCTTGTTGCCCAGCTCGTGGGCCGCGGTGATCCCGCCGAGCGACTCGGCGGCCCAGATCAGCAGGCCGTTGTCCGGGCCGACGAGCAACCCGCCCGGGGTGGCCAGCACCACCCCGCGGCGCGCCGTGCCGACCCCCGGGTCGACCACCGCGAGATGCACCGACGGCGGCAGATGCGGCGCGGTCTGGGCGAGCACGGCGGCACCTCGGGTCACGTCGGCCGGCGGCACGTGATGCGTGACGTCGATCACCCGGACATCCGGGGCGACCCGGGCGATCGAGCCGTGGCAGGCCGCCACGAACCCGTCGAACGTGCCGTAATCCGTGGTGAAGCTGATCCATCCGTAACCGGCCATGGTGGCCAAGTTACTGCCAGTCGCCACCCGATGCGCCCGGGCACGCCGCGCGGATCTGGCAGGGTTGACGTCATGCGTCTCGTGATCTTCACCGAACCCCAGCAGGGTGCCAGCCACGACGACCTGCTCCGGGTCGCCAAAGCCGCCGAGGACGGTGGCTTCGACGGATTCTTCCGCTCCGATCACTACGTCAAGATGGGGGACGTGTCCGGCGCCCCCGGGCCGTCCGACGCCTGGATCACGCTGGCCGCGCTGGCCGTGCAGACGTCCCGGATCCGGCTGGGCACGCTGGTCAGCTCCGCGACGTTCCGGCTTCCCGGCCCGCTGGCGATCGCGGTCGCCCAGGTCGACGCGATGAGCGGCGGCCGGATCGAGTTCGGGCTCGGCGGCGGCTGGTTCGACACCGAGCACCAGGCGTACGGCATCCCGTTCCCGCCGCTGGGTGAACGCTTCGACCGCCTCGACGAACAACTGCAGGTCATCACCGGTCTGTGGGGCACCCCGGCCGGTGAGACGTTCAGCTTCGACGGCAAGCACTACCGGCTCACCGACTCGCCGGCGCTGCCGAAACCGGTGCAGTCGCCGCTCCCGGTGATCGTCGGCGGGCATGGCAAGAAGCGCACCCCGGATCTGGCCGCCCGGTTCGCCGCCGAGTTCAACGTCCCCTTCTCCAAGATCGACGAGCTGCCCGCGCATTTCGACCGGGTACGTGCGGCCAGCGCCGCCATCGGCCGCGCCGAACCCCCGGCTTTCAGCGCCGCCGCCGTCCTCTGCGCCGGCCGTGACGACACCGAACTGCGCCGCCGCGCCGCCGCCATCGGCCGTGAGGTCGAGGAGATGCGGGAGAGCGGCGGCGTGGTCGGCACGCCCGGCGAGGTGGTCGAGACCATCAAGCGGTATGCCGAGGCGGGCGCATCCCGGCTGTTCCTGCAGGTACTGGACCTGTCCGACATCGAGCACATCGAGCTGGTGGCCTCGGAGGTGCTGCCGCACATCTGATCGGCTGATGGTGGCCGCTTCCCCACCCCGGGCAGAAGCGGTCACCACCCGCGCGGTGTAGCCCCGGGCCCGGCCGCGCGCAGCGGCGCCGCTCACCCGCCGCCGCTCACCCTCGTAGCCGCAACCCGCGCGGCGTAGCCCGGAACCCGGCGGCGGTCAGCGCCTCCCGCAGCGCCGCCGCTCACCCGCCGCCGCTCACCCTCGTAGCCGCAACCCGCGCGGCGTAGCCCGGAACCCGGCGGCGGTCAGCGCCTCCCGCAGCGGCGACGCATGCACCGATTCTCCGTCCGCCCGTTCCACCGACATCGCCCCGAGCGCCCCGGACCGCACCGAGGCGGCCAGCGCCTGCCCGGCCGCGGTCAGCGCCTCCGGATCGTCCGCGAACGACAGCAGCGTCCGCCCGCCGCGTTCCACGTAGAGCACGAGCTCGCCGCCGACCAGCACGACGAGCGCCCCCGCCTTGCGTCCGGCCCGGTGCCCGGCTTTGGCGACCGGCTCACCGTCCCCGCTGTCGACGATCCGTTCCGGCCAGGGCAGCGCCGCCCCGTACGGGTTGGCGGGATCCGACGCGGCCAGCACCAGCCCGCCCGCCCCGGTGCGTTTGGCGAGTTCCGCCGGCTCGGCCAGGGCCCGCAGCCGGTCCACCGCGCCGGGCACCGCGAACTGCGCGGCCCCGAGCCCCTCGACGAAGTAGCCGCGGCGGGCCGCCCCGCGTTCCTCCAGCGCGCTCAGCACCGGGTAGACCGCCGCGAACCCACCGGTCACCCCTTCGGCCATCACCGCGCCCCGGGTCACCACCCCGTGGCGTTCCAGGAGCAGGTCGGCGAGGGCGGCGGCCCGCCGGGTCGGGTCGGGGTCCCGGTCGGGCAGCCGGGACCAGCGGCCGGCCATGTTCAGCGGCCCGGTCCGGGACGGCAGGTGCGGCCGCCCGGGCCGCCGGTAGCGGCTTCGGGCCGGCGCGGCTTTCGCCCGGTGCGCGCCGCTGCCGCCGAGCAACGCGCGCAGTGGGGCGAACGTGTCGTTGGTCAGATGCCCGGCCCACACCAGATCCCAGACGACGGCGGCCAGGTCGGTGTCGTCGGTCGAGCCGGCCCGGTCGGACAGCGACCGGAAGAACAGCGCCTGCCCGTCGCCGAGCGCGTCCAGCACCGCCTGGTGGGCCGGGGTGAGCGCGAACTCCTCGTCCGGCGGGGGGAGCAGCAGCGGCGCGGAGTCCGCGTAGGCCAGGGTCACCCACCCGTCGCCACCCGCGATCGACCCGGACCCGGCCCACAGCACCTCGCCGCTGCCGCACAACTCGTCGAGTTGCGGCGGGGCGTAGTCGGCGATCCGGGCCGGCAGGACCAGCCGCTCCCACGCGGACGCCGGCACGGCCAGCCCCTGCACCTGTTCGATGACGGCGGCCAGCGCGTCGACACCGCGCGCGTTGCCGCCCACCTGGTGCCAGCGGGGCAGGAACGCGGCCAGCACCTTCGGCGGGACCGGTTCGATCTCCCGGCGCAGCGCGGCCAGCGACCGCCGCCGCAGCATGCGCAGCACCTCGGCGTCGCACCATTCGGTGCCGGCGCCGTCCGGGGAGAATTCGCCGGAGGTCACCCGGCCGGTCGCGGACAGCCGTTTGAGGGCCTGCTCCACCACGAAGACGCCGAGCCCGAACCGGGCCGCGCAGGTCGCCGCGAGGAACGGTCCGTGCGTGCGGGCGTAGCGGGCGACCAGGTCACCGAGCGGGTCGGCGACCGGCTCCAGGTACGCCTCGGCCAGCCCGACCGGCAGGGCCACCCCGAGGGCGTCCCGATACCGCCCCGCGTCGTCGACGCCGATCCAGCGTTCCTCGCCGGCCACCCGCACCCGGATCGCCCGGCGGGCCGACTCGAGCGACACCACCCAGTCCTCCGGCACGCCGCGTTCGGCCAGCTCGGCCGGGGAGAGGTCGCCGAGGAGCCGGAGCAGCTCGGCCGCGTCCTCGGCGTCGCGCGGGCTGCGCTGGGTGGTCCGCCATTGCAGCTGGGCCTCGGTCTCGGTGACCACTCCCGGGTCGAGCAGCTCGCGCAGGTCGACCCGGCCGAGCAGCTCGCCGAGCAGCGTCGCGTCCAGGGCGAGCGCGGCGGCGCGCCGCTCGGCCAGGGGGGCGTCCCCCTCGTACAGGAAAGCGCCGACGTAGCCGAAGAGCAGCGATCGCGCGAACGGCGACGGCCGCGGGGTTTCGGTCTCGACGAGGCGGACCTTGCGGCCGGCGATCTCGCGCATCAGGCCGGTCAGGCCGGGGACGTCGAAGACGTCCTGCAGGCACTCGCGGGCCGCTTCCAGCGTCACCGGGAAGTCGGCGAACTCGCGCGCCACGTCGAGCAGTTGCGCCGACCGCTGCCGCTGCTGCCAGAGCGGCTGCCGGCGGCGCGGGTCCCGACGGGGCAGCAGCAGCGACCGCGCCGCGCACTCGCGGAACCGGGAGGCGAACAGCGCGGACGTGCCCACCGACTCCTCGACGATCTGGAGGATCTCCTCCGGGTCGAAGGCGACCAGGTCGGCGCCGGGCGGCTCCTCGGCGGTGTCCGGCAACCGGATCACGATGCCGTCGTCGGAGGGCATCACCTGCCCGTCGACGCCGAACCGTTCACCGAGCCGCCGGCCGATCGCCAGGGCCCACGGCGCGTTCACCCGGGCGCCCAGCACGCAGTGCACGGTCATCCGCCAGTCGCCCAGCTCGTCGCGGAAACGTTCGACGACGATCGTCCGGTCGTCGGGCAGGTGCCGGGTCGACTCGCGCTGCTCGCGCAGGTAGTTCACCAGGTTGCCGGCGGCCCACTCGTCCAGCCCGGACTCGCGCAGCGCGGTGGTGGCGCGCTCGTCACCGGCCTTGACCAGCGCCCGCAGCCGCGCACCGATCGCCCGGCCCAGCTCGATCGGCCGGCCGGGGGAGTCCCCTTTCCAGAACGGCATCCGGGCCGGGGCGCCGGGCGCCGGGGAGACCAGCACCCGGTCCGGGGTGATGTCCTCGATCCGCCACGAGGTGGAACCGAGCAGGAAGACGTCGCCGACCCGGGACTCGTACACCATCTCCTCGTCGAGCTCGCCGACCCGGGAGGCTTTCTCCGAGCCGGCCAGGAAGACGCCGAACATGCCCCGGTCCGGGATGGTGCCTCCGCTGGTCACGGCGAGCCGCTGCGCACCGGGGCGACCGGTGAGCAGGTCGGTGCCCCGGTCCCAGACGAGCCGCGGGCGCAATTCGGCGAAGGCGGTCGACGGGTACCGCCCGGACAGCATGTCGAGGACCGCGTGCAGCGCCGACTCGGGCAGCTCGGCGAACGGCGCGGCCCGCCGGATCAGTGCGGCCAGCTCGTCCACCGGCCAGGCATCGAGCGCCACCATGGCGACGATCTGCTGGGCGAGCACGTCGAGCGGATTGCGCGGATAGCGCAGCTCCTCGATCGCCCCCTCACTCATCCGTTCCGCCACCACGGCGCAGGACAGCAGGTCACCGCGATGCTTGGGAAAGACCACCCCGCGCGAGACGGCCCCGACCTGGTGCCCGGCCCGGCCGATGCGCTGCAGCCCGGCCGCGACGGTCGGCGGCGCCTCGATCTGCACCACCAGGTCGACCGCGCCCATGTCGATGCCCAGCTCCAGGCTGGAGGTGGCGACGACGGCGGGGAGCCGCCCGGATTTCAGCGCCTCCTCGATCTGCTTGCGTTCCTCCCGCGAAACGCTGCCGTGATGCGCCCGGGCGACGACGGGTGCCGCCCCGAGGGTCGCTCCGGCCTGCGCCATCACCGCTGCGGGCATCCCGGCGGCGCCGTTGCCCCGGAAACCGGCGGGCTTTCCGCCCGGCCTTCCCCCCGGCGCCGGGCCGTTGCCGGTCCCGCTTGTTGCTTTCCCGGTACGCCGGAACCTCCCCCCGCCGCGCCCCATCGGCATCCCCGAGCCCAGCGAGTCCGCCGACGGCCCCGCCCCGAGTTCGTCGAGTCCTGCCGGTAGTCCTGTCCCGAGTTCGTCGAGTCCTGCCGGTAGTCCCGTCCCGAGTTCGTCGAGTCCTGCCGGTAGTCCCGTCCCGAGTTCGTCGAGTCCCGCCGGCGGGCCTGCCCCGAGTTCGTCGAGCCCAGCCTTCGCCCCCGCCGTGGGTCCGTCGAGCCGTGCCTGCGGCGCTGCTCCCGGCGGCCCCACGGGGTCTCCGGACCCGCCGCGCCACGGGACCTCACCGTGCTCGGCCGCCTGCTCGCCGAGCCGCGCCAGCTCCACCCGCTCCGCCGAGAGCTCGTTGAGCCGCGCGCACAACCGCTCCGCCCCGCGCCGGGAGTTGGTGAAGACGATCGTCGACCGGTGCCCCTCGATCAGGTCGAGCACCCGCTCCTCGACCGCCGGCCAGATCGACGGCGTGTGCCGCCCGCCGTCGAGGTCGTCGCCCGCGGGTGACTCGTCCAGCCGGGTCATGTCCTCGACCGGCACCTGGACGGTGACGTCGATGGTCTTGGTGCTGGGCGGCCGGACGATCTCCACGTGCTGCGGGCCGCCGAGGAACCGCGCGGTCTCCTCGATCGGGCGCACCGTCGCGGACAGCCCGATCCGCTGCGCGGGCCGGTCCAGCAGCGCGTCGAGCCGTTCCAGGGAGAGGGCCAGGTGCGCCCCGCGCTTGGTGGCCGCGACCGCGTGCACCTCGTCGATGATCACCGTTTCGACGCCGCGCAGGGACTCCCGGGCGGCCGAGGTGAGCAGCAGGAACAGCGACTCGGGTGTGGTGATCAGGATGTCCGGTGGCGTACGGGCGAAGCCGCGCCGCTCGTCGGCGGGCGTGTCCCCGGTCCGCATCCCGACGGTGATCTCCGGCGGGGGCAGCCCGAGCCGGCCGGCCGCCTGCCGGATGCCGGTGAGCGGCGCCCGCAGGTTGCGCTCGACGTCGACCGCCAGCGCCTTGAGCGGGCTGACGTAGAGCACCCGGCAGCGACGCCGCACCTGCTCGGGCACCGGCTCCCGGGCCAGCCGGTCGAGTGACCAGAGGAACGCGGCCAGCGTCTTGCCGGAGCCGGTGGGCGCGACCACGAGCGCGTGCCGCCCGGCGCCGATCGCCCGCCACGCGCCGTCCTGGGCAGCGGTGGGCGCGGCGAACGCGGCCGTGAACCACGCCCTGGTGGCCGGACCGAAATTCTCAAGCACCTCTCGCACGCCCACCATCCTCCCCCGGGGGTACGACAAAAACCCGCCGCCGAGACCCACGCGGGGCCCGGGTGATCGGCGTTCCTTGGGCGGTCTGTGCCTGATTATCCTGATAGCCGACGTGATGGGTGGGTGCCGATGGCGGTCAGGCAGATGCTCGTCGCAGGCCGGTACCGATTGCTGGAACCGGTCGGCGCAGGTGGGATGGGACGGGTCTGGCTGGCCCGCGATCAGATGTTGGACCGGGACGTCGCGATCAAGGAGATCGTCCCGCCGGACTGGATGAGCGAGGCGGAGAAGGACCGTCTGCACAGCCGCACGCTGCGGGAGGCGCGCAGCGCGGCCCGGCTGACGCATCCGCACGTGGTGCGGGTGTACGACGTGCTGCACGACGACGGGGTGTCGTGGATCGTCATGGAGTACGTGGCGTCCCGGTCGCTCTACCAGGTGTTGATCACCCAGGGGCCGTACTCTCCGGTCGAGGCGGCCCGGATCGGCCTGGCCGTGCTCGATGCGCTGAACGCCGCGCACCGCGCCGGGGTGCTGCACCGCGACGTGAAGCCGCACAATGTCCTGATCGGGTTGGACGGTCGTGTGCTGCTGACCGATTTCGGTCTGGCCACCTTCGTCGACGACGGCATGGTGACCACACCGGGCCTGATCGTCGGCTCACCGCAGTACGTCTCCCCGGAACGGGCGCGGGACGGCGCCTCCACGGTGGCGGCGGACATGTGGTCGTTCGGGGCGACGCTGTACGCCACGGTCGAGGGTCAGTCCCCGTACGCCCGGGACAGCGCCATGGCGACGCTTGCCGCGCTGGCGACCGAACCACCGAATCCGCCGCTGCGGGCGGGTCCGATCGGCCCGATCCTGGAGGGGCTGCTCCGGTACGCGCCGGAGGACCGGCTGTCCGCGGACGAGACCGAGCGACGGCTGCGCGCGGTGCTCGGGGAGACCGGGCCGGCCGCCGCGGCGAGGCCCGCGACCGTGGTCGCGCCGGTGACCAGGATGGTCGCCGAGGACTCGCCGACGGTGGCGGCCGTTGCACCGCCATCCGAGGCAAAGACCGATTCGGATCGTACGGAGGTGGTCCCGGTCGCTACCGGCGAACTGGTTCGCACCGCGGATCTGGCGGGGACCGGGCTGGTCCTGGAAGGGGAGTCGGGTCCCGCCGAATTTCCCGAGGAGGACGAGGCGGATCACGACGATGACGCCGAGGACTCGGACGGCTGGTGGCAGTCCGGGCGCGGCTACATCGACGGCACGTTCACCGTCACCGACGATCTCGATGCCGGCTCCGTCCCGGCGGCCGCCGGCCACTCGCACTACGGTGCCGGCCGGTGGACCGACGGGGGGAACCGGGCCCCGAGCAGTTCCGGCGTGCCGCGCGCCCACCACAATCGGCAACCCTCCGCGGCCGGGCGGCCGGCGGCCACCCGGTTGCTGCGCCGTGGGAACCAGGCGACGGTACGCGGTATCCCCTCGCCACGCAGCCCGGTCTCCGGCCCGTTGCCGGACACCGGGGTGCCGCCCGGACGCTGGGCACTGCATCCGCTGCCGGCGAAACGGATCTCCACCCGCGCGGTGCTCGCCGGTCTGCTGGCCGTCGCTCTGATCAGCGGCAGCCTGCTCAGCGTCCATCTGATGCAGCGGGACGACTCCGCCCCGCAGATGGTGCATTCGCCCATGCCGGCCCCGTCGGGCATGTCGTCCTCCGGGATGTCCCCATCGGACATGTCCCCATCGGACATGTCCCCGTCGGGCATGTCGTCGTCCGGCATGCCCGCGTCCGGGATGTCACCGTCGAGCCGGGCCTCGGCGCCCGAGGCGGGCGCGTCACAGCCGCGGGCATCGCCGACCGGGTCCGTCTCGCCGGTGACCGCCGGTTTCTCGCCGATCGTCTGCGACGCGCCGGCGCCGCACCATGCCCCGGTGGCGCCGCAGGCCGGTGCCGGCCGCGGCGTCGACGGCTGGCGCCTGCAGGCCGGCTGGTCGTACTTCACCGACGGGACCGGATTCCACCTTCCGGTCCCGGACGGCTGGACCTATCAGCGGATCGGCAGCACGTACTGCTTCCGGGAGCCGCGCGGAGGCCGGGTGCTGAGCCTGGACGTGGGCCGGCCGGCCGCGACCGCCCCGCTCCAGGGATGCCGTGCCGAGGACCGGCGGCTGCGGGCGAGCCGGCAGGTCCGCGACTACCGGGCGATGTCGCTGGCCCCGGTCGTCCTGCTGCACGCGGCGGTCGACTGGGAGTTCCGTTACCGCACCTCCGGCGGTGTGCTGCGGCGCGCCAGGACCCGCTGGCTGTCGATGGGTGGCCGGGCCTACGCCCTCGGCTGGGCCACCCCGGAGGCCGCCTGGGCCGCCGAACTGGGCAAGCTCGAAATGGTGTGGAGCACCTTCTACACCGACGGCGGCACCCCGGCCAGCGCCAGCCGCGGCTGACGAGCGGTCCGGCGTGAGCATGCGGCTGACCAGCGGTCGGGCGTGAGCATGCGGCTGACCAGCGGTCGGGCGTGAACATGCGGCTGCTCGGGCGGGTCAGCCGTGCGCCCGCGGCTGCTCGGCTGGGCCGGGCGTGAACATGCGGCTGACCCGTGCGGTCAGTCGAGCGGGCCGGACCCGCTCCGTCAGCTCAGGCTGGCGGTGGCCAGCTTGATGCTGAACCCGACGAACAACGCGCCGACCCCGGTCGCGGCCCCGGCCGCCAGCCGCCGGCGCCGCTGGAACTGCCCGACCAGGAAGCGGCCCCCGAAGATCAGCGCCGTCAGGTACAGCGCGCTGAAGAACTGCACCACCGCACCCAGCACCAGGAACGACAGGGCGGGGTGCGGGTAGCCCGGCTGGACGAACTGGATGAAGAACGAGACGAAGAACAGGATCGCCTTCGGGTTGAGCAGACTGATCACGGCAGCCCGCCGGAACGGCCGCTGCATCTCGGCCGGCTCCTCCGTCGCCTCGGTGGCGGACACCTCGCCCCGGCCACGCCAGCGGGCCCGGGCGCCGCGCAGGATGCCGGCCCCGACCCAGGCCAGGTAGCCGGCGCCGGCGTATTTCAGCACCAGGAACAGCGGCGGGTAAGCCCCCAGCAGCGAGGAGACCCCGGTCGCGGAGAGGACCATGAGCACCGTGTCGCCGAGGAAGACCCCGCACGCCGCCTGATATCCGGCCCGCACGCCACGACGGGCGCCGACCGACAGCACGAAGATCGAGTTCGGCCCGGGCAGCAGGATGATGGCGACCACACCCAGCACGTACGTCCAGAAATCGGTGATGCCCAGCATCAGTCGCGCCTCCCCAGGCCGATCAGCCGGCAGCCAAGCGGTCCCGCAGGCGCCGCGCCGCGGCCGGCCACTCGTCCGCCGTCATCGCGAAGACTACGGTGTCGCGCCAGGTGCCGTCAGGTCGCAGACGCTGCCGCCGGAGCAGCCCGTCCCGACCGGCTCCGAGCCGGGCGATCGCCTGCTGGGAGCGCTCGTTGCGAATATCGGTGTACCAGAACACCTTGGCCGCGCCGAGCACGTCGAAAGCCCGCTCCAGCAGCAGGAGTTTGGCCTCGGTGTTCACCCCGGTGCGCCACCACCTGCGGCCCAGCATGGTGTGACCGATCCCGACCGAACGGCGGTCCGGGTCGACGTCGTGGTAGGTCGTCATGCCCATCACCACGCCGGTGACCGGGTCGACCTGGGCCCAGCCGGCCCGGTCACCGCGCCACTGGCCCCGGATCACCTCGGCGACGTCCTCGGCCATGTCCGCCACGCTGCTCGCCCGCTGTTGGGGGATGTGGCGCCAGACCTCCTCGTCGTCGAGTGCCTCGAACAGGCCCGCGGCGTGTGCCGGCGACAGCGGCTCCAGCCGGACCAGCCGGCCCTGCATCAGAGCCGGGGTCTGCCACTCGGTCGCCGGGTTGCCGGGCAGGTAGGCGGGCGGCGGCACGGCGACGCCCGCGTCGCTCTCCGGTGGGCCGGCGACCCGGCGGATCGGCAGCACCCCGGCCCAGTGCGGCAGGTCCAGATCGGCCGGCTCGTCGACCACGCCGCCCTCCCTGACCCGGGCCGACACCTCGGCGAGCGGCAGCGCGAGCACGCTGGTCTGCGCCATCTCCCGGTCGGTCGGCGGCCGGCTGCCCGCGGCCCGGCCGGCGCCCACCTTCTCCACCAGGGCGTGCATGGCCGCCGCCTTCTCCGCCGGGTCGGCGACCGGACGGGCGACGCCATGCGCGATCACCGAACGGTAGTTGGCGCTGTGGTGGAAATGCGAGCGCCCGTAGACCAGCCCGTCCAGCAGGGTCACGCTGACGCAGACCGGGACGCCGTCACCGCGGGCGCCGAGGGCCAGCCGGGCGCCGGTGGACCCGTGCAGATAGAGCGTCTCGCCGACGCGGACGTGCAGGGTCGGCAGCACGCGTGGCTCGCCGTCGGCCACGAAGGCCACCGAACAGTCATACGCCTCGTCCAGAATGGCGTGTGCCCGGTCGCGCTCGTAGTGCATGCGCTGGCGGGTCCGGGTCGCGGTGGTGCGGTCGGTAGTCGCGTAGACCTCGGTCATCAGGACCTCCCGGGAGGGCGAAACCGCTTGCTTTCGCCTTTGTACTAGTACAGAATCGTCTGTGTGGCAGAACAGTATCAGGTCAGTGGTGGGACCGCCGCCGAGATTTCGGCCAGCATCGAGACCGGCGTCGTGCGCGGCGACTGGCAGTTCGGCGCCGCCCTCCCGCCGGTGCGGGTGCTCGCCACCGCGCTGCACGTGAGTCCCGCCACGGTCGCCAAGGCCTATCAGGAGCTGCGGCAACGCGGCGTCGTCGAGACCGAGGGCCGGCGGGGCACCCGGGTCCGGTCCCGTCCGCCGGTGGCGCTCTCCCGGTCCGCCCTGCGGCCCCCGGTGCCGGCCGGCCTGCTCAATCTCTCCTCCGGCGAGCCTGACCTGAGCCTCCTGCCGCCCCTCGGGCCGGCCCTGCGGGTGATCGCCGACCAGGTCGGCCCGCCGCAGGGCTACACCTCGGCGGCGACCATGCCGGAGCTGATCGAGGCGGCCCGGCCCCGCCTGCTGGCCGAGGGCGTGCCGGTCGCCGAGGCCGCGATCGCCGTCACCGCCGGCGCGCTGGACTCGATCGAGCGGCTGCTCACCGCCCACCTGCGACCGGGTGACGCGGTCGCCGTCGAGGATCCGGGCTGGGCCAACCTGATGGACCTGATCGCGGCTCTGGGCATGCGGCCGCTGCCGGTCGCGGTCGACCCGGACGGCCCCGAGCCCGGCTCGCTCGACGCCGCCCTGCGCGCCGGCGCCCGAGCCGTAGTGATCACCGTCCGCGCGCAGAACCCCACCGGCGCCGCGGTCAGCGCCATCCGCGCCGCCGAGCTGCGCGACCTGCTCAGCGACCATCCGGACACGCTGCTGATCGAGGATGATCACGCTGCCGAGCTGGCCGAGGCGCCCCCGCACTGCGTCGGCCCGGTGACCCGGTGGTGGGCGTTCGTCCGTTCCGCCTCCAAACCGTTCGGCCCCGACCTGCGGATCGCCGTGCTGGCCGGCGACGAGACGTCGATCGCCCGCGTCGCCGGCCGGATGCGGATCGGCATGGGCTGGGTCTCCACCGTTGCGCAGCGGCTCCTCCTGCAGCTCTGGCGCGACCCGGAGGTCACTGAGCTGGTCGCCGCCGCGGCCCGGTCCTACGGGTCGCGCCGCCGCCGGCTGCGCCATCTGCTCCAGGCCCGGGGCGTCCGATCATCCGGCGACACCGGCATCAACGTCTGGGTGCCGGTCCCCGACGAGACCCACGCGATCGCCGGCCTGCGCGACGCCGGCTACGCCGTGGCGCCGGGCGCGCTGTTCCGGATCGCCTCACCGCCCGGCATCCGGATCACCGTCAGCCCTCTCGCCGAGTCCGACATCGAGGCCTTGGCCGACGCGGTGTCGACCGTCGTCCACCCGGCCGCCACGGGGCTGCCGATGAGATGACCTCCCTGGAGACCCCGTCAATTCTCCCGACCGACCGCGGGCGGTCCAGATCCGCGCCGGCTCCCGCTTCCTTGCGGGACAGGCCGTTGGCGGGTCCGTGGGTTCGTGCGCCGGTTCGGGCTTGCTGCCGGCGGGCGGCGGCGGGTTCCGTAGGTTCGTGCGCCGGTTCCGGCTGCTGCCGTCGGATCGTGGCTGGTCGAGGTTTCGCGCGCCGGTTCCGGCTTGTTACCCGGCGGGCCGTGGCCGGTCCAGGTCCGTGCGCCGGTTCCGGTTCGCTGGGGGCGGGCCGTGGCCGGTCCAGGTCCGCGCGTCGGTTCCGGTTCGCTGGGGCGGGCCGTGGGCGGTTCGGGCTGCGGGCTTCGGCCCTGGCCGTCCGATTGTTGCGGTACGCCCATTGGCGGCGGCCGTCCTCCGGGAGAGTGGCCCGGTCGGCGTGATCGGTCCCGGGCCGGGTAGAACGTACGCATGTCACGGACCGGAGGTCCGGTCGGCGCACAGCAATGGGTGCCACCGCGGCCGCACAGCATCGACGAACTCAAGCAGGCCGCAGCCGGGTGTCACGGCTGTGAGCTCTACGAGAACGCCACCCAGACGGTCTTCGGCCGGGGCGCCCCGAACGCGAAGATCGTCTTCGTAGGTGAGCAGCCCGGTGACATCGAGGACCAGAAGGGCCTGCCGTTCGTCGGCCCGGCCGGCCGGCTGCTCCGCGACGCCGTGGACGATGCCGGCATCGACCCCGCCGACCTCTACATCACCAACTCGGTCAAGCATTTCCGGTTCGAGCTGCGCGGTGCCCGGCGCATCCACCAGAGTCCCGGGCCGGCCCACATCACCGCCTGCCGTCCCTGGCTGGTGAGCGAGTTCGCCCTGCTGAAGCCGCAGCTCGTGGTCCTGCTCGGAGCAACCGCGGGCAAGGCGCTGCTGGGCCCGTCGTTCCGGGTGAACCGGTCCCGCGGCCAGCTGATGCCCTGGCCGGCCTCCGCCGAGCATCCCGAGGACTTTCCGGTGGCCGAGATCAGGGCGCTGGCCACGATCCACCCCTCGGCGGTTCTCCGAGCGGACAACCGGGACATCGCCTATCAGGGCCTGGTCGACGACCTGAAGATCGCCGCCGCCGCGATCACCGCCTGATCCGTTCAGCCGCTCGACCGCCACCCACTCATCCGCCCGGAGGTACCTGCCTGAGCCGACAGGTCCACGAACTCGGCCGGCAAGAGCCGTCGTAGGAGGCATCTGCACGGCCTGAGCGGGCCGGCCTGGTGTGTTCGCGGGCCGGTCGTCGCGGAACAGGCGGCGGATGCCGGGTTCACGGGCGGCCGGGCTGAATCCCCGACTGGCCGAGCGGGCGGATGCGTCCGTCTTCCGGCTGACTCTGCCGGCTCCACGTGCCGTCCAGTCGTGGGGATCGTTCGCGCCGCATCGGGTGAACGGGTCGTCCGGGTCAGAAACGTCGGCCGGGTTCGTTCGTGAACCGACGTCCGCCGGGACCTCGGGCCGTGAGGTACCGAGTTCTTTCACCGCCCTCGTGCTGCAGGGTGCCAGAGCTCACAATGAGCGGCCGCGATTCGCTGAACGGGCTGTCGGCGGACCGGATGGGTAGGCTCGAACGGTGCGACTGACGGACTTCTGGGGACGCCTTGAACAGGCGTTCGGCGCGGCCTACGCCCGCAGCATCGCGGCCGATCACGCCTTCGCGGAGCTGGACGGCCGCACCATTGAGCAGGCGATTGCGCAGGGTGTCGACACGGCTACCATCTGGCGCGCCGTGGTGGCCTCGTACCCCGATCGGGTGCCTTCCAGGCTGCACTGAGTCATTCTTCGTACGCTTGTTCTGGCGTGTCGCTCGATGTAGTACATGTGTTCGGCTATTGTCCACAGCGGCTCGGCCATCCACAGCCCTCGGTAGGGCGGAGGATTTTTGTCATACCCACCGCATACCGTGTCGGCCGTGGCGAAGAACGCGAAGTCCAATACAGGGGTGACAGCAATGGTGGCAGCACCGGACCGGGAAAAGGCGCTCGAACTGGCGCTGGCACAGATCGACAAGCAGTTCGGCAAGGGCTCGGTGATGCGGCTCGGTGAGCGGCCGGTCGTGCAGACCGCCGTGATCCCGACCAGCTCGATCGCGCTCGACGTGGCGCTCGGCGTCGGCGGCCTGCCGCGTGGCCGGGTCATCGAGGTGTACGGGCCGGAGTCCAGCGGTAAGACCACCGTCGCACTGCACGCGGTGGCCAACGCGCAGAAGGCCGGCGGCACCGCGGCGTTCATCGACGCGGAGCACGCGCTCGACCCGGACTACGCGCGGGCTCTCGGCGTCGACACCGACGCCCTGCTGGTGTCCCAGCCGGACACCGGCGAGCAGGCGCTGGAGATCGCGGACATGCTGATCCGCTCCGGTGCGCTCGACATCATCGTCATCGACTCGGTCGCCGCCCTGGTGCCGCGCGCCGAGATCGAGGGCGAGATGGGTGACAGCCATGTCGGTCTGCAGGCCCGGCTGATGAGCCAGGCGCTCCGCAAGATCACCGGCGTGCTCAACAACACCGGCACCACGGCGATCTTCATCAACCAGCTCCGCGAGAAGATCGGCGTGATGTTCGGCTCGCCGGAGACGACGACCGGTGGTCGCGCGCTGAAGTTCTACGCCTCGGTCCGGCTCGACGTGCGCCGCATCGAGAGCCTGAAGGACGGCACCGACGTGGTCGGTAACCGCACCCGGGTCAAGGTCGTGAAGAACAAGGTCGCGGCCCCGTTCAAGCAGGCCGAGTTCGACATCATGTACGGCAAGGGCATCTCCCGCGAGGGCTCGCTCATCGACGTGGGTGTCGAGCAGAGCATCATCCGCAAGTCCGGCGCCTGGTACACGTATGACGGCGACCAGCTCGGCCAGGGCAAGGAGAAGGCGCGGGAGTTCCTCAAGGAGAACCCGGACGTCGCCGCCGAGATCGAGAAGAAGATCCTGGAGAAGCTCGGCGTCGGGCAGACCTCCGGGGACGCTGCCGGTGGCCCCGAGCTGCCGCCGGTCGACTTCTGATCCGGTAATCCGACATGGCCGGACGACGTGGTGCCCGGTCCGGGCGCGGCTGGGATGCCCTCCCGCCCCGGTCCGGCGCCGATGCGCCGGACGACGAAACCCCGGGCCGCGGCCCGGGCCAAGACCGTCGCGATTCCGGTCGGCGTGGCTCTGCGGCCCGTCGCCGGCCGGACGCTGACGACCCCAGCCTCTGGCAGACCTTCGGTTCCTCCAGTGAGGCCTCCGATGACACCGACCTGTCCGAAGCACCCGGCGATGACCCCGCCTCCAGCGACGCCGGGTCTGCCGGCCGCTTCGGCGGGCGCCCACGCGACCGCTCCGGCGGTCCGGCCGTTCAAGGCCTGCCCTGGAGCGGCCAGGCGGCTTCCAGCGATCAGCCCGTCGGGAGATCGGGCCGTTCGGGCGGCGGAGCTTCCGACGGTCAGCCCGGCGGGAGATGGGGCCGTTCGGGCGGCGGAGCTTCCGACGATCTGCCCGGCGGGAGATGGGGTCGTTCGGGCGGCGGAGCTTCCGACGGTCAGCCCGGCGGGAGATCGGGCCGTCCGGGTGCCGGGGGTTCCGGCGGTCAGTTCGGCCTAGAGATCGGCGGCCCGGAGGGCGAGGGGTCGGACGGTCGGTTCGCCCTGCGAGCGGGCGCTCGGGGCGGCGGGGGTGCCGGTGAGCGGAAACCGGCGGGACCTGCGCAGAGTGAGTCGGAGCGGGCGCGGGAGATCTGCCTGCGCCAGCTTGCGGTGCGGCCGCGGACACGTGCCGAATTGGCCAAGGTGCTGGCCCGGAAGGAGATCTCCGAGGAGGTGATCGCCGAGGTCCTCGATCGGTATGACGAGGTCGGCATCATCAACGACGCGGCGTTCGCGCGGGCCTGGGTGTCCAGCCGGCACCACGGTCGTGGCCTGGCGCGCCGGGCTCTCGCCAACGAACTGCGGCAGCGCGGTGTGGACGCCGAGGTGGCTGGAGAGGCGCTGGAGAGCGTCGACGACGAGTCCGAGGCAGAGACCGCCCGGGCGCTCGTCGACCGGAAGCTGCGGACCGCCAGCGGCACGCCGGAGGCGGTGTTCCGACGCCTGGTCGCCATGCTGGCCCGCAAGGGTTATCCGGTGGGCATCGCCATCCGGGCGGTCAAGGAGGCCCTTGCCGCCCGCGACGCGGAAGCCGCTGAGTTCGCTGACGCCGTGGACGCCGATGCCCTCGCCGACCAGGCCGAAGACCCGCACTCCTGACCCCGCCGGAACAGGAGGCCGCACTCTGCCGAAACAGTGCGTCCGACTTTGACCGGGCATGGCGTGGCGCTTCGTCGGGACGGTGCGTCTGACCTTGCCGGGTATGGCGTGGCGCTCTGTGGGGACCGTGCGTCTGACCTTGCCGGGTATGGCGTGGCGCTCTGTGGGGACGGTGCGTCTGACTTTGCCGGGTATGGCGTGGCGCTTCGTCGGGACGGTGCGTCTGACCTTGCCGCGGAGGGGTGCCCCCGGGTCGCAGGCGGCCGGCGATGGTTCAGGTCAGGGCTCCTGGTGTGCGGGCCGCTGTAGGCGACTGTTCTGCGAACGCGGGGATGCCGGCGGCTGGGCTCTGTCGGCTCGGCGGTGAGTAGGGCGGTTCGGTTGCGCTTGGTGACGTCTGGTCATGAGCGGAGAGAAGTTGTCGAGGGTCTTCGCGGAGGGCTGCGGAGACGCTTCGCGGGTGCCGGCAACCTGTCCGCCGGCAGGCTGAGAATGTGGTCAGACACTGAGCGGACGTACGTAGCGGCGGGCGCCCGTTCCCGGAAGGCGGGATGCTTGGACGGGCGAGCCGGGGCATTCGTGAGGTATAGGCGGTCCAGGGCGATATAGTCCGGATGTGAAAACTCTGCCTGTTCGGGGAGAAGCTCCGGATCGGTGGGTGTCGGCCTGCTGTCGTCACGCTCGGTGTGGTGTGAGGGCGGTTGCCGGCGGGCGGAATAATGGCTGAGGGGCTTTTCCAGTGTGCTGGCCAGCGGGTGTGGGCCGGTCCTGGAAGTACTCGATGTGGTGGCACGTCGGAAATATCCGGGCGATATCGTGAGCTGGGCGTAAGCGGGTCTGTGCCCTACGTCCTATCCGCTGCCGAATCATGAGTCCTTGACCGAAGCGGCACTTGCGACCTAGCCTCGCGTTACACAAGGTTTGCTCGACCATCGCAAGCAACACACACAACATAGATCTCATTACATTACGGCATCACTTGACGGGCCTGGTCCGTCGAAGGCGTCGCCTCCCGCTGACCGCGCGGGGGTGGTGAGATATTCAGCGGTCGACCTACAACTCCACACACACTCTGATCCCGAGTCACCATCCAGCGACCCGGACGCGGAGGCCGACGGCACTCGCCGGCGGGGTCCGACAGAGCTTCGACGGGAGGAAACCGCGCGAGGCATTGTCACACTCCGTTGACGATCGCCGGCCGGGTTCGGCGACGGAACGAGGCGTGACGGGGCGGCGTGGCGCTCGCGAGCCGGTTGGCGCAGCGGGCGGCAGGTCGGACGGATTCCGTCCCGGGCAACCGGGCGGCAGGCCGGACGACTCCGCGCCGGGCATGCGGGCAGGTCGGACGGCTCCCGTCCCGGACTCCGGGCGGGCAGGTCGCCCGGCAGGCGATGCTGCCCGGCGACGGCGCGCTCGGGACGGATCCGACGGTCCGGCTGAAACGTGCCAGACGCCGAACCGTCGCATGCCGCACCGACCCCGCACGACGCACCGACGCCGACGACGACCGAGCCATTGGTCGCTCCAAGGCAGCCGCTCAGGGGGCTGCTTGCTCAGGGCGCCGGCATCTGAAGCCGCCGGTCGCTGAGAGGGCTGGTTGCTGAAGCGGGCTGGTCATCGAGGCGCCGACCGCGGAAGCGCCGGCATCCGAAGCCGCCGGTTGCGGAAGGGGCCGGCCGCGGAAGGGGCCGCCGACCTCACCGGCTCGGGATCAGGGAACCGACGAACCGGGCCGGAGCAGGTGTGAGCCGCCCCGATTCCGGTCAGGTAGCCGGAACAGGCGGCAGCCAGTCAACCCGAGAGGCGAAGCTGGTAGTCGTACGGCGGAGCGTGTGAGCCGGTCATCTGCCTTGGTCGGGCATCCCGCAGAGAGCCCGCGCGCGTGCACACCGCGCCGGCGGCGAAGGGAGACGCGGCGAGATGGCCCCCCAATACTGGGTGCTGGTAGTAGCGATCGTCGTGCTCGCCGTGTCGGTGATCGTCGGCTTGACCCTGGGCGCCCGTGCGCTGGGTCAGCTGCGGACCGAACGGCAGGACGCCCACGACCGGCAGGAGCAGGAGGTCGGTGTCGCGCAGGCGAAGGTCGCCGACGCCAATGCCAAGGCCGCTTCGGTGCGTGCCGAGGCCGCCGCCGCGAAAGCCGAGGCCGCCGCCGCCCGGGCCGAGGCCCGCCGGGTGCTGGAGAACGCGCACAGCGAAGCCGACACCATCCTGGAGCACGCCCACCGCCAGGCCGAGGCGGATGTGGAGCAGCTGCGCACCGCGGCCCGGCGGTCCGGGGAGCGGGAGATCGCGCTGCTCAACGCCACGGTGAAGGAGCAGGCCGCGGAGGTGGAGCGGCGGGCTGCCCGGATCGACGAGCGGGAGCGGCTGCACGGCGAGGAGGTGGAGCGCCTGGTGGAGCGGGAGCGCCGGCTCGTCGCCCTGGAGTCGGAGCTGGCGAAGCGGGAGGCGACCTTGAAGGCCCGGGAGACGGAGGTCGAGGCGGCGGAGAACACCAAGCGCCGCGAGCTGGAGCGGATCGCCGGGCTGACCACGGAGACCGCGAAGGGCGAGCTGATCGACGCGATCGAGGGTCAGGCGAAGCGGGAGGCCGCCATCCTGATCCGGGACATCGAGCAGGATGCGCGGAGCACCGCGGACACCCGGGCCCGGCACATCGTGGTCGACGCGATCCAGCGGATCGCCAGCGAGCAGACCGCGGAGAGCGTGGTCAGCGTGCTGCACCTGCCGAGTGACGAGATGAAGGGCCGGATCATCGGCCGCGAGGGCCGCAACATCCGGGCCTTCGAGTCGACCACCGGGGTCAACCTGATCATCGACGACACCCCGGAGGCGGTGCTGCTCTCCTGTTTCGACCCGGTGCGCCGCGAGGTGGGCCGGTTGACGCTGGAGAAGTTGGTGCTGGACGGCCGGATCCACCCGCACCGGATCGAGGAGGTCTTCGACAGCGCCAAGAACGAGGTGGAGCGGCTCTGCGACCGGGCCGCCGAGGAGGCGCTGGTCGACGTCGGGATCACCAACATCCACCCGGAGCTGGTGAAGCTGCTGGGCCGGCTGCGATACCGGACGAGTTACGGCCAGAATGTGCTCAAGCACCTGGTGGAGACCGCGCACATCGCCGGGATCATGGCGGCCGAGCTGGGTCTGGACGTGCCGATCATGAAGCGGGCGGCGTTCCTGCACGACATCGGCAAGGCACTCACCCACGAGGTGGAGGGCAGTCACGCGCTGATCGGCGCGGATGTGGCCCGCAAGTACGGCGAGCACGAGGAGATCGTCCACGCCATCGAGGCTCATCACAACGAGGTGCCGCCGCAGACCATCGAGGCGGTGCTCACCCAGGCTTCGGACGCCTGTTCCGGCGGCCGGCCGGGAGCGCGGCGGGAGAGCTTGGAGGCGTACGTCAAGCGCCTGGAGCGGATCGAGGAGATCGCCGGCGGCAAGCTGGGCGTCGAGAAGGTGTTCGCGATGCAGGCCGGCCGGGAGATCCGGGTGATGGTCCGCCCCGACGACATCGACGACATCGGTGCGGCGGTCCTGGCCCGCGACGTCGCCAAGCAGATCGAGGAGGAACTCACCTACCCCGGTCAGATCCGCGTCACCGTCGTCCGCGAGTCCCGGGTCACCGAGTTGGCTCGCTGATCTCCCGCGGTTCCTGACCGTGCGAGCGCGGTCGATGGCGGCGGGGAGGGGCCTTTGTGCGGCCCCGACGACCGTCGGTCAGGCGGTTCCGCCGGCGCCTTCGGCTTGGGCGATCAGCGCTGCCGTCGGCGGCTGCCGGCGCGGCATGCCGGCGGTCTTGCGACCGCGGGAAAGGCGCCGCTGGACGTATTGAGCCAGCTTGGAGAGGGAGTAGTTGACCAGGATGAAGAGCGTCCCGATCACGGCGTACACCTGGATGGGGTTGCTCAGCACGCCGATGATCTGCTTACCGATGTTCAGGGTCTCCTCGTAGCTGATGATGAACCCGAGGGAGGTGTCCTTGAGCACCACGACAAGCTGGCTGATCAGGGCGGGCAGCATGATCCGGAAAGCCTGCGGGAGCAGCACGATCATGGTGGTCTGCGGCGAGGAGAGGCCGATCGCGGCGGCCGCCTCCCGCTGTCCGGGTGGCAGGCCGGTCATGCCGGAGCGCAGGATCTCGCCGATGACCACCGAGTTGTAGATCGTCAGGCCGATCACGAGATACCAGAGGGTGTCCATGCTGACACCGAACTCGGGCAGGCCCCGCGCCACGAAGAAGATGGTGAGGACTACGGGCAGCCCGCGGAAGACCTCGATGCAGATCCGGGTCGCCCACGCGAGCGCCACGCTGAGCGCGCGCAACAGGAGAGCGACGGGGGCGGCGATGCCGGGGAAGCGGCGCCGGGCCAGCGACTCGAGTTCGATCCGCAGCACGCTCAGCAGCGTCCCGATGATCAGGGAGCCGATGATGGCGAACACCGCGGCGGTCAGCGTGTTCTTGACCCCGACGCCGATGCGGTCCCACACGGCGCTGAAATCCTCGTTGCCGGGGTCGATGAGCGGACCCCAGAGCTTCATCGAGAATTGCCCCTTGTGGTGCAGGGGCAGATAGATCAGATAGTAGATTCCGGCCAGCAGCCCGATCGCGACGAGCAGGCTGGAGATCAGCGTGATGCGGCGCTGGCGGGGGCCCGGAACGTCGTAGAGAACGCTCTGCTGACTCACGGGGTCACCTCTGTCGCGCCGCGGTGCCACCGACCGGTGACACCGATGCCCATCGGGTCATTGCCGAGCCTGCTCATCGGGCGGTCACCGCCTGCCTGCGTTCGATCCGGTCGAGAAGGGCGCCCAGGGGCACAGTCATGATCAGATATCCGATCGAGACGCCGATGGCGACGGGTACGAAGGCGAGGCCCTCCGCCGAGGTGAGCTGGTCGGCGGTCTGTGACAGGTCGCCGACGACGCCGAAGAAACCGATCAGCGCGGAGTTCTTGATCATTGCGATGATCACCGAACCGAGCGGCACGATGGACGCCTTCCAGGACTGCGGCAGAACGACGTACCGCAGGTTCTGACCGAATGTCATGCCCAGCGACCGGGCGGCCTCGGATTGCCCGGGCTGCACCGCGTTGACACCGGAGCGCAGCGCCTCGCAGACGAAAGCGGCGGTGTAGAGCACCAGCGCGATCAGGGCGAAGCGAAAGTACGGCAGGTCGGTGCCGAGCCGGGTGAAGATCGCGTCGAGCACCGGAATGCGGAGGAAGTCGGCGTTCGAGCCGAGAGCCGGCAGGGCGAACGCGGCGAAGAACATGACCACGGTCAGCGGCATGTTCCGGAAGACGGTGACATACGCGGTGCCCAGCGCCCGCAGCGGCGGGACGGGGGAGATGCGGAGCACCGCCACGACGGCGCCCAGGAACAGGGCGCCGATCGCGGCGAGCACGCAGATCTGGAGCGTGAGCCAGAAGCCGCCCGCGAAGACGTCGAATCGATCGAAGATCACACTCACGGGCCGGGCTTCCTCCTCGTCACCGGATCAGTGGGCGGAAATCAGTAGCGGTTGACCGTCGGCGCGGCACCCAGTTCGGCGCCGAACTTGCCGGCGGTGTCGTCCCAGGCCTTCTTCCAGCTGCCGTCGGCGAACGACTTCTCCAGCGTGTCGTTGATGAACGTCCGGAAGTCCTTGTCCTCCAGCTTCACGCCGATGCCGTACGGCTCCTTGGTGAAGTTGGGCCCGGCCAGCTTGTACTTGCCCTGGTTCTTCGAGATGTAGCCCAGCAGGATCACGTTGTCCGTGGTCACCGCATTGACCTGGCCACCGTCGAGGGCGGCGATGCACTTGTCGTAGGTGTCGAAGAGCACCACCTGGCTGGGGACGTCTTTGACGTACGTCTTGATCTTCTCGGCCGGCGTCGAGCCGGTGACCGAGCAGACCTTCTTGGTGCCGTCCTTGAAGGAGTCCGGCCCGGTGATGGTCGAGTCGTCTGCCTTGACCAGGATGTTCTGGCCGGCCTCGTAGTACGGCCCGGCGAACGCGACCCGCTTCTTGCGCTCGTCGTTGATCGTGTACGTGGCGACCACGAAGTCGACCGTGTTGTTCACGATCGAGTCCTCACGGACCTTCGACGGTGTCTCGACGTACTGGATCTTGTCGGCCGGAATCCCCAGTTCCTTGACGATGATCTTGGAGATCTCGACGTCGAAGCCCTCCGGTTTGCCGGACAGTCCTTTCAGCCCGAAGCCGGGCTGGTCGAACTTGGTGCCGACCTTGATCGTCTGGGCCTTGTTGAGACGCTCCATCGTGCTACCCGCGGGGAACGACTTGCTGCCGGCACCCGACTTGGAGCCCCCGTCGGATTTGTCGCCGCACGCGGCCAGGCCGAATACCAGGGCGGTAGCCGTGGCAACAGCCGCGAGACGCTGCAAACGCATGGTCCTCTTCTCCTTGTTAGATCGAACCGCTGAACAGTCTTGGGGGCGGTCTGTGAGGTGGATCAGTGCGTCAGGATCTTGGAAAGGAAGTCGCGCGCCCGCTCGCTCTTCGGATTGGCGAAGAACTCGGCGGGTGTCGCCTGCTCGACCAGCTGGCCGTCGGCCATGAAGACCACCCGGTTCGCCGCGTGCCGGGCGAAGCCCATCTCGTGGGTGACCACCACCATGGTCATCCCCTCCCGGGCCAGGGCGGTCATCACGTCCAGCACCTCGCCGACCATCTCCGGGTCGAGCGCGCTGGTCGGCTCGTCGAAGAGCAACGCCTTGGGCTGCATGGCCAGCGCCCGGGCGATCGCGACCCGCTGCTGCTGGCCGCCGGAGAGCTGGGCCGGGAACTTGTCCGCCTGGGCGGCGATGCCGACCCGGTCGAGCAGCGCCATCGCGCGCTCCCGGGCGGCGGCCGGTTTCTCCTTGCGGACCTTGACCGGGCCGAGCATCACGTTCTGCACGATGGTCTTGTGCGCGAACAGGTTGAACGACTGGAAGACCATGCCGACCTCGCTGCGCAGCCGGGCCAGCGCCCGGCCCTCGGCGGGCAGCGGCTGACCGTCGAAGGTGATCGAGCCGGAGTCGATCGGCTCCAGCCGGTTGATCGCCCGGCACAGCGTCGACTTGCCCGAACCGGACGGTCCGATGACGACGACGACCTCGCCCCGCTCGACCGACAGATCAACATCTTTCAGCACGTGCAGCGGGCCGAACCACTTGTTCACGTTCTCCAGAACGATGAGAGCCTCGCCTGCCACCCCGTGTCCATCCGCTCGTCGGTCACTCGATGGGTGCCACCTTAGGGGGACACAGGTATCGGAATGCGACGAGAATGGTCACGGAGCGGTAACGCAGCCGGCGCGGGGCGAAAGGGACGTAGACCATGACGGGTATGGCTGGCCTCTGGAACTGGTCCGCCGCCGGGCTGATCGAGCCCGAGCGCGTGCGGAACGCCCTGGCTGGAGCGTTGGAAACCCCGGTGGGGGAGATCGCCGGGGGGGGCTTCGGCGGCCTGCTCTGCGACGTTTATCAGGTCGGTGGCGATTTTCCGACACTGATCGATGTATTCCTGGCCCCGGGCCACCTCGCCGAGGAGACGATCGCCAGCGCGGTCGCGGTTCGGCTGGGCGCCGCGCTGCTGCTGCCCGACGACACCCTCAACCCGACCCGGTACGTGCTGGCCGAGCCGGACGGGACGCTGCGCGCCGTGCACGTCGAGGAGGAGGAGACCGACGACGGTGTCGAACGGCGGCATGCCCGCCCGTGCACCGGCGCCGACCCGGACTGCGCCACCGGCCCGGGTTGCGCCCGCTCCCGGTTCCGGGCCGCGGCCTGACCGCAGTACCCTGGTCAATTGCCATGACTACCGAGATGCAGAGCAGTTCCGGGATGCCCAGCGCCGCGCGCACCTATGATGTGCGCACCTACGGCTGCCAGATGAACGTGCACGACAGCGAGCGGATCTCCGGGCTGATGGAGGACGCGGGCTACGTGCGCGCCGCTGACGCCGACGCCGCCGACGTGGTGGTCTTCAACACCTGCGCGGTCCGGGAGAACGCCGACAACCGCCTCTACGGCAACCTGGGCCACCTGCGTCCCACGAAGCTGAAGAACCCCGGCATGCAGATCGCCGTCGGCGGCTGCCTGGCGCAGAAGGATCAGGGCGACATCGTCAAGAAGGCGCCCTGGGTCGACGTGGTCTTCGGCACCCACAACATCGGCTCGCTGCCGGCCCTGCTGGAGCGTGCCCGGCACAACGAGCAGGCGCAGGTGGAGATCCTCGAGTCGCTCGAGGTGTTCCCGTCGACGCTGCCGACCAAGCGGGAGTCGACCTACGCCGGCTGGGTGTCGATCTCGGTGGGCTGCAACAACACCTGCACGTTCTGCATCGTGCCGTCGCTGCGCGGCAAGGAGAAGGACCGCCGCCCGGGCGACGTGCTGGCCGAGGTCCGCGCGCTGGTCGCCGAGGGCGTCCTCGAGGTCACCCTGCTCGGGCAGAACGTGAACTCGTACGGCGTCGAGTTCGGTGACAAGCTCGCCTTCGGCAAGCTGCTGCGCGCCTGCGGTGACGTCGAGGGCCTGGAGCGGGTCCGGTTCACCAGTCCGCATCCGAAGGACTTCACCGACGACGTGATCGCCGCGATGGCCGAGACGCCGAACGTCTGCCACTCGCTGCACATGCCGCTGCAGTCCGGCTCGGACCGGGTGCTCAAGGCGATGCGCCGTAGCTACCGCCAGGAGAAATACCTGGACATCATCGACAAGGTGCGGGCCGCGATGCCGGACGCCGCGATCACGACGGACATCATCGTCGGCTTCCCCGGCGAGACCGACGAGGACTTCGAGCAGACCCTCGAGGTGGTCCGCCGGGCCCGCTTCTCCAGCGCCTTCACCTTCCAGTACTCGAAGCGTCCCGGCACCCCGGCCGCCACGATGGCGGAGCAGGTGCCGAAGAAGGTGGTCCAGGAGCGCTACGAGCGCCTGATCGCCACCCTCGAGGAGATCACCTGGGCGGAGAACGGGAAACTGGTCGGCGAGACCGTCGAGGTGCTGGTCGCGGTCGGCGAGGGTCGCAAGGACGAGCGCACCGGCCGGATGAGCGGCCGGGCCCGGGACGGCCGCCTGGTCCACTTCGCGACCGGCGACCTCAGCCCGCGCCCGGGCGACATCGTCGAGACGGTGATCACCTACGCCGCGCCGCACCACCTCAACGCCGACGGCGCGCCGCTCTCGCACCGCCGCACCCGGGCCGGCGACGCCGCCGAGGCGGGCACCACGCCGAAGCTCAAGGGCGTCTCACTGGGCCTGCCGACGATCGGTGTCCCGGCGCCGCTGCCGGCCGCCGAGGGCTGCGCCCTCTAAGGTTCTCGACCGGCTACCCGCTACCCCCGACGGCCATGATCCGCGGGACGGATCCTGGCCCTTTCCCGGTCCACGCGCGGCCAGGTCGTCCCGCGATCGTGCAACCTGGCCGCCGCCCTCGCCGGTCTATCCGGACGTGAGAGCAGACAGAGGCTCGGGTAACACCGAGCGTGACAGCCAGTTCGCCGGCTTCGTGGCCGAGCAACGCGGCCGGATGGTGTACACCGCGCGGTTGCTGACCGCCGGTGACGCCTTTCTCGCCGAGGATCTCGTGCAGACCGCGCTGACGAAGCTCTACGTCTCGTGGGCGGCCTTCGGGCGGGCCGACAGCCCGGACGCCTACGTGCGGCGGGCCCTCTTCAACGCGCTGGTCGACGAGCGCAAACGGATCTGGCGGCGGCACGAGCGGCCGGTCGCGGACGTCCCGGACCGGGCCGGCGAGCTCGTCGGCGCGGACGACGGCGATCCGGAACTGGCCCGGGCGCTCGGCGAACTGCCCCCGCGGATGCGCGCGGCGGTCGTCTTTCGGTTCGTCCACGACATGGACGTGGCCGAGACGGCCCGGGCGCTGGGCTGCTCAGCCGGCACGGTGAAGAGCCAGACGGCCCGGGCTCTCGACAAACTGCGTGCCGCGCTGGGGCAGCCCGCCCTCGCGACCACCTTCTCCGGCCAACCACAGGGAGCCAGCTGATCATGGACCTGCACACCAGACTCGAGCGCTTCGGCGGCCCGATCGAGGCCGCCGCCGCGGACACCATCGCCGCCGACGTGGAACGCGGGCAGCGCGCCCTGCGCCGTCGCCGCACCTTCCGGACCAGCGCGGTGACCGCGTTCGGGATGGCCGCGATCGTCGCCACCATCTCGGTGACCGGTGCGGTCACCGGCACCGCGCCGTCCGGGCCGGCCGTCGCCGCCAGCCTGCCGGCCGCCGCCGGGAGCACGCCCGCCGCCCGCGTCAAGCTGGTCGACTACACCGGCGCGCAGCCGAAGTGGTTCACCATCGACAAGGTGCCGGAGGGCTACTTCGTCCAGAAGGACGACGAGGGCGGTCTGACGATCGCCCCGGCATCGGTCAAGAATCCGCCGCCGGGCGCCGACCCGTCGAAGGATCCGCGGTACGACCCGAGCGTGCTGACCGACAAGATCGGCATCTATCTGGAGCCGACCTGGTACCGGGAGGGCAACGACGACGGCGAGAAGGTGACGGTCGGCGGGTTCCCGGCGGTCCTGCACGGCGCCGCCCCGCTGCAGCAGCTGATGATCCTGGTGTCGCCGAAGGTCTACGCCACCGTCCAGGCGGATGTCCCGCTGACCCGGGACCAGCTCCTGGAGCTCGGTGCCGGCCTGCACGTGAGCAAAGAGGCCGTCGACCGGATGGCCGCATCGACCGGCAAGACCGGCAAGACCGGCAAGTGACGGTCTGACCGGTCACCACCCGCTGCGGCCCGGCCGCGGTCCGCTCGCGGTCCGCGGCCGGTTCAGGTTCCCGATCGACGCGTACGCGGGTAGCCCGGCCGCCGCCCGCAGATGACCCAGCAGCGCGGTGGTGCCGGGCGGGTCCGGCGTGTCCCCGTACACCGCCGCGTAGACGGTGCGGGCGGTATCGGGCAGTGCCACCGTCCGTACGCCCGGATCCTGGTGTGCGGCCAACGCCAGCGCGGGCAGGACCGTGACGCCGAGACCGGCCGCGACCAGCGCCTGCACCGCGACGTAGTCGTCGGTGGTGAAACGGATGTCCGGGGTGAAGCCGGCCGCCGCGCAGACCCGCAGCAGCTCCGCCCGGCAGCGCTCGCAGCCGCTGATCCACGGCCGGTCCCGATGGTCGGCGAGGGTGTCCCCGGCCCGGTCGCCGGGCGTCACCAGATACAGCCGCTCTTCGAGCAGCGGCTCGGGCCGCAGCCCGTCCAGGTCCGGCACCGTCTCCCCGGGATAGGTGAACAGCAGCGCCACCTCCACCTCGCCGCTGCGCAGCAGCCGCACCGCGGCGGGCGGCTCGGCCTCGGTGAAGCGCAGGTCGATCCCGGGGTGCGCGCCGACGAACCCGGCCGCCGCGGCCGGCACGAAGGTCCCCAGCGCGCTGGGGAAGGCGGCCAGCCGCACCCGCCCGGACCGCAGCCCGGTGTGCGCCGCCAGCTCCGCCTCGGCCGCGTCGAGCCGGCCCAGGATCTCCTCGGCGCGCTCGGCCAGCATCCGCCCGGCGTCGGTGAGGCGGATGCCGCGCCCGGCCCGCTGGATCAGCCGGCTGCCGGTCTCCGCCTCCAGCCGGGCCAGGTGGTGGCTGACCGAGGGCTGGGCGTAGTGCAGGGCCTGCGCGGCCGCGGTCACCGACCCGCACCGGGCCACGGCGACCAGCACCCGCAGCCGGGTCACGTCGAGCACACCGGCAATCTATCAACCGGATCTATGAGACATCGAGCGATCCGGCATTGGACCGATGCGTTGCCGCGCCCGAGGATCGACGCATGGAGCTGACCCTCGCCGACTTCCGCGCCGCCCACGCCGTCGTCCGCCGCCACCTGGCGCCCACCCCGCTCGGCGGCTACCCGCTGCTGGACCGGGCGGCCGGCGCGACCGTGCTGGTCAAGCACGAGAACGCGCAGCCGGTCGGCGCGTTCAAGGTGCGCGGCGGACTGACCCTGCTGGACGCCCTGCCGGCCGCCGACCGGGCCCGCGGGACGCTCACCTGGTCGACCGGGAACCACGCGCAGTCGCTGGCCTACGCCAGCCACCGGTACGGCGTGCCCTGCACGGTGGTGATGCCGGCCGGCACCGATCCGGGCCGGGCCGCCGCGGTCGAGGCGTGGGGCGCCCGCGTGGTGCTGGCCGGCGACCGCCTGGAGGACGCCCAGGAGCACGCCGGCAAGCTGGCCGCGGAGACCGGCGCCCTTGCGGTCAGCCCCGGGGACACGCCCGAGCTGCTGGCCGGGGTCGGCACCCTGTACCTGGAGATTCTGGAGCGGGAACCGGACCTGGACGCGATCGTGGTTCCGGTCGGCAGCGGCACCGGGGCGGCCGCGGCCTGCCTGGTGAGCGCGGCCCTGGGCGCGCGCTGCGCGGTGATCGGCGTGCAGTCGGCCGCCTCACCGGCCGCACACGACTCGTGGCGGGCCGGCGAGTTGCTCGCCCGGCCCAACCGGTCCACGGTGGCCGGCCTGGCCACCGGGCGCGGCTACGCGCTGCCGCAGCGGGTGATGCGGGCCGGCCTGGCCGATTTCCTGCTGGTCGGTGACGACGAGATCGGGGCGGCCCGACGACTGCTGGCGAGCGCCGCGCACACCCTGGCCGAGGGGGCCGGCGCGGCCGCGCTGGCCGGGGTGTTGAGCCGGCCCGACCTGTTCGCCGGGCGCCGGATCGCGGTGGTCTGCAGTGGAGGCAACGCCGACCGCGCCGAACTGGGCACGATGATCGATGGCCGAGGGTGAAGATGCCATGACAGACTGAGGGCCGTCTACGTCCCGCAGAGGTCAGAGGTGTGGATGGCCAACTTCCCGCGCGCGCCGCTGTCGTCGTGGGGTGAGCAGCACCAGCCCGCGGTGACGTTGACGCGTGTGGTGTTCGCCCTGATCGGCGCGGCCGCCCTGATGCTCGGCTACGCCGGCCTCGACGACTATCTGGCCACCGCCCCGGCGGGCAGTCGGGACCCGCTGAACCTGGCGTACGACACGATGCAGCTGTTCGTGCTGGGCTCCGATCCGCTGCAGGGCGGCACCCGCTTCCCGGTCGCGCTGCAGATCGCCCGGTTCGCCGCGCCGCTGGTCACGCTGTACGCGGTCGTCGAGGGCGGCCGCCTGCTCCTGGCCACCGAGGTGCGCCGCTGGCGGGCTCGCCGCTCCCGGGACCACGTGGTGGTCTGCGGTGACACCTCGGTGGCCCGCACCCTGGCCGAGCGGCTGCACCGGGCCGGACGCCGGGTGGTGCTGGTCCGCACCCGGCCGATCGGCCCGCTGGAGCTGCGCGGCCGCGGCCTGCTCGGCGTGCAGGGCGACGCCCGCGAGCCGGAGGTGCTGCGCGGGGCGGCGGCCGGGCGGGCCGCGGTGATCTACTGCTGCGCCGAGTCCAGCGCGGTCAACCTGGCGATCGCCGCGAACGCCGCCCGGGTGGCCGGCGACGGTCACCGCGACCTGGCCATCTACGCCCAGATCCACGAGCCGGACTGGGCGCTCACCCTGCAGGCCCGGCGGCTCGGCGTGCCCGACGCGGGGGCGCAGCGGCTCGACTTCTTCCAGATCGACCAGCTGGCCGTGCAGGTGCTGCTGGCCCGGCAGCCGCTGCCGGTCCGGCTCGGCGGCGCCGCGCCGCGGCTGCTGCTGGCCGGTGACTCACCGCTGGTCCGGGCGCTGCTGGTGGAGGTGGCCCGGCACTGGCGGCTGCGCCGGGGCCGGCCGGACCGGCGGCTCGACATCGACCTCGTCGCGCCGGACGCCACCCGGGTGCTGGAGCGGGTCGCCCGGCGGCACACCGTTCTGCGCGACACGTGCCGGGTCGTGCCCCGGGAGACGACCGTCGCCGAACTGCTCGCCGGCGCCCCGGCCGACGCGTCGCGCTACGAGCGGGCGTTCCTCTTCTTCGCCGACGAGAAGTACGGGCTGCAGCTCGCCCTGACCGAATACCGGCTCTGGCACCGGGTCGCCGGCGACGTGGTGGTGGCCGTGGACGGCCTGGCCGAGTTGGCCGACGCGTTCAGCCCGGAACACCCGCCGCCGCTGCTGGACCCGCTGAACGGGCGGCTCAAGCTGTTCTCGCCGGCCGCGGCGGGGTGCGATCCGACGCTGATCGCCGAGGACCTGGCCGAGCGGCTGGCCCGACTGATCCATGAGCGGTACGTGGTGGCCCGGCTCGCCCGCGGGGATCGGCGAGGCGACGGGCTCGGCGATCCGTCCGGTGGGCATCCGGCGATGACCGCGTGGGCCGATCTGCCGGAACCGCTGCGCCGGGCGAACCGGCTGCAGGCCGCCGACATCGGCCCGAAACTGCACCAGGCGCACTGCGCGATCGTGCCGCGGGACGGTGCCGCGGACGATTTCGCGTTCACCGCGGCGGAGGTCGAGGAGCTGGCGAAGCGGGAGTCGCGGCGATGGGTCGAGGCGACCCTGGCCGAGGCGCGGGCCCGGGAGGTACCACCGGCCGAACGAAACGTCCCCTTTTTGGGGGAATGGGAGCAGCTTCCGGCCGAAGGGCAGGAGCGCTGCCGTAGGGCAATTCGCGACATTCCGGAAATTCTGGGCGAGGCGGGCTTCCAAGTCGTCCGTTTGTCGGACACTGGAGCCGACCGGGCACTCTTCCCGGCATGAACGGACTAATAGGGCATATGGCCGTCAAGGGGGCACGATGATTCGCATCGGGGTGACGGGCCACATCGGGCTCGACCGGTCTTCGCGCCGGCCGATCCGCAACGCGATCGTGGCCGAACTGCGCAAACACAAGCCGATCCACGGGGTCACCTGCCTCGCCGACGGCGCGGACCGGATCTTCGTGGAAGCGGTCCGGATCTGCCGCGGCACCTTCGAGGCGGTGCTCCCGGTGCCGGAGATAAGCGCCGAACCGGAAGAAGACCGGGAACTGCGCGAACTCATCCGGTACGCTACCGACGTCACCCGGCTCACCGTGCCCGGCGCGCCGGAGCTCACCTACGAGGCCGCCAGCCGGGAAGTGGTCGAACGCAGCGACCTGCTGCTCGCGGTCTGGGACGGCACGCAGGCCGGGGCGCGCGGCGGCACCGCGGAAACCGTCGCCTTCGCCAGGGAACAGGGCAAACAGGTGCACCGGATCTGGCCGGACGGCGCGCGCCGGGTCGCCGTCACCTCAGCCGTCCCGGTCTCCGCCTGAGACGGGATCAGCCGTCCCTGGCCTGCCTGAGACGGGATCAGCCGTCCCGGTCCCCGCCTGGGACGGATCAGCCATCCCGGTCTCCGCCTGAGACGGGACCGGGTGGAGCGGGCGGCAGGTCGGTGACCCACCGCCCCCCACCTCAGTTGGCCTGCTCGGCCAGCGCCAGGAACTGCTTCTTCGAGGCGAGCGCCTGCTCGGCCTCCTTGATCCGCCGGTTGTCGCCGGCCGCCCGGGCCCGCTCCAGCCGCTGCTCGGCCTCGGCGACCTGGTCGCGCATCTGACGCAGCAGCGGGTTGTCCTGCGGGCTGGTCTTGCGCCACGCCGAGTCCATCGCCACCCGGATCCGCTCCTCGGCGGCCCGCCAGCGGCGGTCCAGCCCGGCCGCGGCCTCCCGCGGCACCCGGCCGGCGTCGTGCCACGCGGCCTGCGCGTCGCGGAGCCGGTTCTGCGCGCCGCGCGGATCGGCGTCCACGTCGACCGCCTCGATCTCGGCCAGGATCGCCTGCTTGCGCTCCAGGTTGCCCTGGTACTCCGCGTCGCGGGCGGAGAAGACCTCACTGCGCCGGGTGAAGAACGCGTCCTGCGCGGCCCGGAACCGCTCCCAGAGGCGCTGCTCGGCCTCCTTGGCGGCGCGCGGCGCGGCCTTCCACTCGGTCATCAGCTCCTTCAGCCGGTTCGCCGTGCTCGACCACTCGGTCGAAGCGGCCAGCGACTCGGCCTCGGTGACCAGCTCCTCCTTGGCGGTCTGCGCCTGCTTGCGCTGCCCGTCCAGGGTGGCGAAGTGCGCGCCACGACGCCGGGTGAAACCGTCCCGGGCGGCGGCGAACCGCTTCCACAGCTCACCGTCGGTCTTCTTGTCGACGCCGCGGATCGTCTTCCACTCGTCGAGGATCTCCTTGAGCCGGTCACCGGCCGACTTCCACCCGGTGGCGTCGGCGGCGATCTTCTCCGCCTCCTCGACCAGGGCGGTCTTGCGGGCCAGCGCCTCGGTGCGGGCGACCTCGCGGGCGGCCTTGGCCTCGCTCGCCTTCTCGTCGGCCAGCGCGGAAAGTTTCTCCAGCCGGGCGGTGAGACCGTCGATGTCGCCGACCACGTGCGCCTCGTCGAGCTGGGTGCGCAGCCGCTTGACACTGGTCAGTGAGTGGGACGCGTCGGCCGCGCCCGACTTGAGGCGAGCCTCGACGAGGTCGACCTCGGTCACCAGGTCCTCGAAACGACGGGCGAAGTGGGCGAGGCCCTCCTCCGGCGTCCCGGCCTGCCATGAGCCGACCACCCGGTCGCCCTCGGCGGTCTTCACGTACACGGTGCCGTCGGCATCCACGCGTCCGAAGGCCGTCCAGTCCTCGTTCATGAGCTCATCCTCGTTCTCCCGGCGCCGCCGGACCACTCCGGTCCCCGGCCACCGCCACAGCGCAGTGGAGTGCCAACCTTCTCAGTGGCATTCTTTCTCGCGCATTGTCACAGGTCCAACCCGGTTAGGGGAAAGCTCCCGCCCGCGACCGTTGCACAACCTTGTCCTACGGTTGCTCCGTGCCCTCCAGTCCCGGTCCCCGCGTGGTCACCGTCGTCGGGCCGACGGCGGCCGGCAAGTCCGCGTTGAGCATCGCACTCGCCCACGAACTCGGCGGCGAAGTGGTCAACGCCGACTCGATGCAGCTGTATCGCGGGATGGACATCGGCACCGCGAAACTGGGCGCCGCCGAGCGCGACGGGGTGCCGCACCACCTGCTCGACATCTGGGACGTCACGGTCACCGCCGCGGTCGCCGAGTATCAGGCGCTGGCCCGCGCCGCGATCGACGACATCCTGGCCCGCGGCCGGGTGCCGCTGCTGGTCGGTGGCTCCGGGCTGTACGTGCGCGCGGTCCTGGAGGAATTCGAGTTCCCCGGCACCGACCCGGCGATCCGCGCCCGCCTCGAAGCCGAACTTGCCGCGACCGGCCCGGCACCGCTGTTCACCCGGCTCGGCGTGCTCGACCCGGTCGCGGCCGGCCGGATCCTGCCGTCCAACGGCCGCCGCATCGTCCGCGCCCTCGAGGTCATCGAGTTGACCGGGCAGCCGTTCACGGCGGCGCTGCCCGACCCGAAACCGTATTACGACACGGTGCAGATCGGCGTCGACCGGGATCCGGCCGAGCTGGACGAGCGGATCGCCCAGCGGGTCGAGCTGATGTGGTCCGCCGGCCTGCTCGACGAGGTGCGCGCGCTGGACGCGGCCGGGATCCGGGATGGGCGGACGGCCTCGCGGGCGCTCGGCTACCAGCAGGCGCTGGCCGAGATCGACGGGGTGCTGAGCGGGGCGCAGGCGCGGGCCGACACGGTGCGCGGCACCCGCCGGTTCGTCCGGCGGCAACGCTCCTGGTTCCGCCGCGACCCGTCGATCACCTGGCTGGACGGCGCCGCCCCGGCACTGCTGGCCGACGCCTTGGCCGTGATCGGCTGACCGCCGGTGGTGCCGCCCGGATGTGCCTGGCTGTGGTGACCGGTGGTGCGCGATGATGGGCGGCGTGTTTTTCACCAAGGGCCACGGCACCGCCAACGACTTCGTCATCCTCGCCGACCCCGACGGCGAACTGGAGCTGACGCCGGCACTGGTCGCCGCGCTCTGCGACCGGCGGCGCGGGATCGGTGGCGACGGCGTGCTGCGCGTGGTGCGGTCCGCGAAACACCCGGCGGGGGCCGGGCACGCCACCGAGGCCGAGTGGTTCATGGATTACTGGAACAGTGACGGCTCGATCGCCGAGATGTGCGGCAACGGGGTCCGGGTCTTCGCCCGCTATCTGACCGCTCGTCAGCTGGCCACGCCCGGGCCCGCGGGCCTGCCGGTCGCCACCCGCGCCGGCGTCGTGCACGCGGTGGTCGACGCCGACACGATCAGCGTCCGGATGAGCACCCCCCGGGTGTACGCGGCGAGCACCGCCCGGGTCGGCCCGCTGACCGTCCCCGGGATCGCCGTCGACTGCGGCAACCCGCACCTGGTCTGCGGGCTGCACGACGGGGTGACGCTGTCCGGCCTGGACCTGACCACCGCCCCGGGGGTCGACCGGGCGCTGTTCGCCGCCGGGGTGAACGTCGAGTTCGTCGAGCCGGTCATCGACCCGACCCCGGACACCGACCGCCACGTGCGGATGCGGGTCCACGAGCGGGGCTCCGGCGAGACGATGTCCTGCGGCACCGGGGCCCTCGCGGTCGGCGCGGTGGCCCTGCGCGAGGCCGGCCTGGCCACCGGCTCGGTCACCGTCGACGTCCTCGGCGGCCGGGTCGTGATCACCGCCGACGCGGCCGGCTCGTGGTGGCTGGCCGGTCCGGCGGTCCTGGTCGCCACCGGCGAGGTCGACCTGTCGGCCCTTCCGGTCACCTGACCGGGATCGTCGGCACCCCGCGGCGGGGTCTTTCCGGTGACCACCCGCGGGCAATGAAGGGTCGCGGTGATCGGTCAGGACGCGCCAGCGGCCTGATCACCGTGACCCGGCCCCGGCGGGAGCGGCGATCAGTTATCAGCGCGGACCTACGACATCCGGATCTTGAAGTTATTCTGCTTCTGAGGTGCGCTTTCCCGGAAGAGCATGCCGGCGGGAAGCGATGCCGGAGCGCGACGGGACCCCGCGCACCGGCATTCACCCGATACCGCTCAGAAGATCCCTTCCGGCGCCTGGTCCAGCTCCGACTCCGGGGTGGCCGACGGGTTCGACGGCGCCGGGACGCCGCGGACCACCGCGCGGATCGCGGCGGCGACCGCCGGGGTCACGCGCGGGTCGAAGACGCTCGGGATGATCACCGTCGGGTTGAGTTTGTCTTCGCCGACCACGTCGGCGATGGCGCGGGCCGCGGCCAGGGCCATCTCCTCGGTGAACTCCTCGGCGCTGACGTCCAGCATGCCGCGGAACACGCCGGGGAAGGCCAGCACGTTGTTGATCTGGTTGGGCTGGTCGGAGCGGCCGGTGGCGACGACCGCGGCGTGCTTGCGGGCCTCGCGCGGGTCGACCTCCGGGTCCGGGTTGGCCATCGCGAAGACGATCGACCGCGGCGCCATCCGGGCGATGTCGTCGCCGGTGAGCAGGTTGGGGGCGGAGACGCCGATGAAGACGTCGGCGCCGACGATGGCACCGGGCAGGTCGCCGGAGTAGTTCGCCCGGTTGGTGTGGTCGGCCAGCCACTGCATCGACTCGTTGAGGTCGGGCATGCCGCGGTGCAGGGCGCCCTTGCGGTCGTACGCGATGATGTCGCCGACGCCCTGGCGCATCAGCAGTTTCATGATCGCGGTGCCGGCCGCGCCCGCGCCGGAGACCACCACCTTGACGTCCTGCATCCGCTTGCCGACCACGCGCAGCGCGTTGGTCAGGGCGGCCAGCACACAGATCGCGGTGCCGTGCTGGTCGTCGTGGAAGACCGGGATGTCCAGCTGCTCCTTGAGGCGCGCCTCGATCTCGAAGCAGCGCGGCGCGGCGATGTCCTCCAGGTTGATCCCGCCGTACGCCGGGGCGATCGCCTTGACGATCTTGACGATCTCGTCGGTGTCCTGGGTGTCCAGCACCACCGGCCAGGCGTCCACCCCGCCGAACCGCTTGAAGAGCGCGGCCTTGCCCTCCATCACCGGCATCGCCGCGGCCGGGCCGATGTTGCCCAGACCCAGCACCGCCGAGCCGTCGCTGACCACGGCGACCGTGTTGCGCTTGATGGTGAGCCGGCGGGCGTCGGCCGGGTTCTCCGCGATCGCCATGCAGACCCGCGCCACGCCCGGCGTGTACGCCCGGGACAGCTCGTCCCGGTTGCGCAGCGCAACCTTCGAACTGACCTCGATCTTGCCGCCCAGGTGCAGCAGGAAGGTCCGGTCGGACACCTTGCGGACGTCGACCCCGTCCTGCTCCTCCAGCTGCTTGACGACCTGGTCGGCGTGCGCCGAGTCGGCGGTGTCGCAGGTCAGGTCGACCAGCACCCGGGTCGGGTCGGAGTCCACCACGTCCAGGGCCGTCACGATCGCCCCGGCCTCGCCGACGCAGGTGGTGAGCCGGCCGATGGACGAGGCATCGGCGGTCACGGCGATACGGATCGTGATCGAAAATCCTGCGCTCGGCAGGCGGGTGGTCACCACGGCTGTCCCTCCGACGTTGGTGGGGTGATCGCACAAATTGTCGCTCGGACGGAATGTTCGATTCCTCCGCGGTGGTTACTAGTGAGTCAGCCACGGTTATGTGGATGCGGTCGCCCGCGTGACATGCCACGATCGGGCGGAGGAGGTCACTTTTGCGAAACACGTACCAGGCTCCCGTGCTCGACGAGCCGGACCTGACGACCGGCGATCTGGAGCTGGAGGAGCGGCACTCGCTCAGGCGGGTGGCCGGTCTCTCCACCGAGCTCACCGACATCACCGAGGTTGAGTATCGCCAGCTGCGACTGGAGCGCGTGGTCCTGGTCGGCGTCTGGACCGAGGGCAGCGTCGAGGACGCGGACAACTCGCTGACCGAGCTGGCCCAGCTCGCCGAGACCGCCGGCTCCCAGGTCCTGGAGGGCCTGATCCAGCGGCGCCGGCAGCCGGACGCGGCCACCTTCATCGGCCGAGGCAAGGTCGACGAGCTGCGCGACGCGGTGGTGGCCAGCGGTGCCGACACGGTCATCTGCGACGGCGAGCTGTCCCCGTCCCAGCTGCGCAACCTGGAGCAGCAGATCAAGGTGAAGGTGGTCGACCGGACCGCGCTGATCCTGGACATCTTCGCCCAGCACGCGAAGAGCAAAGAGGGTAAGGCCCAGGTCGAGCTGGCCCAGCTGCAATACCTCCTGCCGCGGCTGCGCGGCTGGGGTGAGTCGCTGTCCCGGCAGGGCGGCGGCGCCGGTGGCGGTGGCTCCGGCGGCGGCGGCGTGGGCACGCGTGGTCCCGGTGAGACCAAGCTGGAGACCGACCGCCGGCGGATCAACCAGCGGATCGCGAAACTGCGCCGCGAGATCAAGGCGATGCGCACGGCCCGGGACACCAAGCGGTCCCGCCGGCAGGCCAGCGGCACTCCCGCGGTGGCGATCGCCGGCTACACCAACGCCGGCAAGTCCAGCCTGCTGAACCGTCTGACCGAGGCCGGCGTCCTGGTGGAGAACGCGCTGTTCGCCACCCTGGACCCGACCACCCGGCGGACCTCGGCGGAGGACGGGCGGGTCTACACACTGTCCGACACGGTGGGGTTCGTCCGGCACCTGCCGCACCAGATCGTCGAGGCGTTCCGCTCGACGCTGGAGGAGGTGGCCGACGCCGACCTGGTGGTGCACGTCGTCGACGGCTCGCACCCGGACCCGGAGGGTCAGGTCAGCGCGGTCCGCGAGGTGCTCGGTGAGGTCGGCGCCGACCGGATCCCCGAGCTGCTGGTGATCAACAAGATGGACGCCGCGGACGAGGAGACCGTGCTGCGGCTCAAGCGCGCCTGGCCGGACGCGGTGTTCGTGTCGGCGCGTTCCGGGTCGGGCATCAGTGAGCTGAGGGCGGCCATCGCGGAGCGGCTCCCGCGCCCGCCGGTCGACATGCGGATCCTGCTGCCGTACTCGCGGGCCGATCTGGTCGCCCGGGTGCACCGGACCGGGCAGGTGCTGCAGTCCCGGCACCTGGACGACGGGACCGAGCTGAGGGTGCTCGTCGATGAACGGCTGGCGGCCGATCTGGAGGAGTTCCGTTGCTGAGAGTCACCTGTCCCGGGGTGCGAAAAGCGACACCTATGGACCTTTGACCAGGGTTGATCCACGCGTTACACCGATGGGTGACGCCGCATGCGACACTGTGCGGATGCGGCGTCTCGTGTTCTCGATCGTTCTGGGTGTGGGCCTGGTGGCGATCGGTGGCACCGGCGCGTCTGCCGCTGATCCGACGCCGACGGCGACGGTCAGTGCCAAGGCGACGGCCGGTAAGAAGATTTGTGAGATCAAGAGCCCTCTGCTCAACGAGGTCTCCGGTCTGGTCGCGACGAAGTCGGGATTCGTCGCCATCAACGACAGCACGGACGCCACCCGGCGTTTCGTCTTCTTCCTGGACACCAAGTGCGCCATCCAGCGGAAGGTCAGCATCGCCCTCTCCCGTGACACCGAGGACATGATCCTGTCGCCGGACGGCAGGACGCTCTGGATCGCCGACACCGGCGACGACGACGCGCTCAAGGGCCAGCCCGCCCGGTCCAACGTCGGGCTGTGGACGATGCCGGTGACCGGGGCGCAAGCGCCGGTGCTGCACCGGCTGAGCTATCCGTCGGGGGACCAGCACGACGCCGAGGCGCTGCTGCTCGACGGTGACGGCCAGCCGCTGATCGTGAGCAAGGAGATCGGCGCGGCACACGTCTACAAGCCGTCCGGCCCGCTGAAGGACAACAACGCCACCGGCGTGCCGATGACCCGGGTCGCCGAGCTGGCGCTGCCGGCCACCGAGACGCCGGGCAACGCGTTCGCCCGGGTCTTCAACAAGGTGATCACCGGCGGCGCGATGGCGCCCGGCGACGGCAAGGTGGTCCTGCGCACCTACACCGACGCCTGGGAGTACGACGTCAAGGGCGGCGACGTGCTGGCCGCGCTGAAGACCAGGCCCCGGACCACGGGCCTGCCGAACGAGCCGTTCGGCGAGGCGATCTCGTACAGCCCGGACGGCAAGACGTTCTACACCGTCTCCGACATGAACGGCGACGCGAACACCGCGAACTGGATCATGCAGTACGACCCGGCCACCACGGTCGCCGCGCAGTCGAAGAACCAGTCGGACGGCACCGCGGACGCGGCGTGGTACACGAAGCTGAGCGTGAGCCAGATCACCTACCTGGTGGGCGGCGTCGGCCTGATCGGTCTGCTGCTGGTCGGCGTCGGGGTGATCGGGATCGTCCGGTTCCGCAAGGCGCACCCGGCCGGGGTGACCGTGGACGACGCGGACTCCGGGCCGCTGGGCAAGGACGACAACGAGCTGATCGGCGTGGGCAGTGGCGCCGGGTACGGCAGCGGCAACGGCCCGGTCTACGGCAGTCAGCCGCGACCCGGTGTCTACGGCGGCCAGGGCGGCAGCGGGCAGGGCGGCGGTGGCGGGCAGTACGGCCGGCCGGCCGGGCAGCAGCCGCCCCGGCCGCCCCAGCAGCAGCCGCAGCAGCCACCTCGGGGTCCGCAGCAGCCGCCGCGCGGTGGTCCGCAGCAGCCGCGGCCGCAGGGCGGCGGCGTCTACGGCGGCCAGCCGCAGCGTCCGCAGGGCGGCCAGCCGCAGCGTCCGCAGGGCGGGCAGCCGCAGCGTCCGCAGGGCGGCCAACCCCAGCGCCCGCAAGGTGGGCAGCAGCGGCCCCAGGGCGGCCAGTCGCAGCGTCCACAGGGTGGCCAGCAGCGACCTCAGGGTGGTCCGCCGCGGCCGCCGCAGGGCGGTGGTGGTCGGCCACCGGGCGGCACCTACGGTGGGCGCCCGCAGGGGCCGGGCGACGGACGTCGCTGAGAGAAGGGCCGGCGGATGCCGGCCCTTCTCCGTTCGCGCGGTCAGACCCGGCGCAGCACGGCCACCACGCGGCCCATGATGGTCGCGTCGTCGCCGGGGATCGGGTCGAAGGCCGGGTTGGCCGGCATCAGCCAGACGTGCCCGTCACGCTGGCGGTAGCTCTTCACCGTCGCCTCGCCGTCGATCATGGCGGCCACGATGTCGCCGGCCTCGGCGTTGGGCTGCTGGCGGACGACCACCCAGTCGCCGTTGCAGATCGCCGCGTCGATCATCGAGTCGCCCTTGACCTCCAGCATGAAGACCTCACCCTCGCCGACCAGCTCGCGCGGCAGCGGGAAGAAGTCCTCGACCGCCTGCTCGGCGAGGATCGGGCCGCCGGCCGCGATCCGGCCGACCAGCGGCACGTAGGCCGGCTGCGGCCGGGCCGCGCGCAGTGCCTCGTCGTCGACCAGCTCACCGGGGGAGCGGACGTCGACGGCACGCGGCCGGTTCGGGTCGCGGCGCAGGTAGCCCTTGGTCTCCAGAGCCTTCAACTGATACGCCACACTGGACGGGGAGACCAGGCCGACGGCCTCGCCGATCTCCCGGACGCTGGGCGGGTAGCCGTATTTCTCGCCCCACTCGCGGATGAACTCGAGGATCCGCCGCTGCCGGGTGGTGAGGGCACCGGCGACCGGCTCGGCGACGTTGTTCAGCGGGGTGACCGAACGCAGCTGCGGCGCGTCGGCCGAACGGGCCCGGCTCGGTGTGCGCCGGCGCATGGCGGCCGCGGCACTGCCCGGGTCCTGCCTGATCGGTTGCTGCTGTCGGCTCGTGCGGTCGTCGGTCGACACGTCCGCCCTCCCTGTCGGCCAGTGCCTGTCGGCACGTGGTGCGTCGCGGAGCCGGATCGCGCCGTGGGGATGGCGTTTGTCCGGCTGACCCCTCTTGACAGGAAACCGTAGTAGGCGCGCGCGACATATTCAAACATCTGTACGAGGTTTTACCGGCGTGTCGCCCGTCAGGACTGGATTTTAGTACTCGCGTTCTGATAAACCGTCGTACGGGCGTTCTATCGAACGGGTGTCCGAGAGAGGGGAGCTGTCATGGTGGTCACCGGTGGAGCTCGGCACACCGCGCCGCCGTTGCGCCTGACCCGCCGGGGCCGGGTGGTCCTTCTCGGTCTCTTCTTCGCGGTGTCGGTTCTCGCGAGCGTTGTTTTGTTCACGACCGCGTCCCGCGGCTAATGCGCCGCTTGCTCGTCATGTCCGGTTCGCCGCCGTGCCGGGAAACGGTTTCCCGACGCGCCCGGTGATCGTGCCGTCACCCCAGCGTGTTGAGGTGCAGAATACGGCGCGTCGGCACGTCACTTAACTTGCGCCGGCGTCCGCACCGGCATAGCGTCTTCCCCAACATGTAGTGGTCACAGAGATGCACAGCATCCACAGGTTGGGTTTCTCTCCCCGGATTTCCACAGGTTCGTTCACAGTCCCGCCGATGTGCCATCGCGGTGAGGCTGTGCTTCGGCGTGTCCGGGGTAGCGGTGAAGGGGGAGATCGCGGTGCGTTGCCCGTACTGCCGGCACGCCGATTCGCGTGTCGTGGACTCGCGCGAGGCCGATGACGGTCAACTGATCCGTCGCCGCCGCTCGTGTCCCGAGTGCGGCAAGCGGTTCACCACGGTCGAGGAGGCGGTGCTCGCGGTGGTCAAGCGCAGTGGCGTCACCGAGCCCTTCAGCCGGACCAAGGTCATGAGTGGGGTGCGCAAGGCCTGTCAGGGCCGGCCCGTCGACGAGGACTCGATCGCGCTGCTCGCGCAGCGGGTGGAGGAAGCCGTCCGGGCCCGCGGCGCCGCGGAGATCCCGAGCCACGAGGTCGGTCTGGCGATTCTCACGCCCCTGCGTGAACTCGACCAGGTCGCCTATCTGCGGTTCGCCAGCGTCTACAAGGCCTTCGACTCTCTCGACGAGTTCGAGAAGGAGATCGCCGCGCTCCGCGAGGCGCCACCCGTCCGGGACGCCGGGACGCGACACGCCGTCGCGCCGCGGTCCGGGACGGCCCGTGTGCCCAGGATCAACGGCTGATAACGAAGTTGTCTACGAGGGGGAGCACATCAGTATGGCCGGAGACGGCATCACCGCGGGTCGCCAGCGCAGCCGGACGAACACGAACGGCGGCGACGCGGCGGCGGCCGCGGGGCTGCGCGTGGAGCGGGTGTGGACGACGGCGGGCGTCCACCCGTACGACGAGGTGGAGTGGGAGCGCCGGGACGTCGTCATGACGAACTGGCGGGACGGCTCGATCAACTTCGAGCAGCGTGGCGTGGAGTTCCCCACGTCCTGGAGCGTCAACGCCGCGAACATCGTGACGACCAAGTACTTCCGCGGCGCGGTGGGGACGCCCGAGCGGGAGACGTCTCTGCGCCAGCTCATCGACCGGGTCGTGCAGACCTACCGCCGGGCCGGCGAGGAGCACGGCTACTTCGCGAGCCCGGCCGACGCCGAGGTCTTCGACCACGAGCTCACCTGGATGCTGCTGCACCAGGTGTTCAGCTTCAACTCGCCGGTCTGGTTCAACGTCGGCACCAAGTCGCCGCAGCAGGTCAGCGCGTGCTTCATCCTCTCCGTGGACGACTCGATGGACTCCATCCTCGAGTGGTACAAGGAGGAGGGCCTGATCTTCAAGGGCGGCTCCGGCTCCGGGGTGAACCTGTCCCGCATCCGCTCCTCCAAGGAACTGCTGTCCTCCGGCGGCACGGCCAGCGGCCCGGTCAGCTTCATGCGCGGCGCCGACGCCAGCGCCGGCACCATCAAGTCCGGCGGCGCCACCCGGCGTGCCGCCAAGATGGTCATCCTCGACGTCGACCACCCGGACATCGAGGAGTTCGTGCAGACCAAGGCGCGTGAGGAAGACAAGATCCGCGCGCTGCGGGACGCCGGCTTCGACATGGACCTGGGCGGCGCCGACATCGTCTCGGTGCAGTACCAGAACGCCAACAACTCGGTGCGGGTCAGCGACGAGTTCATGCGGGCGTACGAGGAGGGCACCGAGTTCGGTCTCCGTGGCCGCCTCGACGGCGAGGTCATCGAGACCATCGACGCCAAGAAGCTGTTCCGCGACATCGCCCGGGCCGCCTGGGAGTGCGCCGACCCCGGCCTGCAGTACGACGACACCATCAACGACTGGCACACCAACCCCGAGACCGGCCGGATCACCGCGTCCAACCCGTGCTCGGAGTACATGTCGCTGGACGACTCGTCCTGCAACCTGGCCTCGCTCAACCTGATGAAGTTCCTCCGCGCCGACGGCGGCTTCGAGGTGGAGAAGTTCGTCAAGAGCGTCGAGTTCATCATCACCGCGATGGACATCTCGATCTGTTTCGCCGACTTCCCGACCGAGAAGATCGGGGTCACCACCCGGGCCTACCGGCAGCTCGGCATCGGCTACGCCAACCTCGGCGCGCTGCTGATGGCCTCCGGCCTGCCCTACGACTCCGACGGTGGCCGCAGCGTCGCCGCGGCGATCACCTCGCTGATGACCGGCACCGCGTACCGCCGCTCGGCCGAGCTGGCCGGCGTGGTCGGCGCCTACGACGGCTACGCCCGCAACGCCGACGCGCACCAGCGCGTGATGCGCAAGCACGCCGCTGCCAACGACGAGGTCCGCGCCCAGGGCCCGGTCGCCACCGAGATCCTCCGTGAGGCCACCCGGCAGTGGAAGAACGGCAACAAGATCGGTGAGAAGAACGGCTGGCGCAACGCGCAGGCGTCGGTGCTCGCCCCGACCGGCACCATCGGCCTGATGATGGACTGCGACACCACCGGCATCGAGCCCGACCTGGCCCTGGTCAAGTTCAAGAAGCTGGTCGGCGGCGGCTCGATGCAGATCGTCAACCAGACCGTGCCGCGCGCGCTGCGCAGCCTCGGCTATCCCGAGGAGCAGGTCGAGGCGATCGTCGAGCACATCTCCGAGCACGGCAACGTGGTGGACGCGCCCGGCCTCAAGCCGGAGCACTACGCGGTCTTCGACTGCGCCATGGGCGAGCGGTCGATCGCCCCGATCGGTCACGTCCGGATGATGGCCGCGGTGCAGCCGTTCATCTCCGGCGCCATCTCCAAGACCGTCAACATGCCGGAGACGGCGACGATCGAGGAGATCGAGGAGATCCACTACCAGGGCTGGAAGCTCGGCCTGAAGGCGCTCGCGATCTACCGCGACAACTGCAAGGTCGGCCAGCCGCTGTCGGCCGGCAAGACCGCGAAGGCCGCCGCGCCCGCCACGGTCGAGGCCCCGGCCGCGGTCGAGAAGGTCGTGGAGAAGGTGGTCGAGTACCGCCCGATCCGCAAGCGGCTGCCGAAGAAGCGCCCGTCCGAGACGGTCTCCTTCTCGGTCGGCGGCGCCGAGGGCTACCTCACCGCGTCGTCCTACCCGGACGACGGCCTCGGCGAGGTCTTCCTGAAGATGTCGAAGCAGGGCTCCACCCTGGCCGGTGTGATGGACGCCTTCTCGGTCGCCATCTCGATAGGCCTGCAGTACGGCGTCCCGCTGGAGACGTACGTCAGCAAGTTCACCAACATGCGCTTCGAGCCGGCCGGCATGACCGACGACCCGGACGTGCGCATGGCGTCGTCGGTGATGGACTACATCTTCCGTCGCCTGGCGCTGGACTTCCTCGACTACGACACCCGCGCCGAGCTGGGCATCTTCACCGCCAAGGAGCGCACCGCCCAGGCGCAGGCCGAGGCCGCCGCCGAGGCTGCCACGGTCGACCTGGCCGGCATGGCGGCGTCCGCTCCGGCCGCGCCGGCGGTCGCTCCGGCCGCGACGCCCGGCACGTCCACCGTGACGGTCGCCGAGGCGAAGGCCGCCACGCCGGTCTCGGCCGGCTCGTCGACCGAACTGCTGGAGATCAAGACCGGGCACGCCGCCGACGCGCCGCTCTGCTTCACCTGCGGCACGAAGATGCGCCGCGCCGGCAGCTGCTACGTCTGCGAGGGTTGCGGCTCGACCTCCGGCTGCAGCTGATCAGTTCTCCCCGGACGGGCGGTGCGCTTTCGCGTACCGCCCGTTCTGCTTGCGGTCCGCTCCGACGCGCGCGGTCCGGTCCGTGGCCGGCTTCCGGTCCGCCTTCTCCCTGCGGTTCGTTGGTGCCTGCGGTGCGTCGATTGCGGGGTACGCCGTGGTCAGCGGCCGCCGTGGGTCTCGCGGAGCCAGACGCCGAACTCCACCGCCGTGCGGACGCCGTGGTCGACGACGGCGGTGGTGATGTCGAAGCCGTTGACCTCGGCGGGATATTCCGGGCGCTGGTGCCAGAGCTGCTTGATCGCCAGGATCGCCTGACGCTCCTCGTCGGTGAGCCGGGTGGCGAGGTCGCGGTGCCAATCGGCGGTCGAGGGATGGCCGTCGTGCAGCCAGATGGACAGGTCGACACGCCACTCGCCCAGCGTGATGGTGACCTGGTAACGCTGATCGGCCGGTTTGGCGTCGCGCTCGTCGCGATAGTCGAAACCGGTCACGCCGGGGATGGCGACCGCCCTGCCGAGCAGCGTGAGGACGTCGGCCGGGGTGAAGTCCGGACCGCCGAACAGCGTGACGTCGAGGTCGCGCCAGACCATCAGGCCGGACACGTAGCTGCCGGTCGGGGTGAGTGGTCCCAGCGGCTCCAGCAGCGCGAGCACGGAACGTGCCTCCGCCTGCAGTTCCTCGGGCCGGCCCATGTCGCCCTCCTTCCGTATCGATCGACGGGCGCGCTTTGTCGCCGATGCCCATTGTGGGACGTGCCCGGAACGGGGCCGATGACCGGTACGGCTTTAACGTGTAAGTTGAGGTGATGAGCAGCGTCGACGTCCTGCCCGCCCGGGTTGCCACCGCCAGGATCGCCGTCGGGGTGACGTTCGCGATGAACGGGTTGGCGCTCGCCGGGTGGCTGTCCCGGGCTCCCGCGGTCCGGGACGGGCTGGAGTTGTCGGTCGCCGGGTTCGGCCTGCTGCTGCTCTGCATGTCGGGCACGTCGGTCGCGTCGATCCCGCTGGCCGGTCCGCTGGTGCAGCGGGTCGGGCCGGCCCGGGCGGTGCTGCTGGCCAGCATGGCGATGGCGGCCGGTCTGGCCGTGCTGGCCACCGCCACCCTGCTCGGCTCGGTGGTGCTCGCCGGGGTCGCCCTGCTGTTCTGCGGTTTCGGCACCAGCACGTGGGATGTCGCGATGAACGTCGAGGCCGCCGACGTCGAACGCCGCCTCGGCCGGACCATCATGCCCCGCTTCCACGCCGGTTTCAGCCTGGGCACGGTCGCCGGCGCCGGTGTCGGTGCGGCCGCGTCGGCCACCGGGGTGCCGATCGGAGCCCAGCTGTACGTGACCACGGTGATCGTCGTCGCGGTCCAGATCGCCGTGGTCCGCCGTTTCCTGCCACACTCGGGTCCGGAGCCGGGCAGCCGGCCGGCGATGACCGCCGGGCAGGCTTGGCGGGAACCCCGCACCCTGCTGATCGGCCTGATCCTGCTCGGTTTCGGCTTCACCGAGGGCAGCGCCAACGACTGGCTGGCGATCAGCCTGGTCGACGGCTACCACACCGGCGACACGCTGGGCGCCCTGGGCTTCGGCGTCTTCGTCACCGCGATGACCCTGGGCCGCATGTACGGCGGCCTGGCCACCGACCGCTGGGGCCGGGTCCCGTCCCTGCGCCTCACCGCCCTGTCCGCCGCGGCCGGCATCCTGCTGGTCGTCTTCGGCGGCTCGGTATGGCTGGCCCTGGCCGGCGCCCTCTGCTGGGGAGTCGGCGCCTCCCTCGGCTTCCCGATCGGGATGAGCGCCGCCGCCGACGACCCGATCCGCGCCGCCATGCGAGTGTCCGTGGCCGGCTCCGTCGGCTACGCCGCCTTCCTGGCCGGCCCACCCTTGATCGGCTTCCTGGCCGAACACTTCGGCGTCCGCAACGCCCTCCTCTGCGTCTTCGCCGCCCTCCTCCTCGGCCTCACCGCCTCCCACGCCGCCAAGCCACTTCCCACCAGCTGACCCGTCCTTTGGCCGTCCCCGCTCCGCGTCCCGCCGTCAGGCTGGTCTCGTTTCGCGTTTCGCCGTCAGGCCACGCTTGCTCCGTGTTCTGCTGGCAGGCTGGTCTCGCTCCGTCTCCCAAGCTCTGGCCGCTCTCGCTCCGCGTCCCAGCGTCAAGCCGTCGGCCGTGCCTTGCCCGGCGGCCCGCCGTCAGGCCGCCGTAGCACCTTTCCCGCCGTCGAACCGTTCGCAGCACCTTCCCCGCCGCCGGCCGCAGCCGAATGCCCCGGCGTCGTCGTCCCGAGTCGACGCCCCGAGCCGCCGCCCTGCGTCGACGCCCCGAGCCGCCGCCCTGCGTCGACGCCCCGAGCCGCCGCCCTGCGTCGTCGTCCCGCCCTGCGCCGTGGCCTCCGTTTCGCTTCGCGTCCAAGGAATCCGCGGTCCAGGAGCGAGCTGCTGAACCGCACCGCATCGTCGGACCGTGCCCCGTCCGTCGGGCGCGCCATCGCCTCGTTCGGGTGTGCTGCCGCGCGGCCTCCTCCCCGAGGCCTGAGCGCCAGCGGTTGGGTAGGCGTTGGTGCAGAGCCCTGGACGCAGAGCATCGAGTCGCGAGCCCGGGCACCGCGCTTCCGGCCGGAGCGGTGTGTCCGGAGCGGTGGATGCGCAGCGGTGCCGGCAAGGGCCGGTGAGCGGTCAGCGGGCCTCCGCGAGAAAGGTGGTGATCAGGGTGGCGAGCGCCTCGGGCTGTTCGATCACCATGGCGTGCGAGGCGTCGGCCAGCGCGACGTGGCGCAGGTGGGGGATGGCCTCGGCCTGGGCCAGCACGTAGCGGCGGTGGGCCGCGTACAGGTCGGCGAACGGCTCCTGCTCGGGCAGGTCACGGGTGGCCAGAACCAGCAGCGACGGGCACTTGGTGGCGGCGTGGACCGGGGCCAGGTCCAGCTCGGTCATCAGGGCGCGCAGCTGGGTGGTGGTGGCGAAGGACGGCCGGAAGGTGGTGGTGCCGTCCTTGCCGTGGACCAGGTTGCGGCGGAAACCCTCGATCCACACCTTCTCGTTGGCGCCGCGGTCCCGGGCCGCCATCCGCTGGCGCTCGACCAGGTCGGCCAGTTCGCCGGCTTCGACGGTCTGACCGGCGGCGGCCTCGACCATGTCGAAGACGCCGGTGAGCCGCTCCAGCTCGGCGGCGGCCCGGTCCGGGGTGAGGCCGGGCAGCTGGTCGGGGCGGGTGGGCGGCGGACTGCCGTCCAGATTCACCACACCGGGGGACTCCGGGTGCCGCTGACCCCAGAGCGTGGCCAGCATGCCGCCGAGCGAATGGCCGGCGATCGCCGGCCGCTCCAGCTCCAGCTCGACGCAGACCGCGGCCAGGTCGCCGAGCGCGGCATCCCAGGTCCACGGACCGTCCGCGGACCGTCCGTGCCCGCGCAGATCGACGGTGACCACCCGGTGGTGCGGGCGCAACGCCCGGGCGAGGAGGGTCATGTGGGCGAGGTTGCCGCCGGCCCCGTGCAGCAGGAGCAGTGGCGGATGGTCGCCCCCGAAGTCCCGAACCGCGAGCTGCACACCGCCCGCGTCCACCAGGCTGTCGTTGATCATTGCGTTTCCTCGTTCCCCGTCGGTTCGGCGTCGGTCAGGTCGTCGGAGTCACCGCTCGCCGCGGAGAAGAAGCCGCTCGGATGAACGAAGTCCACCGATGGCGCCGGAACCCGGTGGGCCGCCCCCGCGGAAGTGGCACCGGACGCGGTGAGCGGGGCTGCGGTGGCCGGGGTGGTGAAGGGGGTGGCGGCGAGGAGGCGGGCGCGGACGGCGCCGACCGGAACGCCGCCGTCCGGGTCTCGGGGCAGCCGGCCGCGCCGGACCAGGTCGTGGATGGCCTGGCGGGTGATGCCGAGCATGGCGCCGGCCGTCGCGTAGGAGACCGTCGTCGCGAACGGGTGACCCATCCTGCGGACCACCGCCTGCCCGAGCGGTGTCCGCCACCACTCCACCGGTGGGGCGAACGCGTGATCGTCCGGGTAGAGGGTGGCGATCAGGCGGGCGATGATGTGCACCGCCTCGGCCTCCTCGCCCTGCTCGATCATCGCGGCCCACTCCCACGCCCGCACCTGCAGGCGGCGGCGGACGCGGTCCACGCCGGGATCCCCCTCCAGCAGGATCTCCAGCGGATCGACCAGCCGGATGTCGAGCAAGCGGATGATCTGCTCGGCGAGCAACATACTTGAAGTCTCCGCCCCTTGACGCCTCTCGTCAAGAAAAACTTGACACCGACTGTCAAGGATGCCGCAGGTGAAGGGACCGGCAACGGTACCTTCACTGTCCGTACGCCACTTTCCTCATCCGCCCGCGGGGCAATAAGGTGTCCCGCGAACCCGGGAGGATTACTGGTGCGCACGGTTCTAGCCGCGCTCGGCGTCGTCACACTGCTCGCCGCCGCGGGCTGCAAGAAGCAGGACACGGACGCCCCGGTCTCGTTGCCGCCGGTCACCATCGTGGAGCAGCCGGCGGCTTCCGCGGGCGGCGCCTGCATCCTCTGGGATTGGGCGTTCATCCAGCAGAAGATCGGGGTCCGGTTCTCGGTCGCCGCCGCCGACCAGGTGGATGACACGTCCACCTGCGTGGTGCAGACGGTCGACGGCTCCTGGCCCGACCTGTCACTGTCGGTGGTCGAGGAGACGAAGGCGGATGCCAAGGTGTTCCTGGCCAACCGCGTACCGAAGAAGGGTGTGAAGCTGAAGGGCCTCGGCAAGGCGGGCTATCGGCTGACCGGTCCGGCGGCCGACGGGCACGGCCCGACGGTGGAGATCGGCTGGTTGAGCGAGGCGGAGCAGTTGCAGACGCTGCGGTTCACCTTCGAGAAGGGTGCGGCGAGCTCGTCGGTCACCGCGATGAACGACAGGCTGCTGGAGCTCGCGAAGGCGATGGACACCACCGACGGCTAGGGCGGACCGGGGTCAGCGGGCGGCGACGAACACCCGGGATGCCACCTCACGCGGCAGCCTGATCTTGTCGCCGGCCTTGTCGATGGTGACCCCGTCCCGTTCCTGCGCGACGGTCACCGTCGTGCCCGGGTCGATCCCGGCGGCGTGCAGCTGCCGCAGCACGTCGGAGTTGGTCTGCACGCTTTCGCAGATCCGCCGGACCACGACGCTGCCGGTCAGCCCGGGGAAGGCCAGGTTGCGTTCGCCGGGGCCGGGCTGTTCCAGGGTCGCGTCGTCCTCGGGCAGGCCGAGTTGTTCCAGGCCGGGGATCGGGTTGCCGTACGGCGACCGGGTCGGCTTGTTGAGCAGCTCATAGACCCGGCGTTCGACGGAGTCGCTCATCACGTGCTCCCACCGGCAGGCCTCCTCGTGGGCTTCCTCCCACGGCATGCCGATGACGTTGACCAGCAGCAGCTCGGCCAGCCGGTGCTTGCGCATGACCGACACGGCGGTGCTGCGGCCCTGCTCGGTCAGCACCAGGTGGCGGTCGCCCTCGACGGTGAGCAGGCCGTCGCGTTCCATCCGGGCCACGGTCTGACTCACGGTGGGACCGCTCTGGTGCAGGCGCTCGGCGATCCGCGCGCGCAGCGGGGGCACGCCTTCTTCCTCGAGTTCGAGGATGGTCCGGAGATACATCTCGGTGGTGTCGACAAGGTCGTTCACGATGCGGTCCTCCCAGCAGCGATGTTACCGCGTGCCGGGGGGTTGACATCCGCCCCGGGCAAGGCCCATAAGACCCTACCGGAGCAGCATTCCGGTCCGCCCGGCTGTCCGTGGGAGCATGGCGGGATGGCGGACGAGACGACGGCGGCGGTGGTCTGGGACAAGGCCCTGCTCGACTACGACATGGGCGATCACCCGCTGAATCCGGTGCGGGTCGAGCTGACCATGGCGCTCGCCGGTGAGCTGGGCGTCCTCGACCGCCCCGGGGTGCGGTTGGTCACTCCGCGGCCGGCCACCGAGGCGGAGCTGACCCGGGTGCACCGCCCCGACTATCTGGACGCGGTCCGGCAGGCGCCGATCGATCCGTTCTTCGCCGGCTGGGGTCTGAACACTCCGGACAACCCCGTCTTCGACGGCATGCACGAGTCTTCGGCGCGGATCTGCGGTGCGAGTGTCGCGGCGGTCGAGGCGGTCTGGCACGGCGCCGCCCGCCGCGCGGTCAATGTGGCCGGTGGCCTGCATCACGCGATGCCGGCGCGGGCGGCCGGGTTCTGTGTCTACAACGATCCGGCGGTGGCCATCGCCTGGCTGCTGGACCACGGCGCGCAGCGGGTGGCCTACGTGGACGTCGACGTGCACCACGGTGACGGCGTGCAGACGATGTTCTACGACGATCCGCGGGTGCTCACGGTGAGCCTGCACGAGACGCCGCTGGCGCTGTTTCCGGGGACCGGTTTCTGCGACGAGACGGGCGGCCCGGGCGCCGAGGGGACCGCGGTGAACGTGCCGCTGCCGCCCGGCACCGGGGACGCCGCCTGGATGAAGGCTTTTCACGCGGTGGTGCCGTCGGTGGTCCGGGCGTTCGCGCCGGAGATCATCGTGAGCCAGTGCGGGGCGGACGCGCACCGGCTGGACCCGCTCGCCGACCTGATGCTGTCGGTGGACTGCCAGCGCGCGGCGTATCTGGCCATGCGGGAGCTGGCCGAGGAGGTCTGCGACGGCCGCTGGGTGGCGCTCGGCGGCGGTGGCTACGCCCTGGTCGAGGTGGTGCCGCGGGCCTGGACCCACCTGCTGGCGGTGGTCACCGGGGAGCCGCTGGATCCGGCGACCCGGACGCCGAAGTCGTGGCGGAGACTGGCGGCCGGGCGCAGTCCAGGGGTGGAGGTGCCGGAGACGATGGGCGACAGCGCCCTGATCAGTTCCCGCGCCTGGTCCCCGGCGACCGAGGACGACCCGGTGGACCGCGCGATCATGGCCACCCGCCTGGCCGTCTTCCCGCTGCACGGCCTCGACCCGTACGACCCCCGGGACTGACCCGATGGAGCGCAGCGCAGACGTCCTGCTCGCCGACGGCACCGCGGTGCACCTGCGGCAGATCCGGCCGGCCGACGCGCCGGCGATCGTGGAGTTCCACTCCCGGATGAGCGACCGCACCCGGTATCTGCGGTACTTCTCGCCCTATCCGCGGATTCCGGAACGCGATCTGCAGCGCTTCGTCAACGTCGACCACCGGGACCGCGAGGCGTTCGTCACGGTCGCCGCGGACGGCCGGATCACCTCGGTGGGCCGCTACGAGCGGCTCGGCCCGGATTCGCCGGAGGCCGAGGTGGCGTTCGTGGTGGAGGACGCCCAGCAGGGCCGGGGGATCGGCTCGGTGCTGCTGGAGCATCTGGCCGAGGCGGCCCGGGACCACGGGATCACCCGGTTCGTCGCCGAGGTGCTCCCGGAGAACGGCGGCATGCTGCGGGTCTTCGGCGATTCCGGCTATTCGGTGCAGCGGCGGTACGCCGACGGCGTGGTGCACCTGGGTTTCCCGATCGCGCCCACCGAGAAGTCGCGCGAGGTGCAGGAGTCCCGGGAGCATCTGACCGAGTCCCGGTCGATCGCCCGGCTGATCGCCCCGCGCGGGATCGCCATCTACGGCGCGAGCGCCAGCGGGCACGGGATCGGCGCCGCGATGCTGGGCAATCTGCGCGACGGCGGGTTCACCGGCGCGGTCGTCCCGGTGCATCCGACGGCGCCCACGGTGGCCGGGCTGACCGCGTACCGGAAAGCGTCGGAGGCCGGCGCACCGATCGACCTGGCGGTGATCGCGGTCCCGGCCGAGCGGGTCGCGGCGGCCCTGGCCGACGCGGCGGCGGCGGGGGCGGGCGGCGTGGTGGTCGGCAGCGCCGGGTTCGCCGAGGCCGGGCCGGACGGCGCGGCCCGGCAGCGGGCGCTGATCGAGACCGCGCACGCGGCCGGCCTGCGGGTGATCGGCCCGAGCAGTTTCGGGCTGGCCAACACCGATCCGGCGGTCCGGCTGAACGCGACCATGGCGCCCCGGCTGCCGGCCGCCGGTCGGGTCGGCTTCTTCGCCCAGAGCGGTGCGCTCGGGGTGGCGCTGCTGGCCGAGGCGGATCGGCGCGGGCTGGGCCTGTCGAGTTTCGTCTCGGCCGGCAACCGCGCCGACGTGTCCGGCAACGATCTGCTGCAGTACTGGCGGGACGATCCGGGCACCGACGTGGTGCTGCTCTATCTGGAGACGTTCGGCAACCCGCGCAAGTTCGCCCGGCTGGCGCGCCGGATGAGCCGGGAGAAACCGGTGGTCGCGGTGGCCTCGGCGACCCGTCCGCCGGGTCTGGCCGGCGATCTGCCGGGGCCGGACGCGCACGCGGTGACCGCGCTGTTCGCCCGGTCCGGGGTGATTCGGGTGGACACCGTGCAGGAGCTTTTCGACGTCGGCATGCTGCTGGCCCATCAGCCGTTGCCGGCCGGGCGCCGGGTGGCCGTGGTCGGCAACTCGTCGGCGCTGGCGGCGCTGGCCGAGGTGGCCTGCCGGGCGGCCGGGCTGACCGTGGCCGAGGGCTATCCACACGATCTGAGCCCGATGGCGACCGCGCAGGACCTGGCCGACGCGCTGGCCGACGCGGCGGTCGACGACCGGGTGGACGCGCTGGTGGTGGTTTTCGCGCCGCTGGTGCCCGGCCAGCAGCTGTCTGAGGAGGACGCGGATTTCGCGGCGGCGCTGGGCAGTGTGGCGCTGGCCGGGGAGAAACCGACGGTGGCGACGCTGGTCTTCGGCCGGGTGCCGCCGCGGGTTCCGGTCTATCCGTCGGTCGAGGAGGCGGTCCGGGCGCTGACCCGGGTGGTCAACTACGCCGAGTGGCTGCGCCGCCCGCCGGGGCGGATGCCCGCGCTGTCCGGGCTGGATCCGGCCGCCGCGGAGGCCGCCGAGAGCACGACGGAGCTGCTCGCCGCGTACGGCGTCGAGGTGGTGCCGTCGACCCTGGCGGGTTCCGAGCGGGAGGCGGTCGCCGCCGCGGACGCGCTGGGCTATCCGGTCGCGCTCAAGGCGGCCGGTGGCGGCTTGCGGCACCGGATCGACCTCGGCGCGGTCCGCTTGGCCATTCAGGATGAGGATGACCTGTGTACGTCGTATCGCGACCTCGCCGCGGCCTTCGGCCCGGAGGTGCTGGTGCAGACCATGGTCGCCCCGGGCGTCGCCTGCGTCGTCGAGGTGGTCGAGGACCCGGCGTTCGGCCCGGTGGTCGGTTTCGGTCTCGGCGGGGTGGCCAGCGAGCTGCTCGGCGACCTGGCCTGGCGGGCCGCCCCGCTGACCGACCGGGCCGCGGAGGCGCTGGTCGACGAGCCGCGCGCGGCCCCGCTGCTGCACGGTTACCGGGGGTCCACCCCGGTCGACCGGGCCGCTCTGATCGACCTGTTGTTGCGGGTCGGCCGGCTCGCCGACGAGCGCCCGCGGATCCGGTCGTTGCTGCTCAACCCGGTGCTGGCCCGGCCGGACGGCTTCTCCGTGCTGCACGCCGCGGCGGAATGGGGCGAGCCCGGCGTCCGTCCGGACACCGGGCCGCGCCGCCTGCGGTGATAGCGGTCAGAGAGGTCAGACCGCGTAGGCCTCGAGGCGGGAGGCCCGTTCCGGGTCGCGCAGCTTCAGCATGGTCACCTTCTCGATCTGGCGGATCCGCTCGCGGCTGAGGCCGAATTCGCGGCCGACCTCGTCGAGGGTGCGCTGGCGGCCGTCGTCCAGGCCGAAGCGCAGCCGGATCACCGCGGACTCTCGCTCGGAGAGGGTGGCCAGCACGATCTCCACCTCGCTGCGCAACTCGCCCTGCGAGACGCCCTCGCCGGGCTGGTTCGGGTCGACCGCGGCGACGAAGTCACCGAGCGCGCTCTCGCCGTCCTCACCGACCGCCTGGTCGAGGCTGACCGGCTCACGGTCGTACGAGATGAGTTCGATGACCTGGAATTCCGGCACCGCCATCGCGGTGGCGATCTCGGCGATGCTGGGCTCGCGGCCGAGCTGGGCGGACAGGTCGCGGCGGGCCCGGACCATCCGGTTGACCTGCTCGACCATGTGCACCGGGATGCGGATGGTGCGGGCCTGGTCGGCCATCGCGCGGGTGATCGCCTGCCGGATCCACCACGTCGCGTAGGTCGAGAACTTGTAGCCCTTGGTGTAGTCGAACTTCTCGACGGCGCGGATCAGGCCGAGGTTGCCCTCCTGGATCAGGTCCAGGAACGCCATGCCGCGTCCGGTGTAGCGCTTGGCGATGCTGACCACGAGCCGCAGGTTCGCCTCCAGCAGGTGGTTCTTGGCGGCCCGGCCCTCGGCGATCACGATGTCCAGCAGCTCGGCCAGCGCGGCGTCCGCGGCCGGCAGCTTCTCCTCGGCGTAGAGGCCGGCCTCGATCCGCTTGGAGAGGGTGACCTCCTCCACCGCGGTCAGCAGGCGGGTGCGGCCGATGCCGTTGAGGTAGGCGCGGACCAGGTCGGCGGAGACGCCCCGCTCGTCCGTCGCGTCGAGGTCGACCACCTGCTCGACTTCGTCGGTCATGATGTCCTCAACCGTCGCCTTCGTCTCCAGGACCACTTGAGTCCCCTCCCCGTTCGTCGTGCCTACCAGCCGCATCCGTGCCGGTGACCAGAAGCTTCGTCGCCCGCGCGTTAAGCGGAGGTGAGGCCAGCGTCCAGGTGGCATGAATCAGGGAGAACCCTGAAGTCCGCAAGCCGACAAGGCCGGGTGAAACGGATAATGTGCAAGACCGACGAAGGGGTGGGCCGTGGTCTTCCGGAGGATGTTGCAGGCACTCGGGGTGGGCGGGCCGTCCGTCGACACCGTGCTGACCGATCCGAACTGCTTTCCCGGCGGCTTCCTGGCGGGAAACGTCCACATCGCCGGCGGTGACCACGCGGTCGACGTGGAGTACGTCGCGGTCGGCCTGATGACCCGGGTCGAGGTGGAGACCGGCGACAACGAGTACCAGACCAATCAGGAGTTCCACCGGCAGCGGCTGACCGGTTCGTTCCGGCTGGAGCCGGGCGCCCGGCACGACGTGCCGTTCCGCTTCGAGGTGCCCTGGCAGACCCCGATCACCGAGCTGTACGGCCAGCATCTGCACGGCATGACGATGGGCCTGGCGACCGAGCTGGAGGTGGCCCGGGCGGTGGACAAGTCCGACCTGGACGCGGTGCAGGTGCACCCGCTACCCGCCCAGGAACGGATCCTGGAGGCCCTGCTGCGGCTGGGTTTCCGCTTCCACAAGGCCGACGTGGAACGGGGCCGGGTCTACGGGGTCGAGCAGGAGCTGCCGTTCTACCAGGAGATCGAGTTCCACCCGCCGGCGCAGTACGCGTCCGGGATCAATCAGCTGGAGCTGACCTTCCTGCCCACGCCCCGGCGTCTGCAGGTGGTGCTGGAGCTGGACAAGCGCGGTGGCCTGTTCACCGAGGGGCACGACGCCTTCGGCAGCTTCGACGTCGACTACGCCACCGTGGACCGGGTGGACTGGACCGCGCAGCTCGACGACTGGCTGCGGCAGTCCGCCCGCCGCCGCGGGTTGTTCTAGAGCTCCAGCAGGATCGTGCGCGGTCCGACGTTCACACTCTCGACCAGCATGTGCGCCCGGAAGCGGCCGGTCTCCACCGTCGCTCCCCGGGCGCGCAGCGCCTCCGCGTAGGCGACGACCAGCGGCTCGGCCACCTCGGCCGGGGCGGCCGCGATCCAGCTCGGCCGGCGACCCCTGCGCGCGTCGCCGTACAACGTGAACTGGCTCACCACCAGCAGCGGCGCGTTCTCGTCGGCGGCCGACCGGTCGCCGTCCAGGATGCGCAGCTCCCAGGTCTTGCGGGCCAGGTCGGCGGCTTTCGCCGGGGTGTCGTCGTGGGTGACGCCGAGCAGCACCAGCAGCCCGTCGGTGATCGATCCGACGATCTCGTCGTCGACCGTGACGCTCGCCCGGCTCACCGTCTGCACCAACGCCCGCATGCCACCACCGTTCCGAGCGCCGCGCCGGTCGCGGCGACTCGGATACCGACGGTAGCCGACCGGTCAGCCGGCCTGGTCGCTGGTGTACTCGTCGGCCGGGGTCCGCAGCGCCCCGGTGGTGGCGTCGCCGGTGGTGGTCGGCGCCACGCCGGGTCCGGTGCGCGGCCGGTTCGGGAAACTCGCCGGTCCCGCCGTGCCGCCGGTGGTGGTCATCAGCCCGCCGGTCGACGGGCCGCCGTTGCGCAGTTCCTCCGGATCGGTGCCGGCCGGGACCGTGCTGGACAGGTCGGAATCTTCGCTGCTCATGTGCACCTCCGTGATGGTCGGGCCGGGAATGCCCCAGGCGGGACCCGGCAAACGTCCGTCCGTTGGATCGGAGTGGCTCAATAGCTCGGCGGTGCTCCGCTGATCGATGCCAGGATTTGCCTGGTCGGGGGCGGTGTCTAGCCCGGTGACCGGGCCGGGCGTTGCGCTCTGCGATCGAGGTGGACCTGGTTTCGTGCGCTGTCGTGCGCCGGACCGACCGGACTCAGACGGGAGAATCACCCATGCCCCTCACCAGCACCACCGGAGGGCGGACGACCGAAGCCCCGCGGGCCGCCCGTCCGGCGCCCGCCACCACTGCCAGCCGCACCGCCCGGGCACCGGACGGCGACGCCAATCGGCGACAGGCCCGTTCGGTGGCCAAACAACAGCAGGCGGCCGAGCGGATCGCGGCGGCGACCGCCGAGATCTCCGCCCAGAACGCCGAGGCCGCGGAGGCTTCACGGCAGCTCACCGACTCGATGCAGCAGATCGCGGCGGGGGCCGAAGAGGCTTCCGGCGCGACGCAGCAGAGCCTGGCCGCGATGAACCAGATCGAGGACCGGGTCAACCGGCAGGAGTCGACCACCCGCCAGGTCGCCGACCTGAGCCAGGCCCTGCAGGTGCTGCTCAACGAGACCCGGTCCGGGATCGTCGGGCTGCTCACCAACGTCGAGAGCGCCTCGGCCCGGCAGACCGAGTCCGTCGTCACCATCTCCGAGCTGGAGAAGCAGGCTGACGAGATCGGTGAGATCGTCAAGACGGTGGCGCACATCGCCGACCAGACGAACCTGCTCGCGCTGAATGCGGCGATCGAGGCGGCCCGGGCCCGGCAGCACGGCAAGGGCTTCGCGGTGGTCGCCGACGAGGTGCGCACCCTGGCCGAGACCAGTGAGCGCAGCGCCCGGCAGATCCGCGACCTGATCGACGAGGTGCGCAACTCGGTCACCGAGATCGCCGGCGCGGTGCAGACCTCCGCCGAGACGGCCCGGGGCGAGGCGGAGAAGGGCAAGTCGATCACCTCGCAGCTGGAGACCATCCGGGCCGACATGGGCACGATCATGGCCGGCGCGACCGAGATGGCGGCCGCGGCTGAGCAGGCCAAGCGGTCCGCGGGCAGTGCCAAGCAGCGGTCCGAGGAGATCGCGGCGGCGGCCGAGCAGCAGTCGGCGGCCTGTGAGGAGTCGTTGCAGACGGTCGGTCAGCAGACCCAGGCGCTGCGGCAGAGTGAGCAGGCGGCCGAGGCGCTCGCCGAGGTCTCCGAGACGCTGCGCAGCAGCACCGACATCGCCAAGAGCGCCGAGGACGTGGCGTCGGCCGCCGAGGAGCTCTCCGCGGCGGTCGAGGAGATCAACCGCGCGGCCAACCAGATCAACGTGGCGATCAAGGAGATCAACACTGGGGCCCGGACCGCGGCGGAGAAGGGCGAGCAGACCTCGGTGCTGGTCACCCAGATCGAGCAGGGTGCCCAGCTCTCCGCCGATCGCGGTGGCGCCGCGGTGGAACGCTCGGACACCATTCTGGAGATGCTCGCCGCCAACAAGGAGGCGGTCGACTCGATGATCGACGCGATCGGCCGGGCCGCCCGCGAGGGCATCGAGAACGTCCGGAAGGTCACCGAGCTGGAGCAGATCTCCCGCCGGATCGACAAGATCGTCGACGCCATCGCGAACGTCTCGATCCAGACCAACATGCTCGCCGTCAACGGCTCGGTCGAGTCGGCCCGGGCCGGCGAGTTCGGCAAGGGCTTCGCGGTGGTCTCCACCGACATCCGGAACCTGGCCCGGGACTCGGCCGACAACGCGGACCGGATCAAGGACCTGGTCAAGGCGGTGCAGGACCGGATCGTCGAGGTCCGCGGCGACCTGGAGGAGACCAGCCGGATGTCGCTGGCCGAGGTGGAGACGGCGAAGGCCACCACCGCCCGGCTGGACGAGATCGAGCGGGACATGCAGCAGGTCCGCGGCGGCAACCTGGAGGTCCGCGAGGGCGCCGAGCAGATCGCCAAGGTGCTCGGCGAGGTGAAGATCGGTCTGGAGCAGATCTCCGCCTCGGCGAACCAGGCCGAACAACTGGCCGGGCAGGCCTCCACCGCGGCCCGGGAGCAGGCGCAGGGGGCCGAGGAGCTCGCGGCCGCGGTCGAGGAGATCGCCGCGCTCGCCGACGAGCTGCAGAACGCCGGCTGAGCCCGACCGGGGGAGGGAGCTTCGATGAGCGTCGACATGGACGAGGACGCGGACCTCGGCGAGGACACCGCGGACTACGTCACCTTCGACATGGTGGGGGAGCGGTACGCCTTCCCGATGCGCCGGGTCCAGGAGATCATCCGGATGCCCTCGGTGGTGAAGGTGCCGCTCGGGCCGCCGTCCCTGGAGGGTCTGGCCAACCTGCGCGGCCGGGTGCTGCCGGTGGTCAACCTGCGGCAGTGCTGCTCGATGGAGCAGGCCGAGCACGACGAGACGACCCGGGTGATCGTGGTCGACGGCGGCGTGCCGCTGGGCTTCGTGGTGGACCGGGTGGCCAGCGTGATCAGCATCGATCCGCAGGACCTGGAGCCGGGCGAGGCGGTGCAGGCCACGGTCCGCTCGGACGTGCTGGTCGGGGTGATCAAGTCGGACGGCGGGGAGATGACCACGGTCCTCGACGTCGACCGGCTGATCGGCAGCCAGTTCGCCCGGCTCGCGGAGAAGCGCGGCCCCGGTGGCCGGGAGTCGGTGACCCGGGTGTCCGGTGAGGCCGATCCGGATGCCGATCTGGACGACACTCTGGAGCTGGTCAGTTTCGCGGTCGAGGGCCAGGAGTACGCGCTGCCGATCGACCAGGTGCAGGAGATCGTCCAGGCGCCGGAGTCGGTCAGCCACGTCCCGAACGCCGGCAGCCGGGTGCTCGGTGTGATCGACCTGCGCGGCCGGCTGCTGCCGGTGGTCAGCATGCGGCGGGTCTTCGGCCTGCCGGTCACCCCGCTGGAGCCGCAGAACCGGATCGTCGTGGTCTCCCTCGACGACGGCGTGGTCGGCGTGGTGATGGACACCGTGCGCGAGGTGCTGCGGGTGCCGCACCAGCTGGTGGCGCCGCTGCCCGGGGTGGTGGCCGGGGAGGGCCGCAAGACCGAGGTGGAGTCGGTGGTCCGGCTGGAGGACGGCAAACGGCTGGTCTCGGTGCTGAGCGTGAACCGGATGTTCGACTCACCCGAGGTGCGTGACGAGATCGCCGGATATCGGGAGGACGACGAGGAGATGACCGCCGAACGGGCCAGCGAGGCCGACGACGGCCGTGGCGACGAGGAGCTGTTCGTCGTCTTCCGGCTCGACGATGAGGAGTACGCGGTCGACGTCGACGCCGTGCAGGAGATCATCCGGGTGCCGGAGGCGCTGATCCGGGTGCCCAAGTCCTTCAGTTTCGTGGAGGGGCTGGTCAACCTGCGCGGCACCGTGCTGCCGGTGGTCGACCTGCGGACCCGGCTGGGCCTGGAGCGCACCGAGCGCGACGAGCGGCAGCGGATCGTGGTGCTGATCATCGGCGGGGTGCGGACCGGCTTCATCGTCGACTCGGTGGCCGAGGTGGCCCGGGTCGGGCGCAACGTGCTGGAGCCGGCTCCGGAACTCTCCGAGGAGCAGGCGCGCGTGGTCTCGCGGGTGGCCAACCTGCCGGACCAGCAGCGGATGCTGCTGCTCGTGCAGGTCGATCAGCTGCTGGCGGCCGAGCAGGCGGCGGTGGCGGCCGAGTTGTGCGAGGACGTCGTGTCCGAGGCACTCGCCGGGGTCTAGGGCGATGCCAACTTCGGTCCTGGTCGTCGACGACTCGGCGCTGATGCGCCGGGCGCTCAAGGGCATGCTGGCGGAGGCCGGCGACTTCGAGGTGCACACCGCCCGCAACGGGGTGGACGCGCTGGAACAGTTGGAGCGCGTCCACCCGGACGTGGTCACCCTCGACGTCAACATGCCGGAGATGGACGGGCTCACCTGCCTGGCCCAGATCATGGAGAAGCAGCCCACCCCGGTGGTGATGGTCTCCTCGCTGACCGATCACAACGCCCTGGTCACCCTGGAGGCGTTGCAGCTGGGCGCGGTCGACTACGTGCCCAAGCCGGGCGGCACGGTGTCGCTCAACATCGATGAGGTCGCCACCGAGCTGGTGCAGAAGGTGCGCGGCGCGGCCCGGGCGAAGCTGAAGCGCGCCACCGGTCTGAAGAGCCGGATCCGGGCCACGCCGGCCCCGCTGGAGACCCGGCCGGCCGCCGTCGACCTGGTGCTGATCGGCTCCTCGACCGGTGGCCCGGCGCTGCTCTCCGACCTGCTGCCACAACTGCCCGGCACGCTGAGCGCCCCGGTGGTGGTGGCTCAGCACATCCCGGCCTCGTTCACCGCGGCGCTGGCCCGGCGGCTGGATGAGACCTGCGCGCTGCGGGTGCACGAGGTGGACCGGATCATGACAGTCCGGCCCGGCAACATCTACATCGGCCGGGGCGGTGCCGACGTGGTGGTCGCGCGCCGCACCGACGGCCTGATCGTGAAGTCGGCCCCGGCCGCCGCCGAGTACCGCTGGCATCCCAGTGTGGACCGGCTGGTGGCGTCGGCACACCGCTACCTGGACCCGGCGCGGCTGGTCTGCGTGCTGCTCACCGGGATGGGTGACGACGGCGCCAAGGAGATGGCCGCGGTCCGTGCCGGCGGCGGCCGGACCATCGCCGAGGCCGAGGAGACCGCGGTGGTCTGGGGGATGCCCGGCGAACTGGCCGCCAACGGCGGCGCGACCGAGGTGCTCCCGTCGTACGAGATCGCCGACCGGCTGGCCGACTGGGTGCGCTGAGAAAGGTTGATGATCATGGGACTGGTCAAGAAGCCGGCTGCCGCGCCGGAACCACCACCGAGCCTCGGCCCGGACGACCTGATCGCGCTCCTCGATCACCCCGACCCGGAGCGCCGCCGGGAGGCCGCCTTGGACCTGGCCGGGGTGCCCGAGGCGGTGCCCGGGCTGCTGGCCCGGGCCGGCCTGGAGACCGAGCCGCGGGTCCGCGACGCGGTGCTGACCACCCTGGCCGGGCACGACACGGAGGCGGTCGCGGCCGGTCTGGCGGTGCACCTGGCCAGCGACGACGCCGGACTGCGGACCGCGGTGGCGGAGGCGCTGGCCACCATGCCGGGCTCGGTCCCGGCGCTGTTGCCCGACCTGCTCGCGGCGCCCGACCACGACGTGCGGGTGATGACCGCGATGGTGCTGGCCGACCTGCCCGACCCGGAGGCCCGCACCTGGCTGGTCCGGATGATCACCGACGACCCGCACCCGAACGTGGTCACCGCCGCGATCGACGCGCTGCTGCCCGGGGCCGGTCCCGAGCACGCCGCGGTGCTGGAGGCCGCCGCCCAGCGGTTCCCGGACGACCCGTTCCTGATCTTCACGGTCCGGGCGGCGCTGCCCCGGCTGACCGGTACGGCCTGATGGCGGCCGCGGCACCCTCGGGCACCGGACTTTCCGACGCCGAGTTCGACCGGTTCACCGAATACTTCTACAAGCGCACCGGCATCCACTTCACCCCGGGCAAGCGGTACTTCGTCGACAAGCGGGTGGAGACCTGCATCCGCAGTTCGCCGTTCGACACGTTCGCGAGCTGGTTCGCCGCCCTGCGGATGGACCGGCCGGACATGCTGCAGGAACTGATCAACCAGCTCACCGTCAACGAGACGTACTTCCTGCGCGAGGACTACCAGTTCGACGCGATGCTCAGCACGGTGCTGCCGAAGACCCTGGCCGCGCGCGGCGGGCCGGGCCGGATGTCCGGACCGGTCAAGATCCTCTCGCTGCCCTGCTCGACCGGCGAGGAGCCGTACTCGATCGCGCTGCGCCTGCTGGAGGAGTGGGACCAGATCGACCATGTGGACGTGGAGATCCACGGGGCCGACATCGACAGCGAGGTGCTGGCCAAGGCGGCGCACGCCAGTTACGGCGAACGCTCCCTGCAGCGGGTGCCGAAAGCCTGGGTGAACAAGTACTTCACCTCGGTCGGGTCCGGCCGCTTCCAGGTGGACGAGGGCATCCGGAGCGCGGTCACGCTGCACCGGATGAACGTCTGCGACACCGCCGCGATGAAGGCGTTCCGGGACTTCGACGTGATCTTCTGCCGCAACGTGCTGATCTATTTCGACGAGCTGTCCAGTCGCCGGGCCGCCGAGAACCTGTACGGGGCGCTGCGCCCGGGCGGCTACCTCTTCCTCGGGCACTCCGAGTCGATGAGCCGGATCTCGCCGATCTTCACCCCGACCCGCCTGCCGGAGGGCATCGTCTACCAGCGACCGACCGGAGCGAAGTGATGACCCGGGTTCTTGTAGTGGATGACGCCGCCACCGTGCGGCTCTATCACACCAGCCTGCTGCGCGACGCCGGGTTCGAGGTGGCCGAGGCGGCGAACGGGCTGGAGGCCGTCGAGGCGGCCATGACCACGCCGTTCGACCTGTTCCTGGTGGACGTGAACATGCCGAAGATGAACGGCTACACGTGCATCGAGACGCTGCGGTCGGAGACCGTCGGCACGGCCGCCCCGATCCTCATGATCAGCACCGAGGACCGGCCCGGCGACGCGGACCGCGCGTATCAGGCCGGAGCGAATCTCTACCTGGTCAAGCCGGTCCCGGCCGATCGCCTGATCCGGGTCGCCACGATGCTCACCTCCGGAAAGGACCCGGAGGCATGAACCCGCTGCTGTCCCAGTTCCTCGCCGAGGCGAACGATCTGCTCGCCTCGGTCGACGACGGTCTGCTCCAGCTGGAACGCAACCCCGGCGATCCCGAGCTGGTCAACGAGGTGTTCCGGGCCGCGCACACGTTCAAGGGCTCGTCCGGGCTGTTCGACTTCCCCGAGCTGACCCGGCTCACCCACGCCGCCGAGGACCTGCTGGACGCGGTCCGCGGCGGCCGGCTCGCGCTCGACTCGGGAATGGCCGACGACCTGCTGGCCGCCTTCGACCTGATCCGCGGCTGGCTGGCCCACGTCACCGCGCACGAGCGGCTGCCGGCCACCGCCGGCCAGGACGCCGCCGGGCTGATCACGAAGCTGCGGGCGCCGCTCGGCGGCGAGCCTTCGGCCGCCGATCAGGAGCCGATCGCCGCGGTACGACACGTCGACGCCGCTCCGGACTGGCTGGCCGAGCTCGGCACCGAGTGGTTGATCGAGACCGCCACCTGGCTCAACACCACGTCGTCCACCCTGCGGTTCCTGCGCTATCTGCCCGACCAGGACTGCTTCTTCCGCGCCGAGGACCCGCTGCATCTGGTCCGGCAGATCCCGGGCCTGGACCGGATGGTCGTGGTCCCGCCGGCCACCTGGCCCGCCGTCGCCGAGTACGACGAATACGCCTGCCTCCTCTCCTTCGTGGTGGCCACCCGGGCCTCGTACGGCGAACTGCACCATCTTTTCCGTTACGTTCCCGATCAGGTCAGCTACGTCGAGCTGGACGCCGCCGCGATCAACCGGCACCTGGAGGGCGAGGACGCCGAGGAGATCACCCCGCCGCCGGTCCCCGAGCCACTCAACATCGACCCCGGCCTGGCCGCCGACGCCCGCGCGGTGCTCACCGCCGCGCACCGCACCCTGGCCGTCGGCGAACCGGCCGGCACCCAGCTGGTCGCCCTGACCGCGTCGGTCACCGCGGCGGCCCGGGCGCTGGGCGTCCCGCTCGATCTGACCGGCGCCGACGCCGAAGCGGTCAACGCCGCGGTCGAGGGCGTGCTGGGCCGGGCCCCGGCCGAGGGCGCCGCGGAACCGCCCGGCGTCGACTCGCCGGTGATCGCCGCGCTGGCCGCTCCGCCGGCGCCGGTGCCGGCCGCCGAACCGGCCGGCCGGGCCGACGACCCCGGCGGTCAGGTCGGCACCCGGGTGCTCAAGGTCGACCAGGAGAAGGTGGACCGGCTGATGGAGCTGGTCGGCGAGCTGAACGTGGCCAAGAACGGGCTCACCTTCCTGGCCGCCGCGGCCGAGGAGGAGTTCGGCAGTCGAGCGCTCAGCCGCCGGATCAAGGACCAGTACGCCGGGCTGCACCGGATCGCCGAGGAGCTGCAGGCCGCCGTGATGGACGTCCGGATGCTGCCGCTCTCGGTCGCCTTCGGCCGCTTCCCCCGGCTGGTCCGGGACCTGAGCCGGCGGCTCGGCAAGACCATCGAACTGGTCACCGAGGGCGACGAGACGATGGCCGACAAGGACGTCATCGAGGCGCTCGGCGACCCGCTGGTGCACCTGGTCCGCAACAGCCTCGACCACGGCATCGAGACCACCGAGGAGCGGATCGCGGCCGGCAAGCCCGGCACCGCCCGGCTCACCCTGGCCGCGGTCGCCGACGGGGACGCGGTGCTGGTCGAGGTCTCCGACGACGGGCGCGGGGTCAACCCGGCGCGGGTCAAGCAGAAGGCGTACGAAAAGGGGCTGATCTCCGAGGAGGAGCTGGAGTCGCTCAGCGACAGCGAGGCCGTCGATCTGGTCTTCCGCCCCGGCTTCTCCACCGCCGACCAGATCTCCGACCTGTCCGGGCGCGGGGTCGGGATGGACGCCGTCCGGGCCAGCGTCGAGAAACTCGGCGGCAGCGTCACCATGCGCTCCGAGCTGGGCACCGGCACCACCACCCGGCTGCGGCTGCCGCTGTCCATGGCGGTCACCCAGGTGATGGTGGTCAGCGTGGCCGGGCAGCGCTTCGGTGTCCCGGTCGACCTGGTGGTGGAGACGGTCCGGGTGCCGGCCGCCGAGATGGGCCGGGTGCTGCACCAGGACGTGGTGGTGATGCGCGGCGAGGTGGTTCCGGTGATCGACCTGGCCCGGGCGTTGCAGATGCCCTGGGCGGCGGATCCGGACCGGGACCGCGCGGTGCTGATCGTCTCGGTCAACGGTCAGCGGGTCGGCCTGCTGGTCGAACAGTTCCACCGGGAGGTCGACGTGATCCTCAAACCGATGGAGGGTCTGCTCGCCTACGCCGACGAGTTCTCCGGCACCGCGCTGCTCGGCGACGGCCTGGTGCTGCTGGTGCTCAACCTCAAGGAGGTGCTCGGCCTTGCCGCTCGAGCTGCATGACGAGAACGCCACCCTGATCGGCGTGGTCACCGTCGACGAGGTGGAACAACTGGTCGGCTGGCTGCGCTCGTGCCAGCGGCCCCGGGTCAGCCTGCGCCGTTGCAACCATCTGCACACCGGCGCACTCCAGGCCCTGCTGCTTTTCCGGCCGAAGATTTCAGCAGCACCGAAAGACGCCTTCCTGACGTCCCAGGTGCTGCCGCTGCTCACCGGGAGCAACGGCGACACCGGCCGACAGGGGACCGAACCGCCATGACCACCGTGATGCTCGTCGACGACTCCGCCACCATGCTGATGAGCCTCAAGTCGATCCTGACCAAGGCCGGATACTCGGTCGAGACGGCCGGGCACGGCAAGGAGGCGCTCGACAAGCTCGGCAAGGGCGTCAAGCCCAACCTGATCATCAGCGACGTGAACATGCCGCAGATGGACGGGATCACCTTCGCCCGTGAGGCCCGGAAGGCTCCGGGTATGCGGTTCACCCCGATCCTCATGCTGACCACCGAGTCGGATCAGGCCAAGCGGGTCGAGGCGAAGAACGCCGGCGCGACCGGCTGGCTGGTCAAGCCGGTCGGACCGGACCAGCTGCTGGGCGTGATCAAGCAGGTGCTGCCCGGGGCCTGAGGCCCGTCCGAAGCGCAACGGAGGTACCGCACATGCCTAGCCTTCTCCGCAGGCTCACGCTCGCCCCGGAACAGCCGGAGGAGCAGGGCGTTTCCGGGGATGTCGTGGCCGAGGCGCTGGAGCCGATCCCGGCGTACTGCGATGTGATCGACGGCCACGTCAAGGACGTCATCGAGCAGACCGGTGAGGCCGCACACGCGATCGTCCAGCAGATGGTGAAGATCGACTCGTTGGCGGAGGTGATGGCCGGCGACGTCGCCCAGCTCGCCGGCACCCTCAGCCGCACCGAACGGGAGCTGTCCCAGGTCAGCTCCTCCAACGACCAGCTGGTCAGCCGGCTGATCGCCTACTTCCTGCACCGCGACCACCAGATCCGGGCGCTCGTCGAGCAGATGCGTGAGCTCAACCAGCACGTCACCCAGATCGAGGAGGTCAGCCGGGCCACCAACATCCTCGCGCTGAACGCGATGATCGAGGCGGTCCGGGCCGGCGACGCCGGCGAAGGCTTCTCGGTCGTCGCCGACGAGGTGCGCAAACTGGCGCACCGCTCGTCCGAGGCGGCGCACGGCATCGGCAGCAGCATCGGCGACCTGACCGCGAAACTCGACGCGGTACTCTCCGACGACACCCAGTTCGATCGGGCCGCGGAGATGCCACCGGTCAAGGAGGAGACCGCGATGACCCGCCGGCTGGGCGGCATCGCCAACGCTCAGCGGGAGATGTCCGAGATGGTCTCCGGCATCCTGCGGGACACCGTCGTCGCCGCCCGCCAGGTGCAGACCAGCTCGAACGCGCTGACCTCGGAGACCACCGGGGCGGTGGGGCACGTGCAGTTCCAGGACATCAGTCGGCAGATGTTGGAGCATGTTGCGGAGGCGGTCGCCGACGTGCGCGGGCAGGCCGAGTCGGTGGCCGGGTACGCCCAGGGCCGGGTCACCGCCGACGAGGTCCGGGACGGGGCCATCAACGTGGAGGACCTCCGCTCGAAACACGTGATGGCCCGGCAGCGGTTCACCCATGCCGCGCAGACCGGTGAGGACGCCTCAGCCGGGACCGAACCGTTGATCGAACTGTTCTGAGAGGGTTTGTGATGGCGCGCATCGAGGATTACGGCCACGAGGCGCCGACCGAGCAGGACGCGGTCAAGGCATTCGCGGAGCTGGTCGGCCCGCGGATGGCCGAGGGGCTGTGGAGCCTCGCCGTGCAGTCGCTCGGCCTGCAGCGACCGGTGTCCAGTCCGGCCGACCTCCGGCGGGTGGCCGAACACGTGATGGAGGTCGGCGAGCTGAGCCGGGTGGCCGGGCGCTCGCTCAAGGTCCGGCTGATCACGTACGAGGCGCTGGCCCGGACGGTCCAGTCGTGACCGCGCGGCACCCCGACCGGATCCGCGACCTGGCCCGCCTCGGTCTCGACCGGGAGGAACACCGCGGCTACCTGGGCGAGCTGGTCAAAACCGTGGCCGACCGCCTGCAGACCCCGTTCGCACTGGCCGACGCCCTACTCAACGACGCGCAGGTGTTCCTGGCCGGCACCGGCCCGGTGCCGGACTGGATCGGCGAATCCGGCGGCACCCCGCTGGAGTGGGCGTTCTGCACCCGCTTCCTCACCACCAGCGCCCCGTTCACCGTCGGCGACTTCACCGAGGACCCGGAACACCGGGACAACCCGCTGGTGCGCATCGAGGGGGTCCGCTCCTATGTCGGTGCCCCGCTGATCTCCTCGACCGGGCACGTCCTCGGCGGCCTGTGCGCGCTGGACGTGCGCCCGCGCCACTTCACCGAGGACGACATGCGATATCTCAGCGGGATGGCCGCCGAAACCGTCCGCCGCATCGAGGACCACGCCGGCCGGGCCGCCTGAGCGAGACTGCCGCACCGTCCCCGCCGGTCGCAATGGCAGCATGTACCGCATGACGTTTTCGCTGCCCATCCCGGCCGAGGCCAACGCGCTGCTGGACCGGAGTCCGCTGGCCGTGCTGCTGGGGCTGGTGCTGGACCAGCAGATCACCATGGAGAAGGCGTTCACCTCGCCGCTGGTGCTGGCGCAGCGGCTCGGGCACGAGCCCACCGCGACCGAGATCGCCGACTTCGATCCGGAGGCGCTGGTGGAGATCTTCGCGACTCCGCCGGCGCTGCACCGGTTCCCGAAAGCGATGGCGGCCCGGGCCCAGGAGGTGTGCCGGGTGATCGCCGATCGCTACGCGGGGGACGTCGAGGCGCTCTGGCGGGACGCGTCGAGCGGGGCCGAGCTGTACCAGCGGATCTTCGCGCTGCCCGGGTTCGGGAAGCAGAAGGCGCAGATCTTCGTCGCGCTGCTGGGCAAACAGGTCGGGGTGCAGCCGTCGGGGTGGCGGGCGGCGGCCGGTGGGTACGGCGAGGAGGGCGCCTACCGGTCGGTGGCGGACATCGTCGACGATGAATCGCTGGCCCGGGTGCGGGAGAACAAGAAGGCGGCCAAGGCGGAGGCCAGGGCGGCCAAGGGCTGATTCGCGGCCGATGCCGGCGGGTGGACCGGGCGAATGGGCGGACTGGTTGGGCAGAAAGGCCCGTCCGGTGCGAGGATGGCGGGGTCGAACGGGAGACCCCTGTGAAGAAGCAGCCCTCGGTCCTGATCACGGATGCCGCGCGGAGCCCTGGCGATCAGTTGCGCAGCCGCGAGGTCCGGTACGTGTTGATGATGGGCACCCGGGTGGGCTGCCTGATCCTCGGTGGGGTGCTGGTCAGCGTGCGGCCGCCGCTGCTCGCCCTGTGGCTGGTGCTGTGCCTGGCCGGCATGGTGTTCCTGCCGTGGGCCGCGGTGCTGATCGCCAACGACCGGCCGCCGAAGACCAAGGCGGAACGGGCCGCGGACGCCGCCGCCCGGGAACGGCAGCAGATGGCGTTGACCGAGGTCGTGCCCGAGGAGCGGGAGCCGGTCACGATCGACTCCGAGATCATCGAATCGGACAAAAAGCTTTAAATAGCATATGTCGTATGTCCGCGCTGATAACTGACCGCCGCTCCCGCCGGGGCCGGGTCACGATGATCTGGCCGCTGGCGCGTCCATAGCGATCATCGCGACCCTTCATTGCCCGTGGATGGTCACCGAGAAGACCGGGTCCGGCGGCAGCAGCCGGGCGGCGTCCGTGGTTGCTCACCGAGAGAGCCGGGTCTCTCGCGCGGCAGCCGGGCGGCGCCCGTGGGTGGTCATCGGGAGGGATCGGGGCGGGCGCCGAGGAGTTGGACAGCGGCTGCTCCGAGGGCGGCGCCGGCTTGCAGGGCGGCCGGCGGCGAGCCGTCGTTGAGCCAGGATGTCAGCAGGCCGGCGGCGAAGGCGTCACCCGCGCCCGTGGGGTCCTTGACCGGCACGCTGAGGCCCGGAGCGGACCATGCGGAACCGTCGCGGGTGGCCCAGACCGCCCCGGCCGGGCCCTGCTTGACGACCGCATGGCGGACGGTCGCGGTCAGCCGCGTGGCCTGTGCCGCGGCGGGGGCGGGGCCGGCCAGCACGTCCGCCTCGTCCGCGTTGCACAGCAGGAGGTCGGCGTCGCGTACCCAGGTCAGGAAAGCGGACGCACCCGCGTCCCGCAACGGTGCGGCGGACGCCGCGTCGACGCTCACCGTGAGGCCCTGCTGCCTCGCGGCCGCGAGGGCCGCCAGGCCCGCCGGGCGGGACCCGGCGTGCAGCAGCGGATAGCCGGACAGGTGCAGATGGTCGCCCGGCGCGGCGGCCCGCAGCGCGGCGGTCACGTGCGCCGGATCGAGCAGCAGGCACGCGCCCCGATCGGTGATCATGGTGCGTTCCGACGCGCCGGTCAGCACCACCACGCTGCCGGTCGCCGCACCCGGCAGCACCCGCACCGCGTCGCCGACCCCGGCCGCGACCAGCTCGGCGACCCGGTCCCGGCCGGCCTGGTCGGCACCGACCGCGGCGACCAGCGTCGTGGCCTGCCCGGCCCGGGCCAGCCAGGCCGCCGTGTTGGCGGCCTGGCCGCCGCCGCTGACCCGGATCGCGGCGGCCGTGTCCGAGCCCGGCCGGATCGGGCCGTCATGCTCCACCAGCACGTCGGTGACCAGGTCACCGACGACGATCACCCGGGGCACGACACGGCCCGCGAGAGGTGAGCGGCGGCCCGGGCCCGGGAACCGGTCCGGAATGGCGAGCCGGCCCGGGGTCGGGTAGCCGCCGGGGGTCGGGAAGTGGCCCGGGGTCGGGTGGCGGCCCGGGGTCGGGTGGCGGCCCGGGAACCCGAAGCGGCGGCGAGAACGCGCGGCACGGCTCAGGCCGGAACGGAGAAGCCGAGCGGCGCGGCGGTCCCGGCGCTCTCGGCGACCGCGATCCGGGCCGCCAGCGCGGCGTTGCGCAGGATGATCCGGACGTTGGTGGTCAGGCTCTGCCCGTCGGTGCTGGAGTGGAAGTGCGCCAGCAGGAACGGGGTGACCGCCTTGCCGGTGACGCCCTGCTCGGCCAGCGCCGCCAGGCCGCTCGCCAGGGTGCGGTCGTGCAGCTCCGGGTCCAGCTGCTCGTCGGTGGGCAGCGGATTGGCCAGCACCAGCGCGCCGGTGGTGACGTCCTGGTCGCGGCGGGCCCGGATGAAGTCGGCGACCTGCTCCGGCGAGTCCAGCTGCCAGTCGACGTCGAAGCCGCCGTCGGTGATGAAGAAGCCGGGGAAACGCCGGGTGCCGTAGCCGGCCACCGACACGCCCAGCGTCTCCAGCCGCTCCAGGGTGGCGCCCACGTCGAGGATCGACTTCACGCCGGCGCAGACCACCACGATCGGGGTGCGGGCCAGCGCGGTCAGGTCGGCGGACTCGTCGAAGGTGAGGTTCGCCTCCCGGTGCACCCCGCCCAGGCCGCCGGTGGCGAACACGCCGATCCCGGCCGCGGCCGCGACCGCGCTGGTGGCGGCGACCGTGGTGGCTCCGTCGGCCCGGTGCGCGGCGGCGATCGCCAGGTCGCGCACGGACAGCTTGGCCACGTCTCCGGCGAGCGCCAGGTGCTCGATCTGGGCGTCGTCGAGGCCGGCGATCAGCTCGCCGCCGATCATGCCGATGGTGGCCGGCACCGCCCCGTTGTCCCGGACGGTCTGCTCGATCTCCCGGGCCACTCGCAGGTTGTCCGGGTGCGGCAGCCCGTGCGAGATGATCGTGCTCTCCAGGGCCACCACCGGGCGGCCGTCGCGGCGGGCACGGATCACGTGCTCGCCGAAGCGAATAGCGAAGTCAGTCACGGTGCCCACGGTACGGGCCGTCTTGGCTGCGTTGTCGTTGGACCGACCAGGGGTGAGGTGTCAGACTTGTCGGCTGGAGCTTTTCTCCACCCACTTTTGTGATCTTCTGAAGGGCAGATACCTGTGAGCACCCAGATCCTCGAGCGTCCGGAGACCAAGGACGCCGACACCGGTCCGGAGATGTTCCACTACGTGCGCAAAGAGAAGATCGCGGAGAGTGCCGTGATGGGCACCTACGTGGTCGCGCTGTGCGGGGAGACCTTCCCGGTCACCAAGGTGCCGAAGAAGGGCTCCCCGGTCTGTCCGCAGTGCAAGGAGATCTACGAAGCCATGAAGGCCTGATCGGGCCGTGGCGAGCGGATACGGACTGCTCGTCGCGGATCTGATCGGGGTGGCGGTGTTCGCCGCCTCCGGGGCCTCGGCCGGCGTCGCGAAACGCCTCGACCTGTTCGGGGTGGCGTTCGTCGGTTTCGCGTCCGCCCTGGGCGGCGGGATCCTGCGCGACCTGACGATCGGCGCGGTCCCCCCGCTGGCGTTCGCCGACTGGCGGTACGCGGTGACCGCGGTGCTCGCCTCGGTCGCGGTGTTCTGGCTGCACCCTCGGCTGCACCGGGTGCGGCGGACGGTGCTGGTCCTGGACGCCGCCGGCCTCGGACTGTTCACCGCGACCGGCACACTGAAAGCGCTCACCGCCGGGGTGCCACCGGTCGGCGCCTGCCTGCTCGGCATGCTGACCGCGATCGGCGGCGGGCTGACCCGCGACCTGCTCACCGGTGAGATCCCGGTCGTGCTGCAACGCGACATCTATGCCAGCGTCGCCTTGGGCGGCGCGATCCTCGTCACCGGAATGCAGCGGCTCGGCCACACCGGTCCGGTGCCGCTGGCCGGCGCCGCGGCCCTGATGACCGGGGTACGGCTGCTCGCGCTCTACCGACGCTGGTCGGCGCCGGTCGCGGTGCCGTGACCCGCGGCGGGCCCGGTCCGCGGCTATGCTGGATGCTCGCCTCCGCGACCTCTGCCGCGGAGGTTTTTCCATGGATGAAGGGATCACCGGAGCTTGAGCCCGTCTCTGCCGAATCTGGAGATCTTCCCGCCGTTGCGGGCCTGGCAGCGCAAGGCGATGGTGGAATATCTTCGCCGCCGTTCCGAGGACTTCATGGCCGTGGCGACGCCCGGCGCCGGCAAGACCACGTTCGCCCTGCGGCTGGCCGCCGAGATGCTGGTCGACGGCACCGTCGACGCGGTCACCGTGGTCTGCCCGACCGAGCACCTGAAGTCGCAGTGGGCGCAGGCGGCGGCCCGGGTCGGCATCCAGCTCGACCCGCGATTCCGCAACTCGGAGATCCACTCGTCGCGGGACTTCCACGGGGCGGTGGTCACCTACGCCCAGGTCGGGATGGCGCCGCAGGTGCACAAGCGGCGCACCATCACCCGGCGCACCTTCGTCATCCTCGACGAGATCCACCACGCCGGCGACTCGCGCAGCTGGGGTGACGGGGTCAAGGACGCGTTCGAGCCGGCCGCCCGGCGGCTGCTGCTCACCGGCACCCCGTTCCGCTCGGACGAGAACCCGATCCCGTTCGTGCAGTACGAGCGCGGCATGGACGGCATCCAGCGCTCCAAGGCCGACTCGGTGTACGGCTACGGCGACGCGCTGCGCGACCGGGTCGTGCGGCCGGTGATGTTCATGGCGTACTCCGGGGAGACCCGCTGGCGCACCAATGCCGGTGACGAGCTGGCCGCCAAGCTGGGCGAGCCGATGACCAAGGATCTGATCGCCCAGGCCTGGCGGACCGCCCTGGACCACCGCGGCGAGTGGATGCCGCAGGTCATGCAGGCCGCGCACAACCGGCTGCTGCGGGTCCGGGAGGGCATGCCGGACGCCGGTGGCCTGGTCATCGCCAGCGACCAGACGGCGGCCCGGGCGTACGCGAAGCTGCTGCACGACCTGACCGGCGAGGCGCCCACCGTGGTGCTCTCCGACGACGACGGCGCCTCCGGCCGGATCGCCGAGTTCGCCGCCTCGCAGAAGCTGTGGATGGTCGCGGTCCGGATGGTGTCCGAGGGCGTCGACATCCCGCGGCTCGCCGTCGGCGTCTACGCCACCAGCGCGTCCACCCCGCTCTACTTCGCGCAGGCGATCGGCCGGTTCGTCCGGTCCCGGCAGCCCGGCGAGACCGCCACCGTCTTCCTGCCCAGCGTCCCGCACCTGCTCGGACTGGCCAGCGAGATGGAGGCGGAACGCAACCACGTGCTCGGCGCGCCCAAGGAGAAAGACGGGCTGGACGACGAGCTGCTGGAACGGGCGCAGAAGTCCGAGGACGCCATCGGCGACCTGGAGAAACAGTTCGAGGCGCTGTCCGCGACCGCCGAGCTGCAGGAGGTCATCTACGACGGCACGTCGTTCGGCGTGCCGGCCCGCACCGGGACCGCCGAGGAGGCCGACTATCTCGGCCTGCCCGGCCTGCTCACCCCGGACGAGGTGACCATGCTGCTGAACAAGCGGCAGACCGAGCAGCTGGCCGTGCAGAAACGCCACGAGCAGGAAGCGGCGAGGAACGCGCCGGAGCCGGCCCCGCGCGAGGCGGTCGTGCCGATGAGCGCCGGCGAGCGCCGGGCCACCCTGCGCCGCCAGCTGAACACCCTGGTCGCGGCGCACCACCACCGCACCAACCTGCCACACGGCAAGATCCACGCGGAGTTGCGGCGGCTCTGCGGGGGGCCGCCGAGCGCCCAGGCCACGATCGAGCAGCTGGAGGAGCGGATCGCCACGATCCAGACCTTCTAGATACCTTGTGTGTGGCCGGTCACCGCCGATAAGCCACCGGGGGAGGTGTCTATGCGGGAGACCACGCAGCACGCCGTACGCCTGCTGGAGCGGGCGCAGACCGGCGACGCCACCGCGGCGCTCGCCGAGGCGGAAACCGTGCTCCGCAGCCCTGGCGGCGACCTCGCCTGCATGCACTTCGTCCGGGTGGTGTGCCGGATCGCCCAGTCCGACCCGGCCGGCGCGATCGCCGCGGTCGGCCCGATGCTGTGCGCCGCCGAGCGGGAGGGCAGCCGCGGCTGGCAGGCCGCCGGCCTGGCCAGCCGCGCGTGGCAGCGGCTGCGCGCCGCCTCGACCGGCGGGATGACCGCCGACCACGACACCGACGAGGTGCTCCGCGACCTGGTCGCCGCCGAGATGCTGGCCGACGGCGAGCCCGACCCGGTGGCCGCGGTCAACTCCCGGGTCGCGGTCGCCATCGGGTGGTACGAGCTGCGGCTGTACGAGCTGGCCGAGCCCCAGTTCACCGTCGCGTACCGGATGAGCAGTGCGGACGCCGGCCGGAACGGCAACCGGGCGATGTGGTCGCTGAACCTGGCCGAGATGCACCTGCGCTGGGCGCTGGAGCTGTACCAGATCCACCGGCCGGCCGAGGCCGAGGGCCACAGCGCCGAAGCCGAGCGGTACGCCATCCGGGCGGCCGGCGAGGTGTCCGGCGCCGACGCGGCCTGCTGGCGGGACAACGCGCTGCTCTACGCCGCCTGCGCCCGCGCCGACCGGCACGACCCGGGCGGGGCCGCGGCCGACATCGTGCGGTACACCGCGCGACTGCGGGACCGCGGCTTCCCGACCGACGCGCTGGCGATCAGCCGGCCCTTCCACGGGGTGGCGCTGCTGCGCTCCGGGCGGCCCGCCGACGCCCTCGCGGTGATGGCCGAGGCGGCCACCGGGCTGCCGCCCGACGCGGACTGGCTGGTCGTCGCCAGCACCCACCGCACCCGGGCGGTCCTGCTGGCCCACCTCGGCTCGGCGGACGCCGCGGCCACCCTGGCCTACGGGGACGGCCTGGCCGCCGCCCTGTGGCGCCAGCGGCTGAACACGCTGCACGCCGCCCGTACCCGGTACGACCTGGAACAGCTGCGCGTCCAGCACGAGCAGGTCGCGAAGGCCGCCGAGATCGACCCGCTCACCGGCATCGCCAACCGGCGCGCCTTCGACCAGGCGCTGCACGCCGCGCTGTCCCGGCCCGGCGACGCTGCCGTGCTGCTCATCGACACCGACAAGTTCAAGGTGATCAACGACACGCTGGGCCACGCCGCCGGCGACGCCGCCCTGCGCGCCATCGCGGCCGCGCTGGCCGCCCAGGTCGAGGCCGCCGACCTGGTGGCGCGCCTGGGCGGCGACGAGTTCGCGGCGCTGCTGCCGGGCGCCGGGGCGGCGGAGGCGGCCGCGGTCGCCCGCCGGATGGTGCAGGCCGTCCGCGACATCCCGGACTGCCTGGCCACGGTCAGCATCGGCATCGCCGTCGGTCCGGCTGCCGCCCTGCACGACGTGCTGGAACAGGCCGACGAGGCCATGTACCGAGCCAAACACCGCGGCGGCGACGGCACCGAGACAACCTTCACCCCACAGAACCGAGCCGCCGCCTGACCCGGCCCCGAGCTCGCCGTCCCAGCGGATTCAGCCACCTCACGGCCGGACTCCACCGAGCCCCCTCACCGGCCGGACTCCACCGAGCCCCCTCACCGGACCGACTCCACCGAGCCCACCTCACCGGACCGACTCCGTCAGAGCCACCTCACCGGACCGACCTGAGCTAGCCGACCACTCAACCGGCCTCGACCGACAGGTCCGCGCGGCCGCCCCGACTAGCCGACCGATCCGGGTGGGCTTCCCGGCCCCACCCGACCGGTCCGCGCAGGATTCCCGGCCTTGGTTGACCGGTCCGCGCAGACTCGCCAGCCTCAACCGACCGATCCCGCCCGGGATGACTCGGCCGGCCGGGGTGGAGCTACGGCTTGGCGATGTCGTCCGGCCCGCTCATTTGCCCATGGCGAGCCTCGCGGGGCGGGTCTGGGGTCCAGTGACCACCCGCGGGCGGTAGGGCGCGGTGATTTGTTCTGGACGCGCAGCGGCCAAAATCGCCGTGCCCGGGAGCGGCGGGAGCAGCGATCAGTTATCGGCCGCAGCGCACGACATCATGATGTTGATCTTGCTCTGGGTCTTCTGGAAAAGAGTTGCCCGGGAGCGGCGGGAGCAGCGATCAGTTATCGGCCGCAGCGCACGACATCATGATGTTGATCTTGCTCTGGGTCTTCTGGAGGGAAGCTGCCCGGGAGTGGTGATCGATTATCGGCCGGAGCGCACGACATCCGCCTGGCAAATTTGATCTTGATCTTCCGAGGACGCACCGGCGAGCACGGTGAAGGGGCGCCTCTCGCGAGACGCCCCTTCGATTCCGTCTTCAGTTGGGGGACCGCTGTTAGTTGCTGGAGTTCGACATCATGTTCGCACCGCGCCAGGTGAACTCCGGATCGGCGGAGAACTGCACCGCGATCTTCACCAGATCCTCGGCGTAACGGTTGGCGTGGTGGCCGCAGAAAACGAGGTCACCTCCACCAGCCAGGGTCAAACGGAGCTTCCCGGCTGCATTGCAGCGGTCGCACCGTTCATCGGCTGCTGTGCCGGCCAGGCTTCCCGCTGGCGGCGTGAGAGTCGGGGTCATCGCCTTCCTCCTCTGTTCGTCACCGATGAACATGTTCCTCGGCTACTGCTAACACATGGTGCAACACTCTGCACCCTTGCGGCCTTCCCGTAGTGCCCCGGGGGGACCGAGGTCACACCGATTGCGACTAGTGTGCCGTGTTCCCAGGGTGCCACGTCAACGATCACTTCTGCACAACGGTCTGATCACCACCCGTTGATGTACGGGTGGTGACCAAACGGACACGTAATGTTGACCGATCGGTCTAGTCGAGGTAGTCGCGCAGAACCTGCGACCGTGACGGGTGCCGCAGCTTCGACATCGTCTTCGACTCGATCTGCCGGATCCGCTCACGGGTGACGCCGTAGACCTGGCCGATCTCGTCCAGGGTCCGCGGCTGCCCGTCGGTCAGGCCGAACCGCAGCCGGACCACGCCCGCCTCCCGCTCGGAGAGCGTCTGCAGCACCTGCTGGAGCTGGTCCTGCAGCAGCGAGAAGGAGACCGCGTCGACCGCGACGACCGCCTCGGAGTCCTCGATGAAGTCGCCGAGCTGGCTGTCGCCCTCGTCGCCGATCGTCTGGTCCAGCGAGATGGGCTCACGCGCGTACTGCTGGATCTCCAGCACCTTCTCCGGCGTGATGTCCATTTCCTTGGCCAGCTCCTCCGGGGTGGGCTCACGGCCCAGGTCCTGGAGCAGCTCGCGCTGGATGCGGCCGAGCTTGTTGATGACCTCGACCATGTGCACCGGGATGCGGATGGTGCGGGCCTGGTCGGCCATCGCGCGGGTGATCGCCTGCCGGATCCACCACGTCGCGTAGGTCGAGAACTTGTAGCCCTTGGTGTAGTCGAACTTCTCGACGGCGCGGATCAGGCCGAGGTTGCCCTCCTGGATCAGGTCCAGGAACGCCATGCCGCGGCCGGTGTAGCGCTTGGCCAGCGAGACCACGAGCCGCAGGTTCGCCTCGAGCAGGTGGTTCTTGGCCCGCTCGCCGTCCCGGTTGATCCACTTGAGGTCACGCTCGAAGTTGCGCTCGAGCGTCTCCTCGCCCTCCTCGGCGGCGCGCAGCCGCTCGGCGGCGTAGAGGCCGGCCTCGATCCGCTTGGCGAGCTCGACCTCCTGCTCCGCGTTGAGCAGCGGAACCTTGCCGATCTGCTTGAGGTAGGCGCGGACCGAGTCGGCCGAGGCGGTCAGCTCGGCGTCCCGGCGGGCCTGCTTGAGCGCCTCGGACTCCTCGTCGTCCCACTCGAAGTCGCCGTCGGTGGCCGAACTGGCGGCGTCGGTCGCGGCGGCCGCGACGAGCGCGGGCGGCTCCTCGACCACCACGTCCTCGATCTCGGCGGCCAGCTCCTCGGGGTCGATCTCCTCGCCCTCGGGACCCTCCTCGCCGGGCTTGGCGGCTTTCGCCGGGGCGGCCTTGGCGGTGACCGCGGCCTTCTTCGCCGGGGCCGCCTTGCGCGCGGCCGGCGTGGCCTTCGCCGGGTCGGTGGACGGGGCGGCGGCCTGCTTCGGGGCGGGCGCGGCCTTCTTCACCGGGGCGGCGGTCTTGGCGGTCGTCGCCTTCGACGCCGGGGTGGCGGAGCGGGCGGCGGCCACCTTGCGGCGGGTGCTGGCCGAGCCGTCGACCACGACCGTGATCCCGGCGTCCACCAGGCCGCGCAGAATCTTCTTGGCCTGTGCCGGGTTGACGGCGGCGGACTCGAGCGTGTGCGCGACCTGGGCCGAAGTGAGCTGCCCGCCCGCACCCTGGGCATGGGTGATCAGGGCCTCGGTGAGAGAGCGAACGTCGGCACCGTTCTGGTGGGCTTCTGTCACGAATGACCTTCCGGAGGCGATGAGATTGGGCACGGCCATGGTCCAGCGCAGCACGCCGGAGGCGAGTCTCGCCGGGTTGATGTGGGAACCCCCGGGTCACGGACCGTCCCGCAGTGAGTGTCCGTGAAGCGTGGGCAGGGGTGAATTGTAGCGCCGTCGAACGAGATCCTCCCCCCGCAGCACGCCGCCGGGGCCCGACGACCTCGTCGGCACGGGCTCTGGGCGAGAATCGTATCGGCGGAAAGGACCCATACGTGAGCGAGATTTCTCCGGGATCGACACCCGGCGAGCTGCTGGAGATCGCTGTCCGGGTGGCCCGGGAGGCGGCGGCCACGGCGAGCCGGATGCGCGGCGAGGCGATCGGCGACGTGCAGACCAAGAGCACCGACACGGACGTGGTGACCGCGGCCGACCGGGCGGTCGAGCGGCAGGTGGTGGCGGCGCTGCGGGCCGAGCGGCCGGGGGACACGGTGCTCGGCGAGGAGTACGGCGGGGCGGCCGGCGCGGCGCCCGGCGCGGTCCGCTGGATCCTCGACCCGATCGACGGCACGGTCAACTATCTGTACGGGCTGCCGCAGTACGCGGTCTCGCTGGCCGCCGAGGTCGACGGCGAGGTGGTGGCCGGCGTGGTGCGCAACGCGGCGACCGGCGACGAGTGGACCGCGACCCGCGGCGGCGGCGCCTGGCGGGACGGCCGGCGGATCAGCTGCTCCACCGAGACCGTGCTGGGGCAGGCGCTGGTCGGCACCGGATTCGGCTACGACCCTCGGCGGCGGGCCCATCAGGGCCGCGTCTTCGCCCAGATGATCACCCGTGTGCGGGACATCCGGCGCCTGGGTGCGGCATCCTTGGACCTCTGCCTCGCGGCCGAGGGCAGACTGGACGCGTTCTTCGAGAAAGGTCTCAATACGTGGGATCACGCGGCCGGTGGGCTGATCGCGGCGGAGGCCGGCATGGTCGTGTCCGGCCTGGGCGGCGCCCCGGCCGGTCCGGAGATGGTGCTGCTCGCCCCGCCGGCGCTCCATCCCGCCCTGCACGACCTGCTGGTGGAGGTGGACGCCGCCGGTGGGCCCTAGGGCCGGTCCTAGTCGTTCTCGGGCTTCTTGGTGACCGGCTTGAGGCAGGCACCCGGCGGCAGGGTCGGCTCGCCGATCTCGACCAGCGACTGGTTGACCTCGGTGGTGGTGGCCAGCTGCTGGAAGTCGCTGCCGATCACCACCTCGATCAGCTCGCCCTTGCGCTTGTCGCTGTACACCATCTTCGCCTGAGCCAGGAAGTACGCCTTGACCAGCTGCGCCTTGCCGACCGTGTCGGGGCCGAAGCGGATCTCCGCCACGCCCTTGAGCTTGCTCTTGCTCTTGCCCGGGTCCTTGACCGTGAAGCGGCGGTTCTTGAACTCGGTGGAGACGCTGTCGGCCAGGCCGGCCCGGTTGGTCCCGTTGAGGATCTGCAGGGTCACCTCGGCCGGGTCGTCGGGCAGGTGAATGTCCGCGGCCGGAGCGCCGGCGGCACACTTGCCGCCGGCCGCGATGTCCGCCTGATCGTCGCGCACCAGCGCGACGATCACGAAGACGATCGCGGCAACCGCGAGCACGCCGACGACGACGAGCGCTCGGACGCGCGCAAAACTCATGGGATTGGCTCCAGATCAGACGACCGGCCGCGGTGAGGTCGCCGCGCCTGTCGAGAGGTTAGCGTGGGTCCGCCAGCCGCGCGGAAACAGGCGATGCTTCCGGCGCGCCGACGATGATCCAGACGCTGGTACCCCTACTTTGATGTCGCCTCAGTCACATCGGGAACAATGTGCCGCCAGTGGGCGTACAACCTTGCCGCAACGGCGGTAAGGTTCCGCGCTCGCCGGGCCCGAACACGGTGTTCGCGCGAGTGTCAGAAATCGTCTGGCGGAACCGGGAACCGAAACCCTGTCATGGGCGTTACTAACGCCAAGTGACACATCGATACAGGAGAGTGAAAACCGATGGCCACCGACTACGACGCCCCGCGTCGCGATGAGGTCGACCTCGGCGAGGACAGCCTCGAGGAGCTCAAGTCCCGCCGCGCCGACTCCCAGTCCGGCGCGGTGGACGTGGACGAGGTCGAGGTGGCGGAAAGCTTCGAGCTGCCCGGTGCCGACCTCGCCGACGAGGAGCTCACCGTCAAGGTGCTGCCGATGCAGACCGACGAGTTCCGCTGCTCCCGCTGTTTCCTCGTGCACCACCGCAGCCAGCTGGCGACGGAGCGCAACGGGGAGCTGATCTGCCGCGAGTGCGCCTGACCGGCGTGCTCGCGCGCAGAGCGCCGACACCCGCCCGCGGGCGGGCCCACACGGGGATGGACACGGGGTTTGACCCTGGTGCGGTACCGGGCACAGTACCGGTGACGACGACGGGAAGGACGACGATGGATGCCACCGGCGACGACGAGGAGCTGGGCCGCACCGTTGCGGCCCTGACCGCCGACGACCTGGAGTCGTCCGGCCGTCGGCGCCTGCTCGGCCGGCTGGTGGGTGACGTGCGCCGTCGTGGCGTGGGCCGGTTGTTCAAACCCCGGGCCGCGCTGCGCTGGATGGCCGAGGTGGTCACCGACGTGGCGCCGCACATCCCGGTCCGTGACCGGGAGACGCTGCGCCGGCATTTCCCCGGCCTGGACGACGACGACCTGGCGGATCGGCTGATCCGCAACGCCGCCCGGGCCACGGCCGGCGTGGGCGCGGCCGGTGGCGGGGTGGCCGCCGTCGAGTGGGTCGCCGCGCCGGTGCTGCTGTCCGCGCCGGTGCTGCTGTCCGCCGAGACGATCGCCGTGGTCGCGATCGAGATGAAACTGATCGGCGAGCTGCACGAGCTGTACCGGGAGCCGATCCCCGGCAACGGGACCGAGCGTGCCCTCGCCCTGATCCAGTCCTGGGCCGGCCAGCGCGGGGTCAACCCGCTGGTGCCCGGGACCGGGGTGGCCAGCGTGCTGGGCACCGCCGCCCGCGGCGAGCTGCAGAAGACCCTGCTCCGCCGGTTCGGCCGCAACCTGACCTCGATGGGCCCGATGCTGACCGGCGCCGCGGTCGCCAGTTACCTCAACCGGCGGGCCACCCGCTCGATCGGCGACAAGGTGCGCGACGACCTCAGGAAGCGGGCTCTGACGAGGCCTGACCGGCCCGCGCTGGACGACTGACCGCGAGCAGCGCGGTGGCCAGCTCGACCGGCCGCCGGGTGCTGACCACCCAGTACGGCGTGGGGTCGGCCGGGTCGTCGAGCAGCACCTGCACCGCGCCGCCGATCCACGGGCGCTGCACCACGAAGGCCAGCGGGTGCGCGCCGACGCCCAGCGCCTCCCGCTTGCCCGCCGCGTCCAGGGCCACCACGTCGGCGATCACCGCGACCGGCAGTCGCGCGTCGTCGACCAGGAACTCGCCCTCGCGCACGGCCACCCGCAGCCGGCCCAGCGGGAGCGGGAGCAGGACCGCGAGCGGGACGAGCACCGCGTACGGCAGCCAGCCGGGCAGCCCGGGCAGAGCCAGCGCCACCTCGGTGCCCAGGATCGCGCCGATCAGCAGGCCCGCCGGCCACACCCACCAGGGCAGACCGAGGCGTTCCTGATAGGCCGGGGTGCTGCGGGCCGGGGACTCGGGTGTCACCCTCGAAGGGTACGGCGCGCCTCCGTACCCGGGCACGGCAGGATGGCAGGGTAGGCACCGCCCCGGAGCGTCATCGAAGTGAAGGATTCCCGCGTGAGCGACGTCGTCATCCCGGTCCGGCTGATCGACCCGGATCTGCCGCTGCCGGCCTACGCACACCCCGGTGACGCCGGCGCCGACCTGGTCGCGGCGCAGGACGTGGAGATCGCGCCGGGGGAGTGGGCCAAGATCGGCACCGGCATCGCGGTGGCCATCCCGGAGGGTTTCGTCGGGCTGGTGCACCCCCGTTCCGGTCTGGCCGCCCGCCTCGGGGTGACGGTGCTCAACGCGCCCGGTACGGTCGACGCCGGTTACCGTGGCGAAATCCTCGTCAACCTGATCAATCACGACCGGGCGCGGGCGGTGAAGATCTCCCGCGGCGACCGGATCGCCCAACTCGTGGTGCAGCGGGTGGAGCGGGCGGCGTTCCACGTGGTGGACTCGCTCGACGACACCGCCCGGGGCACGGGCGGGCACGGCTCGACCGGTGGATTCAGCGAAGGAAAGGCTGGCAGTGATGTTCTCCCGTAAGCGCGAGGGCGCCAAGCACGTACGCGCGGCCGACGCGCCGCCCTCCAAGGCGCTCGCCCAGAGCCTGGCGGCCGATGGGGAGGCCCCGGCGCCCGAGTTCGGGCCCTGGGACGTCAAGCACGCTCCGGGCGACGTGCAGCGGCTCGACCTGGGCAGCCTGCAGATCCCGGCGATCGAGGGCGTCGAGGTGCGGGTGCAGGCCAACCCGGAGGGCGGGGTCGAGCAGATCGTCCTGGTCGACGGCGAGAGCGCCCTGCAGCTCGGGGTGTTCGCGGCGCCGCGGACCGAGGGGATCTGGGACGAGGTCCGCGAGGAGATCGCCGGCGCGATGACCGCCGACGGCGTGGCGGCCCGCGAGGTGACCGGGCGGTACGGCACCGAGCTGCTGGCCCGGGTCAACACCCCGGAGGGCCCGGCCGACGTGCGGTTCGTCGGGGTGGACGGCCCGCGCTGGATGGTCCGGGCGCTGTTCCAGGGTGCGGCGGCGGCCGACCCGGGCCGCGAGGGTGTGCTGGGCGTGGCGCTGGAGGGCCTGGTCGTGGTCCGCGACGACGAGCCGCGCCCGGTCCGCGAGCCGCTGCCCCTACGGCTGCCCCGGGAGATGGCCGAACAGAACCCCGCACAGCAGGTTTGACCCTCGATCGGGTTACCGTGAACACATGACCACCGAGCAGCGCACCGGCCTGCGCCGGTTCCTGGACAGGTTGACCGCGACCGACTCCGAGCTCGATGCCGAGGAGTTGCAGCGGGATGCGGTGAAGTGTGGCGCCATGCCGGCCGGGCAGTGCCGGCGTGGCCAGGTCGTTTCGGTGTCCGGCCGGTTGCGCACCGTGGCGTACACTCCACGGACCAACCTGCCCACCCTGGAGGCCGACCTCTGGGACGGCAGTGACGTGGTCACGCTGGTCTTCCTGGGCCGCCGGTCGATCGCCGGCATCGAGCCCGGGCGCCAGCTCACCGCGCGCGGCCGGATCGCGATCCGGGACGACCGCAAGGTCATCTACAACCCGTACTACGAGCTGGAGGCGCCGCGGTGACACCCGGCAACGAGCCGCGCCACGTGGCGCACGAAACCGTCGAGGAGCGGCTCGCCGAGGACATCGTCGAGGAGCTCGACCTGCACCCGGCCCCCGCTCCGGACGAGGAGGAGGCGCTCCCGCCGCTCAGCGAGCAGATCGCCGACCAACTGGGCGGGGTGCGCGGGCTGATCGAGTCCAGCATCCCGGTGCTGGCCTTCGTGCTGTTCAACGTGCTGCTCGGCGAATCGGTCGCCGGCCTGGACAAGCAGACCGCGCTGACCTGGGCGATCGTCGGCTCGGTCGGCTCGGCGGTGGCGATCGGCGGGGTCCGGCTGGCGCGCCGGCAGCCGGTCCGGCACGCGGTCAACGGGTTGTTCGGCATCGCTCTGGGTGCCTACTTCGCATGGAAGAGCGGCGACGCCAAGAACTTCTACCTGCCCGGCATCCTGCTCACCTTCGGGCAGGCGGCAGCGCTGCTGGTGTCGGTGGCCTTCCGTAAACCGCTGATCGGTTACGCCTGGGGCATCATGGCCAACAAGGGCCGGCAGGACTGGTTCGGCAACGCCCGGCTGTTCCGCACCTTCCAGTGGCTCACCCTGGTCTGGGTGGCGTCCCTGGCGCTGCGCGCCGGCATCCAGTTCTACCTGTGGAAGCTCGGCGAGGCGAACGCCCTGGGCATCGTCCGGATCCTGATCAGCTGGCCGATCTACGCCGCGACGTTCGCCTTCACCGCCTGGGCCATCCACCGGGTCACCTCGGCCCAGAAGAGCTCCTAGCCGGCGGCGCCCAGCACCACGGCGCGGATCTGGTCCTCGACCTCCGAGGTGCAGACGAAGATCAGCTCGTCGCCGGCCTCCAGCGGGTCGTCCGGCGTCGGCACCACCACGCGCTTGCCGCGCAGGATGGCCACCAGCGCGGCATCCCGCGGCATCGGCACCGAACGCAACGGCTTGCCCTCGTACGGCGCGTTGCGCGGCAGCGTGATCTCCACCAGGTTGGCCTCACCCTGCCGGAAGGTCATCAGCCGGACCAGGTCGCCGACCGTGACCGCCTCCTCGACCAGCGCGGCCATCAGGCGCGGCTTGCTGACCGCCACATCGACGCCCCACTGCTCGGTGAACAGCCACTCGTTCTCCGCCCGGTTCACCCGGGCCACCACCCGGCCGACCGCGAACTCGGTCTTGGCCAGCAGCGACACCACCAGGTTGGCCTTGTCGTCGCCGGTGGCCGCGACCACCACGTCGCAGGACGCCACGTCGGCCTCCTCCAGGCTGCTGACCTCGCAGGCGTCGGCCAGCACCCACTGGGCCTGGGGCACCCGCTCCGGGCAGAGCTGGCGCGGCTGCCGCTCGATCAGCATCACCTCGTGACCGTTGCCGATCAGCTCCTGGGCGATCGAGCGGCCCACGTTGCCGGCTCCCGCGATGGCGATCCGCATGTCAGTGCCCCTCGTTTCCGGCGCGCCCGGCGATGTCCAGGACTTTGTTCACGGTGTCGTCGGTGACCAGCGCGAAGACCTGGTCGCCGTCCTGCAGCACGGTGGACGGCTGGGCGAGCGCGGCCATCCCGAAACGCATCAGATAGGCCACCCGGGCGCCGGTGCCGTCCTCCAGCGCCTTCACCGTCCGCCCCACCCAGTCGCTGTGGATCGGCACCTCGATGATGCTGACCACGCTGGTCGGGTCGCGGAAGACCTCGTTGTGGGCCTCGGGCACCAGGTAGCGGAACATCCGGTCGGCGGCCCAGCGGATCGTCGCCACCGTCGGGATGCCGAGCCGCTCGTACACCTGGGCCCGCTTGGCGTCGTAGATCCGGGCGACCACCCGGTGCACGCCGAACGTCTCGCGGGCCAGCCGGGCCGAGATGATGTTCGAGTTGTCCCCGCTGGAGACCGCGGCGAAGGCGTCCGCCCGCTCGATCCCGGCGGCCCTCAGCACGTCCCGGTCGAAACCGATCCCGTTGACCGTGATGCCGCCGAACTCCGAGCCCAGGCGCCGGAACGCGTCGGCGTTCTGATCGATCACGGCGACTTGATGGCCCCGCGTGTCGAGGCTGTGCGCGAGCGTGGAGCCGAGCCGGCCACACCCCATGATCACCACGTGCACGGTTGGTGCCCTCCCGAATCGCCTACGGTCCCTGTTGAGCGTGCCATGCCCTTCTGCGGCGCGGTGTCCGGGGCGGGCTACGCGAAATGACGCCCGGCCGTACCCTTGGCACTCGTGGCAAGTACCACCTCCCTAGCCAAGCGGCTGCTTCTGGGCCGGCCGTTCCGTTCGGACAAGCTGCAACACACGCTGCTGCCGAAGCGGATCGCGCTGCCCGTGTTCGCCAGCGACGCCCTCTCCAGCGTGGCGTACGCACCCGACGAGATCCTGCTGACCCTCTCGATCGCCGGGGCAGGCGCCTTCGCGATCTCTCCCTGGGTGACGCTCGCGGTCGCGGTGGTGATGGTGACCGTGGTCGCCAGCTACCGGCAGAACGTGCACGCCTACCCCTCCGGCGGCGGCGACTACGAGGTGGCCACGGTCAACCTCGGGCCGCGCGCCGGGCTGGGGGTGGCCAGCGCGCTGCTGGTCGACTACATCCTCACCGTGGCGGTCTCGGTGTCGTCCGGGGTGAAGAACCTCGCCTCGGTGCTGCCCTGGGACTGGGTGGGCAACGACCGGGTCGAGATCGCGGTCGGCGCGGTGCTGCTGCTGACCGCGCTCAACCTGCGCGGCCTGCGCGAGGCCGGTCTGGCGTTCGCCATCCCGACGTACCTGTTCATCCTGGTCACCGTCGGGATGATCCTGACCGGGCTGTTCCGCGTCTACATCCTCGGCGACGACCTGCGGGCGCCCAGCGCCGGCCTGCAGATCACCGCCGAGTCCAGCCACCTCACCAGCTTCGCCTTCGTCTTCCTGTTGTTGCGGACGTTCTCGTCCGGCTGCGCGGCGCTGACCGGTGTCGAGGCGATCTCCAACGGGGTGCCCGCGTTCAAGCCGCCGAAGAGCAGGAACGCCGCGACCACGCTGATGCTGCTCGGCGGCATCGCGATCGTGATGCTGTTCGGGATCATCGCGCTGGCCCGGATGACCCACCTGCAGTACGTCGAGGACCAGACCACCCAGATCATCTCCGGGCCGGCCAACTACGAGCAGAAGACGGTCACCGCCCAGCTCGCCGAGGCCGTCTTCGGGCACGGCTCGGGCCTGGTCGTGCTGGTCGGCGCGGTCACCGCGCTGATCCTGTTCCTGGCCGCGAACACCGCCTTCAACGGCTTCCCGGTGCTCGGCTCGATCCTCGCCCAGGACCGGTACCTGCCGCGGCAGTTCCACACCCGGGGCGACCGGCTGGCGTTCAGCAACGGCATCCTGTTCCTGGCCGGCGTCGCGATCGTGCTGATCGTCGCGTTCCAGGCGGAGCCGACCCGGCTGATCCAGCTCTACATCGTCGGCGTCTTCGTGTCGTTCACCCTGTCGCAGGGTGGCATGATCCGGCACTGGAACCGGCTGCTCAAGATTCAGCGCGATCCGGAGCGCCGCCGCCAGATGATCCGCTCCCGGGCGATCAACGCGTTCGGCATGGGCCTGACCGCCGCCGTGCTGATCGTGGTGCTGATCACCAAGTTCCTGCTCGGGGCGTGGATCGCGATCGTCGCGATGATCGTGTTCTACGCCCTGATGCTGGCCATCCACCGGCACTACACCCGGGTCTCCGAGGAGCTGCAGCCGACCGAGGAACGACCGACGCTGCCCTCCCGCAACCACGCGGTGGTGCTGGTCAGCAAGGTGCACCTGCCGACGCTGCGGGCGGTCGCCTACGCCCAGGCGACCCGGCCGGACACGATCACCGCGGTCACCGTCAACGTCGACGACAAGGACACCCGGGCCATCCAGGCCGAATGGGAGCGCCGCGAGCTGCCGGTCCAGCTGACCGTCATCGACTCGCCGTACCGGGAGATCAGCAAACCGATCATCGACTACGTCAAAGGCGTGCGGCGCGCGTCACCGCGCGACGTGGTCACGGTCTTCGTTCCCGAGTACGTGGTGGGCCGCTGGTGGGAGAATCTGCTGCACAACCAGAGCGCGCTGCGGATCAAGGGCCGGTTGCTGTTCGAGCCGGGGGTGATGGTCACCAGCGTGCCGTGGCAGCTGCGGTCCAGCCAGGACCGGGACCTCGACCGCCTGGACCGTGGCCTGAGCCGGGCGCCGGCGCGGGGGCCGCGGTTCCACCCCGAGGCGACGGCCGTTCCCGATCAGCCGGCCGAGGAGAAATCGTGACGTCGCCCGTCGTCTCACCCGCTGATGATCTTGTCGAGGGCGACCGGATCGAGCTGACCGTGGGGGCGCCGGCGCACGGCGGGCACTGCGTGGCCCGTTTCGGCGGCCCGCACGGCCGGGTGGTGTTCGTCCGGCACGCGCTGCCCGGCGAACGGGTCACCGCGGAGATCACCGAACGGCACCGCGGATACCTGCGCGCCGACGCCGTCGAGATCCACGAGGCGTCGCCGGACCGGGTCACCCCGCCGTGCCCGTACGCCCACCCCGGCGGCTGCGGCGGATGTGATCTGCAGCACGTCTCCGGCGACGCCCAGCTGCGTTGGAAGACGCAGATCGTCCGCGAACAGCTGGCCCGGATGGCGAACCTGCACACCGACGACGATTTCGTCCGCGTGGAACCCCTCCCCGGCGGCCTCCTCCACTGGCGCAGCCGAGTGCGGTACGCGGTCGACGCCGCCGGCCGACCCGGGCTGCTCCAGCACCGGTCACACCAGGTAGTGCCGATCGACCGGTGCCTGATCGCCCACCCGGCCATCCAGGAACTCGACCTGCTCGCCCACCCGTGGCCGGACGCGGCCGCGCTGCAGGCGGTCGCCACCACCGGCGGCGACGTCGTCACCCAGCAACGCCCGGCCGCGACCTCCGGCGACCCGACCGCCTTCGGCGACCCCACCGAGGCTGCCGGCGGCGCCGGACTGGTCCGTCTCACCGGGCCGGAACGGGTCACCGAGGTGGCCGGCGGCCGCCGCTGGGACCTGGCGCCCGACTCGTTCTGGCAGGTCCACCCGGAAGCAGCGGCCACCCTTACCACGGCGGTGCTGGACATGCTCCGGCCGGCTCCGGGCGAGACCGCCTGGGACCTGTACGGCGGGGCGGGCCTGTTCGCGGCCGCCGTGGCCGCCCGGACCGGCGCCCGCACCACCATCGTCGAGTCGTCCGCGCTCGGCGTCGAGGCGGCCCGCCGCGCCCTGGCCGACCTGCCGTCCGTCGAGGTGGTCCAGGCCACCGTCGAGACCGCGCTGACCCGCCGCCGGATCACCGGGCCTGTCGACCTGGTGATCCTGGACCCACCGCGGTCCGGCGCCGGCGCCAAGGTCGTCCACGGCCTGGCCGCCGCCTCCCCCCGGGCGATCGCCTACGTCGCCTGCGACCCGGCGGCGCTGGCCCGGGACGTGAAGACGTTCCGCTCGCTGGGCTGGGAGCTGGCCGAGCTGCGCGCCTTCGACTGCTTCCCGATGACCCAGCATGTCGAGTGCGTCGCCCTGCTCCTGCCCGCCTGACCGCCCGGCCGGCTCGTCCCGCTCGCCGTCCCCGACCCTCCCGGCGCGCCGTCACTCGTGCTGCCGGGTCGGACTGCCCGGCCCCTCGCCGGCACCGCCGGACCGCCTGGTTCCCGGCGGCCGGCGGGACCGCCCTTTGCCGCGCCGCCGGATGGCCTGGTTCCCGGCGGCCGGCAGGGCCGCCCTTTGCCGGCGCCGCCGGATGGCCTGGTTCCCGGCGGGCGGCGGGACCGCCCTTTGCCGGCGCCGTCGCACGGCCTGGTTCCCGGCGGCCGGCCGGTTCCCCTTCGCCGGCCGGCTCCCGGTGTCGCCTCGGGGCGTGGTGACGACCGGAGGCCGGCGGAGGAACCGGGGCCGGCGGCGTGGTCCCGCGTGAGCCGCCGCTCCGGCGCGGACCGGCGCTCACGGTCGTCTCCGGGCGCGGTGCCGACCGCGTGGGCCGGCCGTGACCGGGGTCAGGGGTTGGCGCGCTCGGCCGCGGCGACAGCGTTGCGGAACAGCATGGCCACCGTGGTGGGGCCGACGCCGCCGACCCGGGGGGTGATCGCGCCGGCGACCTCGGCGCAGGACTCGTCGACGTCCGGGAGCAGGCGGCGGCCCTCGTAGCGGACGCCCGCGCCGATCACCGTGGCGCCCGGCTTCACGTGCTCCGGCTGGATGATGTGCGGGACGCCGACCGCGGCGATCAGGATCTCGGCGCGCCTGGTGTAGCGCGGCCAGTCCTTCACACCGGTGTGCACGACGGTGACGGCGGCGTTCGCGGTGGGCCGCTTCTGCGCCAGCAGCATGGCGAGCGGGCGGCCCAGGGTGGCGCCGCGGCCCAGGATGACCACCTCACGGCCGGCGACCTCGACGCCGTGGTGGGCGAGCAGCGCCTCGATCCCGGCCGGGGTGCAGGGGAGCGGGCCGGGCAGGCCGACCGCGAGACGGCCCATGTTGAGCGGGTGCATCCCGTCGACGTCCTTGTCCGGGTCGAGGGTCTGCAGGGCGGCGTCGTAGTCGAGGTGGGCCGGGATCGGATACTGGATCAGGACGCCGTGCACGCTCTTGTCGTCGTTGAACTCGGCGATGACCTGGAGCAGGTCGGCCTGGGTGACGTCGCCGGAAAGATGCCGGTGCGGGGACTCGAAGCCCAGCTCGGCGGCCTGCTTCTGCTTGATCCGGATGTATCCGGCGCTGGCGTCGTCGTCGCCGACCAGGATGGTGGCCAGGCTGGGCTGGATGCCGCGCTCCTTGAGCTTGGCGACCCGGTCGCGGACGTCGGCCAGGACGGCCTCGGCGACGGGCGCGCCGGGCAGGAGGCGGGCGCCGGTTGTCTCGGTGGTCATGTTCCTCATGCTCCTCGGCCGGGGAGCCCAGGCGGTCGACTCCCGTGACGAGCTCCCCGATGGTTCGGACCATCCTCGTGCCGCCAGTCGCTGCTTGCCTCCAGGATGCCGGATCCGCGGTCCCGGTGAAGCGGCGGGGTCATTCGACAGCCGGTGCGAACGCGCGGCGGTGGATCGCGCGCGGCGGTGGATCGCGCGCGGCGGTGGGACGTGCGCGGTGGTGGGCCGCGCACGGCGGTGGTGGGACGCGCGGCGGTGGTGGGACGCGCGGCGGTGGTGGGGGCGCGACGGTGCCCGGCCCGGCGGCTGTGGGCCGTGCGAGGCGGCCGTCGTCGGCGGTCACAGGGCGGTCGGAGGGCCGGCGAGCGGCGAAGGCGGAGCGGAAGCGGAAGCGGGGGAGGCGGCGTCGACGGCGGGTGGTGGGGTGCCGCCGGCGTGCGGGTCGTCGTCGAAGGTGGATTCGTCGAACGGCGCTTCGCCGGACAGCACCCGGGCCGCCTGGTCGCGGTCGATCTCGTGGGTCCAGGTGCCGATGAGGATGGTGGCCACCGCGTTGCCGGCGAAGTTGGTGAGGGCCCTCGCCTCGGACATCAGGCGGTCGATGCCGACGATCAGGCCGACGCCGGGAACCAGGTCGGGCCGGTGGCTCTGCAGGCCGCCGGCCAGCGTGGCGAGGCCGGCGCCGGTGACGCCGGCGGCGCCCTTGGACGCGACGATCATGAAAAGCAGCAGGCCGATCTGCTGGCCGATGGAGAGCGGCCGGTCGAGGGCGTCGGCGATGAACAGGGACGCCATGGTCAGGTAGATCGCGGTGCCGTCCAGGTTGAACGAGTATCCGGTGGGCACCACGATGCCGACCACCGGGCGGCTCACCCCGAGGTGCCCCATTTTGGCGATCAGCCGGGGCAGCGCCGATTCGGACGACGAGGTGGACAGGATGAGCAGGAATTCGCGGGCCAGGTAGCGCAGCAGCCGCCCGATCGACACTCCGGCGACCAGCCGCAGCAGCAGCCCGAGCACCAGGAAGACGAAGATCGCGCAGGTCACGTAGAAGCCGACCATGATCGCGGCGAGGCTCTTGAGCGCGGCGAAGCCGGTGGCGCCGACCAGGGCGGCCATCGCCCCGAACGCGCCGATCGGGGCCAGCCACATGATCATCGCGAGGATCCTGAAGACGACCCGCTGGGCCAGCGCCACCGCGGCGATCACCGGTTCGCCGCGGGCGCCCAGCGACTGCACGGCGAATCCGACGAGCAGCGCCACCAGCAGGGTCTGCAGCACCTGGGTGCTGGTCAGCGCGGAGATCAGGGTGTCCGGGATGATCCCGAGGACGAAGTCGACGCCGCCCTCGGCCGTTCTGCTCACCTGGGCGGTGCCGGTCTTGGCGAGTTCCTGGCTCAGGTGCAGGCCGGCGCCGGGGTGCAGGATGTTGCCGACGATCAGGCCGATCGTCAGCGCGACGGTGGACATGATCAGGAAGTAGCCGAGGGCCAGCCCGCCGACCCGGCCCACCTGGGCGGCGCGCCGGATCGAGCCGACGCCGAGCACCAGCGTGCAGAAGATCACCGGGGCGATCATCATCCGGATCAGGCCGACGAATCCGGTGCCGAGCGGCTTCAGCTTGACCGCGAAGTCGGGGAAGGCGAAGCCCACCGCGATGCCCAGGGCCATCGCGAGGAGCACGCAGAGATAGAGGAGGTGGCTGCGGTCCCGGCGCCGCGGAGCGGGGGCATCGACGGACATGCATTGATCTTACCCCTGTCTGTGAACTGAATCACAGCTCAGTGCCGGACCTCCAGCCGAACGGGGAATGTGCAGGTGCTGTGGAGGAATCGGGGCTGACCGTTCGCTCCAGGTCGCGCGCAGGCGCCACCCCGATAGACTCCTCCCTCATGAGCGACTCCCCTTCGACCCCGGCCGGCCTGCTGGCGAGCGTCACCGGTCCCGGTGCTCTCAAGCGACTGTCCGCGGAGCAGCTGACCCTGCTCGCGGCCGAGATCCGTGACTTCCTCGTGGCCAAGGTGTCGAAGACCGGGGGGCACCTCGGACCGAACCTGGGCGTGGTCGAGATGACCCTCGCCATGCACCGGGTCTTCGACTCGCCGCGCGACAAGATCCTCTTCGACACCGGCCACCAGGCGTACGTGCACAAGATCGTCACCGGCCGGCAGGACGGTTTCGACCTGCTCCGCCAGCGGGGTGGCCTGACCGGCTACCCGAGCCAGGCGGAGAGCGAGCACGACCTCATCGAGAACTCGCACGCCTCCACCGCGTTGTCCTACGCCGACGGCCTGGCCAAGGCGTTCGCGCTGCGCGGCGAGGACCGGCACGTGGTGGCCGTGGTCGGCGACGGCGCGCTCACCGGCGGCATGTGCTGGGAGGCGCTCAACAACATCGCCGCCACGAAGAACAGGCTGGTCATCGTCGTCAACGACAACGGTCGGTCGTACGCGCCGACGATCGGCGGCCTGGCCGACCACCTCTCCACGCTGCGGCTCAACCCCGGCTACGAGAAGGTGCTCGACCTGGTCAAGGACGCGCTCGGCTCGACCCCGCTGGTCGGAAAGCCGGTCTTCGAGGTGCTGCACGCGGTCAAGCGCGGGATCAAGGACGCGGTCAGCCCGCAGCCGATGTTCGAGGACCTCGGCCTGAAGTACATCGGGCCGGTCGACGGTCACGACCAGCAGGCGATGGAGTCCGCGCTGCGCCGGGCCAAGGGGTTCAACGCGCCGGTGATCGTGCACGCGGTGACCCGCAAGGGCTACGGCTACCGTCCCGCCGAGCAGGACGAGGCGGACTGCCTGCACGGCCCGGGCGCCTTCGACCCGCAGACCGGCGCGCTCACCGCCAAGCCGTCGCTCAAGTGGACCAAGGTCTTCGCCGAGGAGCTGGTGAAGATCGCCGACGAACGCCCCGACGTGGTGGGCATCACGGCCGCCATGGCCGAGCCGACCGGCATCGCCGCTCTCGCCAAGAAGTACCCCGACCGGGCGTACGACGTGGGCATCGCCGAGCAGCACGCCGCGACCAGCGCCGCGGGCCTGGCGATGGGCGGCCTGCACCCGGTGGTGGCGGTCTACGCCACCTTCCTGAACCGCGCTTTCGACCAGGTGCTGCTGGACGTCGCGATGCATCGGCTGCCGGTGACCTTCGTGCTGGACCGGGCCGGCATCACCGGGCCGGACGGCCCCAGCCACTACGGCATCTGGGACATGAGTGTCTTCGGCGCCGTCCCCGGCCTGCGCATCGCCGCCCCGCGGGACGCCGCCACCCTGCGCGAGGAACTGCGCGAGGCGGTCGCGGTCGACGACGGCCCGACCATCGTGCGGTTCCCGACCGGTGCGGTCGCCGCGGACACCCCGGCGGTGCGCCGGGTCGGTCAGGTCGACGTGCTGCGCGAGGCGGAGAAGAAGGACATCCTGCTGGTCGCGGTCGGCTCGTTCGTCGGCCTCGGGCTGGACGCCGCCGAGCGGCTCGCCGAGCAGGGGTACGGCGTGACCGTGGTCGACCCGCGCTGGGTGCGCCCGGTGCCGATCGAGCTGACCGGCCTGGCCGCCCAGCACCGCCTGGTGGTGACCCTGGAGGACGGGATCCGCGCCGGTGGTGTCGGTGACGCGGTGGCCGCCGCGCTGCGCGACGCCGGGGTGCACGTGCCGCTGCGCGATTTCGGCGTGCCGGCCGGTTTCCACCCGCACGGCACCCGGGCCGAGATCCTCGCCTCGCTGGGTCTGACCGCGCAGGACGTCGCGCGGGACGTGACCGGCTGGGTGTCCGGCCTGGACGCCGGCACGTCGGTGGCGGCCCCGGCGATCTGACCGACGCGGTGGCGAGCGTCTCCGTTATTCAACCGTTATCTTTGACGGATGGGTGCGGAGACGGTCATCGACCTCGGTCTCGACCGGGGGGTTCCGGAGTCCTACGAGCGACCCCGGCGGGCCACCGTCCCGCAGTGGTTCGCCCCGGTGCTGCTCGCCCTGCTGCTGCTGATCAGCTCCAGCGCCTCGGCCGCCCCGCCGAAACCCCCGTTCACCCCGCTGCTGCGGATCCCGATGGGCCCGGCCGATCCGTATCTGATCACCGCGGCCGGCCGCCTGGTCACCCAGACCGGCGACGTGGTCACCGCCTACGACCTGACCTCCGGGGCGCTGAGCTGGCGGGCCGGCCGGTCCACCCCGGTCCTGCGGCTGCGCACCGGCGACGGGATGCTGCTCATGCAGCCGTGGACCATCGGCGGCGCGGCGGCCGGCACCACCGCGATCTCGCTGGCCACCGGCGAGCGGCAGTGGGTCAATCCGCGCAGCGTGATCACCTTCGCGGGCAGTGACGCGCTGATCGCGGTGACCGGCACCCGGAGCCTGTCCGGCAGCGGCCGCCGGGTGCAGGGTTTGATCGAGGTGCTGGACACGCTCACCGGGGACACCCGCTGGCGGGTCCGCGTGCCGTCCACCGCGGTGGTTCTCGGGGTGCCCGGCCCGTCCGACGCCGGCGCCCGGATGCTGGTGGTCCGCGACGACCGCACGGCGGTCCTGCACGACGTGGCGGACGGCCGGGTGCTGGCCACCCGGGAGCTGCCGTCGGCGAACTACGGCCCGGACAACCCGGTGGTGGCCGGCGGCACGGTGCTGCTGCGGCATCCGGGCGTCTCCGGGATGGAGGTCTCCGCGTACGACCCGCTCACCCTGCGCCCGCTGTGGACCGAGGAGGCCGACGGCACCCTCGATGTCCGCCCGTGCGGTTTGCTGGCCTGTCTGCTCGGTGGGGGCGGGGTGCGCGCCGTCGACCCGGCCACCGGGGACCAGCGGTGGGCGCAGCGCGGCTGGCAGGCGGTCGAGCAGCGGGGCACCAGCCTGCTCGCCTACCGGGAGGCCGACGGCGCGCTGCCGGCCGCCCTGGTGGACAGCGCGACCGGCCGGGTGCTGACCGACCTGACCGGATGGCGTCCGCTGGCCGGGGCGAATCGGGCCGGCCGCCTGCTCGTCATCCGGGCGGTGCCGGACGGCGCGCGTACCATGGTCGCGGTCGCCGACCCGGTCGGCGGGCGGTTGCGCACGATCGCCGGCCTGCCGCCCGGCACCGGCGGGTGCGAGGCCGCTCCGGACCGGCTGGTCTGCCGTTCCGCGGCGGGTGAACTGGTGGTGTGGTCCTACGACGAGACGGCCGGTGCGCGCTGATCCGGTGGGCCGGAAAAGCCGTATCAGGAAGTCGTGAAAGCACGACGTACCGGGGAAAGGGTGTGCGGTGGCCCTGATCGATCTGGACCGCGTCGCCCCGCCCGGCCCGCCGCGTGCCGCGCGTCCCCCGATCCGCGCCTATCGGCGTGGCGGCCTCCTGCTTGCCCTGGTCCTGCTCACCGTGCTGGGTGGCGCCGTGCCCGCGGCCGGCATCTGCTGGCGCTATCTCGGCGCGATCACCTCGCCGCTCGCCCCGGACGGGCCGATCGAGCTGGCCGGCGGCCGGGTGTACACGGTGGGCACGGCCGGCGCTGATCCGGTGGTGACCGCCTGGAGCACGGACGACCCGCCGCGGCGGCTGTGGAGTGTCCGCGCCCCGGTCGGCGCCGGCCCGGGTGTGGTCCCGCCGTCCTCGGTGACCGTCCGTCCGGCCGGTGACGTCGCGCTGCTGACCGCCGGGGTGGCCACCACCGCGGTCGACGCCGCCTCCGGCCGGATCCGCTGGTCGTCGCCGATCGCGGTGACCGTGCTGGCCGGCAGCGGCATCGGCGTCACGGTCGACCGGGTGTTCCGCGCCGGCACGGTGTACGACCAGGCGTCCGGCGCCCCGGGCCCGCTCTACTTCTCGGCGACCGGCGAGCCGCACACCGAGCCGCCGCTGCGCACCGACGTCCGCGGCCTGGACCTGGCCGACGGGCACACCGTGTGGACGGTCGCGCCGGGCGGCGCGGTGACGGTCGACCAGGTGCCCGGGCCGGACCCGGCCGTGCTGATCACCTCGTCGGCCCGGCTCAGCCTGGTCTCCGGGCGGACCGGCGAGCCGGTGCGCCAGGCCGACCTGCCCCGGTTGTCCGGGCACGGGCCGGCCGGTGGCGCGCTGCTCGGCGACGTCGCCCTGGTCAGCTATCAGAACCCGGGCCGGCAGGTGGCGTACCGGGCGCGCACCCTGCAGCGGCTCTGGTCGCGCCCGGTGCCGGATCTGGTCGCCGACCCGGCGGACTGCCAGGGGGTGCTCTGCGACGGCGGGCACGGCAACCTGCGGGTGCTCGATCCGGGCACCGGGCAGGCCCGCTGGCGGACCGGGGAGGACGTCGACCTGGCGATCCGCGCCGGGTACGTGCTGGAGACCGACGCCGCCTCCGGTGAACCGGTCCGGCTCACCGACCCGCACACCGGGGCGACCGCGGTCGATCTGGACGGCTGGTCGGCACCGGTGGCCGGGGCGGCCGACGCGCCGCTGCTGCTGCGCCGCCGGGACGGGCACGGCGGGCAGGCGTTCGCCGCCGTGGTCCCCGGCCACGCGGCGGTCCGCGAGCTGGGCTCGGCCGGGGTCCGGCTGGGCGACTGCGACGCGGACGGGCACTATCTGGCCTGCCGCTCCCCGGAGGGACTGCGGCTCTGGGCGTACCGGATCTGAGTCGCACGGCCGCCCTTCCGGGCGTGACCTGGCTTGCGGGGTCGAAGTGCGCGGACGCTCCTCGACAGTCTCGGAGCCAATTCGATGGTCGGCTGGTGGGGACATCTTGAGACGCGGCGCAGCAGGCTCTTCCTGCTTGATCGTCATCGTCTCGGTGGACGAACCACATGGTCGGACAGGGCGATCAGCTGGTATCTGGCTAGACACCTTACCTGTGGGTCGTCGCCGACCAGGGCGGTGACGACCGGGCGGGCCTCGCCCGGTGAGTGAGCCAGGAAAGCCGGCCAGCCGGCGCCGTCCTCATCACCGCGGTCTTCGGCGACGGATTTCGTGTCCACCGACATTGTTCATGGCGCGCGGGTAGGGCGTGGACGTTGGGCTCCATCCAGCGGGCCAGAACGGCGCTCATAATTCGCCTGACCGGCTGCGGCCGGCGACACTGGGATGTCCGAATGCAACGGGGCGCCCGGCTCCCTGCTCTTCTAGCAACAGCGGAATGGTCGCCTGTTCCAGGTTCGACGGAGCCGCACTGCTTCATTGCGATGAGTCGTCAACGCTCATCAGTTGTGCACTCGGACGGCCACTCATTCGAACGTTCGTTTGAAATAGGGCGTCCACGCTGGCCGCGCCGGTAGTTGCTCTGGGCGTGACAACGCGTCGTGTGAGACACGTTCTCCTCACAAGAGGATATCAATAGACGTTTAGAGAGACTGCTCGGTGTAACAGAGATCTGCGGCGTCTGATTCTTCCTGAAGAGCTCTGTAGAACTCCTCGCGTTCACTGTCGTCCATGGTCGGCCTTACCGCTGAAGCTTCTCTGGGGTCAGCCTCCGAGCGAAAAGCAAAAACCATTCCCGGCTCAAGCGGTCCTGGTGTATCGAACTCTCGTTGCACAGCGCTCTCCGGGATCCTGTCTGGTCTTCCTCGCTGCGCCGGGATCTTCGGTGCCTGTCGCTTCTGGCGGTTGGCGAGGAGATCACGGATTGCATTCACGGCATGCTTACCCTTCGGGCAACGGAGGATCTTCGGATCAGCAACGCGTTCTAAGCGATGTCATTCCAATGAGCGACTTCACGGAGATAGACTCGCGTCCTGACTGTGCGTAGGACGATCAAGCTGACAGCCGTGACGCCTCCCACCAACCCTAACAATAGCCAGCCAGCGTCCACATCAGGAAGAGTCCAGATCCCGACTACCCCCTGATCATGAAGTGTCAGATGAGCTTCTGCCCACGCCTGCTGGCGACGTTCTAGGATATAGAGCATCGCACTCGCAACCGAAACGAATTGGGTAATGGCCAATCCGACATATGTTGCTAATGAAGATTGACGGACGCGCTCCATACTGTATCCCACCCAGGCGGCCATCGCGGCGGGTGCCGCGAGAAGGAGAGCTGCCGCATCGGACGAGACCTCGGTAACGCTGGGTCGCAAGAATGCAAAAACTGCCACGAGTGCTGTAGTCACCATGGCAACACGAGCCACGCCTCCAAGGGCGCCTGGAGGGACCTCGGCGAATTCAACGATCGAGGCTAGTGGGTCCTGGGATTTCGCGTCGATGCGGGCGAATCCGCGAGAATACAATCGAGCGTAAGGGAGGCCGGTTCGATATCGAAGCCGGAGATAGCAGGCAGCATAGCGGCCCTCCATGTCTTCCGCTCGGAGGAACTCTTGCTTCGCGGTATGCACCACTTCGTGATTGGCGACATATTGCCCGGAAGTGCCTCTCATGGAGAAGTGGTACGAAGCTGCGCGGTAGATCAATGGCATGGGAATTTTGAATTTGTACGGAAGAAGGCCGCACCGCACCCGCACCCGTTCCCTGAAATTTGCCACCAAGCCATAAATGGGCAATGTCTGGCGATACTGGAGATGAACCCTATTGGTGGGGGCGTCAACGGGCACGTCCACAGCTACCAAGTAATGTCGGGAATAATACGTGCACAGCTGCTCCAGTCGACTGCCGAATCGCCTCGCCGCAGGCGTACTCGTCAGGATGACCCCGCTCACGATGCCGCGAAACTCCTGCTCAGACGCCTGGTCCGATGCGCGCCCGCGCCTATAAACCATTCTCAGAAGCGCATTTAGAGCGAGAGGCCTTTTGGAGCGGTCGAGTAGCTCGTCCAAGGACACGTTATAAGCTTTGCTGTAGCAGGCTATTATTGCATGCGCTAGCAGGCCCCGAGTCTCGCTTTGCGGCAGAGTGGGAACGACAGCGTCGTCCGCTGAAACAACTTCGAAGGAATCCAGAAGTGTGCCCTTGCGAGCTTCGATCACGGGAACGGGTATCAGCGATGATCCCTGCGTAGAGGGCGTAAAGGTGCGGTCCAGGGCGTAATCTATAGACGTCTGACATGCTAGACTTTGATCTAGTAGTTGAATCTCGTCGTAGGCTCTGACAAGAAGTCTATTGTCGAGCAGCAATTTACTGAAAAGTACCTTGGCTTGATTGTCCTTGTATTTGGCTGCCACGGCGGCAATGCTGCGTTGGATTTCGTCATCGAGCGCATTGTCGCCTGGGTTGTCCGGCTTGGGCCTGCCGGGGCCGCCGCCCAGTCTTTGCGGCCAGGCCACGAATATCAGCGCGGCAGCAAGCAGGGCGGCGACGATGCCGAAGAAGAAACGCAAGGTTGCTTGCGCCGGACCCGGCATTTCCTCTAACGGCCCGTCGAAGATCGCCATCCATCCGAGCACCAGGGCGGCGATTACAAGAAGCGCATAAGCGATCCTCTTGGGCTTGGTGTCGAGATTCACCGCGTGCGCTCCCTCCGGCCGGTCGAATATTCCTATCGCGATAGCGTTATGGGATCAATCAACTACTTGGCGTATTGACGACCGGCAGGCGCAAGAAGAGGCAAAGCGGGCATAGTGTGGAAAGTCCCTTGATTTTCATTCGGATGGGTGCATAGCCAGTGTCTTCGTTTTTAAGTGTTGACCATGTAATCCGTCGGTTTGGTGCCGCTTGAGGAAGGCTCTTTTCCGCGCCGTTATTCGGGGTGGTCAGATGCTCGAAAGTGTCCGTACGGCCGATGCCCGATGGTTAGCGGCTTCGGAAGGAGAGGGAGCCACCCGGCAAGCGCGACCCGCTACGACCAACTCGCGGCGCGCTGCCAGAGAGTCCTAACTCTCAAGATCATTTGCAAGTGGCTATCACCTGCTTTCGAGACACGCCCTTGTAGCCTGCACGTACGCCCTCGTCTGATGGAGGAACTGCGGTGCGCGTGCTGGTGGTGGAGGACGAGCGGACGATGGCCGACGCGATCGCCCGCGGGCTGCGGCGGCACGGGATGGCCGTCGACGTCGCGTATGACGGCGCACAGGGCCACGAGATGGCCTACGTCACCCGGTACGACGTGGTGGTGCTGGACCGGGACCTGCCCGGCATGTCCGGTGACGAGATCTGCGCGGCCCTGGTCGACTCGGGTGCGCTGACCCGGGTGCTGATGCTGACCGCCAGCGCCTCGGTCGCCGACCGGGTCGAGGGCCTGCAACTGGGCGCCGACGACTACCTGCCGAAACCGTTCGCCTTCGACGAACTGGTGGCCCGGGTGCAGGCGCTGGGCCGCCGGGCCACCCCGCCCGCCCCGCCGGTCTTCACGGTCGGCAACCTGGTGCTCGATCCGGGCCGCCGGGCGGTCACCCGGGGCGAGACCCCGGTGGATCTGACCAACAAGGAGTTCGGGGTGCTGGAGGTGCTGCTCAAGGCGAGCGGCGCGGTGGTCTCCAGCGAGGAACTGCTGGAGCGGGTCTGGGACGCGAACACCGACCCGTTCACCACCACGGTCCGGGTGACCGTGATGACCCTGCGCAAGAAGCTGGGCGATCCGCCGCTGATCGACACGGTGGTCGGGGCCGGCTACCGGGTCGTGACCACATGACCGTCTATCAGGGGCAGCCGGTCCAGCACCGGGAGAGCTTCCTGCGCCGGCTGGCCCGGCCCACCCTGCGGCTGCGGCTCACCCTGCTGAACGGGATCCTGCTGGTGGCCGCCGGCGCGGTGCTGGTGGTGCTGGCCTGGTTGCTGGTCGACGAGCCGCTGCACCCGGCCGACAGGCTGCGGGTCGGGTCGAGTGTGACGCTGAACGACGGCACCACCCGGGAGGCCCGGTCCTGGCAGACCGAGACCATCGACGAGGCCTCCGACCAGTTGCTGGTCAAGGGGCTGAGCGCGCTGGTGGCGATCAGCATCATCGGGATCGCCGGCGGCTATCTGGTGACCCGCCGGGCGCTGCGGCCACTGCACCAGGTCACCCAGACCGCGCAGCGGCTCGGTGAGGAGACGCTGGACCAGCGGATCCGGTATGCCGGGGCGGACGACGAGGTGGCCGAGCTGGCCCGCACCTTCGACGCGATGCTGGACCGCCTGGCCGGCGCGTTCGAGTCGCAGAAGAGGTTCGTCGCTAACGCCTCGCACGAGTTGCGCACCCCGCTCGCGGTGATGCGCACCGAGATCGACGTGACGCTCAGCGACCCGGACGCCGACCTGGCCGAGTACCGCCGGATGGCCCGGGTCGTCCGGGACGCCTCCAGCCGGGCGAACGGGCTGGTCGACGCGCTGCTGGTGCTGGCCCGTTCGGAGGCGCAGTCCGGCCGGCGACTGGTCCGCAAGGTGCCGGCCGACCTGGCCACCAGCGTGTACAACGCGTTGTCGGCGGTGAAGGAGGAGGCCGAGCGGATGCGGCTGGAGGTCACCACGGACCTGGCCGCGGCCCCGGTGGTGGGCGACCCGAGTCTGCTGGACCGGCTGGCCGGCAACCTGATCGAGAACGCCATCCGGTACAACCACCTGCTCGGCCGGCTGTGGCTGCGCACCGTCTCGGTGGACGGGCAGGCGCGGCTGATCGTCGGCAACACCGGGCACGAGGTGGAGCAGGCCGAGGTGCCCGGGCTGTTCGAGCCCTTCCGCCGGGGCGGCTGGGAGCGGACCGGGTCGCGGGGCTCCGGCCTGGGCCTGTCGATCGTGCGGGCCGTCTGCGACGCGCACGGCGGCACGGTGTCGGCGATCGCGCTGGCCGACGGTGGCCTGGAGGTCACCGTCTCGCTGCCGGCCGCCGACACCACTCCGGTGGTGGCGGCGACCGCCAGCGTGCCGAGGGGCCGGAGCTAGCCGACCTTCTCGATTTCGGCGCGGATCGCGGGGAACTGCTTCTCCGCGGCGCTCTTGGACGTGTAGTACCACACGAGCATGCCGACGCTGCCCGAGTCGGACCAGGCGCAGACGGCGACCGGGACCGAGGAGACCTTGCCGTCGCCGCACTTGGCCGAGCCACCGAACGAGCCGGTGTCCACCGCGGTGATGTGCTCGGCCGAGAAGCCGGTCGTGCTCATGCTGGTGAAGTTGCGGTCGAGCTCGAGCTCCGGGTCGGAGATCGGCGCGGCCACCGCGATCGTCATCACCATGTTCTTCTTCACCGGGGTGCCGTAGAACGCGCCGAGCGACTTGGTGGCGCCCGGGTAGCCGTCCTTCAGACCCTCCTGCATGGTCTTGGTGATGGTGGCGAACTCGGCGGTGGTGAGTTTCGGCCGGCCGCCCAGTGTCTTCGGCTCGACGACGGTGATGTCGGCGGCCGGCTTGGCCGCGCCGCCCTCGGTGGCCTTGGTGGACGAGGTGCTGGTGGCCGTGGCGGTGCCCTTGGACTTGTCGTCCTTGGCGAGCAGGTTGATCGCGACCACGCCGCCGACGCAGAGCACCAGCACGATGGCGATCGAGATCAGCGTGATCGGCAGCGCCTTCGACTTCTTCGGCGCGGGCGGGATCGGCGGGAAGCTGGGCTGCGGCTGGCCGTAGGCGGGCTGACCGTAGGCCGGCTGCTGCTGACCGTAGGCGGGCGGCTGCTGGCCGTAAGCCGGCTGCTGCTGCCCATAGGGCGGCGGCTGCTGGCCGTAGGCCGGCTGCTGGGGCTGCGGGTAGGCGCCCGGGAACGGCTGGGTCGGCGGCAACCCCTCCTGGGGCGGCACGTTCGGGTTGGGCACGCCGGGGAACGGCTGGCCCGGGTAGGGGTCCTGCGACATCGACTAACTCCAAGTTGAGGGAACGCGCCGCAGCCTATCGGCCCGGTGTGACAAAATAACGCCCCCGCCCGGGTTACGGGCGGGGGCGTCGGAAATCGGTCAGGACCGGCGAACGTCCGCCAGCCCGTTCGGCAGGAAACGCTGACCGGTGATCTGCTCCGCGATACCGCTCCGGTCCAGGTACGGCGTGATTCCGCCGAGGTGGAACGGGTAACCGGCGCCCAGGATCATGCACAGGTCGATGTCCTGCGCCTCGGCGACGACACCCTCGTCCAGCATGATCCGGATCTCCTCGGCCAGCGCGGCGAGGGCCTTGGCCCGCACCTCGTCGCCGGTGAGCACGGTGTCGCCGACCTCGAGCAGCTTCACCACGTCGGCGTTGATCTCGTCGTCGACCAGCAGCGGCAGGCCGGCGTCGACGATCCGCTTCAGGTTGGGGCTGTCCACGTACCGCTCCGGGAAGGCGCGGTGCAGGGTCTCGCCGACGTGGTACGCCACGGCCGGGCCGACCAGCTGGAGCAGCGCGATCGGGCGCATCGGCAGGCCCATCGGGTCGAACGCCTCGTTCACCACCTCGAGCGGGGTGCCGGCGTCGACCGCCTTGAAGACCTCGCTGGTGAACCGGGTGAGCACCCGGTTGACCACGAACGCCGGGGCGTCCTTGACCAGCACCGAGGACTTCTTCAGCTCGCGGCCCACGGCGAACGCGGTGGCCAGCGTCGCGTCGTCGGTCTGCTCGCCGCGGATGATCTCCAGGAGCGGCAGGACCGCGACCGGGTTGAAGAAGTGGAAGCCGACGACCCGCTCCGGGTGCTGCAGGCCGGCCGCCATCTCGGTGATCGACAGCGAGCTGGTGTTGGTGGCGAGGATCGCCTCCGGCTTGACGATGGTCTCGAACTCGGCCCAGATCTTCTTCTTCAGGTCGAGGTTCTCGAAGACCGCCTCGATCACGAAGTCGGCGTCGGCGAACACCGACTTGTCGACCGAGCCGCTGATCAGGCCGCGCAGCTTGGCCGCGGTGCCCTCGTCCAGGCGGCGCTTGCCGACCAGCTTGTCGATCTCGCCGGTGACGTACGCCACGCCCTTGTCGACCCGCTCCTGGTCCAGGTCGGTGAGCACGACCGGGACCTGCAGGCGGCGCAGGAACAGCAGGGCGAGCTGGGAGGCCATCAGACCGGCGCCGACGATGCCGACCTTGGTGACCTTGCGCGCCAGGGACTTGTCCGGCACCCCGACCGGGCGCTTGGCGCGCCGCTGGACCAGGTCGAACGCGTACAGGCTGGCGCGGGCCTCGTCACCCATGATCAGGTCGGCGAGCGCCTCGGTCTCGGCCGCGGTGCCGTCCTCGAACGTCGCCTCCTTGGCCAGAGCCAGCAGCTCCAGAGCCTTGTTGGCGGACGGGACCGCGCCGTGCAGCTTCTCGTCGAGCTGGTTCTTGGCGAACCACAGCACGCCGTCCCACATGTCCCGGTCGATCTCCGGGCGCTCGACCGTGACCTCGCCCTTGACCACGCCGGCCGCCCAGGCCAGCGAGTCCTCGAGGAAGTCGGCGGCCTCGAACAGCGCGTCGGCGACGCCCAGCTCCCTGGCCTGCTTCGGGCGCAGCACCTTCTGGGTCAGCGGGTTCTGCAGGATGACCTGCGCCGCGCCGGCGATGCCGATCAGGTTCGGGAGCAGCTGCGAGCCGCCCCAGCCGGGGATCAGGCCGATCGCGACCTCGGGCAGGCCGAGCGCGGTCGCGCCGGAGGAGACGGTGCGGTAGTGGCAGTGCAGCGCCACCTCGAGGCCGCCGCCGAGCGCCGCGCCGTTGACGAACGCGAAGGTCGGGATGGTGCTGTTCCGGAGCCGGGCGAACACCCGGTGCCCCAGCTCGCCCAGCTCGACGGCCTGCTCCCGGGAGGAGAGCAGCGGCATGCCGGTGATGTCCGCGCCGACGCAGAAGATGTAGGGCTTGCCGGTGACCGCGATGAACGCCGGGTCCGCCGCGAGAGCCCCGGTGATCGCCTCGTCCAGCGACTGGAGCCCGGCCGGGCCGAAGCTGTTCGGCTTCTTGTGGTCGAAGCCGTTGTCCAGGGTGATCAGCGCGGCCGGCTTGTCCAGCCCGGGTACCCGGACGGAACGCAGCAGCGCCTTGGTCACTACCTCGTTCGGGTTCTCGATCACTTCTTGAAGCCTTCCCAGTTCGGGTTCTCCCAGATCACGGTGCCACCCATGCCGATACCGATGCACATCGCGTTCATGCCGTACCGGACCTCGGGGTGCTCCTCGAAGTGCCGGGCGAGCTGGGTCATCAGGCGCACGCCGGAGGAGGCGAGCGGGTGGCCCACGGCGATCGCGCCGCCCCACGGGTTGACCCGCGGGTCGTCGTCGGCGATGCCGTAGTGGTCCAGCAGGGCCAGCACCTGCACGGCGAAGGCCTCGTTCAGCTCGAACAGGCCGATGTCGTCGATGGTGAGGCCGGCCTTCTTCAGCGCCTTCTCGGTCGACGGGATCGGGCCGTAACCCATGATCTCCGGCTCGACACCCACGTAGGCGTACGACACCAGCCGCATCGCGACCGGCAGGCCGAGCTCGCGGGCGGTGGCCTCGTCGGCCAGCAGCGCCGCGGTGGCGCCGTCGTTGAGACCGGCCGCGTTGCCCGCGGTGATCCGGCCGTGCGGGCGGAACGGCGTCTTCAGCGTGGCGAGTTTCTCCAGCGAGGTCTCGCGCGGCGCCTCGTCGACGGTGGCCAGGCCCCAGCCCAGTTCGGACGAGCGGATCGCGACCGGCACCAGGTCCGGCTGCAGCTTGCCGTTGGCGTACGCCTTGGCGACCTTGAGCTGCGAGTTGAGCGCGAAGAGGTCGGTGCGCTCCTTGGTGATGTGCGGCAGCCGGTCGTGCAGGTTCTCCGCGGTCGCGCCCATCACCAGGGCGGACGGGTCGACCAGCTTCTCGGTCAGGATCCGCGGGTTCGGGTCGGCGCCCTCACCCATCGGGTGCCGGCCCATGTGCTCGACACCACCGGCGACGGCGATGTCGTACGCCCCCATCGCGATGCCGCCGGCGACGTTGGTCACCGCGGTCATCGCGCCGGCGCACATCCGGTCGACGGCGTAGCCGGGAACCGTCTTGGGCAGTCCGGCCAGCAGGGCGGCGGTCCGGCCGATGGTCAGGCCCTGGTCGCCGGTCTGGGTGGTGGCCGCGATCGCGACCTCGTCCACCCGGTCCGTGGGGAGCTGGGGATTCCGCTTGATCAGCTCTCGGATGCAGCGGATCACCAGGTCGTCGGCGCGGGTCTCGGCGTACATGCCGCCCGCCTTGCCGAACGGGGTGCGGACGCCGTCGACGAAGACGACCTCGCGTACTTCACGGGGCACAGCAAGCCTCCAATGCGGGCGTGAACCCAAATGTGTGAAGAATGCTACTCGCCAGTAACTAGCGGGTGCCAGGCCCGTGCCGAAATGTCACAGCGCCGTTTCCGCGAGCCTCACCATCGGCCAGGCGAGGCGTGGCCGGAGAGTTTCCGGGAAGAAGATAAAGATCAATTTCCAGGAGCTTTGTGCCTACGTCCGCCGGGGTCCGGATCGCCGCTCCCGCGGGGACCCTCCCGATCCGAGCAGGGCGCTGCGCGCCCAGAACGCTCAGACCGAGAGGGCGACGTCCGTGGGTGGTCGCGGTCAGTGCACGACCCTCGTGGTTCTGGAGCTCTCCAGTTTCCGTGGGTGGTCGCGGTCAGAGCACAAGACCCGCGACCGCAAGATGGTCAGTCGGTGAAGGGGGCGGGCAGGACGCCGGCGAGCTGGCCGGCGATGAGGCCGACCTGCCAGTTGCGGGCACCGAAGCCGCGCAGCGTGTCGCTCACCGTCTGCGCCGAGACCTCGTCCGGCGGCGACCAGGCCAGCCGGCGGATGAAGTCCGGACTGATCAGGTTCTCCGGGGGCAGCCGGTAGGTCTCCGCGGTGCCGACCACCACCTGGCGGCAGCGGGCCAGCCGGGCCGCGGCGATCGGATCCCGTTCGGCCCACCGGTGCGGCGGGGGCGGCCCCTCCACCGGCTGGTTCACCGGCAGCGCGTCGTCCGGCAGTGCCCGCGCCTGGTCCAGCGCGTCCAGCCAGGTCTTGACCAGCCGGCGGACCGAACGCCCGCCGAAGCCCGGGATGGCCAGCAGGGTCCGCTCATCCTTCGGATCGGCCTCGGCCGCGGCGACGATCGCCGAGTCGGGCAGCACCCGGCCGGGCGCCGAGTCCTTCCGGGCGGCGATCGCATCCCGCGCGTACCACAGCGCGCGGACCCGGGACTGCGCCCGCGCACCTCGCACCCGATGGATGCCGGAGGTGCGGCGCCACGGGTCGGGCCGGACCCGGGGCGGCCGGTCGGCGCTGGCCACCAGCGAGGCGAACTCCTCGGCTGCCCAGCCGGCCTTGCCCTGCTTGTCCAGTTCGGTGGCGAGCAGGTCGCGCAGGTCGGTGAGCAGTTCCACGTCCAGCGCCGCGTAGGTCAGCCAGGACTCCGGCAGCGGCCGGGTCGACCAGTCCGCCGCCGAGTGGTGTTTCTCCAGCGAGTAGCCGAGCAGGTGCTCGGTGAGCGCGGCCAGGCCGACCCGCTCGAACCCGGCCAGCCGGGCGGCCAGCTCGGTGTCGAACAGCCGGCGCGGCTTCATCCCCAGCTCGGCGAGGCACGGCAGGTCCTGGCTGGCGGCGTGCAGCACCCACTCGGTGTCGGCCAGGGCGGTGTCCAGGGTGCGCAGGTCGTCCAGCGGCAGCGGGTCGATCAGCACGGTGCCGGACCCGGCCCGGCGCAGCTGCACCAGGTAGGCCCGCTGGGTGTAGCGGTAGCCGGAGGCGCGTTCGGCGTCCACGGCGACGGGGCCGGAGCCGGCGGCCATCCGGGCCACCACCTCGGCCAGGCCGTCGGCGCTCTCCACCGGGGCGGGGGTGCCATCGCGGGGCGCCGTCAGGGGAACAGCCTCGGAACCGCCAGAACTCGGGTCGGGCGGCACGGCGTGCGGTCCGTCCCCTGCTGACTCCGGCGCGTCCCGACGGCGCAGGGGTGTTTCGTCGGTCACTCCGTAACCGTACGGGGGTGGCCCCCCTGCCGTGCGCAGCCGGGTCCCGGCGCGCCGATTCTCGATCGACTTCCGGGTTCAACCATTGCGCGGTTTGCTCCGTATACCCGGGTGCCACGCCGACACCACCCGGGAGGCCGTGCGGATGACCGCCACCTACGAGCCCTTCACCCCCGAGCCGCGCCGCCATCGCGCCGAGGAGTCCTGGGGCGGTCAGTACCAGCGCTGGGAGCCGGCCGCGCCGGAGCCGCGGTGGCCGCAGGAGCATCCGCAGTGGCCGGAGCAGGCGCGGTACGAGGAGCCGCGCCCGCAGTGGCAGGAGCCGCCGCGCTTCGAGGAGCCGCGCCCGCAGTGGCAGGAGCCGCCGCGCTTCGAGGCGCCCGCCCCGGCTTACGAAGCGGTGCCGGCGAAGCCCACGGCGTCGAAGGCCCGGCCGGTCGTGATCGGCCTGGTCGTCCTCCTGCTGCTGGTCATCGGCTGGCAGGCGTACCGGATCGAATCCGTGATCAAGAGCAGCAACGACCTGGCCGCCGCGGTCAGCAGCGAGCAGAACCACAGCGCGGATCTGCAGAAGTCGCTCACCGGCGTGTTCGACCCGGAGGGCATCTCCACCGCCACCCTGCCCAGCGTCTACCGGGTCCGGGCCGGCGACTTCACCGGCACCGCCTTCTCGGTCGGCACCAAGGCGAAGAGCGGCACCGCGAACCTGCTCACCAACTTCCACGTGGTCGAGTCGGTGTACAAGGCCGGCACCCGGACCGTCCAGCTGGAGCAGGGCAGCACCCGGATCAGCGCCACCATCGTCAAGGTCAGCGAGACCAAGGACCTGGCCCTGCTGGTCGCCAAGAAGACCATCAAGCCGATCAAGGTGGCCACCACCAAGGTCAAGGCCGGTCAGCAGATCGTCGTGCTGGGCAACCCGCTGGGCCTCGACGACACCGTCACCACCGGCGTGATCAGCGCGTTCCGCGAGAACGACGCGGACGGGCCGACCATCCAGTTCGACGCTCCGATCAACCCGGGCAACTCCGGCGGCCCGGTGGTCAACGCCAACCGTCAGGTGGTGGCGCTGGCCACCGCGAAGGCCCGCGACGCGGAAGGCATCGGCCTCGGCATCCCGATCGCCACCGTCTGCGCCCTGTTCGACGTCTGCTGACAGCCGGCCTCAGGTCGCCGGGGCGCGATGCCGGTCGCTCAGCGACGACACCCCGGGCGGCGGCAGGCCCGCGGTCGAGGCGAGCATCGCGCACCACCCGTACAGATGGGCCGTGACGTCGTCCGAGGTCGGCGTCCAGGACGCGCGCACCTCCAGGTCGGCGGTCGGCGCCGGCCCGGCCAGCTCGCCGAACCGGGTCGACGCGGTCTGGGTGATCGTCCCGCCGATCGCCGTGCACGCCGCCGCGTGCTGGTCCAGCGCGTCGGTCAGCCACGTCCAGGCGACCGCCGGCAGCAGCGGGTCGGTCGCCAGGTCGGCTTCCAGCTCGGCGGTGACCAGGGTGACCAGCCGCAGGTCGCCGCGCCAGGCATCGTGCCCGGCCGGGTCGTGCAGCAGGATCAGCCGGCCGCTGGCCACCTCCTCGCCGGAGCGGAGCACGGTGGCACTGAGCGCGAACGAGTACGGCGCGAGCCGCTGCGGCGCGGCGATCTCCTCGAGCAGGATCTCCGGCCGGGGCGAGTCCGCGCGCAACGCGGTCACCGCACGGGTGAACGCCTCGGGAACAGCGGAGGGGGACGCCATGGAGGAAGAGTATGCCGATCTCCGCCCGGGCCGCCCTCGCCGCGCCGCCGGGCGTCGCTCACTCACGTGGCACGATGACCCGGTGACGGTTCTCGACGATTCCCCGTTCGTCCGCGCGTGCCGCGGGCTGCCCGGCCCGCACACGCCGGTCTGGTTCATGCGGCAGGCCGGGCGCTCCCTGCCGGAGTACCGGAAGCTGCGCGAGGGGATCGGCATGCTCGACTCGTGCCGCCGCCCCGACCTGGTCACCGAGATCACCCTGCAGCCGGTCCGCCGGCACCGGGTGGACGCCGCCATCCTGTACAGCGACATCGTGGTCCCGATCGCGGCGGCCGGCGTCGATCTGGACATCGTGCCCGGCACCGGCCCGGTGGTCGCCGAGCCGATCCGCACCGCCGCCGACCTGCAGCGGCTGCGTCCGATCACCGCGGACGACGTGGACTACGTCGCCGAGGCGGTCCGGCTGCTGGTCGCCGAGCTCGGCGCCACCCCGCTGATCGGCTTCGCCGGGGCGCCGTTCACGCTGGCCAGCTATCTGATCGAGGGCGGGCCGTCACGGACCTACCTGAAGACCAAGGCGATGATGTACGCCGAGCCCGAGCTGTGGCATGCCCTGCTCGCCCGGCTGGCCGAGATCACCCTCGCCTTCCTGCGCATCCAGATCGACGCCGGGGTGAGCGCGGTCCAGCTGTTCGACTCGTGGGCCGGCGCGCTCTCCGAGGCCGACTACCGCGAGTTCGTGATGCCGCATTCGGCGCGGGTGCTGCGTGGCCTGGACGACGCCGGTGTGCCCCGGATCCACTTCGGTGTCGGCACCGGGGTGCTGCTGGAGGCGATGGGCGAGGCCGGCGCGGACGTGGTCGGCGTCGACTGGCGCACCCCGCTCGACGTGGCCAGCAAGCGCCTCGGTCCGGACAAGGCCGTGCAGGGCAACCTCGACCCGGCGATCCTGTTCGCCGGCTGGGACGTCGTCGAGCGCGAGGCCCGCCGCGTCCTCGCCCAGGGCCAGTCGGCTCCGGGTCACGTGTTCAACCTCGGCCACGGCGTCATGCCCGAGATGGACCCCGACATCCTCACCCGCCTCACCGCGCTCGTCCACGAGGCATCCGCACGCTGAGTTCATCGGCTCACAGCGGCGGACCCCGGGTGCCGGGGTGCGCGGCGGGCTGGGAGGGTGGAGGCGTGCGGAAGCGGATCGCGGTTGTCGGCGGCGGGATCGCCGGGCTGGCGGCCGCTGTCCGCCTGCGGGACGTGACGCGGGCGGACACCGAGATCATCGTGTACGAGCAGAGCGGCGCCCTGGGCGGCAAACTGCGCACCGGTGAGCTGGCCGGGCTGCGCGTCGAGCGGGGCGCCGAGTCGTTCCTGAACGGTTCGCCGGACGGTGGCCCGTCCGCGGCGGTCCGGTTCGCCCACCGGGTCGGCCTCGGTGACGCCCTGGTGCACCCGGCGGCCCAGCCGGCAGCCCTGGCGATCGGCGGGGCGCTGGCCCGGATTCCGGCCGGCACCCTGGTCGGCGTGCCCGGCGACCTGTCCGCGCTGGACGGTGTCGCCCTGCCGGAGGCGGACGCGGACGCCGACACCGGCCACCCGCTGCTCGCCGCCGGTCAGGACATCGCGGTCGGCGAGCTGGTCCGCTCGCGGTACGGCGCCGAGGTGGTGGACCGGCTGGTCGACCCGATGCTGGGCGGGGTCTACGCCGGCCGGGCGGATCGGCTGTCGCTGCGGGCCACCATGCCGCAGCTGGCCCGCACCGCGGAGACCGAGCACACCCTGCGCGGCGCGGTCCGGGCCGCGCAGGCGCTGAGCCGGCGCACCCCGGGGCAGCCGGTGTTCGCGGCCGTGGACGGCGGGATGAGCCGGTTGATCGGGGCGGCGGCGACCACGGCACGCGCCCGGATCAGTCTGGGACTGCCGGTGCGCGGGATCACCCGTACCGGCAATCGATGGCATCTGACCCTGGGGCCGGCACCGCAGCCCCAGACCGACGAGGTCGACGCCGTGATCCTGGCCGTGCCGGCGGCGCCGGCGGCCCGGTTGCTCGCGGATCTCGCGCCCGGGGCCGCGGCCGCGCTCGGCGACCTGGAGTACGCGAGCGTCGCGCTGGCCGGGATGGCGCTGCCGCCCGGCACGCGGCTGCCCGAGCTGTCCGGCTTCCTGGTGCCGCCGGGGGAGGGGACGCTGGTCAAGGCCGCGACGTTCTTCACCCGGAAATGGCCGCACCTGACCGGGCCGGACGGTCCGGTGATCGTCCGGGCGTCGCTGGGCCGGGCCGGGGAGCAGGAGCGGCTGCAGCTGAGCGACCCGGCGCTGCTGGCGATCGCGCACCGGGAGCTGAGCGAGCTGGCCGGGACGCGGCTGCCGTCGCCGACCGCGTCCTGGATCCAGCGGTGGGGCGGTGGCCTGCCGCAGTACGCGCCGGGTCATCCGGATCGCGTGGCGGCCGCGCGGGCCGCGCTGCCTGCGGGGATCGCGCTCGCCGGGGCGGCTCTCGACGGTGTCGGCATCCCCGTCTGTGTGGCCAGCGGGGAGCAGGCGGCGGACGATGTGAACAGTTACCTGGAGGCAAGTGCATGAGCGAGCAGACCAATGCGGCTCGGATCAACGAGCTGAACGCCACCATCCGCTACACGATGTGGTCGGTCTTCCGGGCGTCCAGCCCGCTGCCGGCCCTGCGCGACGAGCTGGCCGGCGAGGTCGACACCCTGTTCGAGCAGCTCGCGGCGAAGGATGTGACGATCCGCGGCACCTACGACGTGTCCGGGCTGCGCGCCGACGCCGACCTGATGATCTGGTGGCACGCCGCCGACTCGGACGACCTGCAGGAGGCGTACTCGCTGTTCCGGCGGACAGCCCTGGGCCGGCACCTGACCCCGGTCTGGTCGCAGATGGCGCTGCACCGGCCGGCCGAGTTCAACAAGAGTCACCTGCCGGCCTTCCTCGCCGGCGAGGAGGCGCGGCCCTACCTGTGCGTCTACCCGTTCGTCCGCTCCTACGAGTGGTATCTGCTGCCCGACGCCGAGCGGCGCGAGCTGCTCGCCGAGCACGGCCGGCAGGCGCGTGGCTACCCGGACGTGCGGGCCAACACGGTGGCCTCGTTCGCGCTCGGCGACTACGAGTGGATGCTCGCGTTCGAGGCCGACGAGCTGCACCGGATCGTCGACCTGATGCGTGACCTGCGGGCCTCCCGGGCGCGCCGGCACGTGCGCGAGGAGGTGCCGTTCTACACCGGCCGTCGCCGCTCGATCAGCGAGATCGCGGCTAGCCTGCCGTAGCGGGACGGGCCATGGGTACGTGGGGGATGCCGTCCTCCACGTACTCCGGGCCGGTGGGCTCGAAACCGTACCGGCGGTAGAAGCCGACCAGGTACGACTGGGCGTCCAGCACCGCCGGGCGGTGGCCGACGACCTCCAGGGCGTGCGCCATCAGCCGGCCGGCCAGTCCGGCGCCGCGGGCCGTCTTCGCGGTGACCACCCGGCCGATCCGTTCCGTCCCATGGTCATCGAGAATCCGCAGATAGGCCCGAATCTCCCGATCACGGGAGAACCATAGGTGTCGGGTACCGGGCTCGGTGTCGCGGCCGTCCAGGTCGGGGTAGGCGCAGTTCTGCTCGACCACGAACACGTCACTGCGCAGCCGGAGGATGTCGTACAGCGTGCCGGCGGGCAGGTCGCGGAAGGACGCGACCCGCAGCTCGTCATGCGGTGCGGGGTGCATCGGCACAGCGTATGCGGCGCGTCGTCACCACCGTCGCCGGTCCCGCGTTGTAGTGATGAGGCTACGGCCTGTGGAGGACGCGATGATCAAGCGCAGCAAGTTGTTCGGCAACAAGACCCGGGTGACCTTCAGCCTCCCGGCGGACGAGCCGTCCGGGGTGGTCAGTGTGGTGGGCACGTTCAACGACTGGCAGCCGGGCCGGCACGAGCTGCAGGTGCGCCGCAACGGGACCCGCACGGTCAGCGTGCCGCTGGACCCGGGGGAGTACGAATTCCGCTACCTGGCGACCGGCGGCGTGTGGTTCGACGACCCGGAGGGCAGCGAACTCCGCCTATAAGCGTTTCACCGCGTGCGGTGAGGAGATGTGCTGGAGTCCGTCAACCGACTCCCGACGAAGGGCACATCGTGGCAGACGTCAAGCTCGCGATCATCTACTACTCGGCCACCGGCACCCTGCACAGGATGGCGCAACGCCTGCAGGAGGCGGCCGAGAAGGCCGGTGCCGACGTGCGCCTGCGGCAGGTCGCCGAGCTCGCCCCGCCCGAGGCGATCGCCTCGAACGCGGCCTGGAGCCAGCACTTCGACACCACCAAGGACGAGCCGCGGGCCGCCGCGGACGACGTGGTCTGGGCCGACGCGGTGCTGTTCGGCACGCCCACCCGGTACGGCAACGTGGCCAGCCAGCTCAAGCAGTTCATCGACACGCTGGGCCCGCAGTGGGCGCAGGGACAGCTGGCGAACAAGGCGTACGCCGGGTTCACCGCGTCGATGACCGAGCACGGCGGCCAGGAGTCGACGCTGCTGGCCCTCTACAACACGATCTACCACTTCGGCGGGGTGGTGGTGGCGCCCGGCTACACCGACCCGCTGAAGTTCGCCGACGGCAATCCGTACGGCGTCTCGCACGTCACCGGCGGCTCGAACGACGCGCCGCTCACCGACGTGCAGTACGCCGCCCTCGATCACCTGGCGCGCCGCATCGTCCAGATCGGTGGCCGCCTGCGGGCCTAGTAGGTTCTGCGTATGGCCGTGGACACGCAGTACGAAGATCTTCTCCGGCGGGTGCTGGAGACCGGCACCCGCAAGAGCGACCGGACCGGGACCGGCACCCGCAGCCTTTTCGGCGAGCGGCTGCGCTACGACCTGTCCCAGGGGTTTCCGCTGGTCACGACCAAGCGGGTGCACTTCAAGTCGATCGCGGTGGAGCTGCTGTGGTTCCTGCGCGGCGAGACGAACGTGCAGTGGCTGCGCGATCAGGGCGTGACGATCTGGGACGAGTGGGCCTCGGAGTCGGGCGAGCTCGGGCCGGTCTACGGCTACCAGTGGCGGTCGTGGCCCACGCCGGACGGCCACGTGGACCAGATCTCCGAGATCCTGGACACGTTGCGTACCGATCCGGACTCGCGCCGCATGATCGTCTCGGCCTGGAACGTGGGGCAGCTCGACGAGATGGCGCTGATGCCGTGCCACGCGATGTTCCAGTTCTACGTGGCCGACGGCCGGCTGTCCTGCCAGCTCTACCAGCGCAGCGCCGACCTGTTCCTCGGCGTGCCGTTCAACATCGCGTCGTACGCGCTGCTCACCCGGATGGTCGCCGACCAGGTCGGGCTGACCCCGGGCGACTTCATCTGGGTGGGCGGCGACTGCCACATCTACGACAACCACGTCGAGCAGGTGCGCGAGCAGCTCGGCCGGCAGGCGTACCCGTTCCCGGCACTGGAGATCGCGAAGCGGCCCAGCCTCTTCGACTACGAGTACGCCGACTTCACCGTCGTCGGCTACGAGCACCACCCGGCGATCAAGGCGCCGGTCGCGGTATGAGCGTGCACCTGATCTGGGCGCAGGCGCACCGCCGGGTGATCGGGGCGGGCGGGGACATCCCCTGGCACGTGCCCGGCGAGCAGGCGATCTTCAAGGAGCGGACCGCCGGGTCGACCGTGGTGATGGGACGCGCCACCTGGGACTCGCTGCCCCGGCGGCCACTGCCGGGGCGGCGCAACGTGGTGCTCACCCGCGATCCCGGGTGGACCGGGGACGGGGCCCACGTCGTACACAGTCCGGATCTGATTGGCGAAGTTGACTTCTGGGTGATCGGCGGGGCCGCTGTCTACCAGCTGTTTCTGCCGGTCGCCGAGCACATTGTGCGGACGTCGATCGAGCTGGACGTGGAGGGCGACACCTTCGCGCCGGAGCTGGGCCCGGACTGGAAGGTGACCGCCTCCACGGGGTGGCTGACCGCGCCGAACGGGATCCGCTACGTGGTGGAGGACCTAGCTCGGGTCTAGCCTGATCGACAGGCTGTTGACGCAGTGCCGCGTGTTCTTGTCGGTGAAGCCCTCACCCCGGAACACGTGGCCCAGGTGCCCGTCGCAGCGCGCGCAGCGGATCTCGACGCGGACCATGCCGTGGGTGCGGTCCTCGATCTCCTTGACCGCGCCCGGGATCGCGTCGTCGAAGGACGGCCAGCCGCAGTGGCTGTCGAACTTCGTGTCACTGGGGTACAACTCCGCCCCGCAGCCGCGGCACCGGTACATGCCCTCGGTCTTGGTGTTCACGTACTCCCCGCTCCAGGGCGCCTCGGTGCCGGCCTGGCGGAGCACCCGGAACTCGTCCGGGTCGAGCCGGATCCGCCACTCGTCCTCGGAGGTGGGCAGGGTGGTCTCATCGGTTGCCATGCCATAAACCGTACGTCGGAACGTGTCGCACCCGGCGTGCGGCGGCGCACCGGGCCGGGCCGTTGAGCCGTCTATGGAAGCTGCATCCCCGACGTTCCGGCCGACCTTCCAGCAGGCTTTCGGCCACGGCCTCTATCTGGGCGCGCTCAGCGCGGTGGCGAGTGTCACGACGGGGGTGATCGCCACCGTGGTCTGGCCCGGGCCGGTCGGCCCGCCGGCCTGGTCCTGGGCGCTGCTGGTGCTGGCGCCGCTGGTGCTCGGCGTGGTACTCGGGATCACCCTGGGTCGACGCACCGGGGTGGAGGTCGGCAGCCGGGAGATCCGGACCTCGTCGCTGCTCGGCGAGGGCGAGGTGCCGTGGAACCGGGTGGTGGACCTGCGCGCTGAGCGGCGCGGCCGGCGCAACGTGGTCTCGGTGTATCTGGATTCCGGGGCGAGCGTGCAGCTGAACGCCCCGTACAGCGGGGGACTGTTCGCCGCCGACCCGCAGTTCGAGCTCAAGGTATTCGCTTTGTCGCATCTGTGGCGCAGCCACCGTTTCGGTGGTCTTCCGAGTTGATGACGCGCCGGAGGGTCTTTTCGGGTAAAACGGGCAATCCCCGCTAAGCTCCCGTGCGACCATGCAAACGTACGCAACAGCAACAGAACGGATACTCCTCATGAGCTTTGTTCGTCGACTGGCCGTGGGAATCCCCGCTGCCGGCGTCACCGCCTTCGCTGCGCTCGCCATCTCGTCGCCCGTCCTCGCCGCGTCCTTCGACGCCGCCCACCCGGCCGTGCACGCCAGCGCCGACCGCGGCAACGCGGGCTACGGGGCCGCATCGCCGGCGACCACCACACCGGCCGCCACCGCGCCGGCCGCCACCACACCGGCCGCCGGCGGTCCGACCGCGACCGTCGTGGCGACCACGCCGCCGGCCGCGGTCAGCCCGGCCGCCGCCAGCCCGGACACCGTCGGGGGCACCCGCGGGCACGCCGGATACGGCGAGGTGAGCCCGACCGGTGGCGCCAAGACCGTGCCGGGCGGGGTGAGCCCGACCGAGGTGCCGTCGCCGATCACCACCAAGGGCAGCGGGGTCAGCTCCGGCTCGCTGCCGCTGACCGGCCGCCCGGTGGGCGCGACCGTCGCGGTCGGCGCGGTGCTGGTGGCCGGCGGCGCGGGCGCGCTGTGGTACACCCGCCGACGCAAGTCCGCCTGATTCCGTCTATGTCCGATTTGTGAGGGTCACCCGGTTTTGTCGGGTGGCCCTCACGTTTTTCGGCCGCGCGGCCTGGTGCCCGGGCCAGACTCGTGGCGCCGGGTCCGTGCCCGCCTCGCAGCGCCACACACCCGGGTCTTCCTCGCGGCGCCACCTCCGGCTCCCCTTTCCGCGGCGCGCCCGGGTTGGTTCTTCCAGGGCGCGCGCGGAGGGTGTTTTCGCGGCGCTTGGGTTCGTCCTTCCGGGGGCACGCGCGGGCGGTCTTTTCGCGGCGCGCCTAGGTTCGTCCTTCCGGCGGCACGCAGGGCTTGTCTTCGGCGGCACGCTCGGGACTTCCTTTTGGCATAGGGTCGGGGCATGCCGAAAGCCGCTGCCGAGGAACACGAGATCGCCGGCCACCCGGTCCGCCTGAGCAGCCCCGACAAGATCGTTTTCGCCGAACGCGGCTTCACCAAACGCGACGTCTTCGAGTATTACCGTTCGGTCGGCGACGGCATCCTGCGCGCCCTCCGCGACCGACCGACCACCCTGCAACGCTTCCCCGACGGCCTGGAGGGCGAAGCGTTCTTCCAGAAGCGCATCCCCACCCGCGGCGTTCCCGAGTGGATCCGGACCGCCACCATCACCTTCCCGAGCGGCCGTACGGCGGACGAGCTCTGCCCCGCCGACCTGGCCCACGTCGCCTGGGCCGCGCAGATGGGCACCGTCGTCTTCCACCCGTGGCCGGTCCGCGGCGGCACCCCCGACCACCCCGACGAACTCCGGATCGACCTGGACCCGCAGCCCGGCCTCGGTTTCAGCGACGTGACCGCGGCCGCCGAGGTGGTCCACGAAGTCCTCGACGACCTCGGCTGGGTCGGCTTCCCCAAAACCTCCGGCGGCCGCGGCGTGCACGTGTACATCCGGATCGCCCCCCGCTGGGATTTCGTCCAGGTCCGCCGGGCCGCCATCGCCCTGGCCCGCGAGGTCGAACGCCGCCGCCCGCAGGCGATCACCACCGCCTGGTGGAAGGAGGAACGCGGCCAGCGTGTCTTCCTCGACTTCAACCAGATGGCCCGCGACCGGACAATCGCCTGCGCCTACTCCCTGCGAGCCAACCGGCGGGCCACCGTGTCCACCCCGGTGACCTGGGCCGAACTGCCCACCATCACCCCGGACGACTTCGACCTGCGCACCGTCCCCCACCGCTTCGCCACCCTGGGCGACCCACACGCCACCATCGACGACGTCCACCACGACCTCACCCCGCTCCTGGAGTGGGTCGACCGCGACGAGAAAAACGGCCTGGGCGACATGCCCTACCCCCCAGACCACCCCAAAATGCCGGGCGAACCCCCGCGAGTCCAGCCCTCCAAAAAGAACCCCGCCAACTGGCAGTCCTAACCCCCAGCTACTCTCCACGGCCGCTCTCCACGGCCGCTCTCCACGGCCGCTCTCCACGGCCGCCCGGCAGGGGCCGGCCCCACCCTCGAACCCCAGCCCTCGCACTCTTCGCCGCCGTCCCGCCCACATCCAGCGACGCTTCCACCATCGCGTGCGGCGGTGTCTTGCCGGTCGTCGCGCGTGCGTGGGTGTCCTGCCGGTTGTCACGTGCGTGTGCGGCAGTGTCTCGCCGGTCGTCGTGCGTGTGCGGCAGTGTCTCGCCAGTGGTCGTGCGTGTGCGGCAGTGTCTCGCCAGTCGTCGCGCGTGTGCGGCAGTGTCTCGCCAGTCGTCGCGCGCGTACGCGGAGCCTTCATGGTGGCCGAGCACATGCGCATATTCGATGGAAAATCTCCTCAAGGCAACCCTCAAAAATTGACGCAAACATCTTCAGGGAGCCGCCCGCAAAATATCTATTCCAGATGAAATGTCTACCATTATTAAGCTCGACCACCGCCCAGTGACCACAACGAACTCGGCGCCAACTCACCTGAGCGAGTGTCACCTGGACCACCATCACACGCCAGCCCACCAAAACAATAAAAATCCCAGCGCGCCCACACCCGACCGCAAGCCGCGCATCACCAGCTGTGTTGGGGTTGGGTGCGACCTTCCGCTTGATCACCGCTGCTGGGAGCGGCTCCGGTCGAGGCGTTGGTGTGGGAACTGAATTTGTTGGTCGCGGTGGGCTGTCAGCCGCCGCTGCTGCTGGGAGCGGCTGCGGTCGAGGCGTTGGTGTGGGAACTGAATTTGTTGGTCGCGGTGGGCTGTCAGCCGCTGCTGCTGCTGGGAGCGGCTGCGGTCGAGGCGTTGGTGTGGGAACTGAATTTGTTGGTCGCGGTGGGCTGTCAGCCGCTGCTGCTGCTGGGAGCGGCTCCGGTCGAGGCGTTGGTGTGGGAACTGAATTTGTTGGTCGCGGTGGGCTGTCAGCCGCTGCTGCTGCTGGGAGCGGCTGCGGTCGAGGCGTTGGTGTGGGAACTGAATTTGTTGGTCGCGGTGGGCTGTCAGCCGCTGCTGCTGCTGGGAGCGGCTCCGGTCGAGGCGTTGGTGTCGGAACCGAATTCGCTGGTCCCGGCCTCGCATCAGCCGCCGCTGGAGGGAGCGGTTCACCGCAAGGCGCAGGCCTCGAAACCGGACCGGCTGGCCGAAGCCGGGCACCAACCCCCTGCCGCCGTTGATCGTCCTGAGCGGTGACGGCCGCCCACGCCTCCGCCGCACTCCACCCGTTGCGGACCAGCTTCCGTGTGTGCCTTTGTCGCAATCCCCACGCGCGATGCCGCTCATGTTGCCGCCGGAATTCCTCTTTCTCCGGCGAATAATTCCGCGCCGCAGTGCGGTCCCGCATCCGCGCGACCTCAGCCCGGCTGAACAACGACAACTGCCCCACTCCCCAATTATCCCGCCCCCGAGAAGAGAAGTGTAAGGCCCGTCAAGTGCCAAAAAAAAGATTCTCGCGCCCGCACCGAGGAAACGAGTGCCGGGTGCTGGGTGGCCGACGAATATGCGGCCCCGCCGTCGCCGCGGAATGGTGGTCTGGTGCGACCAGTGGTGGCCTTCGGCGTCGGTTCAGTCGACGCGAGTTTCAGAGTATGAGTTTCATGCCGACATGCGAGGCGGTGAAGCCGAGCCGTTCGTAGAAGCGGTGCGCGGCCACCCGCTTGTTGTCCGACGTGAGCTGAACCATTGCGCAGCCGCGTTCCTCGGCCCGGGCGATCGCCCAGCGCATCATGGCCGCGCCGTGGCCGCCGCCGCGCAGGTCGGCACGGATCCGGACCGCCTCGATCTGCATCCGCCAGGCACCGCCCCGGCTCAGCCCCGGCAGGTAGGTGAGCTGGCAGGTGCCGGCCACCACCCCATCCTGGACCCCGACGATCAACTCGTTGTGCGGATCCGCGGCGATCGCCTCAAACGCCGCCCAGAGGGCCGCCCCGATCTCCGCCGGAACCTCGCCGAACCCACGACCGCGACTGATCTCATCGTCCGCGAGCAGAGCGAGTACGGCAGGAACATCTTCACGACCAGCAACCCGAAACTCCATGATCACCAGTCTCCCAGCCGCCTATCCAGCGTTCCTAGGCTGGACCACCCTAGGATCCGGCAACCCCGGGACCAAACTGCCCTACCTGCCACAACTGCGTCGAACGCGCGCTACGTCAGGCGGCTGGACCCCGAGCTTCCGCTGCTTGGGGCGTGCTGCCTGACGACCGTGAAATTCGCTGCGTGGGGGCGTGCTCCGAAGGCGGCGGGTGTGGCACCGAATGTGTGGACCTTCGGGTGTACGCGGCGCCGCCGCGCGATGGCTCGCCTGCTTCGGGTGAGCCCTGTCTTGAGGCTGAGATGTCCTAGGACGGGCCCACCCTAGGACGGCCCCACCCTAGGACGGCCCCACCCTAGGACTGGGCGATCCTAGGACGGGACCACCCTAGGACTGGGCTGCCCTAGGAGTGGGCTGCTCTAGGAGTGGTGGAACGAGCCGACGGTCAGCACCCCGTGAAGGTGGGTGTGGGCTGCCCTAGGACTGGGCTGCCCTAGGACTGAAGGCTCCTAGGACTGAGCTGTCATAGGCTGCGCCAACCTGGGTCTCGCCGCCCACCGGGTGGATGGGGCTCGCACGGTTGACCGTCGCCCCTACGTCGGCCGTCGTCTGCCCGCAGGCGCGGCTCAGCCCGACGGGCCCGCGAGTGGGGCTGCCGCTGGTCGAGACTACGGCCCTTCAGCCCGGCATTAGCGAGAACGGGAACTCGTCGTCGAGCGATGTCAGCGAAGAGCGGTAGTCCGGTCGCATCGGCAGTAAGCGGACCGGAAGCATCGACGACCGGCGGAAACCGGCCGTCGGCGGCGATCGGCGGACAGCAAGCGTCAGCAGCCGGCGGATACCGGCCGTCGGCGGCGATCGGCGGACAGCAAGCGTCAGCAGCCGGCGTATACCGGCCGTCGGCGGCGATCGGCGGACAGCGGACAGCGAGCGTCGGCAGCCGGCGGATACCGGCCATCGGGGGCGGTCAGCCGACAGCGGACAGCGGACAGCGGACGTCGGCAGCCGGCGGATACCGGCCGTCGGGGGCGGTCAGCCGACAGCGGACACCAAGTATCGGCGGCCGGCGGAATCCGACGGTCAGGAGGCGTCCACTACCGGCAGGATCCGGCCGTCGGGCGGCGGCCAGCGCACAGAAAGCGTCCGCGAACAGCGAAACCCCGTCAGCAGATCCTCGGGAGCCTTCAGCGGACGGCGAAGCCGGCCGCCAAGGGTCGCCGGTCAGCGGATCGCTGCGACCGCCCCCCAGGCAGCGCCGACGTGCCCCCAGGTCACTTGGCCGGGCAGCGCAACCCCTCCTTGGGCACGGTCAGGTTCAGCAGGTAGCCGTCGACCGCGCTGGTGATGCAGGGCGTCGACGGATACGCGGTGTGGCCCTCGCCCTCCCAGGTGAGCACGTGCCCGGTGCCCAGCATGGCGGCCAGGTGGGCGGTGTTCTCGTACGGCGTGGCCGGGTCGCCGGTGGTGCCGACGACGACGATGGGCGGGGCGCCCTTGGCGGCCCCGGTCGGGTACGGGTCGCGTTTGCCGGGCCAGTAGGTGCAGGGGAGCATGCCGATGGCGATCGGGGCGCCGAACATCGGGTATTTCTTGCGCCACTCGGACTGGTATTTGCGGACCTGGTCGACGGTGGGTGCGCCCTCGGTGTCGGAGCAGTTGACGGCCAGGTTAGCGTCGAACAGGTTGGAGTACGAGCCATCGGCCTTGCGCTCGGCGTACTGGTCGGCCAGGTCCAGGATGCCCTTGGCGTCGCCGCGGCCGAGGTCGCGGATGGCGTCGGCGAGGCTGGTCCAGCCGGTTTCGGTGTAGAGCGAGGAAATCACCCCGACGAAGATCCACCCGGCGGTGGCGCTGCGGCCGTCGCGGTATTTGACCGGGGACTTCTCCGCATTCGCCATGGCGGCGGTGACCGCGCCGCGCGGGTCGGCGGAGATCGGGCATTTCGCCGGGGTCGCCTGGCACCACTTGGTGAAGTTGCCGAAGGCCCGCTCGAATCCCTTGGCCTGGGTTTCCGAGCTGGTCACGTAATCCTCGGTGGCGTCGACCGCGCCGTCGAGGACCAGGGCCCGGACGTTCTGTGGGAACAGCTGGGCGTAGGTCGCGCCGAGCAGCGTGCCGTAGGAGAAGCCCAGGTAGGTGAGTTTCGGGTCGCCGACCGCGGCGCGCAGCGCGTCCATGTCGTGGGCGGCCTGCTCGGTGGAGAAGTTCGCCAGCTGGTCGCCGTATTTCTGGCCGCAGCCATCGGCGATCTTCTTGTTCAGCGCCGTGACCTGGTCGAACTCGGCCTGGCTGACCGGGTCGGGGTCGGAGCCGAAGCTGGCGTCCTGCTCGGCGTCCGGGATGCATTTGAGCGGGCTGGACCGGCTCACCCCGCGCGGGTCGAAGCCGACGATGTCGAACCTGTCGGTGATCTCCGTGGGCAGGCCGTTGAAACCGGGCCCGAACGACAGGTAGACGGCGAGGTCGACGCCGGAGCCACCGGGACCGCCCGGGTTGACCAGCAGCGAGCCGATCCGGTCTTTCTGCGACTTGGCGCGGATCCGGATCATGGCCAGGTCGTACGTCTGACCGGAGTCCGGTTTCGCCCAGTCGCGGGGGACCGCGACGGTGGCGCAGTCGTAGTTGACCCCGGCGGCGCCCCGGCCGACGAGTTTCGTCGGCACGTCGGGACACGGTTTCCACTGCGCGGTGCCGCCGGCCGCGGCGGCCGATGCGCCGCCGCCCGGCGTGGCCGGGTCGGTGGAACCCTCCGGCGCGAACGCCGGCAGTGTGCAACCACCGGCGGTCATGACCAGCACGGCGAGGAGTGCGAGGACCGAACGTGAGCGACGAGGCACGGCGCCACCCTAGCCGGTCCGTCTGACAGTCCCGCTCAGCGGCTGGTGAGAACCTCGGCGAGATCGAACCGGACGGGGCGCTCCAACTGCTCGTACGTGCAGGTGCGGGGCTCCCGGTCGGGCCGCCAGCGCTCGAACTGCGCGGTGTGCCGGAACCGGACGCCCTCCATGTAGTCGTAGCGGACCTCGACGACCCGTTCCGGGCGCAGCGGGACGAACGACAGGTCCTTGCCGGCGTTCCACCGGCTCACCTCGTTCTTGCGCGGGGTGCGTTCGCCCTGCTGGTGGGCGGCCCAGTCCCAGGGGTGCCCGTCGAAGCCGGTGACCAGCGGCTGCATCTGGTCGAACAGCTCCTCGCGGACCTTCATCGGGAACGAGCCGATGACCCCGACCGAGGCCAGCACGCCGCGCTCGTCGTAGAGGCCGAGCAGCAGCGAGCCGATCCGGTTCTCCGCCGACTTGTGCACCCGGTACCCGGCGACCACGCAGTCCGCGGTCCGCTTGTGCTTGATCTTGAACATGACCCGCTTGTCGGGCTGGTAGGTGAGCTCCCGTCCCTTGGCGATCAGCCCGTCCAGCCCGGCGCCCTCGAACTCCTCGAACCACCGGCGCGCGGTGTCGGTGTCATCGGTGGCCGGCGTGACGTACACCGGCGCCTCGGCCTGGCCCAACGCCTGCCGCAAGCGTTCCCGCCGCTGCTCGAAGGGCAGCTCGGTGAGGTCCTCGTCGCCGAGCGCCAGCAGGTCGAAGGCGACGAAGCTGGCCGGGGTCTGCTCCGAGAGCAGCTTGACCCGGCTGGCGGCGGGGTGGATCCGCTGCTGCAGTGCCTCGAAGTCGAGGGTGTTGCGACCGGTGTCGGCGACGATCACCTCGCCGTCGATCACCGCCCGCTCCGGGAAGTTGGCCAGGACCGCCTCGACGACCTCGGGGAAGTACCGGGTCATCGGTTTCTCGTTGCGGCTGCCGATCTCCACCTCGTCGCCGTCCCGGAAGATGATCGACCGGAAGCCGTCCCACTTGGGCTCGTAGATCAGGCCGGGCGGGATCTCCGGAACGGGCTTGGCGAGCATCGGCTTGACCGGATGCTGGATCGGCAGCTGCATCCGCTCAGTCTGCCCGGAATTCTCGTCGGGGGAAGCCTTTACCCTGCCACGGGGAGAGACTCCACTATCGATCGCATGGACTGGACACGACAGACTCGATTCTCCGACCCGGGCCGGCACCGCGAGCGGCTCGCCGCGCTGCCCGCCGACGCCGACGCGATCGGGGCCGTGGTGCGCAACCTGACCGTGCACTACCGCGCCTCCGGCATCGACTTCCCGCCGGAGCGGCTCACCGACATCGACACCCGGTGGGTGAGCCGGATGCTCGACCTGGACGAGGAGCGGTTCGGTGGCGCGCCGCTGGACGCCGACCGGCCGCTGCAGCAGCGGCTGACCGGCTGCTGCCGGGACAGCGCGCTGCTGACCGTGGCGGCGCTGCGGGCGCACCGGATCCCGGCGCGGAGCCGGATCGGGTTCGCCGGATATCTCGAACCGGATTACCACGTCGACCACGTCGTCACCGAATACCACGACGGCGAGCGGTGGATCGCCATGGATCCCGGCCTCGGCATTCCCGAGGTCGAGCTCGGCCCGGCCGGTCTGCACACCGCCGCCCAGGCCTGGCGGGCGATGCGGCGCGGCGAGATCGACCCCGGGACGTACGGGGTGGGTTTCGGTGTCCCGATCGGCGGGCCGTGGATGATCCTGCACTATCTGATGCTCGAACTGGCCCACCGGCAGGGCGACGAGCTGCTGCTCTGGGACCTGTTCGGCGAGGCGATCCCGTTTGCCGACCGGGAGTGGGCGCTGCTGCCCGCGGCGTTGCCCGCCGATCTCACCCACCTGGACGAGATCGCCGCGCTGCTGCTGGACGCCGATGCGGGAGACGACCGAGCGGAGAAGGAACTGACTGCGCGGTACGTCGATGACCCCCGGCTGCATCCGGGCGGAACCGTCTTCTGCGTCTCGCCCCGCGGCGCCCGTTACCCGGTCACCCTGACCTCAGTGCACCAGTAGCCCGACGAGTCGCTCCAGCTCGGCGGCCGGTTCCACGGTGAGGCCCATGTGGACCGGCCCGGCCCGCAGGATGGTGCTGCGCGGGGCGACCAGCCAGCGGAACCGCTCGCCGAGCCGCATCCCGGCCGAGGCGCCGCCGCCCCGGCAGGTGGCCTCCCAGGAGTCCAGGGCGGCGCGGACGGCGGGCACGTCGGCGGACGGGTCGAGGGCCAGCAGCCGGGACTCGGTCAGGTGGGTGCGGGCCGAGAGGAAGTCGTGGCGCTGGCAGTAGAGCAGCACCCCGACGTTGATCAGCTCACCGCGCTCGACCCGCGGCACGGCCTGGATCACCGCGTACTCGTAGGGGATCCTCATGGCAGCCAGGCCTCCGGACGCTCGGCGCGGCGCGCGAGGTGGTCGAGGTAGGCTTCGCGGTCGCCGTCGTCCAGCCAGTCCTGCGGGACCAGGGCGACCACCTCGGCCAGCAGGTCGCGGGTGAGCCGGGCGGCCAGCGCCGGGCCCTCGGTGGCCAGCGCGGTGGCGTACGGCTTGAGCACGTGGTCCTCCCACCGGTAGGGGCGGTGCACCACCGCCTCGGCCCGCGCCCAGTCGTGGTGGAAGTACAGGGTGGCGCCGTGGTCGATCAGCCACAGGCCGCCGTGCCAGATCAGCAGGTTCGGGTTGCGCCAGCTGCGGTCGACGTTCTCCACGTACGCGTCGAAGGCCAGCACCCGGCTGGCCAGCCCGGCCTCGACCGGGTGCGCGTTCGGGTCGTAGCCGAGCGCGCCGGGCAGGAAGTCCATCCCCAGGTTGCCGCCGGCGCTCGCCTTGATCAGCTCCTGGACCTCCTCGTCCGGCTCGGCCCGGGCGACCACCGGGTCCAGCTCGACGCGGGCCAGCTCCGGCACCGGCAGGCCGAGGCGGCGCGCCAGCTCACCGGCGATCACCTCGGCCACCAGCGCTTTCGGTCCCTGCCCGGCGCCGCGGAACTTCACCACGTACGTCCCGAGGTCGTCGGCCTCGACGACGCCGGGCAGCGAACCGCCCTCTCTCAGGGGCGTCACATACCTGATCGCGGTGACCTCACGTAGCACCGGGTCAGCTTAGTGGGCCCTGTTTCCGCAACTCGTCGACCTTGGTCATGGCGTCGCGCAGGCCGGCCAGCCACTCCTCGGTGTGCTCGCCGACCAGCCGGACGCACCAGGCCAGCGCGTCCGAGCGGGAGCGGGCCACGCCGGCGTCGACGAGCGTGTCCAGGACCTGGCGCTCGGGTTGGCGCAGCCGGGTCATCACCGGCGCGGACAGGTGCGTCCAGAGCTCGTCGGCGCTGCCGCAGCGGACGCCCCAGGCGACCTTGCGCTGGTAGCGGTGCTCGACCTGGCGGGCGACCCGGATTCGGTCGTCGCGGGTGTTCTCCCGGAACTGGGTGATCCGTCCGGCGAGGGCGGCGGCGCGGTCGGCGTCGGTGGCCTCGGCCGGCAGGTCCGGCTCGGGCAGCCGGCCCCAGATGATGATCTCGTCGCGGTCGGTGACGACCTCGGGCGGCTCGGTGAACCAGCCGTCCGGGACGGCGCCGGTGATCCAGGCGGCGGCGTCGTCGGCGGCGGGCGGGTCGGTAGGCCGGAAACGCATCTCGTCCTCCTCGGCAATCTGTGGTGATTACATGCTTACATCGCAATCACGTAAGTCGCCAGTCCGGGGAGTTGAGCAGTCGCTCAAAACGGTCTACGCTGCGATTTGAGCGGTCGCTCAAACGGGGGGCGGCCGCTCTCAACGGGAAGGGAAGATCATGGAAGACTCACGCTTCACCAGGGCGAACCTCCTGTTCGTCGGCCTGATCGCGGTGTTGGGGGTGGGGGCCTTCTTCACCGCCGTGCAATCCGGGCGGCAGGACAGCGCGTTGCTCTTCGTGGCTTTTCCGACCGTGCTGGCTGTGCTGGTGGCGCTGTATCCGACCGGCACCACCCACGGCACGGTCTTCCGCTTCACCACGGTCGCCCTGCTGGTCTGCGCCGTGCAGCTGCATGAGGGGGCGATCTGCGTGGTGCTCGCCGCACCGCTGGTCTACCTGGTCGCGCACGGCGTCACCGGGCTGGTCCGGATGTCGAAACGGCGCGGCAACCACCTGTATGCGCTGCTGCCGCTGCCCCTCCTGCTGGTCGGCAGTGCGGAGGGGACCAGCGGCGACCTCCGGATCCACCCGGACCAGTCGGTCGAGGTCACCCGCGTGGTCGCCCTCGCACCCGACCAGGTCCGCGCCGTCCTGGAGGCCGGCCCGCAGCCGACAGCCACCCGCTCGCTGCCGCTGCGCCTGCTCGACGTCCCGGTGCCCGAGCACGTGCACGGCGACGGCCTGGCCCCCGGCGACCGCTGGACCTTCGTCTACCACGGCAGCTCGCACGGCCCCGGCGGCGACATCGTCACCCGGGTCACCGATGCCGGGCCGGCCCGGGTCACCTGGAGCGTCATCGAGGACACCTCGATCACCGGCCGCTGGGTCGGGATGCGCGACGCCACCCTGACCTGGCACACCGTCCCGGCCGGCACCTCGATCACGCTGCGCGTCGACTACCGCCGCGGCCTCGACCCGAGCTGGTATTTCGGCCCGCTGCAGGACGGCCTGATGCACGCCGGCGCCGAGCACCTCCTCGACATGCTGTCGCTGCGATGACCCTCGTCCGGTACGCGTCGCTGCTGCTGCCCGCCGCGGCCCTGCTCGCGGCCGGGCGGTATCCGAAGGCGAGCCGCCAAGACCGCGCCGGTGCATTCCTCGCGTTCCTGACCACCGCCCTCGGGATCGCCGTCCTGCACGAGGTGGCCACGGCGTCCGGCTGGTGGCGGTTCGCCCCGGCCGACGGCGCCTACCGCGGGATGCCGGTCGACCTGTGGCTGGGCTGGGCCACCCTGTGGGGTCCGGTCCCCACGCTGCTGCATCGACACGTACGGCCGCAATATGCTCTTGCCGTTCTGCTCTGGCTCGACCTGATCACGATGCCGCGCCTGGAACCGCTGCTGCACCTCGGCCCGCACTGGCTGCTCGGCGAGGCGCTCGGGCTGATCCTGATCGCCCTGCCGGCGCAGCTGCTCGGGCGCTGGACGGCCACCGGCCGGCACCTGCAGCCGCGCGTCATCCTGCAGATGATCCTGTTCACCGGGCTGATCCTCTGGCTGCTGCCGACCGTCGTCTTCACCCTCGGCGACGGGGGCTGGAATCACCTGGTCGCCCTGCCCCGCTCCACGCTGACCGTTCTGGCCCAGGTGGCGGCGCTGCTCGGGGTGCCCGCGGTCGCCGCCGTGCGGGAGTTCGCGGTGCGCGGCGGCGGCACCCCGTTCCCCTGGGATCCGCCGGTGCGGCTGGTCACCACCGGGCCGTACGCGTACGTCGCCAACCCGATGCAGCTGAGCATGGTCGCCGAGCTGGCCCTGCTGGCCGGGGCCACGCACAGCCTGGCGCTGGGCGCCGCCACGCTCGGCGCGGTCGCCTTCTCGACCGCGGTCGCGGCGCCCCACGAGCACGGTGACCTCGGCGAACGGCACGGGGAGGGGTGGCGGGCGTACCGACGTGAGGTCGTCGACTGGCGGCCACGCGGACGCCCGTACAGCGCCATCGCCTCTGCTTCGATCTTCATCGACGACGACTGCGGCCCGTGCGCGGCGACCCGGGACTTCCTGCTCCGGCGCGCGCCCGTACGGTTGGCTGTCGTGCCCGCCGCCACCCACCCGACGACGCTGTGGCGAGCGCGGTACGCCGCGGACGACGGCTACTCCGCCGAGGGTGTGGCGGCGGTCGCCGCCGCGTTCGATCATCTCGGCATCGGCTGGGCGTACGCCGGATGGTTCCTGCGCCTGCCGGCGGTGACCGCGCTCGCCCAGCTGATCACCGACGCCCAGATCGCCCCACCCCACCCCGCCGGAGGACAACGGTGAGCGACACCAAACAACGGCTGCTCGACGGCGCCCTGGCCGCGGTCCGCGACCACGGCGTGACCGGGACCTCGGCCCGCACCATCGCCGCCGCGGCCGGCGTCAACCAGGCCCTGGTCTTCTACCACTACGGCTCGGTCGACGAACTGCTCGGCGCGGCCTGCCGGCAGGCCACCGAGGCGCGGGTGGCGCTCTACGCCGACCGGTTCGCCGCGGTCACCACGCTGCGCGAACTGCTGGAGGTCGGCCGCGACCTGCACACCACCGAACTGGCCCAGGGCAACGTGTCGGTGCTGGCGCAGACGCTGGCCGCGGCGCAGACCAACGAGCGGCTGGCCGAGCCGATCCGGGCCACCTTCCAGCTGTGGACCGACGAGATCGAGAAGGTGCTGCGCCGGGTGCTGGCCGGCTCGCCGATCGCCGAGGTCGCCGACGTGCCCGGGCTGGCCCAGGCGATCTCGTCGGCATTCGTCGGGCTGGAACTCTTCGAGGGCATCGACCCGGCCGGCGGGCACCGGGCCATGGAGGCGATCGACCAGCTCGCCGTGTTGGTCGAGGTGATGGACGAACTGGGTCCGCTGGCCACCCGGGTGCTGCGGTCCCGGATCAAAAAAGCCGGCAAAAAGTAGGACTCACAGGACGAAGGCGTCCGTCCAGAGCTGCCGCGAGCGACCGGACAGCGCCTCCATCAGCCCCACCGCCTGCCCGTCGGTCAGCCCGGCCACGAAGTCGACCACCGCGCGCCCGCGGGCCCGACCGATCCGCTGCGGGGTGTCCGCCGGCAGCTCCGACTCGGCCAGCTCGACCAGATCCCGCAGCCGCCGCGGCAGCCGGTCCGCCTCGTCCGGATCGGTCAGCCAGGCCAGCAACGCCTCCACCAGCGAGGACAGCAGCCGACCCTGCCCGCGCTGGTGCAGCGCCAGGTCGGGACGGGCCAGCACGAACCTGTTCTGCACGAACTTGAGCACCTGCACCTCGTGCCACTGCGCCACGGACAGCTGCACGTGCCCGCTGCGCACCGCGGCCTGCTCGGTCAACTCCACCGAGTCGACCAGCCGCCGGGTCCAGGTCGCCGAGAACGCCGCCACCCGCGCCTCGGCCTGCACCGACCCGTCGAACGGCTGGGCCAGCAGCCCGTCCACCAGCTCGGCCCGGACCAACTCCACCGCGCCGGCGAACGCGTCGTCGTCGGCGATCCAGCCCTCCTTGCGGTGCAGGCTGCGGCGCAGCGACTCGATCGCCCCGCCGGCCCGGCGCAGGTCCGTCTCGGCGCCCCACCGCTGCCACGCCATCAACTCGGTGGCGACCGCACCCTGCTGCAACACGCCGACCCGATGCACATCTTCCAGGTCATGGATGGCGTACGCGATGTCGTCGGCCGTGTCCATCACCGACGCCTCGACCGTCTGCTGCCAGTCCGCCACCCGCCCGGCGAACGGCGCCCGGGCCGCCCGCACATCGCCGACCTCGGTCGAATAGGCGCTGAACTTCGTCGAACCACCCGCCGGCTCCTCCGGGTGGGCGGCCGCCCCGCGCGGCGGCGGATCCATGAACCGGGGGTGCGGCTCCGGATAGTCGTGCCGGGTCCACGGATACTTCAGGATCGCCGCCCGGGTGGCGTTCGTCAGGTTCAACCCGATCGTGGCCTGCCCGCGGATCTCGGTGCTGGTCACGATCCGATACGACTGGGCATTGCCCTCGAAACCGTCCGGCAGGCCCAGCCGCTGCCGGGCCAGCCTGTCCAGCACCCGCTCACCCAGATGCCCGAACGGCGGGTGCCCCAGATCGTGGGCGAGCGCGGCGGCCTCCACCACATCCGGGTCACAGCCGCCCAGCTTCTCCGCCAGATCCGGCTCGGCGGCCCCGATCCGCTCGGCGATCGCCCGGGCCACCTGCGCGACCTTCAAACTGTGGGTGAGCCGGTTGTGCACCAGCAGCCCGGCCCCGCCGGGGCTGATCACCTGGGTGACCCCGGCGAGGCGGGCGAAGAACGGGGAGCTGACGATCCGGTCCCGGTCGACACGGAACGGGCTGAAAGCCAGATCGCCGGGGGCAACCGTGCTGTCGCCGAAAAGTCGCTGGGCGCGCGGATCGTCCATCCCGGGGAGATTACCGGGACTGCAGCGCGTCCAACGCGACGGCCATCGCGGCCACCAGGCGACGGTCCAGGTTCGGCTCGTGGATCGCGACCCGGTAGGTGTCCCGCAGGCCCCACTTGCGCTCCACCGAGAACGCCGGCCGGCCGTCGACCACGAAGTCGAAGTGGTACGGCAGCCAGGACAGCGAGTCCACGAAACGGCGCAGGATCGCCACGAACGCGTTCCGCTCCTGGCCGACGATCTCCGGCCAGCCCGGCTGCTCCAGCACCCAGGTCGAGCGCAGCAGTGACGCGCCGAACTTCTTGCGGAACAGGCCGATCACCACGCCGGCCGCGTCGAACACGTCGTAGGTGGCGCCCAGGTCGATCACCTGGCGGGCCTTGAAGCCCAGCACCGGCACCTGCTTGGTGTCATCGGTGTACAGGGTCACCTGCTCCTTGAACGCCAGCCGCTTCTGCTGCGCGAAGGCGAGGATGCCGGCTTCCTGCCCGTCCGGGGTCACCGCGTGGACCTCGTACTGGTTCACCATCAAACGAATGCGCTGGCGCACGATCAACTGCGACTGCGCCTGGAGGATATCGATCGTCACCGCGGCAGTGTGCCATACCCGTCATCCGCGGCATACCGGCCTTCAGGACGACCCTGCCAGGCAAATCAGCGCATGTCCGACCGCCGCTCCGGCATCTCTCCCGCGGCCGCCGCGCCGGCTCCCGTTCGCCCGCTGGCCGCGTTGGTCCCTCGTTGCTGAGGAGCACCTCAGCTACCCGGTGGGCATCGGCCGCCCGATCGGGTCAGACTGGGCGCATGGCGAAGCGTGTTCGTACCCGTACGGTGGTGGCTCTGGCGCTCGGCGCCGCGGCGGTCTGGGCCGCCCGCGACCTGCCCGCGCAGATCGGCGCGAGAGCGAGCGGCGCCCGCCGCATGCGGATGGAGTCCTCCCCGCAGTTCTCCGGCGGCAGATTCCGCAACACGGTCCCGGCCACCGAGGTCACGGCCGCGTCGATGCCGCGCCTGTTCGTCGCCGCGATGACCGACCGTGACGCCCGCCGCCCGCACCTGCCGGTCCCGGTGGTCACCCCGCCCACCGCCCCGGCCCCGGCCGACGGCCTGCACGTCACCTGGTACGGCCACTCGTCCGCCCTGGTCGAGATCGAGGGCCGCCGGGTCCTGCTCGACCCGGTCTGGAGCGACCGCTGCTCCCCGTCCCGCCTCACCGGCCCCCGCCGCCTGCACCAGCCCCCCGCCCCGTTGCGCGAGCTCCCCCCACTCGACGCGATCGTGATCTCCCACGACCACTACGACCACCTGGACATGACCAGCATCCAGCACCTGGTCGACCTGCAGGCCGCCCCGTTCCTGGTCCCCCTCGGCGTCGGCGCCCACCTGGAGCGCTGGGGCGTCCCCGAGTCCCGCATCGTCGAACTCGACTGGAACGAGTCCCACCGGATCGGCACCCTGGAGGTGATCGCCACCCCGGCCCGGCACTTCTCCGGCCGTGGCCTCAACCGCGACGAGACCCTCTGGGCCAGCTGGGTGCTGAAGGGCCCGACCCGCCGCGCCTTCTACTCCGGCGACACCGGCTATTTCCCCGGCTTCGCCGAGATCGGCGCCGAACACGGCCCGTTCGACGTCACCCTCGTGCAGGTCGGCGCCTACGGCGACGCCTGGCCCGACATCCACATGTTCCCGGAGGACGGCGTCGCCGTCCACGCCGACGTTCGCGGCGGCCTGATGATCCCGGTCCACTGGGCCACCTTCAATCTCGCTCTCCACGACTGGTCCGAACCCGCCGACCGCACCTGGGCCGAAGCCAAGGCCCGCGGCGTCAAACTGGCCATCCCCCGCCCCGGCGAACGCGTCGACGTCGACAACCCGCCCCCGGTCGACGGCTGGTGGCAGCAGATCGCCTGACCAGCGCGGCTCACCGCCCGCTGCCGGCTCGCTGTCGACGGTCGGTCGTTCGCGGCTGGCCGGCGGTCGGCACTCCGGTCGCGGTGTGCCCCGCCTGCGCGGTCCGCGCCGGGGCGCGGTGCGGGAAATTCACGATCAAGTTCCTGATGTCGTGCGCTGCGGCCGATAACCGATCGCCGCTCCCGCCGAGGGCGCCTCCGGGCTGAGCTGGCCGCTACGCGTCCAGAGCGCTCAGCCCTCCAGCGCTACATCCGCGGGTGCCCGGGGAAACCCTCCGATCCACCAAGCTGCCCCGGAGCCGATCTGGCCGGCAGCACGGCGCGACCGATACCGGCCTTCCCGGACGCTGCCATGACGGAGTGGATCCCGCCCAACCTTGCCGTTACGCCCGGGATGTTCAGGAATCCAAGGGCCGATGCCGGCGTCGGAGGTGTGCCGAGTGGCGGGTGGTGGTCAGGCGAAGGTCTCGGGGAGGGGGATGCCGAAGCGGGCGCAGAGGAGGGGGACGTCGTGGCGGTCGGCGGCTCGGGGTGGATAGCCGGTGTGCCAGGTGACGGCCCAGACGGGGGCTTCGCAGCGGACTGGGCGGCCGATGATCTCGCCGCGGCCGGAGAGGGCGGCGGCGGGGAAGGGTTCGCCGGTCAGGGCGGAGCCGTAGTGCAGCCGGCCGTCCGGGCGGGTCTCGTACAGGTGCAGGTCGATTTTGCGGCGGTCGCCGTCGTGGAGAACGAAGTTCCAGGGGCGGTCGCCGGGGGTGGGGAACAGACGGTCGACGCCCAGGGCGGCGAAGGCGCGGAACGCCCACTCCAGGTGGGTGGCCGGCAACCACAGGTCGATGTCGGAATGCTCGCGGGTCTGTTCGCCGAGCAGGGCGTCGACAGCCCACCCACCGCCGAGGCAGGCCTGCACCCGGTGCACGTCCAGCGCGTCGAACAGCGCGACGACGTCCGCGGCCGTGGAGACGTGTCGACCGGCCATCGTCCCTCCCACCACTCCTGTGTCCGCTTTGCGCATCGACGTTTTCGCGCAGGAAGGGTAACCGCCCGCCTTATCGTCCGGAACATCCCCCGTTCGGCCCACGCCTGCGGGCCCGGTTCCCGACGGACCGTCCGCCCCGAAGGATCGCGGGGAGCAGGCAGCGCGGTGGATCGCGGCGCACGGTGGTGTCGGCGCGGCCGGGGGTGGGCTGCGGGCGGGGAAGAACGGGAGGGCGCGGGTGGACAGCCCGGAACGGTGGCGGGCTCGTCGCAGCTGGGCGATCCGGATGTCGCGCGTTCAGCGGTGCGGCGGCGGGCGATCGGGTACGGATCGTCCCACGTCTCGCGCGGCCACGCGGCGGCGATCGCCGCCGGGACCTCGGTCCATCGCGGCCCGGTGGCGACGTGGTCCCGCAGGCCGGCCACAACGGTGCGGCGTGGCGGGGCGCGAGGCGAATGCGGGGGGCTGACCGCGTACGCGGCAATCGGGGTTGAGGGTTTTCAGAAGAGGCCGAGGGCGGCGGCGGTCAGGCCGGCGAGCAGGACGAGCGCGCCGGCGGCTAATCGGGCGGTGTGTGCCCAGGCGGTGCGGCGGTCCTGGCGCAGCGAGCGGCGGGTGGAGCGGGCGTCCTGCCAGGCGGCGTGGGTGCGGCCGGCGCGGTAGGCGAGGAACGGGACGGCTACGGCGGCCAGCAGGGCGCCGAGCAGGCGAGTGATCATGATGGGCTCCCGGAGTGGCGGTGGGTGAACCGCCAGTCTGGGGCGCGTCGGCCGCCGCAATCCAGAGGATTCTCGGGCAAATAGTGGCGAAAAGGCGGCGGCCGACGACGAACCACACTGTCAGTTATCGGTCACAGCCGGTACGCAGACCTGGACCGCGGCCGGGACGATCGAGGCGGAGAACCGCTTGGTGCGGGAGCGGGCGCCGCCGTCGAGCTCGTATTCGAGCTTCGACTCCAGCTTGACGTCGATCTTGCGGGCCCGGGTGGTGCGGACGAACGGAGAGCTGTCCGACCGCTTCACCGCCATCGTGCCGAGGGCGCGGGCCCATTGCAGGGCGCCCTGGGCGGTGGCGACGCCGACGTCCAGCCAGCCGTCGGTGGGGGAGGCGTCGTCGAAGGCGTGGATACCGCCGGTGATCGTGCCGACGTTGCCGATCAGGACGCAGCTGGCCGTGTCGTCGAACCAGGCGGTGCCGTCGATCTTGATGGTGGTGCGCGGGGCGTCGCCGTCGACGTGGCGGATGCCGGTCCAGACGTACGCCAGTTTGCCGAACCGGTCCTTCAGGGCACCGTCGGCGTCCTTGATCATCGCGCCGTCGAAGCCGACGCCGGCCATCACCGCGAAGTGCTCGCCGTCGACCTTGCCGAGGTCGAGACGCTTGCGGTCGCCCTCGAAGGCGATCTCCACGGCGCGTTCCATGTCGGTCGGGATGCCGAGGTTGCCGGCCAGCAGGTTGCCGGTGCCGGCCGGCATGATCGCGACCGGGGTGTCCGAGCCGGCGACCACGTCCAGGGTGCGCTGCACCATCCCGTCACCGCCCCAGACGACCAGCAGGTCCGGTTTCTCCCGGAGCGCCTTGCGGACCTGCTTCGGGGCTTTGCGGCTCTTCGGGACCTCGTACCACAGCAGTTTCTTGATGTCGTGGTCGGTGAGACGGCGGCGTAGCTCGTCCAGCCCGCCGCCCAGGGTCTTGTTCTGATGGGCAACGACGGCGATCGTGCGGGGGGTTCGCATGTCGCCGCCGTTACCCGAACCGGAGCTCTTCCATTCACCGGCCGCAGCGGTATGCCCGCCCGCCGTGATCCACTAACCGGTTTCAGAAGCGCGCGAACGACCGCACCGGCATCCGCGGCCCGTACCGCGGGGCCATCAATCCGCCCAGGGCGAGCAGGTCGCAGACCCGCCCCCGGTGGCCGCGGAACGGCTCGAGCAGCTCCAGCATCCGCTCGTCGGTGCCGCGCGGCTCGCCGGCCAGCGCGTACGCCACCGTGTTGGGGATGTGGTAGTCGCCGACGCTGACCGCGTCCGGGTCGCCGAACACCGTGCGGACCACCTCGGCGGCCGTCCACGGGCCGATCTGCGGGAGCGCCGTCATTCGCCGGGTGGCCTCGGCCGGATCGGCGCACCGCTCCAGCCGCTCGGCGACCGCGGCGGCGCGCAGCAGGGCCTGGGTGCGGCGCTGCTCGACGCCGTGCCGGTGGAACTCCCAGTACGCCGTGCCGGCGATCATCGCGGGATCGGGCGGCAGCACCAGCCCGGCCGGGCCGGGCGCGGGCTCACCGAAATGCCGGCAGATCGCCCGGTACGACCGATGGGCCTCGGTGCCGGTGACCTTCTGCTCCAGGATGGCGCGCAGCAGCCGGGGGAAGATCTGCCCGGTGGCCGGCATCCGCACCCCGGTGAACGTGCCGGCCAGTTTCGCCACCACCGGATGCCGCCGGGCCAGCTCGGGAAAGCCGGTGACGTCGTCGCGCAGGCCGGCGACGGCGTCGGCGCGGTCGAGCACCCACTCGGCGCCCGGCCCGTACCCGGTGGCCAGCAGCTCACCGGCCGCCCTGGTCAGGCAGAGGGTCGCGGCACCGGCCGGGCCGCGGAAGGCGAGCCAGAACGCGCCGTCGCGGATCGCGCCGCACGGATCGTGTTTCGGCACCAGCAGCGGGCGCACCGACGCGCCGAACTGATACCGCTCGGGCGGTGTCAGGCGCCGGGTCAGCGCAGAGGTCACCTCGAAACTGTGCCACAGAAAAGCCGATGGCCCTGTCCCCGGTGCGGGGGTCAGGGCCATCGGACGGTGATCGAACACCCGAGAAGGCTCGATCACCCGGGTGCGGAGCAATGCCCCGGGTGGAGGCCGGGCAGTCGCATGTCACGTCCGGCAGGGGGAAGGACGGCCGGCGGGCCCGAAGGGGGGTCCGGCGGTACGCGGTGGGAACGCGCGCCTCCGGTTCGGACCCGCCGGAGCGACTGTGCTCCGCGAGCTACTGCACGGGTCAGCGGACCCGGACGCGGACCACGTCGAAGGCGGGGGTCTGGTTGGCACGCTCCATCATCGGGATCCGGTGCGAGCCGTCACCGGCCCACGAGGCGCACTGCGCGGTGCCGCCCGTCGGCAGGCCCGGGACCTGGATGGTCACCGTGTCCGGGGTGCGGCCGCCCTTGCTGTCCTCGGTGGCGACGAAGAACGCCGGCACCGGGTCCGGCGCGGGCGCCTCGTTGGTGTTGGCGAGCATCCGGCAGGCGGTGTGGAAGTGGCCGCGGACGATGCCGTTCTGCAGCACGCTGGACTCGACGTAGTAACCGCCCTGGCCGGCGGCCAGGAAGCGGTCGCGGATCAGGTTGCGGGTGCTGACCTTGAGGGTGAAGGCGGTGTTCCGGTTGACCACGCGGGGCGCCTGGGTGATCAGCAGCGACGGGTTGTTGGCCGCCGAGCCGACCTCACCGAACTCGGTGCTGACGCAGCGGTCGCCCTTCTGGAAGCCGTCGTGGGCGGGCAGGTTGCTGGTCGCGCAGCTGTTGGTGAGGATGCCGAGGCCGGCACCGGGCGGCGGGGTGGTGGCACCGTTGTTGCCACCGTTGTTCTGGCCACCGTTGTTCTGGGCGCCGCCGTTGTTGTTGTTCTGACCGCCGTTGTTGTTCTGGGCGCCGCCGTTGTTGTTGTTCTGACCGCCGTTGTTGTTCTGGCCGCCGCCGCCGTTGTTGTTCTGGCCGCCGCCGTTGTTGTTGTTCTGGCCGCCGGCGTTGGTGGCCGGCGCGCTGGCCGCCTGGCTCGCCGGCGCGCCGGCGCCGTTGTTCTGGCCGCCGCCGGTGTTCTGACCGCCGGTGTTCTGACCGCCGGTGTTCTGACCGCCGGTGTTCTGACCGGCGCCGTTGTTGTTGTTCCCGCGGCGCCGGTTGTTCTGGTTGTTGCCGACGTTCTTCATCACCCAGTCGCGGCACCGGGCCCGCACCTGCGCCGTCGTCGCCACATCGGCCGACCCGTCGTCCGGATGCTGGGTGACCGTGCCGTTGTCGGTGGTGTACGTGTCGCGGCGGGTGTTGGTCGACAACTTGGTCTGCCCACCCGCCTTGAGGTTGTCGCAGGCGGCGAGCGCGGACTTGGTGTTGGGGTTGGTGCTGGCGCTCGAGATCTGCGTAACCGTCACGATGCCGCCGAACGCCGCCAGCGTGGCCGCCACGGCGATGATCCGGCGGCGTCCGCTGAACCATGTGGGTCCAGTGGCGCGCCGGTACTTTGACCTTCGCATGGGTGACACCTTTTCTCTCTCGGGGGCTACCGCGAACGGAAGATGCGCATCGTGGTGATCACGCCGACCACCAGCGCGGCAGCCAGGACGAGCAGGACTACGGTGTTGCTGAGACCCGGTACTCCACCACCGTTGCCGGCGGCGGCGATCATCTGGTTGTCGATCGGCACCGGGCCCTTCTGCCCGGGAGCGACCGGGGCGGCCGCGGTGGGCAGCGCACCGTAGTCGACGATGCCGCTGCTCTCCAGCAGGGTCATGTGCGTCATGACGAACTGGTTGGCCTGCTGGGCGAGCTTGCGGACGCTGTCGTTGCGGGTCGACGCGCGGATCGTGGCGATCGCCGGAAAGATCTTGCCGTGCGCGGCGCGCAGCCGGTCGACGTAGATCTGGTTGAACTGGCCGCCCGAGGCGTTGCGCATCTCGGCGAGCCAGCCCTGCTGGTCGCCGTTGGGCTGGTTGGGCAGGTCGATGCCGAGCTTCTTGGCGACGGCCCGGTCCAGCTCGTCCAGGACGACGTGCTGCGCCGAGATCGACTTGCCGATCTTGACGATGTTCGGGTCGTCCGACTTCTCCTGGGCCATGTTGCCGGCCGGGATCTCCCAGAGGCCGGCCAGCCGCACCTTGATCACGAAGTCTTTGTCCGCGGCACTGACCGTGCCTTTCGCGGTGTCGGTGAGCCCGGTGTTCGGCGGCACCGGAACTCCGTCGTCGGCGTGCGCGGCCCCGGCCGGCGTCAGCATGAACGCCAGCACCACGGTCGTTGCACCCACCAACCAGGACTTCATCCTCGTACCCATCGCTTTCAGTAGCTGTAGTCGCCGGCGGAATCGCTGCCGGAGGGCGGCGCCACCGGCTTCGAGATCTTGGGGAGGCAGGTGAGGTTCTTGGTACCGGTCGGCGTGACCACGAACCACTTGCCGTTGACGTTCTGGCCCTTCCACTGCCCCGGCTTCTTGTCCCCGACGTAGTGGTAGAGCGGCCAACCGGCGAGGGTCAGCTGCTTGGTGCCGTCCGCCCGGGTGACCGTGCCGACCAGTTTGGCGTCGACGTCCTTGAGGGTCGGCTTGCCGTCGTTGGTCAGCGCCGGCGGCCACACCTTGGCGCAGTCGCCGTTGCAGTTGGACTTGGCCGGGTCGTGGCCGTCGTCGTCGAAGCGGTACAGAACGAAACCGTTCTGGTTCTCCACGACCTGACCCATCCGGGCGACCGAGGTGCCGGTGAGCGACTTGGTCACCTGCTTGTCGGCGACCGGCTTGCCGGCGGCGCCGGCGCCGGAGTCGGCCGGGGCCGGGGGCGCGGTCGCCTCAGCGGTCCCGGCGACGTTCGGGTCGACCGCACCGGCGGTCGACGCGGCGCCCGGGGTCGCGGCCACGTCGGCCGCGGCGGGCTGGGCCGCGTTGCCGTAGTCGGCCGCGTTGTAGCCGGCCGGAGCGCAACCGGGCAGTGCCACGAGTGCCGCCAGCGCCACGCCGGTGACCATCAACTTCCGCTTCTCCGGTACCACTGGGCTTCCTCCAGCTGATCGACAACCCGTAGCCTTTTCCGCGCTGTAGTACGCGACCGGCGCGGCAGCGGTTGAATATTCGGGTCGATCAAATTCGGGAATTTTTGCTTGAACCATCCGGGCGTCGCGCACGTAAAAAAGGGCCCGGCCGATGCGGCCGGGCCCTTCGTGTCGAGACGATTACAGAATGCTCACCAGAGTCTCGGAACCGCCACCGGGGGTCAGTTCCTGCACCTGCACGTGGGCGATGTCGTCGCGCGGGGTGCCGGTGACCGCCTGCAGCATCAGCGGGGCCGGGTTGGCGGCGGTGCCCCAGCCCTTGGCGCCGATCGTCCAGGTGGCCACCCGCTCCGAGGTGCCGTCGCGGTGCACGATGGTCAGTGCGCACGTCTTCGGGCCCTTGAGGTTGCTGACCGCGAAGGAGATCTGCGTGCCCCAGTCCTTGGTCTCCAGGCCGACCGCCCCCCGCACGTTGGTGCGCGAGTCTGCACTGCTGTGGTTCTCGCCCGGCAGTGCGGTGCCGCCGATGCCGAGGCCGTTGCTGTCCGGCAGCGGGTCGAGCTGGTCGCTGCCGCGCTGCGCGGTGGTCGCCGGGTTCTTCGACGTGTCCGAGCCGAGCCACTTGCCGCCGGCGAAGAGTGCGCCGATGGAGAGCATGGCGAAGATGACCACGGCGGCGGCCAGCGAGTAGAGCCGCCGGCTGTTGGCCCGCTGCCGGTCCGACCGGACCTCGCGGATCATCTTGTTCAGCAGCAGGCCGTCCTGCTCCGACTTCTCGGCGGCCAGCAGGGCCTCCGCGTCCACATCGGCCAGCACGTCGGCCACCTGGACGAAGGACTCCAGCTCGAGGGCGCACTGCGGGCACTCGATCAGGTGGTCCTCGAACCGGGCGGCGTCGCGCTCGTCGAGCACGCCCAGGGCGTATGACGCGACGTCGTAGTGGTCTTCCTGTGTCATTCCGTCACCCCCCGCTGCTGCAGAGCGGTACGCAGCGCACGCAGAGCGTAATACACGCGGGACTTCGCCGTACCCAGCGGAAGGTTGAGCGCCTCGGCCGCCTCGGGCACGGTCCGCCCCCGGAAGTAGGTCTCGATCAGGATCTCCCGGTGGGAGTTGCTCAGCTGCCGGAGGGCATCCGACACGGTCATCGACTGCAGCACGCGGTCGGTGTCGTCCGCGGTGCTCGGGAAGCTCTCCAGCTCGCGGTCGTACGTCTCCGCGGGGCGCGCGTTCGCGCTGCGGTGCTCGTCGATCGCGATCCGGCGGGCCACCGTGACCAGCCACGGCCGCAGGGACTGCTGGCCCTGCGCACCGAGCCGGTGCGCGTTGCGCCAGGCCCGCAGCAGGGTCTCCTGCACGATGTCCTCGGCGCGCTGCCGGTCACCGCCGGTCAGCCGCAGCACGAACATCAGCAGCGGTCCCGCGTGCTCCTCGTACAGCAGCTTGACCAGCGTGTCCTCGTGGCTGGGGCCGCTGGCCGGCGCCTCGTGGCGGGCCGTCTGGCGGGGGATCACCGAACCGTCATCCTGTGCACCACGGCCTCCGTCAATCGCCTGCCACCTGCTCCCGGAGTGTCGCGCCATCACACGCACCCTCTCCGGCGTGAGCCGATCCTCGGCCACCGCATGCATCGATACCTCCGCCCGGACCCTTCCCCGTCGCCTGAGATACGGCTGGGGGGCCCGGCCGGGATCAAAGCCGGCGCGAGATTTTCCGGGACACTCGGTCTCAAGGGTCCTCCGCAAGTGGTGACGAACATGATGGCGCACCGGGGCGCAGGTCATGGGGGATTGATCCACGCCGATTCACGACGCCGGTAAGGCGGAATGATACTCAGTCACATCGGAGCCGAGACATGGCTCTGGAAATAATTTCGCCCGGCCGGGAGATGGCGATTTCGCTGTGTGAACGCGCGATTCCGCTGGGTGCGCGGAGATGACTTATGTGTGGCGAAAGGCGAGGTCGCCGAACCGTTCGGGGGATGTCCGGATATCCGATGGACCCTTTCGGGCGACACCCGTCCGGGAGCGCTCCCAGTTCTTGATCTTGCAGCTCCGACGCATTCGGGTTTGGTAAGCGACTGTTTACCAGCGGCGCCGGAGGGCGCGCCGGAGGTGGTGATCACCGAGGTCCGGGTCGGATGCCGGAGCACCCCGATCACATTCTTTCGCTCGCAACTTTCGTACCAGTATCTGGACGGGAGTCCTAATCAGCGGGAGGCTGCGGTGGCCAGCGCCAGAGCCCGGTGGAGTACCCGCGAGTCACCCAGCATGCCGCGCAGGCGGCGCTCCAGCCCGGCGATCGGCACCAGGTTCTGCGGGGCCCGGGGATCCTTGTACGACGAGGAGGCGAACCTCGGCAGCGTCGCCCCGGACAGCCCGGCCAGTTCGATCGCCTGATCGACGGTCAGCTCGGGGGAACACTCCACCCGGACGATCCCCGACCACGGCGCGCCGGTGGCCCCGGGCAGCCGCAGATACCAGGACCAGCCGCCCCACAGCGAGCCCAGGTGGAAGACCGGGGTGCGCTGGCCCGGACGCAGCGCGGTCACCACCGCGGTGAGGGCGGTCGGCAGATACTGCTTCTGCTGGGTCTTGATGTAGCCGATGGTGCGCGGCAGCTGACGCCGGTTGCGCAGCGGGCCGTCGACGATCAGCAGGTCGGCGCCGTCCGATCCGGTGTCCCGGGCGGCGCTGGAGATCTCGATCTCCAGCGCGGTGAGCGGCCCCTGGACCGCGGCCGGCAGCTTGCTCGCCTCACCGGTCCCGTTGATCCGGTGGATCTCGTAGCGGACCGTGCCGGCCTGCAGATCGGCGATCGACGGGCTCGCGGTGAACAACCCCCGCCCCACCCGCGCCGCCACCAGCTCGGCCACCCCGCGGCCCAGATCGCAGCGCACCACGCCGGCCGCGAAGGAGGCGGCCAGCCCGGCGTACGAGGTGCCGTCCTCCTCCGCCGTCCAGATCTGCGCGTCGTTGCGGCGCACGCCGTCGACCAGGAACACCACCCGCGGTGCCCGGGCCCCGGCCGGCACGTCGATCGGCGCCCACGCGGCGGCCGGCACCTCGACGTCGACCTCCACCTGCGCGCTGCTGGGCGAGGCCGGCCCCTCGCCGTCCCCGCCCTCGAAACTCGCCCCGTACGCCGGGTCCCACGCGTCGACGAACATCCGTGTCACAGGCCGACCCTCTCGACGTGCGCGGTCCGCGCGTCCTTGTGGACCTCGAACCGGACCGGCACCCGCTCGGCCAGCGCCTGCACGTGGGTGACCAGCCCGACCATCCGGTCGCCGCGGGCGGCCAGATTTTCCAGCGTGGCCGCCACCACGTCGAGCGTGGCGGCGTCCAGCGTGCCGAAACCCTCGTCCAGCACGATCGACTCCAGGCTGGCCGCGGTGGTGCTCATCCCGGCCAGTTGCTCGGACAGGGCCAGCGCCAGGGCCAGCGACGCCTGGAACGTCTCCCCGCCGGAGAGCGTGCGCACACCCCGGCGCAACCCGGCGTCGTGGTGGTCGATCACCGAGAACTCGCCCTTGTCGTGCATCAATTCGTACTGCCCGCCGGTGAGCTCGCGCAGGATCCGCGAGGCGCCGTCGACCAGCAGGTCCAGCGCCTCCTCCAGCAGCCAGCGCTCGAAGTTGTTGGCCCGCAGGTGACCGGCGAGCGACTTGGCCACCCGGCTCTCCCGCTGCAGCGTCATCCGCCGCTCCTGCTGCTCGCGAGCCTGCTTGTGCCGCTCCACCAGACGCTGCCAGGCGGCCTCGGCCCGCTCGGCGGCGACCGCGGCCGCCCGGATCAGGGTGGCCTCGGCGTCCTCCGGGGCGGTCGCCGGCGGCCGCACCCCGGCGGCGGTGAACAGCGCGGCGATCGCGTCCTGCGCGGCGGCCGTGGATCCGTGCGCGGACAGCACCGCGGTCTCGGCCGCGGCCCGGCGCTCCGCCCGGGCGGCGTGCTCGGCCCGGGCCCACCCGACCAGGGTCTGCCATGCACCGGCCAGGTCGTCCCGGTCGGCCGGCGGCGGGACGAACCGGGCCAGCCCGTCGCGGACCGTGTCGAAGCGTCGCCAGGCGGTCCGCTGCTGCTCCTCCGCGGCCCGGACCGCGATCTGCGCCGCACGGGCCGCGTCCCGGGCCGCGCGCACCGTGCCGGTCGCCTCCTCCAGCCGGCCCTGCAGCCGGGCCAGCTCGGCCAGCCGCTGCTCGATCACCTCGGCCCCGGGCAGCCCCTGCACCGCCTTGCGCACCTCGGCGAGCCGGGTCAGGTGATGCTCGTACTGCCCGCGCTTGCGCTCCAGGTCGCTCTCCAGGTTGCGGGCCACCGCGTCCCGCTGCTGCCAGCGGGCGGTGGCCTGCTCGGCGGCCTCGCGCGCGGCGGCGCCGGCCGCCTCGGCCAGCCGGACCGCCGACTCGCGCGGCACCTCCGGCACCACGGCGACCGGCTGCTCGCACACCGGGCAGTGGTCGCCGGCGCTCAGATGCCCGCGCAGCGCGACCGCCCGGTCCCGCTGCTGGGCGTCCCGGTAGTCCTGCCGGGCCTGCTCCAGCAGCTGCTGCGCGCCGGTGTGCTCGGACTCGGCGAGGTCGGCCGCGGCGCGCGCGTCCCGGCACTCCATCTCGGCCACCGACACCTTGCCGGCGAACCAGCCCTCCTGCTCGACCAGGCGGGACAGCTCGGTGTGCCGGTCCAGCGCCAGGCGCAGCGAACCCGGGTCGCCGGCCGCGGCCAGCTCGCCGCGGACCTTCTCCTCGGCCTCCTCGGCCTCGTGCACCGCCTGCGCCGCCCGGGCGGCGGCGTCGCGGGCCGCGGTGACGGCGCCGGTCGCCTCGTCCAGATTGTCCGGAGTACGCACCGAGGCGAGCAGTGCCAGCTCGGCGTCCAGCGTGTCCCGGGCGTCGCGGGCGGCCGACTCGGCCGCCCGGGCCTCGCGCAGCCCCGGCATCGCGGCCTCGACCGCGCCGGTCAGCTCCCGCATCCGGGCCAGGTGCCCGGCCGCCGCCTCGACCGCCTCGTCGGTGGCGTCCTGGAGGGCGGCCAGCGACTGGTCGACCATGGTCAGCTTGGTCTCGGCGGTCTTGCCCCGCTCGGCCGCCTTCTCCTGGACCCGCTCGTACATCTGCAGGCCGAGCAGGTTGATCAGGATCTGTTGCCGGACCGCCGGCTTGGCGTGCAGGAAGTCGGCGAACTGGCCCTGCGGCAGCACCACGCAGCTGGTGAACTGCTCGTAGGGCAAACCGACCGCGTGCAGCACCGCGTCGTCCATCTCGGCCGGGACGCCGGCCAGCACCTCGCCCAGGTCGGTCAGGTCCATGCCGGTGTCCAGCTTGGTCACGTCGAAGCCGGGCGGCATCAGCTGCAGGCCGGCGCCGGACGTCTTGACGTTGCCCCGGCCGTCGCGGCGCACCACCCGGGTCGCCACGTAGCGGTCACCGGCCGACTCGAAGACCAGCCGGACCCGCGCCTCGGCCGCGGACGGGGCGAGCGCGTTGCCGATCCCGCGGGCGCCACCCCAGCGCGGCACCTGGCCGTACAGCACGAAGCAGATCGCGTCCAGCACGGTCGACTTGCCCGAGCCGGTCGGGCCGACCAGCGCGAAGTAGTCGGCGTCGGTGAAGTCCACGGTGGTCTGGTCGCGGAACACCGTGAAACCGGACATGTCCAGCCGAAGGGGCCTCATTGGTTGCTGCTCACCTCGTCGTACAGCTGGTCGAAGAGCTCGCGGACACCCTCCTCGGCGTTGCCGCGACTGTCCAGGTAGTCGCCGAACAGCTCACGCGGCGACCGGCCGGCGCGCTCGGCGGCCCGGGCCCCGGTGCGCTCCGGCAGCATGTCCGGGTCGATCCGTACCTCCAACGCGTTCGGCAGCAGCTCCTGCACGTCCTCGCGCAGGCCGGGGCGGGGCGCCTCGCGCACCAGGACACGCAGCCAGGCCTCCGGAAGGTTCACCGTGGCCAGCTGTTCGAGGGTGCCGCGCACCGTGCGCAGGGTGATCGCCGAGGTCACCGGCACGTCGCGGACCTGGGCCGCCCTGTCCACGCCGACGTCGACGACCGCCACCGAGCAGACGTTCTCCTCCTCGCCGAAGTCGATGGCGAGCGGGCTGCCGCAGTAGCGCACCGGGCACGGGCCGATCACCCGCTGCGCGCGGTGCAGGTGACCGAGCGCGACGTAGTGCGTGTTCTGCGGGAAGACGGTGGAGGGCACGGCGTACCCCATGATGGTGTGCGCCTCGCGCTCACCGCCGCCGGTGCTCGCCCCGACCAGGGTCAGGTGCGAGGTGATCAGGTTGACCACGCCGGGCTCGCCGAACGGCTCGGCGAGCTTGGCGATCAGGCGCGCGATCAGATCGGCGTACGTCTGATTGGCCTCCGCCTCGGTCAACTCGTACATCTCGGCGGCGCGGATCGCGTACCGCTGGGACAGGAACGGCAACGCCACCAGCCGCCACCGCTCGCCGCCCGCGGTGGTGCCCTCGATCAGCAGGTCGCCCAGGCTGTCCCGGACCGAGCCGCGCAGCTCGATGCCGGCCGCGTCGGCCCACGGGCGCAGTGCGTCCAGCGCCTGCCCGTTGTCGTGGTTGCCGCCGATCGCCACCACCCGGGCGCCGGTCTGCCGCAGCGCGGACAGCGCGCGGGTGACCAGCCGGGTGGCGTCCGCGGTCGGCGCCGCGGTGTCGTAGAGGTCGCCGGCGACGATCACCAGGTCGGGTTTCTCCGCCCGGGCGATCTCCACCACCTGGGCGAGCACCCGGATGTGCTCGTCGTGCCGGTTGCGGCCCTTGAGAACCTTGCCGACGTGCCAGTCGGAGGTGTGCAGGATGCGCATCGCGAAACCTTAGCCCCAGGTCCTAGAACGGGATGTCGTCGTCACCGCCGGCCCGGCCGCCGATCACGGCGAACGGGTCGGCGGACTGCACGATCGAGCGCAGCGTCTCGGCCGGTGGCGGACCCGACTCCGACTTGCGGGTGGCCCACGCCGGGAACGGGAACTCGACACAGAGCGGGACCGGGATGTCCGGCTGGTTGACGAACATCGTGCCGGGCCGGGCCAGCAGCGCGCGCTGACGCATCGCCGGGGGCAGGAAGCCGTACTCCGGACGGGACGCCTCGGCCGGGTCGAGCCGGCCGACCACCCGGATCGCCGAGTTCGTGACGATCCGCCGCTCGACCTCGCTGGCGGTCTGCTGCGCGCCGATCAGGATCACGCCCAGCGACCGGCCGCGCTCGGCGATGTCGAGCAGCACCTCCTTGATCGGCGAGGAGCCCTCCCGCGGGGCGTACTTGTTCAGCTCGTCGAGGACCACGAAGAGCAGCGGGCGGCCGGTGCCGGCCTTCTCCTTCTCCTCGAACTCGCTCTTGAGCGTGACGCCGACCACGAAGCGCTGCGCGCGGTCCGGCAGGTTGTGCAGGTCGACGACGGTGACCTGGGCGCTGTCCGCGGTCTTGATCTGGTGCGGGCGGCGCTGCGCCAGGTCGCCGCGGATCAGCCGGGCCAGATCACGCTTGCTGCCGATCAGGCGGCGGGCGAACGCGTTGACCGTGCCCATGCTGACCGCGCTGCCGGCCCAGGTGGAGCGGGTCTCGTCGTCGGTGAGCTGCTCGACGATGTGGTCGACCAGATCGCCGTACGAGCCGATCCGGCGGCCGTCGATGCTGATCCCGCCCTCGGCCGGGACGGCGAAACGGTGCAGGTGGGCGGTGACCGAGTGGACCACCATGGTGTATTGCTGGCGCTCGTCGTCGGCGTCGGCGAACACGTACGGCAACAGCTTGGTGGAACAGAACTCGTCGAGCGTCCAGTAGAACGCGTCGACGCCGGTCAGCCGGCCGCTCACGTCGGGGGCGCCGGACGGGTCGCCGGGCCGCGGCGGGGCGTAGACCCGCACGTCGGTGAACGGGCTGTCGGGCAGGTCGAGCAGCTTGTAGTAGGCCCGGGTGGGGTCGTCCAGCTTCGTGTTCGGGTGGTCGAGGAAGAGCAGATCCTCGCCCTTCACGTTGAAGATCAGTGCCCGGGCGTTCGCCCCGTCGGCGCCGAGCTGGCCGGAGCGGAACACCGAGTAGAGCAGGAAGGTGGCGAAACTCGTCTTGGTGGCGACGCCGGAGATGCCGGAGATCGACACGTGCGCGCCGCGGGTGCCGTCCAGGAAGTCCGCGTTCAGGAAGACCGGGACGCCGTCGCGGCCGGTGCCCATCGGGACCCGGCGCTCCATCCGGTCGAAGTGCAGGGCGGCGTCGCGGTCCTCGCCGGAGGCGCGGTGCACGATCGCGCCCGGGGCCGGCGGAACGTAGAGCTCCGGGTCGACCCGGGTGGTGGTGATCTCGGCCGCCTCCTGGACCATCGCGGGCAGGGTGCCGTCGGCGATGGCGAACACGTCCGAGTCGAACTGGGCGCCCTCGTGCCGGGCGCGGACCTGGGTGACCACGCCGGAGATGGTCACCGGCTCGCGGTCGGGCAGATCACGCCTGGTGGTCACGACGTCGTCGAGCTGCAGGTAGCTGCCGGGGGCGACGGCCGTCCAGAACTGGAGCGGGGTCGCGTCGGCGGTGCCGAGCACCCGCCCGACGGGGGAAGTTTCGTCAGACACGGGGATCATGTTGCCTCAGCGGTATGACAAAACGCTCGGGCTACCACCGGTGGGGTCCATCCACAGAGTTATGCACAAGATCTTGATCAGCTGTGGACGACACGCGTGTAGCGGAGGAAGAGCATGTCCTCCCGGGTCAGCGCGTGCCGCAGTGACATCGGCCGCGGCGGCGTCGGCGGACCGCTCGCGATCCGGCCGGCCGAGCCGCCGGCCAGCAGCGGCGCCACCGTGAGACACAGCTCGTCGACCAGGTCGGCGGCGATCATCGAGCCGAGCAGGCCCGGCCCGCCCTCGCAGAGCAGCTGGGTGGCGCCGCGCCGGTGCAGCTCGGCCACCCCGGCGGCCAGGTCGACCCGGTCGTCGCCCAGCTCCAGCACCTCGGCCACCGCCCGGATCGGGGAATCCGGCGCGCCCCGGTGGGTGATCACGATCGGGCGGATCGGCGCGTCCGAGAAGATCAATTGCTCCGGATCCAGGTCGAGCGAACCGGAGACGATCACCATGAGCGGGAACTCGGGCAGCCCGTGCGCCACCCGCCAGGCCCGGTCCTCGGCGGTCAGGCGCAGCGCGTCGTACCGCTCGGCGCGTACCGTGCCGGCCGCCACGATCAGCGCGTCCCCGAGCATCCGCAGGGTGTCGAATACCTCCTTGTCGCCCGGGCCCTGCAACCCGGCGGAGAGGCCGTCCACGCTGACCGCGCCGTCCGCGCTGGCGATGAAATTCACCCGGAGGGTGGGCCGGTCGGCGCGCGGATAGCGCTCGACCAACCCGTCCCGGGTGTCCGGGAGGGCGCTCACTCGCCGGGTGGGCCGGTCACCGGCGGGGTCGGCTCGGCCGGCCGGTGCTGGCAGTCGCACCACGAGCCACCCTTGCAGTCGACATGCCGCCGTTCCCGGCAAGCCTCGCAAATCATTCCCCGACTCTAGTGGGCGGGAGTGTCCGACACCGGACATGGACGGGTGAAGCCGGAGCCGCGCCTGCCCGCGGTGAGTTGTGAGATCCGGCATCACCGACCGGCTTGACGGCGGGGACACGGCCGTGCAACCGGTCGGAAACGCGGAGTCGGCAGGGTGGTCAGGGGACGGCGGCACCGGGCCGTCCGCGACGGGAGGAGTCACATGTTGCTGCGGGTTCGAGTCACCCTGCCGGACCGTCCCGGCGCCCTCGGTCAGGTCGCGCGCACCCTCGGCGTGGCCGGCGCGGACATCGTCCAGGTGGTGGTGCTGGAACGTCTCGGCGGGCGGGCGGTCGACGACTTCACCGTGGTCTGGCCGGGTGCGGCCCGGGTCGACCGGCTGTTGGCCGGGCTCGCCGCGATCCCCGGGGTGCAGGTCGACGGGGTGTGGAAGGCCATCGGCGCGCCGGTCAACGGGGGCCACGACGCCGAACTGCTCGCCCAGGTGGCGGCGAACCCGGCGGACGGCCTGGCCACCCTGGTCGACGCGATGCCCGGGCTGCTGGCGGCGGACTGGGCGGCGGCCGCGGTGGTCCCGGCCGACTGGGCCAGCCGCAACGGCGGGCCCGGGACGGGACACGAGCCACAGGTGACGTACGCGAGTTGGCGGGCCCCGTCGCCGCTGCGCCTGCCCGAGGTGACCCCGCTGCGGGCCCGGCCGTTGACCGAGCCGGGCGGCGCGCGGTACGCGGTGGCGCCGTTCGGCCGGGCCGGGCTGGTCCTGGTGCTGGCCCGCACCGACGAGGCGGAGCTGCCGGCCGCGGCGTTCCACGTGACCGAGGTGGACCGGGTGGCGCAGCTGGTCCGGGCGGCCGCGGTGATCCTCGGCGACCGGCTCGACACGGTGACCGCCGCCACCGTCCGGGTGTGACGATCACAACCCGCGAAATAGCAGCTCAGGCAATACGACGGCAACAACGCCGGGGCACTCTTGAGGCAGAGCGAAAGGAGTGCCCCGCATGGCGTTGTGGCGGATCCGGGCCACGGTCGACGACCGCCCCGGCTATCTCTCCGTGCTGACCGCGAGCCTCGCCCTGAAATCGGTCAACATCCTCGCCGTCCAGGTGCACACCACCGAGGGCGGCGCGGTCGACGACTTCCTGGTCGACGCACCGGACGCGATGACCGAGGCCGACCTGCTGGCCGCGGTGACCAAGGGCCGCGGGCGGGATGCGTTCGTGACCCGTGCCGAGGCGCAGGGCCTGGCCGACCAGCCCACCCGCGCGCTCGCGATGGCCGGCCGCCTGGTGCACGAGCCCGACTCGCTCGGCGAGACGCTGGTGGCCCTGCTCGACGCGACCGACGTGCGCTGGCGTCCGCACCCGGCCTTCGACCGGCCCGGCGTGCACGGCGGTCGGATGACCCTGGCCGACCCGGCCGGCGGGTCGTACGAGGTGCTCCGCGCGCTCCCCGCGTTCACCCCCGCGGAGTACGCGCGGGCCCAGGCCCTGGTCGAGCTGGCCGCCGCGGTCACCCGCCACCAGCGGGAGAACGTGACCTTCCTGCTGCCCGACGGAGCCGAGGTGACCCTGCGCCCGGCCACCGCGGACGATCTGGCCGCCGTCGCCGAGCTGCACCGGCACTGCTCGGCCGCGGCCCTGCGGCGGCGCTATCCGGCCGGTCCGCCCACCGAGTCCCGGCTGCGCCGGCTGCTGGAGCCGGCCGGTGGGCTGACTCTGCTCGCGGTCACCACGGCCGGCCGGGTGGTGGGCACCGCCGGCCTGATCGTCGAGGGGCAGCTGGGCGAGATCACCGTGCTGGTCGAGGACGCCTGGCAGCGTCGTGGGCTGGGCACGGCGCTGCTGCGCCGGCTGCGGGCGCACGCCGAGCGGTCCGGGCTGGCCGCGCTGGTGGCGCACACCGGCGCGGACGACGTGGCGACGCTGCGCACCCTGCGCCGCCTCGGCCACGGCGAGCTGGCGCGTGACGGGGCCCTGGCCAGCGTCACCCTGCCACTGGCGGGTCAGCCGGCGTCCTTGGATACTCCCGCCACCTCCGGGTGACGGGTCAGAGGGGTGGCGGTGGGTACTGATTCAGGCCCGCCGCCACCCTCGGGGTCACCCTCGCCGGGTGCCGTGCTCCACGCAGGTGGCCGTCCAGCCGGTCGGCAGCACCTGCACCTTCATCCGGCGGCGGCACTCCGGGCAGTAACGGGGCGGCTCCAGCTCGCGGGCCGCCGCGCACCCCGTGTGATCGCCCGTGGCGGTCGCCTCGCCACACCGGTCGCAGAACATCTCAGAGGGTCGCCGACAGGGCTTTGATCGGCATCTGCAGATCCTGGAGCAGCTCCAGGTCGGCGGTGGCCGAACGGCCCAGCGTGGTCAGGTAATTCCCGACGATCATCGCGTTGATGCCGCCGAGCAGGCCGTCCCGGGTGCCCAGGTCGCCCAGCGTCAGCTCCCGGCCGCCGGCGAACCGCAGGATCGTCCGCGGCATCGCCAGCCGGAACGCGGCGATCGCCCGCAGCGCGTCCTTGCCCTCGACCACCGGCCGGTCACCGAACGGGGTGCCCGGGCGAGGGGAGAGGAAGTTCATCGGGACCTCGTGCGGGTCCAGCTCGGCGAGCTGGGCGGCGAACTCGGCGCGCTGCTCGATCGTCTCGCCCATGCCCAGGATGCCGCCGCAGCAGACCTCCATGCCGGACTCGCGGACCATCTGCAGGGTGGACCAGCGCTCCTCCCACGAATGGGTGGTCACCACGTTCGGGAAGAACGACCGGCAGGTCTCGAGATTGTGATTGTATCGATGCACGCCCATGTCGACCAGGTCGTCGACCTGCTCCTGGGAGAGCATGCCCAGGCTGGCGGCGACCTGGATGTCGACCGCCTCCCGGATCGCCTTGACGCCCTGCCGCATCTGGTCCATCAGCCGCTGGTCGGGACCGCGCACCGCGGCCACGATGCAGAACTCGGTGGCGCCCGTCGCGGCGGTCTGCTTGGCCGCCTCGACCAGGGACGGGATGTCCAGCCAGGCGGCCCGCACCGGCGACGCGAACAGGCCGGACTGCGAGCAGAAATGGCAGTCCTCCGGGCAGCCGCCGGTCTTCAGCGAGACGATGCCCTCGACCTCGACCTCCGGGCCGCACCACTTCATCCGCACATCATGAGCGAGCTGCAGGAGCTCGGGCAGGTCGTCGTCGGGCAGTCGCAGGATCTCGAGGATCCCGGCCTGATCGAGGCCGGCGCCGCCGTCGAGAACCCGGGCACGTGCCCGGTCGAGGATCTGAGGCATGTCCGTACCCTACAGACTCTCCGGCGCGGTAAGAACGGTCGGACGTGGGTGGTAGTTTCCGGTTCTCGTGATCTCCGGGGCCGATCCCGTCGATCACCGGAGGCCCCGTGATCTCCCGGGGGCCTCATGCTTGTCTGGAGGCGTTGTGGCTGACTGGTCCGAGTCGCTCGATCGCCTGGCCCGCGACCGGGCCAAGGCGGGGCTCACCCGTCACCTGCGGCCACGTCCGGCCGACGACGACGTCGTCGACCTGGCCGGAAACGATTATCTCGGCCTTTCCCGGCACGTCGCGGTGACCTCGGCGGCGCGGTCCGCGATTGCGGCGTACGGGGTGGGCGCCACCGGATCGCGCCTGGTCCGCGGCAGCACCGACGCGCACACCGCGCTGGAATCCGGGCTGGCCGGCTGGCTGGGCGCCGAGGCCGCGCTGGTCTTCTCCTCCGGCTACCTGGCCAACCTGGCCGTCGTCCGGGCCGCCGCGGCGGTCTGCGACCTGGTCGTCTCCGACGCGTACAACCACGCCTCGCTGATCGACGGCTGCAAGATCTCCGGCCGGCCGGTGGTGGTCGCCCCGCACAACGACCCGGCCGCCGTCGCCGCCATCCTCGACGCCCACCCGGGCCGCACCGCCGCGGTCGTCACCGAGTCGGTCTTCTCCGTCGACGGCGACCTCGCCCCGCTCGCCGCCCTGCACGCGGTCACCACGGCCCGCGGCGCCCTGCTGATCGTCGACGACGCGCACGCGCTCGGCCTGCTCGGCCCGGCCGGCGCCGGCGGCGTCGTGGCGGCCGGCCTCGCCGGGCAGCCCGACGTGATCGTCACCGCCACCCTGTCCAAGTCGCTGGGCGGCGCCGGCGGCGTGGTCGCCGGCCCCGCACGGGTCATCCGCCACCTGATCGACACCGGCCGCACCTTCATCTACGACACCGCCCCGCCGCCCGCCGTGGTGGCCGGCGTCCACGCCGCGATCGACCTGGCCCGGGCCGCCGACGACCGGCGGGCCACCCTGACCGCGCGCGGGCAGCGGCTCGCCGCCCGGCTGCGCGCCGCCGGCTACCCGGTCCGCGACCCGGCCGCCGGTGTCCTGTCGGTCGTCGCCCCCGGCCCGGAAGCCGCCCTCACCTGGTCCGACGACTGCCGCGACCGGGGCGTCGCGGTCGGCTGCTTCCGTCCGCCGTCCACCCCGGACGGCACCTCGCGCCTGCGCCTGACCCTCAACGCGGGCATCCCCGAGGCGGACTTCACCCGGGCCCTGGACGTGATCCTGGAGTGCGCACCGTGAACACCTCGTCGTACCCCGGGATCGCGGTCACCCCCCTGCCCCGCGGCTGGCGTAGCGGCGGCCACGGCCTCCCCGCCCCGGCGCCGGCCCGCCGGCCGGAAGGCCGGGCGTTGCTGCCGGCGCACGGCAGCGGCCACGACATGACGACACCCGCCCGACGGGACGGGCCCGCTCCGTTGCCTGTTCGCGGTGGTGGTCACGGTTTGCCGGCTTCCGCTCCGTTGCCTGTTCGCGGTGGTGGTCACGGTTTGCCGGCTTCCGCTCCGCTGACTGCTCACGGCAGTGGTCGGGATATGCCGGCAGCGGCTGCGCGTCCGGATGGGCCGGCGCCGTTGCCTGTCTACGGCAGCGGGCACCGGCTACCGCCCGGCGGGGGGTCGCCTGATGATGGCGGCGGTCGCCGTCAGGTGCCGGCCGCCGCTCTGCCCGCTCGGGGTGGTGGTCACCGCCTGCGGCCCGCGGTTCCGCCGCCCGCGCAGGGCGGTGGCTCACCGTCCTCGCCCGTTGCCGCTCCGGGCGGCTCGGACACGTCGGCCGCGGCGGAGCCTCGGTCGAGGGACACCGGGGGCTCGAAGTCGTCGGCGGGATCGCCGGGTGCGGGGGAATCCGGGCCAGGGGGCGTGGGCGATGCGGAGTCGCTGACGGGGCCTTCCGGTGCGGGGAAACCTCGGCCGGGGAGCGCGGATGCTTCGGAGCCGGTGGCGGGACCTCCGGGTGCGGGGGCACCTCGGCCGGGGAGTGCGGATGGTGCGGAGCCGGTGGCGGGATCTTCGGGTGTGGCGGGGTCGCACTCCCCGTGCGCTGGCGGGCACGGTGTGGGGGACGACGGGCGGGCTGACGGCGTACCGTCGCAGGATGTGACCGCGCCGCCCGTTGAACCTGGAAGCGACGAGACGGCCGCAGCCGTCACCGACCTGGAGGATCCGCCGCGGGCGGAGCTCGACAAGGGAGCCGCGGTCGCGAACCCACCCGGATCCTCGGGTGATGAATCGGAAATGTCGGATCCTGGAGAAGCAGGTTCGGTCGGTCGGCGACCGGCGGAAGCAGCCGGGGCGACGGGAGACGCGGAATCAGCGGCGGGCTCGGTGGGCGGCGCGGCGGGGACTTCGGAAGCAGCGGCGGGCTCGGAGGGCGACGCGGCGGGGGAGCCGGACGTCAAGGCGGCGGCTCGGCGGGCGGCCACGGCCGGTGAGTGGCACGGGATCGTGCTGGTCACCGGGACCGACACCGAGGTGGGGAAGACGATCACCACGGCGGCGGTGGCCGCGGCGGCGCAGGCGGCCGGGCTTCGGGTGGCCGTGGTGAAGCCGGGGCAGACCGGGACGATCACCGGGGAGCCGACCGATGCGGAGACGGTGACCCGGCTGGCCGGGCCGGACACGGTGAAGATGCTGGCCGAGTATCCGGAGCCGCTCGCGCCGCTGGCCGCGGCCAAGGTGGCCGATCTGCCGCCGCTGGAGCTCTACGAGGTCGTGGACGCGATCCGGGCCGAGGCGGACAAGCACGACCTGGTGCTGGTGGAGGGCGCCGGGGGGCTGCTGGTGCCGATGGGATTGCGGCCGTCCGGGGAGGCCTGGACCTTCGCCGACCTGGCGACCACGCTCGGGGCGAACGTGCTGGTGGTGGCGCGGGCGGGGCTGGGCACGCTGAACCATACGGCGCTGACGCTGGAGGCGCTGGAGCGGCGCGGCGTACCGGCGAAGGTGATCCTCGGTGCCTGGCCGGCCGATCCCGAGCTGGTGCACTGGGCGAATCTGAGCGAGCTGGTGCCGCACCTGGTCGGTGCATTGCCGGCCGGCGCCGGGTCGATGGATCCGGGGGTGTTCCGGCGGTCGGCGCCGGGCTGGCTGACTCCGGCGCTGCACGGGGTTCTGGATAATTGGCGGGTGTGGGCCGAGGAAGCGGGCTGATGCGGGCGGTCGCCGCGGCCACCGCACGCTGACGTCGAGAGGTCCGAGGATGACAAGCGAAGCGTCACCGGGGCGCAGTGCCGCCGACCGGAGCGAGGCAAGCCGGCATCAGGTGACGTTCACCCTGACGATCGACTGTGGTGGCGGCGGCATCAAGGGTTCGGTGCTGGATGACGCCGGGACGATGCGGGCGCATCCGATCCGGGTGCCGACGCCGTATCCGTTGCCGCCGGAGCTGTTCGTCAAGACTCTGGTGGATCTGGGTGGGCAGCTGCCGACCGCGGACCGGGTGACGGTCGGGATGCCGGGGATGATCCGGCACGGGGTGGTCGTGGCGACCCCGCACTATGTGACGAGGAGCGGGCCCCGCACCAGGGTCGACCCCGACCTGTTCGAGGCGTGGCGCGGGTTCGATGCGCGGACCGCGCTGGCCGAGGCGTTCGGGCTGCCCACGCTGGTGCTCAACGACGCCGAGGTGCACGGCGCCGGGGTGGTCGCCGGGACCGGGTGTGAGCTGGTGCTGACGCTGGGCACCGGGCTGGGCTGCGCGCTGTTCGACGGGGGTGAGCTGGCCCCGCATCTGGAGATGTCGCAGGCGCCGGTGCGCTGGGGGATGTCGTACGACACGTACATCGGGGAGCATGAGCGGCGCCGCCTCGGCGACGCCCTCTGGTCGCGCCGGGTCCGTAACGTGATCGACGGTCTGCGGCCGGTCTTCCTGTGGGACCGGGTCTATCTGGGCGGCGGCAACTCGCGGCTGATCACCCCGGCACAGCTGGCCCGGATGGGCGACGACGTGGTGGTGGTGCCGAACACGGCGGGCATCGTCGGCGGCGTCCGCGCGTGGACCCTGGGCCAGCGATGATCGCAGTGGCCGGCGACGGTCGGGTGGCGGGTAAGGGGCCGGCGGTGCTCCCGGCCGCTCTCCTGCTGGATTTCGGCGGGGTGCTGGCCGACGCGCCGGCCGCCCAGCGGTCCGCCTCGCCGGAGCTGGTGCTGCGGATCTACAACCTGATCAACGGGGTGCTGTCGCCCGGCCAGATTCAGCAGGCGTTCGCCTCCGGTGGCCAGGCCTATGCCCGCTGGCGCGACGAGGATGCGCCGGACGAGCTGCTCCAGGCCGAGGTCTGGGAACGTTTCGTGATCCGGGACTGGCCCCCGGCCGCGCAGGTGCCGGTCCGCGGGGCGATCGCGAGACTGAGCTACGACTGGGCGTTCCGCCCGGGCTGGGCGTTGCGGCCGGGCATCCGGGAGGCACTCGACGCGTACACCGCGGCCGGTGTCCCGCTGGCCGTGGTCAGCAACACTCTCAGCGGCGCGGCGCACCGGGACTTCCTGGCCGCGGCCGGGGTCGGTGACCTGTTCGCGGTGCAGGTCTACAGCGACGAGGCCGGGGTCCGCAAACCGAACCCGCAGATGATCTGGAATGCCACCGACGTGCTCGGGGTGGATCCGCGGGCCTGCTGGTTCGTCGGGGACAGCCGGCGCCGGGATGTGGCCTGCGCCCGCCGCGCCGACGTGGCCCGGGCGATCCTGATGCCGTCCGGCCGGCAGGATCCGCCGGGCAGCCCCGAGCCGGACGTGGTCGTCGAGGACGGCCACGAACTGGCCGAGTTGATCAGATGGTGACCTGCCAGACCGTGGTGGTGCGGATCGTGCAGCTCTCCAGCGCCTCGGTCACCGGCACGTCATAGGTCGCCCGCTTCACCAGCCCGGTCGGCAGGTAGGCGCGCCCGGGGTCGCCGACCAGCACCAGCGATCCCCGTCCGGCGGCCCGCCGCAGGTAGGGCAGCACCCGCCCGGCCATCTCCCGGCTGTAGAAGACGTCGCCGGCCAGCACCACCCCGTACCGCTCGTCGCCGTCCAGCAGGTCGCCCTCGTTGGTCTCGATCACCACTCCGTTGTCGGCGGCGTTGGCCTCGGCCGCGGCCAACGACAGCGGGTCGATGTCGTTGGCCACCACGGGCCGGGCCCCGGCCTTGGCGGCCGCGACCGCCACCAGCCCGGATCCGGTGGCCAGGTCGAGCACGCTGCGTCCGGCGACCAGGCCGGGGTCGTCGAGCAGATGCCGGGCCAGGGCCTGCCCGCCGGCCCAGGCGAACGCCCAGAACGGGGGCGGCTGCTCGGTCCCGCCGGCCTCGGTGGCCTCCCAGAGCGCGATCGGCTCGTCGGCCTGCCGGAGCCGGATCTCGGGGACGAACGGGACCGGCGCCGGCACGGTGTGGGCGCGTACGAAATCGAGTAGCACCCGACGATTGTGCCCTTTCCCTCAGTTCCGTGATCCCGGAGCCGATCAGTGGAGTCGGAACGGGTCTCGGGCGCAGGGAGGTCGGATGCCGACGCGGTGGCCGGCCGCCCTCTTCGGCGGGTGGATCCTGCTCCTCGGGGTGGGCTACGCCGCGCAACCGGCCCTGCACGGCTGGCTGGTGCTGGCCGGTGGCCTGTCCGCGCTGGGCGCCGTGCTGTTCGGCACCTACCGCAGCCAGCCGGACGACCGGGTGCCGTGGTGGCTGCTGGCCACCGCGACCGGGCTGTCCGGGGTGGGTGCCGCGCTGGGCGACGCGCCCGAGTCCGTCACCGACGAGCTGCTCTGGCTGGCGCCGGCCGGCACCGCCCTGCTGCTGCTGTCCTATCCGGCGCTGGCCGTGGCGCTGGCCGGGTTCGTGCGCCGCCGCACCGGGGCGTCCCGGGACGTTCCGGGGCTGCTCGACGCGGCGATCGTCACCTCCGGGGTGGCGCTGCTGGTCTGGACGTTCGTGATCGGCCCGCGGATGTCGGACGCGTCGGTCCGGGGGCTGGAGCAGCTGCTGCCGGTCGCCGACCTGCTCTGCCTGGGGCTGCTGATCCGGCTGGAGACGGTGCCGGGGCGGCTGGTCGCGTCCGGGTACTGGCTGGGTGCCGGCACCGGGGCGATGCTGATCGCGGACGTGTTGCGGGCGCCCGCGTACGGCCAGCTCGCGCTCTACGCGACGGCCGGGACGGCGGCGCTGATCCCGTCGATGGCGGAGCTCACCCGGCGGTCGGAGGCGCCACCGGCGGAGACCAGCCGGGGCCGGCTGGCGTTGCTGGCGGTGGCCGCGCTGGCCGCGCCGAGCGTGCTGATGGTGAAGATGTCGCAGGACGGCCAGGTCGCCGGGCTGTTCCTGGTGGCGGTGCTGAGTCTGCTGATGCTCATGCTGGTGCTGGCCCGGATGGGCGGCATCATGACCAGTCACCGGCAGGCGATGGGCCGGGAGCAGGCGCTGCGTGAGGCGTCCGCGGCGCTGGTGTCAGCCGCCGACGCGGAGGCGGTGGGTCTGGCGGTCCGGACGACGGTGGCCCAGCTGCTGCCCGGTGATGTGCCGCACGGCGTGGTGCTGGCGATCAGCATCGCGCAGTCGGAGCCGCTGTCACCGGAGGCCGCCGCGCAGGCCGCGGTGGACCGGGACACCGGTACCGCGGCCCGGCTGGTGCAGACCAGGGATGTGGACTGGGCGGTGGCGGTGCGGCTCACCCAGTTCGCCGAGACGCTGCGCTGCCCGATGGTGCTGCAGGATCGGCCGACCGGTGATCCCCTGGTCGGGGTGCTGCACGTGGGTGCGCCGACGTGGGCGTTGCGGGAGCTGCAGCGGTCGGTGGAGGTGCTGGCCGGGCAGGTGGCGCTGGCCCTGGAGCGGATCGCGCTGAGCCATCAGGTGAATCAGCGCAACAGCGAGGCGTACTTCCGGACCCTGATCCTGAACACCGCCGACGTGATCACCATTCTGGACCGGCAGGACCGGATCCGGTACGCGAGTCCGTCCGCTCTGGGGGTCTTCGGCGCCGATCCGACCGGGTACCGCCTGCCCGACGTGATCCACCCCGGTGACCAGAGCCGGCTGGAGGAGGCCCTGGCCGCGGTCCGTGGCGGGGACACCGTGCAGCAGCTGGATTTCCGGGCGGTCGGCGCCGGGCGCACCGAGGTGCTGCTGGAGATGCACTGCCGGGATCTGAGCGCGGACCCGAGCGTGGCCGGCCTGGTCGTCACCATGCGGGACGTGACCGAGCAGCGGCAGCTCGAACGGGAGCTGATCCACCAGGCGTTCCACGACGCGATGACCGGCCTGGCGAACCGGGTGCTGTTCCACGACCGGCTCAAGCACGCGCTGGCCCGCAGCGCCCGGGACGGCTCGGTGGTCGGGGTGCTCTTCATCGACCTGGACGACTTCAAGATCGTCAACGACACGCTCGGGCACGCGGTCGGCGACCAGTTGCTGATCGCGGTCGCCAACCGGCTGGCCGGGGCGTTGCGGGCGGACGACACCGCGGCCCGGCTCGGTGGTGACGAGTTCGCCGCCCTGGTGGAGAACGTGAACGACCCGGGCGCGGTCGAGGAGACCGCGACCCGGATCCTGACCGCGCTCGCCCCGTCGATCGACACCGACGCCAAGCCGCTGCACGCGGTGGCCAGCATCGGGATCACCACCACCCTGGAGGCGCAGGACGCCGACGAGCTGCTGCGCCAGGCCGACCTGGCGCTGTACGTGGCGAAGGGGGCCGGCAAGAACCAGTGGCGGCGCTACCAGCGGCATCTGCACGACGAGATGGTGGCGCGGCTGGAGCTGCGCTCGGCGCTCGACCACGCGGTCAACGAGGGCCACTTCCTGCTGCACTACCAGCCGATCGTCGACCTGGTCAGCAGTGCCGCGGTGGGCTTCGAGGCGCTGGTCCGCTGGCATCACCCGAGTCGCGGGGTGATCACCCCGGACCAGTTCATCGAGGTGGCCGAGGAGAGCGGGCTGATCGTGCCGATGGGCCGCTGGGTGCTGGAGGAGGCGCTGCGCACGGTCGCCGACTGGCGCCGGGTCCTGCCGGCCGGGCGCACCCCGTACGTCAGTGTGAACGTCTCGGTCCGGCAGTTCCGCGAGGCCGGGTTCGTCGACCAGGTCCGGGCGGCGCTGCAGCACACCGGGGTGCCGCCCGGGTCGCTGATGCTGGAGATCACCGAGACTTTGCTGATGAAGGACGACGAGGCGCGGGTCTGGGCGGATCTCGGGGTGCTGCGCGACATGGGCATCCGGATCGCGATCGACGACTTCGGGACCGGCTATTCGTCGCTGGGCTATCTGCGGCAGCATCCGATCGACGTCGTGAAGATCGACAAGACGTTCATCGACGACATGGTGACCAGCCCGCAGCTGGTCGGCGGGATCGTCAGCCTGGCCCGGTCGCTGCAGCTCACCGTGGTGGCCGAGGGGATCGAGGACCTCGACCACCGGGATCTGCTGGTGCGGATGGGCTGCCCGCTCGGGCAGGGCTTCCTGTTCTCCAGCCCGCTCGGCCCGACCGAGGTGCTGGCCTGGATGACCAGCCTGGCCGTCGCCGTCTAGTAGGGGTTGCCGGTGCCCGGCAGGCGGCCGCGCAGCAGGCCGCCGAGGCGTCCCGGCTGGCTCGCGGCCGGGTCCAGCGGCGGGCTCTCCGGTCGCCCGGCCCGGTCGGCCAGCCCGGCCACCACCTCGTGCAGCGCGTCCACCGCGCCCCGGCGCGGCCGCCAGCCCAGCTCGCCGGCGGCCCGGTCGCAGGACATCAGGGGCGCCTTGAGGGCCAGCCGCACCCAGCCGCGGTCGACCGGCTGCAGCCGCAACGTCCAGCTCAGCGCCGCGGCGCCCTCCAGTGCGAACCCGGGCACCGGCAGCGGCACCCCGCGGAACGCCTTGGCCAGCACCATCGGATCGAGCACCGGTCCGGCCGCGATGTTGAACGCGCCGCGCACGTCGGCGCGCAGCGCCCGCAGGTAGGCCTCGGCGACGTCGTCGGCGTGCACCGCCTGCAGCCGCAGCCCCGGGTGCGCCGGGATGACCGGCACCCAGCCGGGGCGCAGCAGCCGGGCGGGCAGCAGCGGGCCGGCGAAATACCGGCCGATCTCGGTGCCGGCGTCGCGCTGGAAGATCAGCCCGGGCCGCAGCCGGACGACGCGCATCATCGGATGGTCCGACTCGATCTCGTCGAGCATCCGCTCGGTCAGCACCTTGTGGCGGCTGTACGACGACTCCAGCACCCCGTTGCGCGCCCAGCTCTCCTTGACGTACGCCCATTTCGGCCCCGGCGAGTACACCCCCACCGAGGAGGCGTGCACCAGCGTGCTGACGCCGCCGCGGATCGCCGCCCGGAACACCGCGCGGCTGCCCAGCACGTTGGTCCGGTACAGCTGCCGGGTGTCGTGGCTGGGCTGGATCTGCCAGGCCAGGTTCACCACCGCGTCGGCGGTCTCGAAGATCGCGGTGAGCCGGTCCAGGGCGTCGTCCCGGCCGATGTCGACCGGGTGCCATTCCATCCCGGCGTAGGGGCCGGTGTCCTGCGGGACGCGCCGGGCGATCCCGACGGTTTCGATGTCGGGTTCGGTCCGGAGGCGGCGCAGCAGCGCGGTGCCGGCGTTGCCGGTCGCGCCCACGATGACGACACGCATGTCGTGAGCCGTACCCCGGCCACGGACTTCAAATCGGTTTCCGGCGACTATTCCCGGCCGGATTCACGCCGTTGCCCAGAAGACGGTACCGGCCCGTCGTATCGATATCCTCACCCGCGGATTGACTCAGGTCATCGGTGGAACGGCCGGCCCGGCGGCGGCGCGGGAGTCCGGCCAACGCAAAACGGCGCCACCGGTGACCCGGTGACGCCGTTTTACGGGCTGCGCAATCAGCGCTTGGCGTGGTATGCCTCGACGACGTTGCTCGGGATCCGGCCGCGCTCGGAAACCGGGTAACCGTTCTTGTTGGCCCACTCGCGAATGGCCTGGTTCTGGTCACGGCTGGACCGGCTGGTCGCGGCCGGGGCGGCGCGCCGGGCGACCGGCGGGGTGGCGCCGGAACGGCCCAGGCGGGTGGCCGCCGAGAGGAACGGTTCCAGGGCCTTGCGCAGCTTGCCGGCGTTCTTCTCGGACAGGTCGATCGTGTAGTTGACACCGTCGAGTCCGAATTCGACAGTGCGGTCGGCCTCCCCGCCGTCGAGGTCGTCGGTCAGAAGGGTAATTATCTGCTTCGCCATGTCGTGTTCGCTCCTACAGCGATGTCATTCGGGTGACGGCTGTACGCGAGCGATGGGGGGTGCCGCGAATAGTCGTCGTCCCATTCATTGTGTATCCCGCACGGCAAGCATTGCAAATTGCCCCTAGGCATGTCGCAATTCCGCTGCGCATCCACCCGGCAGCGGAGGGTGGTCTTCGCTGGTCGGAAAGACCCTGAGAAGACTCTTTTCGAACTGGTGAATGTGGGGTAACCTCACCGCTGGGAGCGCTCCCAAGGGCGGAGCCGTCCCGTAGACTCGAGCCGCCTCGTCGCCGATGCTCCGGTGCCGGGGCGGCTCGCCCCAACTATTTTCCGGCGCGGCGCAGCGCGGCCGGAGCATGTGCCGGCACCGCGGGTGAGTGTGGTGCCACCGGCTCCACCGGCTCGTAGGCTTCGCCCGGCGCCGGCCGCGGATCCGCCTCGCCCTTGTTCGGCCACAGCGACATCGCCCGCTCCGCCATCGCGGTGATCGTCAGCGACGGGTTCACCCCGAGGTTGGCCGGCACCGCCGAACCGTCCACCACGTGCAGCCCGGGGTAGTGGAAGACCCGGTGGTACGGGTCGATCACGCCGCTGTCGGCGTCCGCACCGATCGTCGCCCCGCCCAGGATGTGCGCCGTCATCGGAACGTTGAAGATGTCGCCGACCGTGCCACCGGGGAAGCCGTCGATCCGGTCCGCGATCCGCCGCACCGCCTCGTGCCCCACCGGGATCCAGGTCGGGTTCGGGTCGCCGTGTCCCGGGCTCGTCGTCAACCGGCCGCGCCGGGTGCGACGTACCGTCAGGGAATTGTCCAGGGTCTGCATCACGAGCGCGATGATCGTGCGCTCGCTCCACCGCCGCACCGACAGGGAGTGGGCCAGCACCATCGGGTGCCGGATGCAGTTGACCAGGAAGCGCAGCGGTCGCGGCAGCCGCCCGCCGCCGTCCACCAGCAGGGTGGACAGCAGGCCCATGGCGTTGCTGCCGGGCCCGTACCGGACCGGTTCGATGTGCGTGGTCGCGTCCGGGTGGAACGACGAGGTGATCGCGACGCCCCTGCTGAACGGCTCGGCCGGCACCTTCCTGGTCTCGGCGCCGAGCAGCGCCTCGGAGTTGGTGCGGGTCAGCGAGCCGATCCGGGCGGAGATCCGGGGCAGCACCCCGGTGTCGCGCATCGCGTGCAGCAACCGCTGCGTGCCGAGCGCCCCGGCGGCCAGGATCACCTGCCCGGCGGTGAAGGTGCCGTTGGCCGTCTCCACCACCCAGCCGGCGCCGTCCGGCCGGATCTTGGTGACCTCGGTGTCCGGGTGGACCGTCGCGCCCTTGCTCTCGGCCAGGTAGAGGTAGTTGACGTCGAGCCGGTTCTTGGCGCCGACCCGGCAGCCGATCATGCAGTTGCCACACTCGGTGCAGCCGGTGCGGTCCGGTCCGGCCCCGCCGAAGAACGGGTCGGGCACGGTCTTGCCGGGCTCGCCGAAGAACACCCCGACCGGGGTGCGGCGGAACGTGTGCCCGACGCCCATGTCCTCGGCCACCTGCTTGATCACCACGTCGGACGGGGTCATCGTCGGCTGGGTGGTCACCCCGAGCATCCGGGACGCCTGGTCGTAGTGCGGCTCCAGCTCCTTGGCCCAGTCGGTGATGCCGGACCAGTGCGGGTCGGCGAAGAACGGCGCGGGCGGCTGGTACAGCGTGTTGGCGTAGACCAGCGAGCCCCCGCCGACCCCGGCCGCGGACAGCACCATGATGTCCTTGAGCAGGGTGATCCGCTGGATGCCGCGCATCCCGAGCTTCGGCGCCCAGAGGAAGTTCTTCAGGTCCCATGACGTCTTGGGCAGGGTCTCGGGGGTGAAACGCCGGCCGGCCTCGAGGACGCCGACCCGGTATCCCTTCTCCGTCAGGCGCAGTGCGCTGACGCTGCCGCCGAAGCCGCTGCCCACGATCACGATGTCGTAATCCGTCATCGTGTCACCTAAGCATTACTCGCCGGTAACCGCCAGAGCCTGTTTCTACCGCCGGTAGATGGTCATCGCGTAGCCCACCTGGTCGATCGCTCTGCTCGTGTCGATCAGGCGCTGGAGCTTCACGCCGGCCAGCGCCACCCGGGAGTCGGAGACCACCAGCAGGCCGTGCACCCGGTCCTCCGGAACGCCGTACGGATCGGTGGCATTGATCCCGTAATAGGCGGGCACGCCACTGCCCTTGTAGACGAGCCACACCGGTTCACCCGGATAGTCGGTCCTCAGCTTCTGCGCCAGCCGGGCCAGGTCCTGACCCCAGTCGACGTTCGAGTCGTGCAGGTTGCGGTGGGTGTCCGCGGTGCCGCCGAACGCCTCGTTGGAGTACGGCAGGTAATAGGGGAATGTGCGCACTGAGCTGATCGCGACGAACAGGATCAATGCCGCGGTCACCCACGGAACCCGGCGGATCCGGATCAGCGCGACCGTCCCGGCCGCCACCGCGAGGAACATCGGCAGGAAGATCGCGTACCGGGTGCCGTAGTCGCGGCTGCCGGTCATCGCCACCAGCAACAGCAGCGCCGAAACCGGCAGCACGTAGACCGCCGCGGCCCGCAGCCGCGGCACGAGGATCATCGTGAGCGCGCCGGCGATCCACAGCACGAGCATCCCCAGTGGCGTCTTGATCAGCAGCGCCACCGGCAGGTAGTACCAGAGGTTGCCGCGGTAGGCCTGCCCGAGCAGGAACCCGTTGTAGGTCCGCGCCTCCAGCCGGAACTGCAGCAGCAACCCGTCCCGATACGCCTGCGGCAGCGGCAGCCACTGCACCGCGGCCGCCCGCAGCCCGTCCGGATGCGCCAGATAGTCCGGGGTCGTCCAGCGCAGATGCGGATCGACGGCCAGATAGACCACCCAGACGACGGCGACCGCGATCAACCCCACGCCGGCGGCGGCCAGGGCGCCGGCCACCAGACGCCGTCGCCGGCTCGCCGACCGCTGGGCACGCCACATCGACCAACCACAGAGCAGGGCGATCAGCGGTACGGCGGGGAGCGCGCTGGCCCGGGTCGCCAGTGCCGCCCCGAGGGCCACGCCGGCCAGCGGCAGGTAGCGGTACGCGCGTTCCCGCCCCCGCCACGCCAGCCAGAACGCGGTCAGCAGCAGACCGGCGGCCGGCACGTCCAGGGTGGCCAGCGACCCGTGCGCGATCACATCCGGGTCGAACGAGTACAGCGCCAGCGCGATCAGAGCGGCCCACGGCCCCGCCACGTCCCGCGCGAAGGCCAGCACCACCAGCCCGAACAGCAGTGTCAGCACGATGATCGGGACCCGGGCGGCGAGCAGCAGCCGGAACGGGTTGTTCCCGCTCTCGTAGAGCAGGTTGCGTCCCAGCGCGCTCTGGTCGCCCGGATACGCCGGGTCCAGCCGGTGCGCGCCGCCGAACGCCAGCCCGGTCGCCATGATCAGCTTGCCGAGCGGCGGGTGCTCGAAGTTGTAGCGCAGGCTGTGCTGCTGGGTGTACACCTCGGCGGTGGCGACGTACACCGGCTCGTCGATGGTCGGCGTCAGCTGCGTCGCCGTGGTCACCATGGCGAACGCCATCTGCCCCAGCATCGCGACCACGGCCAGCAGGAACAACAGTCGGCGACGAGGCATCGGGCAAAGATAGCCCGCCGGCCGGACCTACCCGGTGAACTCCCCCGGCGGGGTGGCGGCCGGGTCGGCGTGCTTGGCCACCTCGGCGGCGCGCAACTCGACCCGGCGAATCTTCCCGGAGATCGTCTTCGGCAGGTCGGCGAACTCCAGGCGGCGGATCCGGGCGTACGGCGGCATGTGCTTGCGGGCGTGCTCGAAGATCGCCGCGGCGGTCGTCCCGTCGGCCGCCCACCCCTCGGCGAGCAGCACGTAAGCCTTCGGCACCGCCAGCCGCACCGGGTCCGGTGAGGGCACCACGGCGGCCTCCACCACCGCCTCGTGCTCGATCAGCACGCTCTCCAGCTCGAACGGCGAGATCCGGTAGTCGGACGCCTTGAACACGTCGTCGGTCCGCCCCACATACGTGATGTAGCCGTCCGCGTCCCGCGAGGCCACGTCCCCGGTGTGGTAGTAGCCGTCGACCATCCGCTCGCCGGTCAGCACCGGGTCGCCGTGATAGCCCACCATCAGCCCCACCGGCCGCGGCTCCATCGCCACGCAGATCTCGCCCTCGTCCGCCTCCCGTCCGGTGACCGGGTCGAGCAGCGCGATCCGGAAGCCCGGCACCGGCCGCCCCATCGACCCGGCCTTGACCGGGCACCCCGGCGAGTTGGCGATCTGCACGGACGTCTCGGTCTGCCCGAACCCGTCCCGGATGGTCACCCCCCACCCGGCCTTGACCTGCTCGATCACCTCGGGGTTGAGCGGCTCGCCGGCGCCCACCGCGATCCGCGGCGGCGTCGTCAACTCGGTCAGGTCGGCCTGGATCAGCATCCGCCAGACGGTCGGCGGCGCGCAGAAACTGGTCACCCCGCAGCGCTGCATCTCGGCCATCAGCTTCCGGGCGTCGAACCGGGTGTAGTTGTAGATGAACACGCACGCCTCGGCGTTCCACGGGGCGAAGACGTTGCTCCAGGCATGCTTGGCCCAGCCGGGCGACGAGATGTTGAGGTGTACGTCGCCGGGGCGCAGCCCGATCCAGTACATCGTCGACAGGTGGCCCACCGGGTACGACACGTGGGTGTGCTCGACCAGCTTGGGCTGCGCGGTGGTGCCCGAGGTGAAATAGAGCAGCAGCGTGTCGTCGGCCCGGGTCACCGCGTCCGGCACGAACTCGGGGGCCGACGCGTACGCCGACCGGAAATCGCGCCAGCCGTCCGCCGCGCCCACCGCGATCCGGGTGACCGCCGGATCCACCTGGTCGAACTTGGCCACCGCCGAGGCCATCGCGATCACGTGCCGGGCGCCGCCGCGGGTCACCCGGGCCACCGCGTCGGCCGGGCCGAGCAGCGGGGTGGCCGGGATCAGCACCGCGCCCAGCTTCATCCCGGCGAGGATGGTCTCCCAGAGCTCCACCTGGTTGCCGAGCATCACCACGATCCGGTCGCCACGGGCCACCCCCTGGGCACGCAGCCAGTTCGCCACCCGGCTGGACCGTTCCGCCATCTCGGCGAACGAGAACCGCTGCTCGGCGCCGTCCTCCTGGACGATCCACAGCGCGGGCGCGTCGTTGCCCGCGGCGATCACGTCGAACCAGTCCAGCGCCCAGTTGAAGTGCGCCGGGCGCGGCCAGCGGAAACCGTCGTACGCCGCCTGAAGATCCTCGCGATGAGCGAGCAGGAAGTCCCGGGCCTGCCGGAAGTCGGGGTCAGCCATGGGGCCATCCTCCCGGTTGGAACAGTGGCCCGCTAGAAGCTTGTCGGAACGCGTTCGCGGGCCGCGGCCAGTCGGGCCGGATGGCCCGCGGCCTGCTGCCAGAAGCGGTACACCAGGACCAGCTCGAAGGCCAGCAGGGCCGCCCCGGCCAGCACGGTGACCCCGATGATCAGCCCGGTCAGCGGGCCGATGATGTAGACGAACATCTCGTACTCGATGCCGCTGAACAGGTGCGTCCGGATCCGGTTGCGGCGCAGCAGGGCGCCGGCCCGGCCACGGCGGGACAGCGGTGGCGCGCCGGCCTCGGCCGGCACGGCCAGCGCGCCCAGCTCGTCGACCATCGTCTGGCGCACCTTGGCCACCTGACCGCCGTTGAGATAGCGGATCAGGTCCAGGAAGATCGCGGCGGACATCAACCAGAGGTACGTCACGTCGTGGTGCCGTGCGTACTGCCCGCCGAACAGGGTCAGCGCGCAGAAGAACACCCGCACCCGGTCGAGCACGAAGTCCAGCCACTGGCCGAAGATCGTGCCGGTCCCGTTCAGCCGGGCGATCTTGCCGTCCATGCAGTCGACCACGAAGCTCAGGTGGAACAGCACCGCGCCGGCGATCAGCCAGCGGGTGTCGCCGCGGGCGAAACACACCATGGCGCCGACCCCGATCACCGTGGCGACCAGGGTCAGCACGTTCGGGGTGAGCCGGCGGTACGGGGCGATCAGGCGCACCAGCCGGGCGGCCAGCGGGTCGACCAGCAGCACGGTCCACCACGCGTCGATCGGCTTGTAGGTGCGCTCGCGGATCTCCCGCAGGGTGACTGTCACTAGGGCCCTTTCTGGTCTCCGGGGACAACGACCCGGCCCGCGTCCGGTGGCCGTCACACCCCCGGACGCGGGACGGTTCAGCCGTGCTCGCGAAGGCCGAGGCGGGCGTGCACGGCGCGCAGCGGGCGCGGTGCCCACCAGTTCCACTCCCCGGCGAGCCGCATGAACGCCGGCACCAGCACCGGCCGGACCAGCAGCGCGTCCAGGATGATCGCCAGGCTGGCGCAGAGCCCGAAGAACTGGATCAGCGACACCCCGGAGGTGAGCATCGCCAGGAACGACACGCTCAGGATGCCGGCCGCCGCGCTGATCACCCGGACGCTGCGCGACATCCCCTCGACCACCGCGGTGTGCAGGTCGGCGCCCTGTTCGTGCCGCTCGATCACCCGGGACAGCACGAACACCTCGTAGTCCATCGAGAGCCCGAACGCCACGCAGAACAGCAGCACCGGGATGGCCACCGCGAGCGGGGTCCCGGTCTGCCCGAGCAGGCCGGACAGGTGCCCGTCCTGGAAGATCCAGACCGCCACGCCGAACACCGCGCTCATCGTCAGGGTGTTCAGCAGCAATGCCTTGATCGGCAGCAGCACGCTGCCGGTCAGCAGGAACAGCAGCACGAACGTGGTCACCGCGATCAGGATCCCGGCGACCGGCAGCCGGTCGGCGATCGAGCCGGTGATGTCCACCAGCTGCGCGGCCGGTCCGGTGACCAGCGCCGGGTAGCGGCCCGGCACCGGCACGGCGCGGACCGCGCGGGCCAGGTCGGCGCCCGCGCCCGAGTACGGCTCGACGTCACTGACCACGGAGAACCAGGTGGCGTCGCCGTTGACGTACCGCGGGTCGGCGTGCCCCGGGGCGATCACGATGACGCCGTGCTGATAGGTGCCGACCATGCTGTCCACCCGGTTCACCGCGGGCAGTTCGGAGAGCCGCGCGGCGTAGTCGGCCGCCCGGATCCGCCCGTCGGTCCCGCTGCCCCAGTGCTCGGCGACCACCACGGTGGCCCCGCTGCCGGTGTCGGCGAACTGGCCGCGCACGGTGTCCGCGACCACCCGGCTCTCGGCGGTCTTCGGCAGCACCCGGTCATCGGCCACACCGAACCGCACGTGGGTGAACGGCAGCGCGAGCGCGGCCAGCACCAGGATCACCGGGGCCGCGGTGCGCACCGGGCGGCGCAGCACGAAGCCGGCCAGCCGGGCCCAGAAGGTGGAGGAGGCGCGCGGCCGGTACAGCGCCCACCGGTCGATCCGGTCGCCGAGCACGGTGAGCAGCGCCGGCAGCACCAGCAGCGCGGCACCGACCGTGGTCACCACCACGGCGATCCCGGCGTAGGCGAACGACCGCAAAAAGTACTGCGGGAAGACCATCAGGCTGCTCAGGGCCACGGCGACGGTCGCCGCGCTGAACAGGATGGTGCGACCGGCGGTACGCATGGTGTTGCCGATCGCGGTGCGCAGATCCGCCGCCGTGACCCGCTCCTCGCGGTACCGGCTCACGAACAGCAGGCTGTAGTCGACGGCCAGGCCCAGGCCCAGCGCGGTCGCCATGTTCACCGAGAAGACCGAGACGTTGGTGATCGCGGCCAGCAGCCGCAGCGTGCCCAGCGTGCTGACGATCGAGAACAGGCCGATCAGCAGCGGTGCGCCGGCCGCCCCGACGGTGCCGAAGACCAGCAGCAACAGCACCAGGGTGATCGGGATGGCGATCGACTCGGCGGTCGCCAGATCCTTGGTGACCTGGTCGTTGATGTCGTTGTTGATCTGGGTGAAGCCGCCGAACTCGACCTTGATCTGCTGGTCCTGGAAGTCCCGGCCGAGGTCTTCGTGCAGCGCGGCCACCCGGTCCGCACTCGTGTCCTCGTCGCCGTCGACGTGCACCAGGATCATGCCGGTGTCGTGGTCGCGGCCGGCCAGCTGCGGCAGGTGGTTCGCCCAGTACGAGCCGGCCACGGTCACCGCGGGGTCGGCGGCCAGCCGCTGGGTGACCCGTTGCGCGGCGGCCCGGGTGTCCGGGTCGTCGACGCTGCCGCCCGGCTTGGCGATCAGCACCACCAGGTTCGGATCGGCGGCCCGGAAGTGCTCGGACAGCACCTGCCGGCCGCGTACCGAATCGGTGTTCGGATCGTCGAAACCCCCGGTCTTGAGCGCGCTGACCACGTCCCCGCTGAACGCCACCGCGAGACCGGCGAGCAGCAGGGTGATGAGCAGGACGAGCTTGGGGAAGCGGGTGACGAACCGGGTGACCGGGCCGGCCCCGGGCGCGGCGGCGACCGGCTGGTCGCCGCCGGCCCGGGGCGGCTTGGTGGGGAGAGAGGTCATGTCCGGCGGCTGCCTCAGGCCGGCTGCGGCACGCGGGCCGGGTCGAGGTGCCGGGCCAGCAGGTCCACGGTGGTCTCGATGTCCTCGACGGTGTGCTCGGCGGTGACGAAGAACCGCAGCCGGGCCAGCCGCTCCTTGACCGCCGGATACATGATCGGGTTCGCGCTGACCCCGTTCTTGAGCAGCATGTCGGCCAGCTTCAGTGCCTTCACCGAGTCGCCGGTGATGCACGGGACCACCGGGGTGCCGGCGCTCGGCCCGGTGTCCAGCCCGGCCTGCTTGGCCAGCCGCAGGAAGGTCGCGGCCCGGTCGTGCAGCACCTTCAACCGCTGCGGCTCCTCGCGCATGATGTGCAGGGCGGCCAGTGCCGCGGCCGCGTTCGCCGGGCTCATGCCGGCGCTGAAGATGAAGCCGGGCAGCGTGTACCGCAGGTACTCGATCAGCTCGTGCCGGCCGGCGATGTAGCCGCCGCAGCTGGCCAGCGACTTGGACAGGGTGCCCATCCAGATGTCGACGTCCTTGCGGTCCACCCCGAAGTGCTCGCCGACCCCGCCGCCGCGGGCGCCGAGCACGCCGATGCTGTGCGCCTCGTCGACCATCAGCAGCGCGCCGTGCTTCTTCTTCAGCGCGATCAGCGCCGGCAGGTCACAGATGTCACCGTCCATGCTGTACACGCCCTCGACGATGATCAGCACCCGGCGGTACCGGTCGCGGATCCGGGTCAGCAGCGCGTCCAGGGCGGCCAGGTCCTGGTGCGGGAACGGCTGGCGGTTGGCACCGGAGAGCCGGCAGCCCTGCAGGATGCTGTCGTGCGCCAGCGCGTCGTGCACGATCAGGTCCTCCGGGCCGACCATGTGCCCGATGATCCCGACGTTCGTCGAGTGGCCACCGAGCAGCGAGATCGCGTCCTCGGCGCCGACCAGCGAAGCCAGGCTGCGGTCCAGCTCGTCGTGCAGCGCCCGGTTGCCGGACAGGATGCGCGCGGCCGAGACCGAGGAGCCGTACCGCTCCACCGCCTCCTTCACCGCGTAGTTGACCATCGGGTGCCCGGACAGCCCCAGGTAGTTGTAGCTGGAGAAGGAGATCAACTGACGGCCGTGCACCGAGGTGCGGGCGTTGATCACGCTGTCGTGCACGATGTAGTACGGGTTGGCCACCCCGACCCGCTCCAGGATGTTGCCGCGCGCCTCGAACTGCACGACCTCCGGGAGCTTGGTCACGTCGGCGACCTCGGGCCGGCGGACGTCCCCGGCGCGCGGCACCAGGTCCTGCACCGGCTCCGGAGCCGGAGTCGCGGCCGGGGCCGGCGCACTCACGCCTAGCGCCTGCTGGAGCAGCTGCACCAGCTCGCCGACCGTCTCGATGCCGAAGACCTGCTCCGGGGCGAGGTCGAGATCCGGCCAGCGGCGCTTGGCCGCGGCGATCAGTTCGGCCGTCATGATCGAGTCGAAGCCGAGGTCGGCGCCGAACGTCTGGTCCGGGCGCACGGTGTCCGCCGGGTAGGCGCTGATCTTGCCGACCATCGCCGCGACCTCGGTGAAGACCTGCTTGTCCTCGGTCTTGCGGGGCTGCTGGGCGGGGACCTTCGGCGGGGCCGCCTTCTCGGGCGCCTCCTTGGCGGCCGGCAGCGCCGGTGGCGCCGGTGGCGCGGCCACCACCTCGGCGACCGCTCCGGCGGCCGGCTCGGCCCCCGGCTCGGCGCCGATGTCGCGCAGTACGGCCAGTTGTTCCCGCAGCAGGGAGATGACGTCGTTCACGGGGGTCTGCGCTCCGTTCCTGATTCCGGTCGCCGGCTGAGCCTCGCGCCGGGTTGGCGGCGTCTCGCGCACCGCGGTCTCTTTTTTGCTGACAAATCGGCTTAACGACGCACTGCCCGGTGTACGACGGATCGAGTAGTGCTGAGTTGCCAGCGGCGACGGCGGGAGTGTGGCCAACGGCACACCGAGCCCCTCGAACAGCGGCGTGAGGTTCACCGGCACGCCGGCCACCGCCAGCCGTCCCAGACCCTCCAACAGGGCATATCCGTCGTCCGGCTCGGCCGGCATCAGCGCGATCGCATCCAGCCCCCGCGCCGCCGGCGTCTGCGCCGCCATGCCGAGCAGCGCGTCCCCGGCCGACACCTGGACCAGGATCTTCGCCCCGACCCGCACCGCCTGATCGATCGCGTCACGGAACAGCACCGGCGCCGAACCCTGCCGGGCCCAGAGCGCGCGCAGCGTCTCCGAGTCCGTCGGCGCGGCCGGATCCACACTGGAGACCAGTGTCCGGATCGGCTTGCGCACCGGCAGCCCGGCCACGAACTCACCGACCCGCAGATCCACCTCGGACATCAACGGCGAATGGAACGCGTGCGACACGCGCAGCGGCGCGACCGGCACATCCCGGTCCCGGCAGCGCTCGACCAGCCGGCCTACCGCGTCCCGGTGCCCGCTCGCGACGATCTGCGTCGGATGGTTGTAACAGCCCGCCCAGACCCCGTCGATCCCGATCCGCAGCTGCTCGAACCCGGCCGCGTCGATCCGCACCGCGGCCATCGTGCCGGGCGGCGGTTCCTCCCCGGAGGTCACCGCGGCGCCCCGGTCGATCAGGAACTCGATGCCGTCGTCCGGGGTCAGCGCCCCCGCGGCCACCGCGGCGGCCATCTCGCCGACGCTGTGGCCCAGCGTCACCTCCGGGGTCACCCCCATCTCGGCGAGCAGCTGGGTCATCCCGATGCCGGCCACCCCCAGGCCCGGCTGGCAGATCCGGGTCGCGCTGACCCGCTCCTCGTCACCCGGGTTCGGCGTGTCGCAGAGCAGGTCGGTGACCGGCGCGCCGGTCCGCTCGTCCACCCGGTCGGCCAGCGGCCGCACGTGCTCGGCCAGCGCCGGGAACCGGGCCACCAGATCGCGCAGCACCCCGGGACGCAGCGAGCCCTGACCCGGGTAGAGGAAGGCCAGCGACCGCTGCTCCGGCGCCAGCGGGGCGGTGCTCGCGTACAGGCCGGCGGCCAGCCGTCCGGTCGCACCGGCGGCCAGCTCGCGAGCCGCCACGGCGAGCCGCTCCGCCAACTCGGCCCGGGACCGGCACATCACCGCGAGCCGCGCGGTCAGCAGGGACCGGCTGGCCATCGTGCGGGCCACCGCGGCCGGGGTCAGCCCCGGGTCCGCGGCGATCAGGACCGACAACCTCTGGGCGTACGACGTGAGCAGCTCACCGTTGTCCGCCGAGATCAGCACCACCCACGGGCGGGTGCCGTCCGCGTCGTCACCGTCCGTCTCCGGCTCCGGGGCCTCGCTGAGCACCGCGTGCACATTGGTGCCGCCGAAGCCGAACGAGCTCACCGCGGCCCGCCGCCGGTCGTCGGCCGGCTGCGGCCACGACTTCGGCTCGGTGGTGATGGACAGACCCGCCTCGGCCAGCGGCAGCTCACTGTGCGGATCCATGGCCGCCGGCTGCGGCGGAACGGTCCGGTGGTGCAGCGCCAGCGCGGTCCGCAGCACGCCCGCGGCGCCGGCCGCCGGCAGCGTGTGCCCGATCATCGCCTTGCCCGAGGACAGGTAGCAGGGCCGGTCGGTGGCCTTGGCCCGCACCCGGCGGATCGCCTCCACCTCGACCCTGTCGCCGACCGTGGTGCCGGTGCCGTGCGCCTCCAGGAAGTCGATCGAGCCCGGCTCGACCCGGGCGTCGCGGTACGCGGCCCGCATCGCCGCCTCCTGGCCCTCGGCCTTCGGCGTCATCGGGCCGGCACCCTTGCCGTCGTTGGCGGTGCCGATGCCGTTGAGCACCGCGTAGATCCGGTCACCGGCCTCCAGTGCGTCGTCCAGCGGGCGCAGCACGGCCAGCGAACCGCCCTCACCCAGCACGAACCCGTCGGCCCGGGTGTCGAACGGGCGGCACACCCCGGCCGGCGACAGGGCGCCCACCCGGGAGAAGCCGACCAGCGCGTTCGGCGTCAGGTTGAGGAACACCCCACCGACCAGCGCCGCGCTGCACGAGCCGGTGCGCAGGTGGTTGACCGCCTCGTGCAGCGCGACCAGTGCGGAGGAACAGGCGGCGTCGATCGCGAAGGACGGGCCGCCCAGGTCGAGCAGCTCGCTCACCGTGGCCGGGGCCATGTTGAGCAGCGACCCGGCCATCGAGAACGACTGCGGCGGGTCGATCGCCAGCTTGGCCGCCTCGGCGATCGCGGCGAGCAGCGCCGGATCGTCGGCGGCGCTCGACAGCGACCCGTCGGCGAGCAGGCTCGCGGTCAGCCGGGCCCCGGTCAGATCCTTGTAGTCGGCGGTGCTGAGGCCGACGAACACCCCGGTGGTCGCCCGGTCGAACGGCCGGCGCTCCCAGCCGGCGTCCTGGACGGCCTCGCGGGCCAGGTCCACCAGGAGCCGGTGTTGCGGGTCCATGGCCTTGGCGCGCCGTGGCGGGATGCGGTGGTGCAGGGCGGCGAACTTCTCGACCTCGTCAAGAAAGGCCACCCGGTCGGTGTACGTGGAATGTGTATCGCGAAAATTCGTCGAATAGAATGTTTCGTGATTCCACCGAGCCGACGGTACGGGCCGGAATTGATGGGCCGCGGCCAGCGAGTTCGACCAGAACTCGACCACGTCGCGCGCCCCCGGAAAACGGCAGGATAGGCCGACGATGGCAATGTCCAATGGATGTTCCCCTGCTTGCGTGCCTGATGGTCCGCCGGACAGCGGCCAGGGAAGCGCTGGAAGAGCCGATGGAAGATCGTCGGCAGGTGCGCTTTGTGCCCAGAGGCTAACTCACGCCGGGATGATTTCGCGCAAGGCGACACGCGGTTTCGAAAGACCTTCTGCGGGTCTTGGCAAAAGATAGAACACCGGCACGCCACATGGTGTGATCTTGCCCTCTGAATCACTCCGGGGGAGTACTCACGTGTCGCTTCCGGCGGATCCGGACGTTGAACAGATGCAGGTCAGGGGGGATTCGGTTCACCCGTGAGTGTGTCGGTTTGGGTAAAACGCCCGCTTCGCCTAGTTTTGTGCGTCATGAAGCACACGACCATGCGGTGGCTCGCTGCAGCCGTGGCGCTGGCCGGCCTCGCCGCCTCCAGCCCCGCCCAGGCGGCCCCGTCGCAACCTCGATTCGCACCCATCCGCATGAACGCCACGGCGTACTACGGCACGCTCGACGTCATCGCCCGCGAGACGCTCGGCCTGAAGGCGCACTTCACCACCTGGGACGGCCACCCGGTCGCCGGGCTTCCCATCCAGTTCACCACCACCGGTGAACGCTTCCCGATGTGCGAGGCCACCACCGACTTCGCCGGCTGGGCCGAATGCAAGAACGGCCCGGTCCCGCCGCCGGTGTCCCTGGCGAACCTGCTGGTCAACGGCTACGACGCCGTCTGGCTCGGCAACCGCCGGTTCGCCCCGGTCAGTGCCCACAACAACATCGGCATCGGCTGACCTCCCTTCAACCAGTAGCGGCCACGGGGCGCGCCTCAGCGCGCGCCCCCGGCCCGCCAGCGCGGCCGGCTCGGCCCGCCCGCCGCGGCCAGCTCCGCTCGCCGCGGCTTAGCTCCGCTCGCCGCGGCCCAGCTCCGCCCGCCGCGGCCCGGCGGCCCCGCCCGCCCCGCCACGCTCACTGCTCTCGCTGCGTCACACGCGCCCGGCCCCGCGCAGGTCGGTGCCGACCTCGTGCAGATGACGCAGGGCCTGGCGGTAGGACTCGACGAGCCCGGTCATCTCGTAGGGAACCCCGATCTCCGCGCAGTAGCGCCGGACGATCGGCTGGGCCTTGCGCAGGTTCGGTGTCGGCATCGCCGGGAACAGGTGGTGCTCGATCTGATAGTTCAGTCCGCCCAGCGCCGCGTCGACGAGCCGGCCGCCGCGCACATTGCGTGACGTCAGGACCTGCTTGCGGAGGAAGTCCTCGGTGCCGTCCGGATGCGGCATGCCCTTGTGGTTCGGCGCGAAGGTCAGCCCCAGGTAGACGCCGAAGAGCGCCTGATGCACCACGAAGAACGCCAGCGCCTGCACGGGGCTCAGTACCAGCAGCAGTGCCGCGACGTACCCGATGAAATGTGCCGTGAGCAGCGTGAACTCCAGGCCGCGGCGTTTCACGGTGCCGTCCAGCAGGGCGCGGACACTGTCGTGTTTCAGCGAGATCCCGAGCAGGGTGAGCAGCGGGAAGAAGAACCAGGCCTGATGCCGGGTCAGGAAGCCCCTGCCGGCCGCCGCCTCGCGGGACCAGACCAGCACGCCCGGACCGACATCCGGATCGAGGTCGTCGTGGTTCGGGTTGGCGTGGTGCTTGGTGTGCTTGTCCATCCAGTACCCGTACGACATGCCGATCGCCAGGTTGCCGGCGATCAGGCCGGCCCGGGAGCTCGGCCGGTTGGTGCGGAACACCTGCCGGTGTGCCAGATCGTGCGCGACCAGCGCCACCTGGGCGTTGACCACCGCCAGCAGGACCGCCACCGCCAGCGTCCACCATGATGCGCCGAGCAGGGCGAACGCTGTCCAGCCACCGATCAGGGCGGCGGCCACCAGGCCCAGGCGCAGCGCGTAATAGCCTGGGCGGCGGCGCATCAGGCCGGCCGCGTTGATCCGGCGACTCAGCTCCGCGAAGTCACTTCCGGCGGCACGCGGCCGCTCCGTCATCGTCGTCATGCCCACCAGCCAACCGGTTCGGCGGCCCGGTTTCATCAGTGCTCACCCCCTAATCGAAGGCCGGGATCACCCCCGTTTCAGGGGTAGGGCTGGCACTACCGACAAGCGGGCGGGAACGCGGCAGGATGATGCGCATGGACTCGCGTGACTGGATCCGGAACGGGCTCCGGGCCGTGCTCGGCGGGCTGCTGGGCATTCCGCTGGCGGTGCTCAACCTGGTGCTCTTCGCGTTCTCGGTGATCGCCCTGATCCTCAGCGTGGTGCCCGGGCTCGGCTTCGTCGCGTTCCCGGCGGTGACCCGGCTGGTCCGCGCCCGGGCCGACCTGGCGCGCCGGCTCGACGGCCGGGTCGGCCTGCCGATCGCGCGACCCTACAAACCCGCACCCGAGCGCGCCCGCCTCGGCGGCTGGCGGCACTACCGGTGGATCCTCACCGACCAGGCCACCTGGCGCGACCTCGCCTGGCTGGTCCCGGGCGCATCGATCGGCGCCGTGCTCGGCGCGTTGATCATCGCGCTGCCGCTGTACGGCCTGGAGGGCATCCTGCTCGTCCCGTTGTGGGTCTGGCTCGGCACAGGGTGGTACGGATACGGGGTCATCTGGCCGTTCGACACCGTCGGCGACGCGCTGCTCTCCCTGCCGCAGGGCACGCTGTTCCTGATCATCGGGGTGGCCGCGGCACCCTACCTGCCGCGTTTCGGCGCGCTCTTCGACCGGCTGCTGCTCGCCCCGACCCGCAACGCCGAGCTGCGCCTGCGGGTCAGCCAGCTCACCGTCACCCGGGCCGACACGGTCGACGCGCAGGCGGCCGAGCTGCGCCGGATCGAGCGGGACCTGCACGACGGCGCCCAGGCCCGGCTGGTGTCGCTGGGCATGACGATCGGCCTGGCCGAGGAGATGGTCGAGGCCGACCCGCGCGGCGCGCGCCGGCTGCTGGCCGAGGCCCGGGAGAACAGCAGCGCCGCCCTGGTCGAGCTGCGGCACCTGGTACGCGGCATCCACCCGCCGGTGCTCGCCGAGCGAGGGCTCGACGGCGCGGTCCGGGCGCTGGCCCTGGCGCTGCCCATCCCGACCACTGTGGAGGCCGTGCTGCCCGGCCGGCTGGACACGCCGGTCGAGTCGGCGGCCTACTTCGCGGTGGCCGAGGCGCTGGCCAACACCACCCGGCACAGCTTTGCCCGGGTCGCCCAGGTGGAGCTCCGGCACACCGGGAACGCCCTGGTCATGCGGGTCAGCGACGACGGGCTGGGCGGCGCCGACCCGACCGGCGGCACGGGCCTGCGGGGCATCGAACGCCGCCTGGCCGCCTTCGATGGCACGATGAGCCTGTCCAGCCCACCGGGCGGACCGACCGTTGTGACCATGGAGTTGCCTTGCGTGTTGTCCTCGCCGAAGATCACGCCCTCCTCCGGGACGGGCTGACCCGCCTGCTGACCGCGCACGGCTGTGCGGTGGTGATCGCTGTCGACAATGGACCGGCGCTGCTGCCGGCCCTGGTCGAGCACCGACCGGACGTGGCCGTGGTCGACGTGCGGTTGCCGCCGACCTTCACCGACGAGGGCCTGCAGGCGGCGATCGCGGCCCGCGGCGTGCTGCCCGGCATGCCGGTGCTGGTGCTCAGCCAGCACGTCGAGCCGCTGTACGCCCGCGAGTTGCTCTCCGACCGCAGCGGCGGGGTCGGCTATCTGCTCAAGGACCGCGTCTCGCACGTCGCCCAGTTCGTCGACGCGGTCCGCCGGGTGGCCTCCGGCGGCACCGTCATGGACCCGGAGGTCGTCCACCAGCTTCTGGTCCGCCGCCGGTCTCCGCTGTCCGCCCTGACCGCCCGGGAACGCGAGGTCCTCGGGCAGATGGCCGAGGGCCGCTCGAACGGCGCGATCGCCGCCAGACTCTTCATCGGGGAGAAGGCGGTCAGCAAACACATCAACAACATCTTCACCAAGCTCGACCTGCCGCCGTCGGACGACGACAACCGCCGGGTCCTCGCCGTCCTCACCTACCTGAACCCCTAGTCCCGGCCCCCGCACCCCTGACGTGCACCCCTGACCTTCGGTGGCGCGGCCCGCCCGGAGCCGGCGACGTATGAAGGGCTGCCGGCCGGCCGGCCCGCGGGAGGAACGAGAAGCGGCGCCAGGGCCGGCCACTAGAAGGAGAGACGGGCGACGCGGCCCTGTTCGCCGGAGGCCCAGCAGGCCAGCCGGGTGCAGGCGACCGCGTCGAAGCTGCCGGTGTCGAATCGGTGCCAGGTGACCCCGGCGTTCCAGGAGATGTCGCTGCCGGTGGGGCCGACGGCGAGGGCGATCGGCCCGGCGGCCCAGGCGACGCCGGAGCGGTATTCGCCGGGCGGGGTGGTGGCGGTCGTCCAGGCACGGCCGTTGCGGGTGAAGGCGGCTCCGGCCGGGGCCGCGGCGGGAGCGGTGTAGTCACCTCCCACGGCCAGCCCGTTGCCGGAGTCGCCCGAGGAGGGGCCGTTGCGGGAGTCGCGGAAGGCGAGCCCGTAGATTCCGGCGCTGGGACCGCTCGGGATCCCGGTGGTGGTCACCTGCCACGTCCGGCCGAGGTCCCGGGAGCTGAACACCCGGGAGGTCGCGCCGCCGCCGGTGGCGAAGTAGGCGCGCCCGCCGGCCGAGACCAGGCAGGTGCCGCTGGCGGCGAAGGCGAACTCGCCGTCCTGCGCGGCCGGCATTCCGGTGTCCGGGAGGACCGACCAGGTGCGGCCGCCGTCGCCGGTGGCGAGGATCCGGAACCTGCCGCCGACCGGATCGGACAGGGCCAGGCCGTGGCGGCGGTCGAGGAAGGTGAGGCAGTCGTAGAAGGCGGCGGCGTCCTCGTTCTGGAACGAGCGGGTCCAGGTGTGGCCGCCGTCCGCGGTGGTGTAGATGCGCGAGTCGGTGCCGGTGCCGATGGTCAGGGCGACCGCGTGCCGGGCGTCGAACGCCTCGATGTCGCGGAACTGCAGGGCGGCGGCGTCGGCCGGGCCGACCGAGATCCACGTGCGGCCGCCGTCGACGGTGCGCAGAATGGTTCCGGCGCTGCCGGCCACCCAGGCGACGGTGGCGCTGACCGGGGCCAGACCGCGGAACCGCGCCGTCGTCCCGGTCGGGGTGAGTTTCCAGGAGGCGGGGGCGGCGGAGGCCGGCTGGGGAGTGGCGAGCGCCGCGACGACAGCCAGAACGATCGACAGGCTTCGTTTGAACGTCATGCTTGCACAACCTACCGAAGGCTAGTTGCCGAGTTTGGCGCGCAGGCGGACGGTGTCGGCCACGGTCCAGCCCGGCGGCGGGGCGACCGTCGCCCATCCGTCCACCGTCCCCGACTTGTAGACGTGCCCGTGTCCGGTCGGCGCCTGGTTGGCGAAGACCAGGTCGCACGTCGTCTGCCAGAACGTCACCCACGGGAACCAGTGCATGGACGGCATCACGTCCGGCCCCCGGTCGCCGCGGAGCCACGGCGGCCGCTTCCAGAGCAGGCTCCAGTTCCACCAGACGATCGGGTCGGACGAGTTCTGCAGGTACACCACCCGAGGCCGGACGCCCGCCTGGTCCCGGAGTTCCTCCGCGGTGTCCGCGAAGCCGACCGGCAGCGACGGGTACACCGGGTCCCACACCGGCGACCTGCCGGCCCGGTCCCGGGTGAGCCGCCGGTGGATCGGGTTGGCGAAGGTGGGCCCCTCCATCAGCACCCCGTCCGCCCCGTTCACCAGGCCGGCCGCGTCGCCGTAGGTGGCCTCGATCCCGTATGTGCCGAGGCTCTCACCGAACAGCAGCAGCCGGGGCCGGTGGTCGGCGGGCAGCGTCGACCAGCGCGCCCGTACCGCGGTGATCAGGGCGGACGCCGCGTCGACCACCTCGGAGCGGTCGCCGAGGAAGGCGATCCAGCTGGGCAGGTACGAGTACTGCATGGAGACCAGGGCGGTGTCGCCGGCGTACATGTATTCCAGCGACTGGGTCACCTTGTTGTCGACCCATCCGGTGCCGGTCGGGGTGAACAGCGCCACCACCGAGCGCTGGAAGGCGCCGGTCCGGTCCATCTCGCGGACGATCAGGTCGGCCCGGTCACGCATGGTGCCGGCGGAGGCGAGCCCGGCGTACAACCGGATCGGTTCCTGTGCGGGCCGGCCCACGAAATCGGTGAGCTCCTGCCGGCTGGGGGCGCTGGCGACGAAGTTGCGGCCCTGCCGGCCGAGGGTGTCCCAGCCGACCAGGGATTGCGAGCTGCCGGAGCGCAGCGCCGAGGCGGGCACGTGCACCCCGTTGCCGGTCCCGCTGTTGATCACGGCGGCGGACCGGTCGGCGACCGCGAACAGGTGGGCGACCAGCAGGCCGTCGAACGCGCCGTAGCTGAGCACGGCGACCACCACGGTGCCGGCGCAGTAGGCGGCACGGTCCGGCACGATCAGCCGGAACACCTGGGCGCAGCCGTGGGTGGCCAGCCGCAGGGCGCGGGCGATCAGCAGAAGCAGCCCGAAGGTGAGCAGGCTGGCGCCGACGGTGCGGACGATGTCGTACTCCTGGGCCGGGGCCATGCCCAGCCGCATCCGCAACTCGCGCTGCCAGCGCACGCCGAGCACCAGGCAGGTGGCGATCATCGGGAGCAGCAGCACGGCCAGCACCCGCCACCAGATCCGCACGACGCGGGGGGAGAACCGGAAGCGGAGGCGGATCAGCGCGCCGATCGCGGTGCCCAGTGCGTACCCCATCGCCGCGGTGATCCCGGCGACGACGCCCTGCAGGATGCCGGTGCGGGGGAGCAGGGACGGGGTGAAGGCGAGGCTGAAGAAGACGGCGGCCAGCCCGGCGCCGGTGAGGCTGAGCGGGGCCCGGATGATCCGCCGGGGGTTCGGGACGGGGATCGCCGCGAACGGTACGGCGGGCCGGCGGGGCCGCGGGATGCGAGCTCTCAGCGACGCGGGTGAAACCTGCATGCAGTGCTCCGATCATCGACGGGGGAACGCCGGATCCGGTTACCACTCCATCATCAGGGGTCGATGGGCGCCAGCGCGGCCGGCGTTTTGCCGCCGCGGGTTCATTCAGCCGGGGCTTCCGCTGCCGATGACAAGCAGTGAGGAGGAGGCTCGATGCGGGTACGGAACTGGATCGCGGTGGTGGTCAGCGTGCTGCTGCTGGCGGCCGCCGGCGGTATCGCGATCGTGGTGAACCGTTCGGCGCTGAACGCCGCCGACGCGGTGCATCGCGCTGACAGCACCGAGCTGGGCACCAACAACGCCACCCTGACCGGGCAGCTTCAGCTGCTGTCCGCCCAGGAGCTGGCCCAGGTGCTGGCCGAGCACGTGTTCCGGCTGAGCGCCGGCGATCCGGCGGACCAGGCCCTGCTGGTCGCGGCGGCGATCAAGAGCAGCACCTTCCAGTACGGGATGATGCTCACCGACGCGAACTTCCGGCCGCTCACCGCCAGCCGCAGCTCCGGCATGCCGCCGGTCACCGCCGCCGGCTGGGCGCCGCTGATCAAGCAGTTCAAGGCCGGCCGGCAGGTCGGCTTCTCCTCGGTGATGACCGTGGACAGGATCCCGCTGGCCGCGGTGGCGGTGCCGATCGTGGTCAGCGGCGCGATCGTCGGATTCCTGGTCGGCTTCAACCAGGTGGCCGCCACCTCGCTGCAGCACTACACCGAGCAGCTGGCCGACGAGAGCCACCGGACGGACGTGGTGGACACCGCCGGCACGATCGCCGCGAGCAGCGAGCAGGGCACGGTCGGGAAACGGATCGACGATGCGATCATCGACGCGCTGGGCCACCCCGGCACCCGGTTCGTGGAGTACCGGTCCGGGTCGGTGCCGATGATCTCGGTCCTGGTGGGCGGCCTGCCGAGCGGGTACACCTACGTCCGTACGCAGACCAAGTCGTCGTTCGACGGTGCGGTGCACCGGCGCAGTCAGACGGTCAATTTCACCCTGCTCGCCATGCTGCTGATCGGTGTGGTCGGCATCTCGGTGCTCGGTTACCGCACCCAGATCCAGCGGCGCCGGGCCGACGAGCGGTTCCAGGCACTGTTCCAGCACGCCCCGGACATCGTCACGGTGATCGACCGGGACGGCCGGATGATCTTCACGAGTCCCAGTTCGGCGGCGATCCTCGGTTTCGAGCCGGGCCTGCTGACCGGGCACAGCGTCTTCGACATGGTGCATCCCGACGATCAGTCGGCGATGCGCGAGAAGCTGACGGCGCTGGTCGCCGACCCGGCCGGGGTACTGCGCCTGCAGTGCCGGGTGCGGGCGGCCACCGGGCACTACCGATGGTTCGATTTCACCGCCTCGAACCAGATGGCCAACCCGGCCCTGAACGGCGTGGTGATCAACGCACGGGACATCTCGGAGAACCGGGCGTTCCAGGAGCGGCTGGCGCACGAGGCGCAGCACGACCCGCTGACCGGCCTGCCGAACCGGCGCCGGATGCAGGACGCGCTCAGCTCCACGCTGCGCCGCGACCCGGTGGCCGTGCTCTTCGTCGACCTGGACGGGTTCAAGCCGGTCAACGACGCGTACGGGCACGAGGCCGGCGACGAGTTGCTGCGTCAGGTGGCCGATCGGCTCAGCGGCTGCATCCGGGCCGGGGACGTGCTGGCCCGGGTCGGCGGGGACGAGTTCGTGGTGCTGATGCCCGGCGTGCTGGGCCCGAACGACGTGGCCGCGATGGCGAACCGGGTGCGGGCCGTGGTGGAGATGCCGTTCCGGATCGCCGGCCGGCACATCACCATCGGCGCCAGCGTCGGGGTGCACCTGGCCGGTCCCGCGGAGGATCCGGATTCCGCGCTGCGCGCCGCCGACCACGCTATGTACGAGATCAAGCGGTCCGGCGGGAGCCGTGCCCTGCGGGAGGCGCTGGCGAGTGTCGGGAGGCACCGCGCGCCCGACGAAGGTTAGTGCACACTGGGTGCATGAATTCTAGGGTGCTGTCCCGGCGTGATCTCGACTTCCTGCTCTACGAATGGCTCGACGTCACGTCGCTGACCGCCCGGGAGCGGTTCGCGGATCACTCCCGGGAGACGTTCGACGCGTTCCTCGACGTGTCGCAGCAGATCGCCGAGCGCGACTTCGCCCCGCACAACCGCAAGAGCGACCTGAACGAGCCGACCTTCGACGGTGAGCGCGTGACGATCATCCCGGAGGTCGGCCACGCGCTGCGGGTGTTCGCCGAGTCCGGGCTGCTCGGCGCGACCATGGACGCCGAGCACGGCGGGCTGCAGCTGCCGCACGTGGTGCAGCGCGCCTGCTTCCTCTGGTTCCAGGCGGCGAACACCGCCACCTCCGCGTACGCGATGCTCACCGGCGGCAACGCGCACCTGCTGCTCGCGCACGGCACGCAGGAGCAGATCCGGCGGTACGTGCACCCGATGATCGAGGGGCGCTACACCGGCACGATGTGCCTCTCCGAGCCGCAGGCCGGTTCGTCCCTCAGCGACGTCAGCACCAGGGCCGTACGACAGGAAGACGGCCTCTATCGGTTGACCGGCGGCAAGATGTGGATCTCCGGCGGCGATCACGAGCTCAGCGAGAACATCATCCACCTGGTGTTGGCCCGGGTCGCCGGCGCGCCGCCCGGGGTCAAGGGCCTGTCGCTGTTCATCGTGCCGAAGAAGCTGGACAGCGGCGAGCGCAACGGGGTGACGCTGGCCGGGCTCAACCACAAGATGGGTTACCGCGGGACCACCAACACCGTGCTGGCCTTCGACGATGCGCTCGGTGAGCTGGTCGGCGAGGAGGGTCGCGGCCTGCAGTACATGTTCCACATGATGAACGAGGCGCGGATCGGGGTCGGCTCCGGCGCGGTCGCTCTGGGCTACACCGGCTATCTGCACGCCCTCGCCTACGCCCGGGAGCGGCAGCAGGGGCGGCCGGTCACCGCGAAGGACCCGGCCGCGCCGCCGGTCCCGATCATCGACCACGCGGATGTACGCCGGATGCTGCTGGCCGGCAAGACCTACGTCGAGGGCGGTCTGGCGCTGGTCCTGTACGCCGCGAAACTGCTGGACGAGCCGTCCCCGGAGCACAGCCTGCTGCTCGACGTGCTGACCCCGATCGTCAAGGCGTGGCCCTCGCAGTGGTGCCGGCTCGCCGACGACCTGGCGATCCAGGTGCACGGCGGCTACGGCTACACCCGGGAGTACCCGGTCGAGCAGTTCTACCGGGACAACCGGCTGAACTCGATCCACGAGGGCACCGACGGCATCCAGGCGCTCGACCTGCTCGGCCGCAAGGTCACCATGCACGGCGGCGCCGGCCTCACCCTGCTGCTCGACCGGATCCGCGCGGTCGCCGCCGCGTCGCCCGCCGACCTCGGTGACCCGGTGCGGAAAGCCTGCGACCGGCTCGCCGCGACCACCGCGAAGCTCTGGGCCGATCCGGCGACCGCGCTGGCCAACGCCACCGCCTACCTGGACGCCGCCGGCCACCTGGTGATCGCCTGGATGTGGCTCGAACAGCTGGCGGCGGCCGGGGACCGGCCGGGCGACTTCTACGCCGGCAAGCGGCTCGCCGCGAGATACTTCGTCACCCACGAGCTGCCCCGGATCGGCCCGATGCTGGACCTGCTGGATTCGGGCGACACGCTGCTTCTCGACCTTGAGGACGCCTGGTTGGGTTAGGTTCGACGCATGGCCGGTAAAGCCACCGTCATCGAAGTCGGCGACCACGACGTCCGGGTCTCCAACCCGGACCGGGTCTACTTCCCGGAGCTCGGCGCCACCAAGCTCGACCTGGTCGAGTACTACCTGGCGGTGAGCGACGGGATCGTCCGCGCGCTGCGTGAGCGCCCCTGCATGCTGCACCGCTTCCCGGACGGCCTGGCCGGGGAGAAGGTGCACCAGAAACGGGTGCCGAACGGCGCACCGCCCTGGCTGGAGACGGTCCGGGTGACATTCCCCCGCTACCACCGGTACGCCGACGAGCTGTGCGTGACCAAGCCGGCCGACGTGATCTGGGCGGTCCAGATGTCCACCGTGGAGTTCCACCCGTGGAACTCCCGGCGGGCGGACACCGAGTGCCCGGACGAGTGGCGCATCGATCTGGACCCCATGCCGGACTGCCCGTTCGACACGGTCCGCCGGGTCGCCCCGATCGTCCGCGAGGTTCTCGACGAGCTCGGCATCGCGGGCTACCCGAAGACGTCCGGCGGCCGGGGCCTGCACATCTACGTCCGGATCGAGCCGCGGTGGGGCTTCTCCGACGTACGCCGCGCCGCGCTGGCCTTCGCCCGCGAGGTCGAGCGCCGCGCCCCGCGGGACGTCACCACCACCTGGTGGCGCAAGGACCGCGACCCGTCGGCGCTGTTCATCGACTACAACCAGAACGCCCGCGACCACACCATCGCCAGCGCCTACTCGGTCCGCGGCGTCCCGGAGGCCACCGTCTCCACCCCGATCACCTGGGACGAGATCGCCGGCGTCCAGCCGCGCGAGTTCACCATCCGCACCGTCCCGGCCCGCTTCGCCGAGCTCGGCGACCTGCACGCCACCATCGACGACGTCCACCACCGTCTGGACACCCTGCTG